>JBHYDA010000003.1:0-452438 GCA_051861265.1 Rubrivivax sp.
GATCTTGTGCTTGACCAGCCAGGCGGTGCGGTAGCACACGCCCAGGTGCCGCTTGAGCTCCAGGGCCGAGACGTTGGTCTTGGACTGGGTCAGCAGCTGCATCGCCAAGAACCAGCTCGTCAGTGGCAGCTTGCTGGACTCGAAGATCGTGCCGCTGAGAGCGCTGCACTGGTACTGGCAGCCAGCGCACTGCCAGTAGCGCCGGCCCTGACGCTCGAAGCTCGTTCGGGCCTCGCAAACACCGCAGCGAGGGCACTCGAAGCCGCGGGGCCAGCGCCGGGCGATCAGCGCCGCCTCGCACAGCTCGTCGGTACCGTAAAGGTTCAAGAACTCCCGCATCGAAAGCCCTGGCTGGAACTGCACTCGGTTCATCGGCATGGCGCATCTCCTTGGTGAATGCAGCCATCGTCGGCCCTCACTGGCTCACCACTTGAGCCTGCTGAACTTCGTCGCTAATCAGGAAATTCTAAGGGCCTTGTGCGGCTACCTGCGCGGTCTGAGAAGTGCGCTGTGGCTGATTGAGTTCGCGCGCCTGCGCACGATCAGCGTCTCGGCCAAGTCAAACGGCAACATCAACACCTCGCCGCCTTGCCGCGTTCTGCCCTGCAGCAGCAGCGGCGCCCGCAGCTGAACCATGCGCTTAGGTGGCACCGTCGACACCTCAGAACTCGCACAGCACTTCACTGCTCATGGTGAAGCGCTGCACCTCGGCGCGAATGAGGCGGCCACCGATGGCACCCTCGGGCATCGCCTGGCGGAAGTGCTCGGCCTGCCGCAGCGCCAAGCGCTGGCCCGCGCCGGGCTCTGCAGGCACCTCGGGCATGCCGCCCCACTCTTCGGCCCAGGGCGCACAGAAGCTCTCGCCGGGCAGAACGTCTTCGCGGTCGAAGTCGCTCACCGCGTCACAGCAGGCGAAGACCACGGCGCGCATCTCGTCGGCTGCGTCTGACCAGCCCACCACTGCGATCTCGTTTTCCAAGGCTTGGCCCTCGGGCTCGACGCCGCCCTGACGGAGCAGCATGCAGAGGTCTGCGCGGCGCTGCTGCAGATAGGACGGCAGCGCGTCCACCAGGCCATCGAAGCCATCGCCTGGCGTGCCGATGATCGAAAAGGCCACAAGCGCGAGGAAGGCAGGATTGCCGCGCGCCGCCACAAAGACACCGCGCGAAGGCAGCGCGAGGCCCTTGCACATGGCCCCGCTGGAGTAGCCGGCGGAGGCAATCAGCTCAGCAGGCGCGCCAGTGATGGCCGCCCATGCGGTGTCGTAGTAGACGTGCGCGGTGTCGCGCGCCACCGCCAGATTGAGCAAGCTCATGAACGCACCTCGGCGCTTTCGCTGCTGGCCGGCGCGCGCCGCTTCTTGCGACGGCGGGCAGCCAAGCCATAGCGCGCAGGGCCGGCCGCGATCAGGCCGTAACCGTAGTTGACCAGCGCAGCGTTGCCGGTGGCCACGCCGACGATCGTGAGCACGGTGCCGACGATCTGCGAAGCCTGCGCAAAGTCGGCCCGCGCAGGCGCACTGGGCAGAACCAGCAGCACCGCCACCAGCAGGGAACAAAGGTAGGAGCGCATGAGCAGGACTCCGAAAGCGCCGCAGCGCGGTTGAAGGGGTGCGCCGTGCTTGTCGCCTCCGCCGAGGCGCCCCCTGCACAGCGCGTGGAGCCGCAGGCTCCGGGGGTTTCGATCGGAGGGGAGACCCTGAAGGAGTCCGATCGAAAGCTCGTTTCGTCAGCCGACGCGATGCAGCGCGCGGAAGTCCACCACGCCAGTGGCCAGGTCGTGGCGGCACTTCATCGACACCGCATCGCGGCGGAACTCTTCGTCCTGCTCGATGTAGGGGCGCGCCTCGGTCTGCAGGTAGGCGCGAATGACGCCTTCGATCTGGTCAGGGGAAGCCGCCAGGTACCACACGGATTCGCTCGTGGCGTCCAGGCGCGGATCGCAGGCGAGCTGCAGATTGCGCACCCACTCGACGTTGGGCGTGTCGTTGCTCTTCGACGGGTCGACCAGGCTGGCCAGCAGCTGCTCGAAGGTCGTCTGCAGGGCCACCGGGGCGATGATCCAGCGCGGCTGCGGGTCGATGTACTCGATGCCCTCGATGCCGCGCTGCTTGCGCATCGCAGCTCGCGCAGCGCCCAGCGTGGTCAGACTCGGCGCGCCCGCAGTGCTCAGGTTGCCGTGCTGCGCCGAGAAGAGCGCGAAACCGTCGTTCAGGTTGGCGTTTGCGGTGAGCAGGCTGTACACCTGGTCAGCTTCCAGCCGCACCGCCGACTTACCGAAAGCGGCAGGGATCGAGGTGAACGCGCCAGTGTCGTCGTTGATGAGTGCCTGGCGCGTGATCTGCAGGATCCGGCCGTGCGTCTTCACAGCGAAGGTCGACGCGCTGTCGCTCAGCTGGCCGTTCTTGTACTCGCCACCGGGCAGCACCTCCAGCAGCGAAGGCGCTTCGCCCAGCATCACCAGGGTCTGAGGCTTGAAGTCGGCAACCTCACGCTCGCCAGTCCAGCCGCGGAAGGTCGCGCTTTCGGACATGTAGCCGGTGCGCAGCGACTTGCCCGCGACGTTCGCCAGCAGGCTGGCAAAGTCGCTCGTGCTCAAGCTGGCGTTGATGATCTCCACCGGGCTCATGCGCTGGGTGGACTGGCCGCGCATCGAGAGGATGCGCGAAGCCATCTCCGTGAGGCGCATGGCCTTGAGATCGCGCGCGGCCGGGTGCGGCTCATCGAGACGCACGCCGGCACGCATCACCAGCGTATCGGTGGCCGCTGCGATGAACTCGCGCATGCTGTCGTCAGTGTTGTCCTCGAAGCGCACGTTGTAGTGCCCGGCCAGCGACGTGGTGCCGGCGGCGCGCGCCTCCAGCAGCTGGGCCTTTGCCTGGGCCACGGTCGTTGCGGGATTGGCCAGGCAGGTTTCGAGCAGCTGCTGCGCCGCGGCCTGTGCATCGGGATCGCGCGGGCCGTAGGCGCGGAACGCGGCGCGGATCTCGGCCTGGCGCGTGTTCTCGGCGCGCACGGCGGCCTGCACAGGATCAGGGGAACCGGCGGCGCCGGGCTGCGGGTTGTTGTGGCCTTGCTGGCCGGCGGCTTGGTGCATGGGAAACCTTTCGAGGAGATGCGAGGGGACGGGAAAGCGGCAGGCCGCCAGGGCCTGGCGCGAGAGAGCGCTGGCCGACTCGGCCGGTTCGGTGATCTCGGTTACCAGGCCGGCGGCCAGGGCCTGCTCAGCGGTGAACCAGTGGTCTTGGCCGTTGAGCCATTGCTCGATCTGCGCGGCGCTGCGGCCGGTGCGGCGGTAAGCCGTCTGCATGGCCGACTTGACCTGATCGAGCACGTCCGCCAGCGCGCGCAGCTCTTCGGCGTTGCCGCCTGCGCTCATCCAGGGCGCGTGCACCATCAGCAGACTGCTCGGCGTCATGCGGCGGGTGTTGGCCGCCATCAGCAGCATGGTGGCGGCGCTGAGCGCCCAGCCGGTCACCTCGATGACGAGGCCCGGCACCGCGGCCAGCTCGGCATAGATGGCCGTCGCTTCTTGGACGCTGCCGCCTTCGCTGTTGATCTGCGCCACCAGCTGCGCGCCGACCGGCGCCAGCTGCAGCTGAGCGCGCACCGTTTGGGCGGTGGCGTCGAAGCCGATCTGGCCTTCGATGCGGATGATGTGACGGGGCATAAGCGCGCTACAGGAAGTGGTGGAGTTGGATGCTCCCCGGTTGCCGTGTCAGGGAAAAGCGGGCGTTTCGTTGATACGCATCGCGCAAGCCGGTTGCCGAAGTCGGCAATGGACGACCGGTAGCAGCCGCCGCAAAGAGGGAGCGCCGGCAAGCGGGCCATTCGCCAGGCGCGGCATTGAGCCGTCGCACCCGGGGCCAAACGTCCGCGACGAAACTCCGCACCTCGGGCACAAGGCGTTGGCACCGCGGCCACAGCTGCAGTTGCTCATCGACCGCAACCGCCTGCAGCGCGCGCGATAGGTGCTCATCACGCAGACGCAGTTGAAGCCTTCCGCGTAGCCGAATCTCGCCCAACTTCGTGAGCCCCAAAGACTCCTCAAGCCTGGCCTCATCGGTGCGCGCGGTGGCCAGCAGCCCGCGAAGCAGCCATTCGCGCGCGATCGGTGCAAGCGGCTCACCGGTTAGGCACGCCGCCAGCACGAGATCGACGCACTCGTCGGCCAGCTCGGGAGGCCAGGGACGGGCCATCAGCCCGAGCTGCGCAGGCCCAGTGCCAGGGCCAGCGCACCCTCATCGAACGACACCGCCGCATCGATCAGCACGCGGCGGTGATCCCCGGACACAAGTGCGCCACCGACGCGCACGCCGCCATCCCCCAGGCTCATGCGGAAGTCCAAGCGCGCGTTGCCGTGCCCTATGGCGGAAAGCGCGTGCTGTGCGCTGGCCACCCCGGCGCGCTGTGCCTCGCAGTGGCCGGCCAGCTTCAGCAGCGCCGCCGTCGCGTTTGCGATCAGCAGCTGCTCGGCGCGGCTGGCGGGGTTGCCGTCAGGCAAAGCCCGGTCCATCAGTGGGCCCCTTTTCGCGGCCAGTGGTCCATGTACTCGGGCGTATTCAGCGTGACGCCCACCACCGCGGTGGAGGCCTCACCTCGGTGCTCGATGGCCACGATGCGAACGGCATCGACATCAAAGCTGGCGTCGACAGTCATGAGGCTTTCGCGCTCGCGCAGCTTGCGGGTGAACTCCGCGGCCGCCTCTGGCCCTTCGCTGTGTTCGACGTTTATTTGGGCCAGGCGCACAAGCGCTCGGGCAACATCGGTGGCTGCTTCGAGCCGCAGCTCAGCGGCGCGTTCTGAGGGGTCGTACATGGGGAACCTTTCTTCGGAAACGCCGGCAGCCGGCCGGCACGGTGTTGGGAAGCCCTCGCCGCGCTCAGCCGGCGGCGGGCTCGATCTCTTCGCCTGGTGCTGCATCGGCCAAGTCGTCGTCTTCCTCGTCGGCGAGCTCATCGAGGATCTCGGTCGACAGGCTGGCGGTCCCGCGCACCCACTCATTGCGGGCGGCGTCGATGACGCCGTGCACCACGGCGCGAGCCTGCTCGTCCAGCTCAGGGCAGTGCATGGCCAGCTCGGCGGTGAGCGCATCGAAGCGGTCGACCATCGAGGCACTGGCGGCGGCCAGCACATCGGCCAGCAACCCCACCGGCGCGTAGTCACGCTGCGCGACAGCGTTCTTGATGCGCTGCCCGATGCGCTGCTCGCGCGCCAGTAGGGCGCGCTCGATGGTCAGCTCTTGACCGCGGCCCGCGGCCTGCTCGCGCAGCCGCTCGGTGTAGGCCAGCAGCCAGGCAGCGAGGGTGCCGCCGCGCGGCAAGATGCCTTCGGCGAGCAGCGCAGCCACACGTGGTTGAGTGATGCCGACCATCGCGGCAAACGCCTCTTGGGTTGCCACCTGATCCAGTGCAACGATCATGGGATAACCCCCTTGGAAGAGTCACGGAACAGTCCGTAGGTGAGGCTCGAATCACTCGCACACCGCCCCCTGCGGGAGGACCCGCGAAGGGGGGAGGGGGAGGCCTCGGGTCCTCCTGGCAGGGGTGACGTGCGGGGGATTCGTGCCCCGTGTGCGGTCCAGTTCCGCCGCACGCCTTGGGGTAAGTAAGTCCTGGGCCTCATCGGGCAGGAGCCACGTACAGCAGCCGCACCACCACCAGGCCGGATGCACCGATGCAAGCCCCGGCCACACGCTGGGCCAAGGCCTCGAAGGGCTCGCCTGGCCAGCGCATCACGGGTTCAGGCAGCGTGGGAGGCAAAGCCGCCACGCCGATGACGTCCTCGCGCGAGGGGCCATGGAACGCGATGCGGACCGGTGTTCGCTTGCTGGAGCTGGGCATGTGTAGCGCCTTCAAAGTTGCGGCGGGTTCAGGGCTGGAGGTGTCGCGGAACGCGCGGAGGCCAAGACTGGGATTTGCGGTGGGTGCGCTGCGGCGGGTCCCCCATACCCCCTGCGCGGCACCGCCCGCACCCGCTGCAGCGGTTGCGCTCGGCGCGGTAGGTGCATGAAACAGCAACCCGCCGCGCCTCCCGCGCCTGCCGCAAAGCGGCTGCTCAGCTCACTGCTCACGAGCACCCCCAGCCACGAAAAGAGGCAGGTTGTCGACCATGGCCGCGCCGGCTGAGGTAACCCGCCACCTCTCACGCGGTTTGCGATCCATGCCCTTGAACGTCTCAGGTTCGATGAACCGGGCGCGCTGCGCCTCACGGAGCAGCTGCGCTACCTGCGAGGGCCTCAAGTGCCGCGGATAGCGAGGCTCATGCTCGAAGAGGCGCGCCGCACTCGTCTGGCTCTGCATTGAGGTGCTGACCCACTCGCCCCGCGAGTAGTAGTCGCGGATGAGCCCAACAAGCGCCCGCATCGCGGCGTCAGCGCTGGGCCGCGGCGGTGCGTCGAGGTCAGGCAAGTCGGGCCCTTCCATCGTGGGCAGGCCGCCTTCCGGCCATGCAAGCCTCACCGCGGCCTGCTTTGGCCCGAGGTTGCACTTTTGGTGCTGCAGCTCCAGTTGGCCTGGCTCGCGCTCAAGCAGCACCACCCGCGAGCGCACGCTGTTGTGCCAGCCGGTCGAGCCGCTGTAGCTTTCCGAGCTGGCGCCCTTCCCTGCACGGCTGGTGGACTTGTCCACGTGGGCCAGCAGCACCACCGCGCCTTGCCGCGGCCTCACCAGCTGCGCCAGGCTGCGGATGAACCCGCGAACCAGCGTTCTGACGATCTCGTCCCCGTCGAAAAGGTCGCTCGCGTTGTCCAACACCAGTACGTCGACAGCCTCAGCCTCGATGTAGTCACGGAGCGCCTCGTAAACCGGCGTGGTGCAGCCATGGCGCACCCCCGCCGTGCGTTGCTCGACATATAGGGCGGCGTCGAGCTCAGTGGCGTCGAGCACGATCAACCACTCGTCCAGCGACACCGGGTCAACGTCCAGCAGCGCGCAGATCTTGCGCAGGCGCAACCGCACAAGCTGGCCGGGGTCCTCAGCGCTGAAGAACAGCACCCGCCCGCGCCGCGTGCCCTTGCCCAGGAATGGCCGCCCCTGCGCGACAGCCACCAGCAGCATGAGGGCCAGCGTCGACTTACCTGCCCCTCCGTGCCCGCTCCAGAGCGTCACATGCCCGGCAGGGACGTAGCCGTCCCACCACCACTGCTGGGGCTGCGGCTGGGCCGTGCTGAGGTCGGCCAGCGGCACCCTGGCAAAAGTAACGGCTGGCGCCTGCGCTGGCGCTTCGCCAAAGCCGGCCAGCTCATCCAAGGCTGCGGAGAGCTGCGCATGCAGCTGCGCATCATCAGCGCTCTCAGCGGCTAGGCGCTTGATGCGCTCTCGCAGCTCAAGGCGCCTGCGTTCTCGGCGGCCGGCCAGCACCTGGCGCGCGTAGTCAACGGCTCGGGCTGGGTTGGGAGTGGCCGCACACAGATCATTCAGGAAGCGGACGCCGCCCACCTTGTCCAACTGGCCACGTGCGCGCAGGGAGTCGCACACCGAAACTACGTCGATGACAACGCCCCGCGAATGCAGCTCTGCTGCAACCGTGTAGAGCGTGGAGTTCCGCGGATCGGCGAAGTCGGTGCCATGCACCCCGGCTTCGACACTCACACGCTCGAAGGCCCCAGGATCGAGCAGCATCGAGCCCAGAACAGCGTGCTCGGCCTCCTGCGGCCACTCCACCGCGGGCAAAAATGCAGCACCCACGGTTACAGGCCCCAGGCGCCGAAGCCGGATTCCGCGGCGGTCAACCCCGACCGCACGAATGGCCGACCCGTCACGCTACGCGCTTGGCCGCAGCTTGCAGCCCGATCTCGATCAGGACCGAGAGGTAGCGCTCCGGATGCACGAAGACCTTCCGCCCGATCAGGATCAAGGCCTCGCCTTGCACCAGCGCAGCACGGTGTACGCGCGCTTGCCAGAGGGCCGCATTCAGCGTGGGCACCATGTCTGGCTTCACGGACGGCATGTCCTGCAGTGGCACCCATTCGCTGAGGCGCGGCGCCGCAGCGGGCGCGGCTGAGGGCGGCGGCGCCGCAGCGGGCGCGGCGCGAGTGCGGTCGTTCTGTCTGGTTGCGTTCATGGTGGCTGGGTGTGTGTTGACGAGCCCGGCAGGGCCCGGAACGCACTACACCAGCGAACGCGCAATCCTCAGAGGCGCGAAGTCACTTCTTGCCTGCAGGAAAAAGCCGCTTGCGCACCTTGTTTATGTAGCTCGCATCAGGCGGCGTGTCGCCGAGACGCTGCAGCAGGTCCAGCACTTCGCGCGTGCTCAGCGTCGGATCAGCACGTAGCGCCTTCTCGATGTGGGGCGCCCAAGGGTCTTTGCCCGAGCCGTGCGGTCGGCCCACCTTGCCGCGTGAAGTGACTACCTTGGCGGAAGCAAGACCATGCGCCCGACCGATCAGCCAGCCTACGTGCCCGAGCCCGCCAGGGTCGGCCGCGCTGCCGGCCTCCACGAGGCGGGCCAGCTCGACGGCCGCACTGTGTGCGGCGCAGGCGGCGAGGAAGCCCGCCTCGGACCGATCCGGCCCGGCCAGCTCGGCCAGCAACAGTGCAGCTTCCAGCGGCCCCACCATGTCAAGCGCGGCGCTTCGCATGTCTTGGCCGCCCCGGTGCCGCAATACGGCCAGGCAGGCCGCGAGCTGGCGCGCTTCGGCCAGCCAGCGAAGGCCCTGCGCCGAGTCTTCGCTGCCGGCTTGGCTCACCCGATGCCGCCCATAACGCGCTCGACCAGCGCCGCACTGTGCTGGGCATTGAGGTGCGAGTAGCGCTTCACCGCCGCGAGGCTGCGATGCCCCAGAACCGCGCCTATTTCAAGCGACGAGGCACCGCTCTGCGCCAGGTAGCTGGCGGTTGTGTGCCTCATGTCGTGCACGCGCACACCACGCAGCTTCGCCACCTCCAAGGCTTTGCGCCACACCGCGTCAACGCCCATGGGCGCGGCCGGGTTGCGCTGGGCTGGAAACACCAGCTCTTCGGGCTTGCCCGCGAACAGCTGCAGCTGCTCGATGGCCGCGGCCACCAGCGGCAAGGTGCGCTTGTCGGCGTTCTTGGAGCGCTCGACATACGCAACCTTGCGGGCCAAGTCGATGTTGCCCCAGCGCAGCGCCAGCAGCTCGCCGCGCCTGGCGCCGGTCGTGATGGCCATCAGGCAGAAGAGGTACATGCGCGGCCACGAAGAGGCCTTGCAGGCCTGTAGGAGCCGCGCACGCTCAGCGTCCGACAGGTAGCGGGTTCGCCCTGGCGGCTCTTTCTCACGCGCCACGTCGCGCACCGGGTGGATGAAGCCCTTGGGCGTGATCCTGGCTCGCACCGCCCACGTGAAAACAGCCGACAAGGCCGCAAGGTAGCGGTTGACCGTGGCCGGGCTTCGCGGCTTGCCGCGCGACTTGTAGATGGCTCGCCCGTCTGCATCCAGGCCGGCGTAGTAGCGCGCTGGCTGATCGGCCAGCAGCACCGCACCACGGTGCACCGCGTCATCATCCACCGCCGACAAGGGCATGTCGCCCATGAAGGTGCGCCAGAAGCTGAGGCGCGCGGATCGTGTGACGTCACGGCCGGTGTACCGCGCCATGTAGGCGTCGCACAGCTCAGCCACCGTGAACGCGCCATCGCGGCTGGGAAGGGGTGCGGGCGCGTTCAAGCTGTGCCTCGCGGCCCGATGTGCCGGAGCAGCAGCAGGTCAAGCGCTTCATGTGTGTAGGAAGCCGCGGCAGTCGACAGCATCGCATCAGCATCGGAGTCGCCCCTCGCCACGGCGTGCAACACCTCAAGCTGCTCCTTGCCTTGATCTCCGAACAGCAGTCCGAGGTATGAGATCAGGCTGTAGGAATCTGGCGTTTCGGCTGGCTGGGTGCGCCGCCAAGTCTGCGCGAACTGCACGGCCGCCCTGGTTGCCACTTCAAGTTCCGAGTCGTGGCTCATGCCGCACCTCGCTGGCCAAGTGCCTTCAGGGCCTCGAAGACCTGATTGCAGGCGCTGAGGGCCAGGCTGGCCTGCCCCTTGAGCACCGCCACCGCCTCGTCGGCGTCTGAGTCTTCAGGAAGCAGCCGCATGGCCAAGAGCCCCAGCTCGTGGATGTGGGGCAGGCTCTCATCGAGAGCCTCAAGCGCGAGCAGCGCCCTCGCCAACTCAGGCGAGGCCGCTGCGGTGCCCGTTGCCACCTCTCTGCCGTGAGGGGCCCCCGGGACAGGGGAGGACTGGTGAACCGTAGACATTTGCGAACCCTTCTAGCTGTCGCCCTCCTTTGATACCGGAGGACTAGGTAGTCGGGACCTGCAAGTGCTCGTCAACACACAGAAAACTGGAGGCGCGATCCGGAGTCGAACCGGACTAGACGGATTTGCAATCCGTTGCATAACCGCTTTGCTATCGCGCCAGGGTCTTGCGGCTGGCTCGGGGCCAGCGTGTGCTGGCATTCTCGGCCAAAAAGAAGGGAAGCCGAAGCTTCCCTGTCTTTGAAATTTGGAGCGGGATAAGAGGCTCGAACTCTCGACCTATACCTTGGCAAGGTATCGCTCTACCAACTGAGCTAATCCCGCTTGGGACTTCTTCTGCCTCGCAGCTTGCAGATCAGTTGCCACTTGATCGCCGCGAGTCTCGCATTCTATGCCGGAAAGCCACGGTGGCGCAAGCGCTCCACCGCGGCAGCCGGTCTCAGTGTGGCAGCGCGTCGCCGGAACCTACCGGCGGCACCACTTCAGCCTTGGCCGCCACGTCCTTCGCGACGATCTCTTCGTCGGGCAGCGCTTCCGGCACACGCTCCAGCGCGATCTGCAGCACCTGATCGATCCAGCGCACCGGCACGATCTCCAGGTTGTTCTTCGCGTTCTCGGGGATGTCCTGCAGGTCCTTGACGTTCTCTTCAGGGATCAACACGGTCTTCACACCGCCGCGGTGGGCCGCCAGCAGCTTTTCCTTCAAGCCGCCGATGGCCGTGACCTCGCCACGCAGCGTGATCTCGCCCGTCATCGCCACATCGGCGCGCACCGGAATGCCGCTCAGTGCGGAGACCAGCGCCGTCGTCATAGCCGCGCCGGCGCTCGGGCCGTCTTTCGGCGTGGCGCCATCGGGCACGTGGATGTGGATGTCGCGCTTCTCGAAGACCTCGTCCTTCAGGCCCAGGCGGCGGGCGCGTGAACGCACGACGGTGCGCGCGGCTTCCACGCTTTCCTTCATCACATCGCCCAGCGAGCCGGTGCGGATGATGTTGCCCTTGCCCGGCATCACCGTGGCTTCGATCGTCAGCAGGTCGCCGCCCACTTCCGTCCACGCCAGGCCGACCACCTGGCCCACCTGGTTGGACTTCTCGGCGCGGCCGAAGTCGTACTTGCGCACGCCCAGGAAGTCGTTGAGGTTGTCCTCGGTGACGACGACCTTGCCCTCGTACTTCTTCAGCGTGATGCCCTTGACCACCTTGCGGCAGATCTTGCCCACCTCGCGTTCCAGCGAACGCACGCCGGCCTCACGCGTGTAGTAGCGCAGCACCGCACGCAGCGCGCCTTCGGTGATCTCCATCTCGCCGTCCTTCAGGCCGTTGTTCTTGGCCTGCTTGGGCAGCAGATATCGCTGGGCGATGTTGAGCTTCTCGTCTTCGGTGTAGCCGGCCAGGCGGATCACTTCCATCCGGTCCAGCAGCGCCGGCGGGATGTTCATGCTGTTGCTGGTGGCCACGAACATCACGTCGCTCAGGTCGAAGTCGACCTCGACGTAGTGGTCGCTGAAGGTGTGGTTCTGCTCCGGGTCCAGCACTTCCAGCAGCGCGCTGCTGGGGTCGCCACGGAAGTCCATGCCGAGCTTATCGATCTCGTCCAGCAGGAAGAGCGGGTTGCGCACGCCCACCTTGGACAGGCTCTGCAGCACCTTGCCCGGCATGCTGCCGATGTAGGTGCGGCGGTGGCCGCGGATCTCGGCCTCGTCACGCATGCCACCCAGGGCCATGCGCACGAACTTGCGGCCGGTGGCGCGCGCCACGCTCTGGCCCAGCGAGGTCTTGCCCACGCCCGGGGGGCCCACCAGGCACAGGATGGGCGCCTTGACCTTGTCCACGCGCTGCTGCACCGCGAGGTACTCGAGGATGCGGTCCTTGACCTTCTCCAGGCCGAAGTGATCTTCGTTCAGCACGTCCTCGGCGTTGGCCAGGTCGTGCTTGATCTTCGTCTTCTTCTGCCAGGGCAGGTTGACCAGGGTGTCGATGAAGTTGCGCACCACGGTGGCTTCGGCCGACATGGGCGACATCAGCTTGAGCTTCTTCAGCTCGCTCTCGGCCTTCTTGAGCGCTTCCTTGCTCATGCGCGCGGCCTTGATCTTCTTCTCGAGCTCTTCGAGATCGGCGCCTTCTTCGCCGTCGCCTAGTTCCTTCTGGATGGCCTTGACCTGCTCGTTCAGGTAGTACTCGCGCTGGCTCTTCTCCATCTGGCGCTTGACGCGGCCGCGGATGCGCTTTTCCACCTGCAGGATGTCGACCTCGTGCTCCAGCAGCTCCAGCAGCTTTTCCAAGCGCTTGGCGGTGCTGAAGAGGTCGAGCACGGCCTGCTTGGCTTCCAGCTTCAGCGGCAGGTGCGCGGCGATGGTGTCGGCCAGGCGGCCCGGGTCGTCGATGCCGGCGATGCTGGTCAGGATCTCGGGCGGGATCTTCTTGTTCAGCTTGACGTACTGGTCGAACTGCTGCGTCACGGCACGGCGCAGGGCTTCGATTTCCGGGGTGGCATCGGCCTCAGGCTGGATGGGCACGACCTCGCCGACGAAGTAGTCGTTGTCTTCGGTGATGCTGCGCGTGTTGGCGCGCTGCACACCTTCGACCAGCACCTTCACGGTGCCGTCGGGCAGCTTCAGCATCTGCAGAATGCTGCTGACGCAACCGACATCGAACATGTCGTCGGCCTTGGGTTCGTCTTTGCCTGCGGCCTTCTGGGCCACGAGCATGATCTGACGGCCCTGCTCCATCGCGGCTTCCAGCGCCTTGATGCTCTTGGGGCGGCCCACGAACAGCGGGATGACCATGTGCGGGAACACCACCACGTCGCGCAGCGGCAGCAGCGGCAGCGTGATCGGTTCAGGCGGGAGGATGGGATGTCCGGACATAGGTGAACCTCTCTTTCTCAAGACCACGTGGGGCCCGAGAACAGGAATGCAAGACAGGCGCTCGCGGCCGGCGGCAGGCCGGCTCGGGGCTGCCTCAGGCGCTGGCCTTCTGCTCGCGGTACACGAGCAGGGGCTTGGCGCCCTCTTCGACGATGTGGTCGTCGATCACCACCTTAGCCACGCCGTCGAGCGTGGGCAGGTCGAACATGGTGTCGATCAGCGAATGCTCCAGGATGGAGCGCAGGCCGCGGGCGCCGGTCTTGCGCGCCAGCGCCTTCTTGGCGATGGCCGTCAGCGCCGAGGGGCGGATCTCGAGCTCGACGCCGTCCATCGCGAACAGCTTCTGGTACTGCTTGACCAGTGCGTTCTTGGGCTCGGTGAGGATCTGCACCATCGCTTCGATGGTGAGCTCACCCAGCGTGGCCACCACCGGCAGGCGGCCGACCAGTTCGGGGATCAGACCAAACTTGATCAAGTCTTCGGGCTCGGCGTGGCGGAACACGTCGGCGGCACGCTTCTCGGTCTTGCTGTGCACGCTGGCGGCAAAACCAATGCCGCTCTTTTCAGTGCGGTTCTGGATGACTTTTTCGAGGCCGTCGAAGGCGCCACCGCAAATGAACAGGATGTTCGTCGTGTCGATCTGCAGGAAGTCTTGGTTGGGGTGCTTGCGCCCGCCCTGCGGCGGCACGCTGGCCATCGTGCCTTCCACGAGCTTGAGCAGGGCTTGCTGCACACCTTCGCCCGACACGTCGCGCGTGATGCTGGGGTTGTCGGCCTTGCGGCTGATCTTGTCGATCTCGTCGATGTAGACGATGCCGCGCTGCGCACGCTCGACGTCGTAATTGCAGTTCTGCAGCAGCTTCTGGATGATGTTCTCGACGTCTTCACCCACGTAGCCGGCTTCGGTGAGCGTGGTGGCGTCGGCAATCACGAAGGGCACGTTCAGCAGCCGTGCCAGCGTCTGCGCCAGCAGTGTCTTGCCGCTGCCGGTGGGGCCGATCAGCAGGATGTTGCTCTTGGTGAGCTCGACCTCGTCCTTGGAGGCGTTGGCCCCCATGTGCTTCAAGCGCTTGTAGTGGTTGTAGACCGCCACGCTCAGCGTGCGCTTGGCCACGTCTTGCCCGATCACATACTGGTCGAGGCTGGCCTTGATCTCGCTGGGCACCGGCAGGTCGCTCTTGGCGGCCTTTGCACCTGGCGCTTCGGCGGGCACCTCGTCACGGATGATGTCGTTGCAGAGTTCGATGCACTCGTCGCAGATGAACACCGAGGGCCCGGCGATGAGCTTCTTCACCTCGTGCTGGCTCTTACCGCAGAAACTGCAGTAGAGAACCTTTTCGCCTGAGGCGCCCTTCTTGTCGGCCATGGGTGATCTTGAGTACGGGTTGAGCGCGGGGTTGCACTGCATCATAGACGAAGTGCCATCCCGCGAAGGGGGTGGAAATGGGGCCGGAAACCGGGCCGCGCCCGCCTGCTTCAGCCCCCAGAAAT
The DNA here is from genome assembly GCA_051861265.1 of Rubrivivax sp. Taxonomy (GTDB): domain Bacteria; phylum Pseudomonadota; class Gammaproteobacteria; order Burkholderiales; family Burkholderiaceae_C; genus Rubrivivax. The sequence continues at coordinate 14,558 of JBHYDA010000003.1, forward strand.
GACCAAGCCCGCCAGTGGCGGGCCTGGGAACGGGGCCTTAGCCCGGCGCGCGCTCAGCCGCGCTTGTCGAGCACCTGGTCGATGAGGCCGTACTCCTTGGCCTCGTCGGGCGACAGCCACTTGTCGCGCTCCATGTCGGCAGCGATGCGCTCGATGGGCTGGCCGGTGCGATCAGCGTAGATGCGGTTGAGCTGCTCCCGCGTCTTGATGATCTCGCGCGCCTGGATCTCGATGTCGGTGGCCTGGCCCTGCGCACCGCCCGAGGGCTGGTGGATCATCACGCGCGAGTTCGGCAGCGCCGAACGCTTGCCCTTGGCGCCGGCCATCAGCAGGAAGCTGCCCATGCTGGCGGCCATGCCCATGCACAGCGTGCTGACGTCGGGCTTGATGAAGTTCATCGTGTCGTAGATCGACAGGCCGGCGCTGACACTGCCGCCGGGGCTGTTGATGTAGAGGAAGATGTCCTTGTCAGGGTTCTCGCTCTCCAGGAACAGCATCTGCGCCACCACCAGGTTGGCCGTGGCGTCGTTCACCGGGCCGACCAGGAACACGATGCGCTCGCGCAGCAGGCGGCTGTAGATGTCGTAGGCGCGCTCGCCCCGCCCCGATTGCTCGATGACGATGGGCACCATGCCCAGGCCGACAGTGTCTTGAACGCTCATCAGGGCTTCCTCAATGTCTGGGATGTCAGGCTCAGCTCTGCTGAGTCATGAGTTCGTCGAACGGTAGCACCTTGTCGTTGACCTTGACCTGGCCCAGCACGAACTCCGTCACGTTGTTCTCGATGACCACGGCTTCCACCTCGGCCATGCGCTGGCGGTCGCCCAGGTACCAGCGCATCACTTCGGCCGGCTTCTCGTAGCTCTGGCTCAGCTCTTCGATGTGGGCCTGCAGCTGCTCGGGCTTGGCCTGCAGCTTGTGCTGGCGCACCAGTTCCGAGACCACCAGGCCCAGGCGCACGCGGCGCTCGGCCTGCGGCTTGAAGATGTCGGCGGGAATGTCCACGCTCTCGGCATCCTTCACGCCGCGCTGCTTCAGGTCGGCGCGCGCGCCTTCGATCAGGCGCTGCGATTCGGCCTCGATCAGCGCGTTGGGCAGGTCGAGCTCGGCGGCAGCGGCCAGCGCGTCCATCACGGCGGCCTTGTTGCGGGCCAGCACGCGGAACTTGACCTCGCGCTCAAGGTTCTTCTTCACGTCGGCGCGCAGGCCTTCGACCGTGCCTTCCTTGATGCCCAGGCTCTTGGCCAGCGCTTCGTCGACGGCCGGCAGGTTCTGCGCTTCGATCTTGCTCACGGTGACGAGGAAGTCGGCTTCCTTGCCGGCGACATCGGCACCGTGGTAGTCGGCCGGGAACTGCAGCGGGAAGGTCTTGCTCTCGCCGACCTTCATGCCGCGCACGGCCTGGTCGAACTGCTCGAGCATCTGGCCTTCGCCGATGATGAACTGGAAGGCCTCGGCCTTGCCGCCCGAGAAGGGCTCGCCGTCGATCTTGCCTTCGAAGTCGATGGTGACGCGGTCACCTTCGATGGCGCCCTCGTCCTTGGCGCGCAGGCCGAAGGTGCGGCGCTGCTTGCGCAGGATCTCGACCGTGCGGTCGATCGCGGCCTCGGTCACTTCGGTGCTGATGCGCTCCACCTCGGCGGCGCTCAGATCGCCCAGCTTCACTTCGGGGTAGACCTCGAAGGTGGCGTCGAAGGCCAGCGCGCCTTCGGGCGCCTGGTCCTTCTGGGTGATCTTGGGCATGCCGGCCACGCGCAGCTGGGCTTCGTTGACGGCTTCGTTGAAGCTCTGGCCCACGCGGTCGTTGACCACCTCGTACTGCACCTGGTAACCGTAGCGCTGGGCCACCACGCTCATCGGCACCTTGCCGGGGCGGAAGCCGTCGGCCTTGACGGTGCGCGAGAGCTTCTTCAGGCGCGACTCGACCTCGCCGTTGATGACCTCTGCCGGCAGCGTGAGGGTAATGCGGCGTTCGAGCTTCTCGAGGGTTTCGACTTGGACGGCCATGATGTCTCTGGAATGAAGGGCTGTGGATGCAGGGCTGGTGCGCGGGGCGGGACTCGAACCCGCACGCCCGTGAAGGCGTCAGGACCTAAACCTGGTGCGTCTACCAATTTCGCCACCCGCGCAGGTGGTGCCGGAAGGCGGCAAACCGGTGATTTTAGCCTGCCGCCGGCGCACCCTTGGCGGACGACGGTCCGCCGTCCTCACGCTTCACGCGGAACCAAGCGGCGTACATCGCTGGCAAAGCCAGCAAAGTGAGCGCCGTGGCCACGATCAGCCCGCCCATGATGGCCACTGCCATCGGCCCCCAGAACACGCTGCGCGACAGCGGGATCATCGCCAGCACCGCCGCTGCGGCAGTCAGCACGATGGGGCGGAAGCGCCGCACCGCGGCCTCCACCACCGCCGTCCAGGCGGCCACGCCGCGCCGGCGGTCCTGCTCGATCTGGTCGATGAGGATGACGGAGTTGCGCATGATCATGCCCATCAGCGCGATCACGCCCAGCAGCGCCACGAAGCCGAAGGGCCGGTTCAGCAGCAGCAAGGCCGCAGCCACGCCGATGATGCCCAAGGGCCCGGTCAGGAAGACCAGCATCGAGCGGCTGAAGCTCTGCAACTGCAGCATCAGCAGCGTGAAGATGATGAACAGCATCACCGGCAACCCCGCGGCGATGGCGCCCTGCCCCTTGCTGGCTTCCTCCACCGCGCCGGCCACCTGGATGCCATAGCCCGGCGGCATCGTGGCGGCCAATTGCTGCAGCGCCGGCCACACCTGTGCGGTGACCGTGGGGCCCTGCACCCCTTCCACAACATCGCCCTGGATCGTGACGGCGAAGTTGCGCCCCTCGCGCCACACCACGCCGGGCTCCCAGGTGAAATCGACCTTGGCCACCTGCATCAGCGGCACGGGGCGGCCGCTGCTGGTGGGCAGGTAGCCGTTGGCCAGATCGGTGATGGCATTGCGCTCATCGGCCGGCTGGCGCAGCACGATGTCGACGAGCTTGTCACCTTCCCGGTACTGGCCCACGGTGCTGCCGCTCAAGGTGGTGCGCGAGGCCTGCGCGATGGCTTGGCTGGTGACGCCCAGCGCCCGTGCCTTGTCCTGGTCGATGTTGAGCCGCAGCACCTTGATCGACTCGTTCCAGTTGTCGTTGACGCCCCGCATGCTGGGGTTGGCGCGCAGCACTTCCTTGGCCTTGTCGGCCCAAAGCCGCACCTCCTGCGCATCGACACCCACCACGCGGAACTGCACCGGGTAGGGCACTGGCGGCCCGTTGGGCAGCAGCTTCACGCGCCCGCGCACCTCCGGGAACTCGGTGGCCAGCAGTTCGGGCAGACGAAGGCGCAGCGCCTCCCGCTCCTTCAGGTCTTTCGGCAGCACGATGAACTGGCTGACGTTGCTCTGCGGGAACACCTGGTCCAGCGGCAGGTAGAAGCGCGGCACGCCGCTGCCCACCCAGGCAGTGACCGCGCTCACGCCCTTCTCCTGCAGCATGCGCGCCTCGAAACGCCGGGCCACGGCCTCGCTGGCCTGGATGGTGGAGCCCTCGGGCAGCCACAGGTCGACCACGAGCTCGGGCCGGCTCGAATCGGGGAAGAACTGCTGTTGCACCTTGCCCATGCCGACGATGCCCAGGGCGAAGCTGGCCACCGTCAGGCCGATGGTGATCCAGCGGTGATGCACGCACCAGTCGACCACGCGGCGGAAGCGCGCGTAGAAGGGCGTGTCGTAGAGCTCGTCCTCGTGCGGCTGGCCTTCGGCATGCTTGCGCGTGCGCAGCAGCTTCCAGCCGAGATAGGGCACGAAGTAGACGGACACCACCCACGAAATGATCAGCGCAGCAGAGGTGACGGCAAAGATCGCGAAGGTGTATTCGCCGGTCACGCTCTTGGCCATGCCGATGGGCAAGAAGCCCGCGGCGGTGATGAGCGTACCCGTGAGCATGGGCATGGCCACCAGCTCGTAGGTGAAGGTGGCGGCACGGGCGCGGTCGTAGCCCTCTTCCAGCTTACGCACCATCATCTCCACGGCGATGATGGCGTCGTCCACCAGCAGCCCCAGGGCGATGATCAGGCTGCCCAGGCTGATCTTGTGCAGGCCCACGCTCCAATAGAACATGGTCACGAAGGTGATGGCCAGTACCAGCGGGATGGTGATGCCCACCACCAGGCCCGGCCAGATGTCGATGCGCAGCGGCTTGGTGTGCAGGCCCAGACTGATGAAGCTGACCGCCAGCACGATGACGATGGCCTCGATCAGCACGTTGACGAACTCGCCCACCGAGCGCGTCACAGCCGCCGGCTGGTCTTGCACCTGGCTCACGGTGATGCCCACCGGCAGTTCCTGCTGCACGCGGGCCACCGCTTTCTGCAGCGCTTCGCCCAGCGCGATGATGTCGCCGCCCTTGGCCATCGAGACGCCCAGCGCGATGACCTCCTGCCCCTGGTGGCGCACCTTGGTGCTGGGCGGGTCGATGTAGTCGCGGCGGATCTCGGCGATGTCGCCCAGGCGCAGTGTGCTGGCCGCGCCCGTGGTGGGGTTCACGCCGCGGATGGGGAAGCGCCGCAGCTCGTCGACGGTGTTGAACTGCCCGCCCACGCGCACCTGCAGGTTCTCGCTGCCCGCGTTGAGCACACCCGCGCCTTCCACGGCGTTCTGCGCGCCGATCTGGGCGATGACCTGGCTGAAATCCAGGCCCAGTTGCGCCAGGCGCTTCTGCGAGATCTCGATGAAGACCTTTTCGGCCTGGGCGCCGAAGATCTCCACCTTGGCGACGTCGGGCACACGCAGCAGTTGCTGACGCACGCGGTCGGCGTAGACCCGCAGTTCCTCGCGGCTGAAGCCGTCGGCGCTCAGCGCGAAGATGGAGCCGTAGACATCGCCGAAGTCGTCGTTGAAGACCGGGCCGATGACACCGGCTGGCAAGGTGTTGCGCATGTCGCCGATGCGCTTGCGGGCCTGGTACCAGCTCTGCGTGACCTCCCCCGGCGGCGCTGAATCGCGCAGTTGCAGGATGGTCAGCGATTCACCGGGCTTGGTGTAGCTGCGCAGCTTGTCGGCATGCGGCACTTCCTGCAGCGTCTTCTCGATCTTGTCCGTGACCTGCTCGGCCATCTGCAAGGCGCTGGCACCGGGCCAGAAGGCCTGCACCACCATCGCGCGGAAGGTGAAGGGCGGGTCTTCGTCCTGCCCCAACTGGAAGTAGGCGGCACTGCCCAGCACCAGCAGCACCACCATGAGGTAGCGCGTGAGAGCGGGGTGCTCCAGCGCCCAGCGCGAGATGTTGAAGCGGTGGCCGGAGGCCTGGCTGTCCGTGGCGTTCATGAGAGGGCCTCGCAGGGATCAGCGGCTGGCGGCGGCCGATGCCGGTGCGGCCGCCGCCCCGGCATAGCGCTTGACCTTCTGGCCCGGCGTGAGCACGTGCACGCCGGCCGTCACCACCTGCTGGCCCGGTTGCAGGCCCGCACCCACGATGACGGTGTTGCCATCAGCGCCAGCCACCACCACGGGCTGCAGCTTCACCGTCATGCTCGCGGCATCCAGCAGCCACACCGCGGTCTGCCCCTGCTGCTGGAAGATGGCCGTCAGCGGCAGCCTGGCAATGCCCTCGATGCGCGGCAAATCGGCCAGCACCGTGACGGTCTGCCCCAGTTGCAGGTCGGCCTTGCCGACATCGGCCTTCACGAGGAAGGTGCGCGTCACGGGGTCGGCAGCGGCAGCCACCTCGCGCACGGTCGCGGGCATCGAAGTGCTGGCACCCCAGGGGCGCACCTTCAGGGCCCCGGCGCGGCCGATCTTGCTGCGCACGGCCGCTGCGCCATCTTCAGGCACCGCGAACACCACGTCACGCGGGCCGTCGTGGGCCAGGCGCAGCACGGGCGTGCCGGCAGCCAGCACCGCACCGGCCTCGGCTTCAGTGGCCGTGATCACGCCCGCCGCGGTGGCCACCAGGGCCGCATAGCCGGCCTGGTTGCCCTGCACCCGCGCCTGCGCCTGCGCCTGTTCGAGCTGCGCCTTCTGGGCCTTGAGCGTGGCCTCGCGGCGGTCCAGTTCCAGACTGCTGATGAAGCCTTGCGCGCGCAGATCCTGGTAGCGCTTGAACTCCGCGGCGGCCAGGTCGTACTGCGTCTGCGCGGCACGCGCGGCGGCAGCGGCGGCCTCCTGCCCCAGCTTCAAATCAGCCGCATCCAGTTGCGCCAGCGCTTGACCGGCGCGCACGCGCTGGCCCACCTCGGCGCTGCGCGACACCATCTTGCCGCCGACCCGGAAGCCCAGGCGTGACTCGGTACGCGCACGCACCTCGGCGGCGTACTCGTGCACGCCGCCGGCGCTCTCGGCGCTGACGGTCATCGTGCGCACGGCGCGCACGGGCTCGGGCGCGGGGGCTTGGCGCGAGCAAGCAGCCAGGCCGGCGGCCACCAGCAACACGGCGCCTGCAGCACGGCTGCGTGAGAAGAAAACGGCTTGCATGCGATCGCCCTCGGGCCTGGCCGGGCCTGGTCAGGCGCGCGACCGGATATTTAATGACTGACCGGTCAGTACTGTAGAGGCGTCGTCGGGGCCTTGTCAATCACGTCGGACGTCGTCGTGACAGCCCCTTGTGGCCACGCCCCGCCACCAGAAACCAAGAGCCGGCAGGCGAGAATCCGATGGTGAGCGTCGATCATTACGAGAACTTCCCGGTGGCCTCGCTGCTGTGCCCGCCCGCCCTGCGGCCGGCCGTGGTGGCGATCTACCACTTCGCGCGCACCGCCGACGACATCGCCGACGAAGGCGATGCGCCAGCAGCCGATCGGCTGGCCGACCTGGCCGCCTACCGCCAGGACCTGCAGGCCGCGCTGGCTGGCCAGCCGCTGGCCGCGCGCTGGCGCCGTGTGTTCGAGCCGCTGGCCATGGCTGCGCAACAGTTCCGTCTGCCGGCGCAGCCGCTGCACGACCTGCTGGACGCCTTCGAGCAGGACGTGCGCAACCCCGTCTACACCCACCGTGACGGCGTGCTCGACTACTGCCGCCGTTCGGCCAACCCCATCGGCCGGCTGCTCATGCACCTGTACGCGCTGCACGACGCGCGTTCGCTGCAGCAGTCCGACGCCATCTGCACCGCGCTGCAGCTCATCAATTTCTGGCAAGACCTGAGCGTCGACGGCCCGCGCGGCCGCTGCTACGTGCCCGAGGCCGAGATGCAGCACCACCGCGTGGCACGCGCCGAACTGCTGGCCGCCACGGACAGCGCTCGCGCCCGCGTGCTGGTGGCGGCGCTGTGCGGCTGGGCACGCACGCTGATGCTGCAGGGCGCGCCGCTGGCCCTGCGTGTGCCCGGCCGTGCCGGCTGGGAGTTGCGCCTCGTGGTGCAAGGCGGGCTGCGCATCCTGGAGAAAATCGAGACCATGAGATACGCCGCCCTCGCCCACCGCCCCAAACTCGGTGCGCTCGACTTGCCGGTGCTGCTGTGGCGCGCCTGGCGCATGCCGGCGATGTTGCGCTGACACGCCACCCATGACGCCGCAACAGTACGTGCAGGACAAGGCCGCCAAGAGCGGCTCATCGTTCTATTACGCCTTCCTCTTTCTGCCGCCGCCGCGCCGCGCCGCGATCACGGCCTTCTATGCCTTCTGCCGCGAGGTGGACGACGTCGTCGACGAGGTCAGCGACCCCAGCGTGGCCGCCACCAAGCTGGCCTGGTGGCGCAAGGAAGTGGCCGCGGCCTGCGCGGGCCAGCCCACCCACCCGGTCATGCAGGCGCTGATGCCGCTGGCCCCCGAGTTCGGCATCACCGCCGAACATCTGCAGGCGGTGATCGAGGGCTGCCAGACCGACCTGGAGCAGACCCGCTTTCTCGACTATCCCGGCCTGCAGCGCTATTGCCATCTGGTGGCCGGCATCGTCGGCGAGGTGGCGGCCAACATCTTCGGCCGGCAGGAGGCCGCCACCGTGCAGTACGCGCACCGCCTGGGCCTGGCGATGCAGCTCACGAACATCATCCGCGACGTCGGCGACGACGCCCGCCGGGGCCGCATCTACCTCCCCGTGAACGAGTTGCAGCAGTTCGGCGTGAAGGCGAGCGAACTGCTGCAGCGCGAAGCGCCCTGGGGCTACAGCGAACGTTTCACCGCGCTGATGAAGTTCCAGGCCGCCCGTGCGCACGCCACCTACGACGAAGCGCTGGCGCTGCTGCCTGAAACCGACCGGCAGGCGCAGAAGCCGGGCCTGATGATGGCCAACATCTACCGCACGCTGCTGCGCGAGATCGAGGCCCAGGGCTTCCAGGTGCTGCACCAGCGCACTTCGCTCACGCCGGTTCGCAAGCTGTGGATCGCGGCGCGCACGCACCTGCGCGGGCGCTAGACGTCTGGCGGCCGCGGTGAAGTTGCGATGAAGGTCGCCGTCGTCGGCGCCGGCTGGGCGGGCCTGGCCGCAGCGGTGCGTGCCACCGAAGCCGGCCATGCCGTCACGCTGATCGAGATGGCCGCGCAACCGGGCGGCCGTGCGCGCGAGTTGCAGATCGACGGCCTGGCACTGGACAACGGCCAACACATCCTGATCGGCGCCTACCGCGAGACGCTCGCGCTGATGCGCACGGTCGGCGTGGACATCGACGCGGCCTTTCTCCGCCGCCCGCTGGAATTGCGCTACCCCGATGGCCGCGGCCTGCGCCTGCCGCCCGGCCCGGCGGCCCTGGTGTTCGCACTCGGCGTGGCCGGCGCCCAAGGCTGGACCTGGCGCGACAAGCTGGCGCTGCTGCGCGCCGCCGCCGGCTGGGCGCTGGCGGGCTTCCGCTGCGCGCCGGGCACCAGCGTCGACGCGCTCTGCCGCGCGCTGCCGCCTGCGGTGCGCGAGCTGATGATCGACCCGCTGTGTGTGGCCGCGCTGAACACCCCGGCCCCGCAGGCCGATGCCGCCGTGCTGCTGCGCGTGCTGAGGGATGCACTCTTCGGCGGCCCCGGCGGCGCCGATCTGCTGCTGCCGCGGCGCTCGCTCGGGGCGCTGCTGCCAGCGCCCGCCATCGCGTGGCTGCAAGCCCGTGGCACGGCAGTGCGCCTGGGTACGCGGGTACAGACCCTAGACGCCAGCGCTGGCCGCGGCTGGCAGGTCGACGGCGAGCCCTTCGACAACGTGGTGCTGGCTTGCAGCGCGGCCGAGGCAGCCCGGCTCACCCAGGCCATCTCGCCCAACTGGGCCGCAGTGGCGCAGGCGCTGCGCTACGAGCCGATCGTCACCGTCTACCTGCAGGCCCCGGGCGCACGCCTGCGGGCGCCGATGATGGCGCTGGTGGAAGGGCCGGACGCACCTGCGCAGTTCGCCTTCGACCACGGCGCGCTGGGCGCCACGCCTGGCGTCTTTGCCTTCGTCATCAGCGGGGCGCAGCCCTGGGTGGACCGGGGCCTGGACGCCAGCGCCGCGGCGGTGCTGCAGCAGGCGCTGCAGGCCTTCCCGCCCGACACCTGGCCCCAGACGCCCACGGTGCTGCGCTGCGTGGCCGAGAAGCGCGCCACCTTCCGCTGCGTGCCTGGCCTGCAGCGGCCGCCGGCAGCCATCGCGCCCGGCCTCGTGGCCGCCGGCGATTACGTGGCCGGGCCCTACCCGGCCACGCTGGAAGGGGCGGTGCGTGCCGGCGTCGCGGCCCTGGCCATCGCTGCGCGCTAAGGCCGTGGCCTCAGGCCTGCGGCGGTGGGCGGTGCAAAAGGTGCCGCCAGCGGCTCGCCGATGAACAGGCTCTGCTGCGGCCAGGCCACGCTCTTCCAGTAGGCCTCGATGGCGGTAGCGCCCTGCGCGTAGTGCCCCAGCAGCACCTGCGGGTGCGGGAACTTCTGCAGGTGGTTGCAAGGCTCGCTGACGCTGCCGTGGCTGGCGGTGGCACCCGAGGCGATCCAGTCCATCGCGGTACCCTGGCCGTGAGTGCCGAGCAGATCGCCACCGAAGGACGTGAGGTGGTCGGCCAGCGCCCCCGGCACCCAGTCGGGCGGCGGCACCACCGGCGCCTGCACGCTGCCGGTGATGGCCACGAGCACGCGCCGGGCTTGCGCCAGTTCGGCGGCGGGGCGCCACTGCACGTCCACCCCGACGCCCCGGCGCAGGCCGGGTTCGGGGTAGAGCACCGTGCGCACGCGCCGGGGCACGTCGTCGGTCAGCAGCAGTTGCGCGGTGACGGGCGGCCGGCCGCGCAAGGCCAGTTGCCCGTCGCTGGCCACGCCGCGGTCGATCATCGCGAGGGTCGCCTGCACCGTGGGTGCTGCCAAAAGCATCGCCGGGCGCAGGCTCAGGGTGGCCTGCGGCCGGTGGGTGGCGTGGTTGAAGTAGCGCGACACGCGCGAGGCCCCGCAGGTGTTGCGGCACAGCGCATCATCGAAACCCAGCGCCAGGGCCCCGGTCAGGGCGTTGCAGCCCACGGCATAGGGCGCTGTCCAGGCCAGTGCGAGTGCCTGCGTGCCGGGGCCGAAGTGCCGCTCGATGGCACGCACGAGTGTGTTGAACTCGGCCTCGTCCAGCACCGGCTTCACCGGCACGCGAAGCCGCAGCACCTGCGCAGGCTGCAGGCCGCGCGCTGCGATGTAGTGTTCGCCCACGGCCACCGAAGCCGGGTCGTCGAGGTTGATCACCAGGCCGATGTCGGCAGCGCGCAGGCGCCCTGCGAGCCGCGGCACCAGCAGCGAGGGCCGGGCGGCCGCTGGCCCGGACGCGGGGCGGGCGCCCTGCCCCACCACGCCCGGCGCAGAGGCTGCCGACGCCACCGCGCCAGACTCCAAGCGCTGTGCGTGTGCCTCGGGCGGCCCCGCCGCCAGCACGGCAGCAGTCAATCCAAACACGCACGTCAGCTTCCGGTATGCAAGCGCGCGTTCCGCGATGCAAAATCGCGGCGTGTTTCCCGAGGCGCTCACCCCATGACCAGCAAAGAACCGCTCAAGCCCACCATCCAGGTGCTCGAACGCAGCTTCGCGCTGCTGGAGATGCTGGCGGCGCAGCCCGAGCCGGTGTCGCTGAAGGAGGTGAGTGAACGCACGGGTCTGCACCCGAGCACGGCCCACCGCATCCTCAATGACCTGGCCATCGGCCGCTTCGTCGACCGCCCGGCCGCGGGCACCTACCGCCTTGGCATGCGCCTGCTGGAACTGGGCAACCTCGTGAAGGCGCGCCTGGACGTGCGCGAGGCCGCCATGGGCCCGATGCGCGAGTTGCACAAGGTGACGCACCAGCCCGTGAACCTGTCGATGCGCCAGGGCGACGAGATCGTCTACATCGAACGCACCTACAGCGAACGATCGGGCATGCAGGTCGTGCGCGCCATCGGCGGGCACGCGCCTTTGCACCTGACTTCGGTGGGCAAGCTGTTCCTCGCGCATGAAGACCCCGCCCGCGTGCGCGCCTACGCCACCCGCACGGGCCTGACCGGCCACACGCGCAACAGCATCACCGACCTGGCGCGGCTGGAGCGCGAACTCTCGGCGGTGCGCAGCACGGGCGTGGCGCGCGACGATGAAGAGCTGGAACTGGGCGTGCGCTGCATGGCCGCTGGCGTCTTCGACGACCAGGGCAAGCTGCTGGCAGGGCTGTCGATCTCAGCCCCGGCCGACCGCCTGGAAGAGAGCTGGCTCGAGCGCGTCAAAGGCACCGCGGCGCAGATCTCGCTGGCGCTCGGTTACCGCGGCTGATCGGCCGGGGCGGCAGGCGCCCCAGGCAAGGACACTGGCGAGACCACCGGCCCGAGCAGGGTTCTTTCAGCAGGCGCCAGCGCCGGCCGCGCCGGGAGCGGGGCCGCCACGGCGGCCGGTACGAAAGGCGCGCTCGCCAGCCACTTGCGGATGCGCTCGGCATCGCCCATGCGCGAGTACTTGCCGGCCGAATCGAGCAGCACCATGATCAGCTTGCGGCCCGCCAGTTGCGTCTGCATCACGAGGCAACGCCCCGCTGCGGCGATGTAGCCGGTCTTCTGCAGGCCGATTTCCCACTCGGGGTTGCGAACCAGACCGTTGGTGTTGCGGAACTGCACCTGCCGCGAGCCCACAGGCACCGAGGCCTCCAGCGAAGTGGACAGATCGGCGATCACCGGATGGGCCGAAGCGGCGCGCACCAGGCGCGTGAGGTCGGCGGCGCTGCTCTGGTTGTCGGACGACAGACCCGTGGGTTCCACGAAACGTGTGCCGCTCATGCCGAGCAGCTGCGCCTTGGCGTTCATGGCTGCCACGAAGCTGCGGATGCCGCCCGGGTAGGTGCGGCCGAGCACGTGCGCTGCGCGGTTTTCAGAGGCCATCAGCGCCAGGTGCAGCATCTCGCCGCGGTTGAGCTGTGTGGCCACGCGAAGGCGCGAGGTGCTGCCGGCCGTGGCGTCCACGTCGTCCTGCGTGACGACGAGCATTTCGTCCAGCGGCAGTGCCGCTTCGGTCACCACCAGCGCCGTCATCAGCTTGGTGATGGAGGCGATGGGCAGCACCGCCTCGGGGTTCTTGCTGAAGAGGACCTCGTTGGTGTCCTGGTCGACGACCAGGGCCACGCTGCTCCTCAGGTCCAGCGCGTCTTCGGCCTTCTGCAGGCCGAACTGATGACCGAAAGAAGCGCTGACGGGCTCGGCGCGAACCACGCGCTTGCGGGCGGTGCTGACCGCCTTGCCTTTGCGCGCTGGTGCCTTGGCGCTGCGGGTGGGGGCCTTGGTGCTGGCCTTGGGCTTGGCCTTGGCGCTGGCTTTCGCCGATGCGGCCTTGCTGGCCGCCGGTTTGCCGGCCTCCTTGCCCTGGGCTTGGGCCATGCCACCAGCACCGAGCGCAAGGGCCAGCACCGACACCGAGAGCCACGACCGACCCCAAACGAACTTTTTCTGCACCGCGCACCCCGCCGACTGATCAGTTGCAAGTGTAGGCCGAGGGAAAAACACAGGCAAGATCAATCGCTTGCGAGTTTTTTCTCAAGTGCCCTCTCGGGTGCAGAAGCCCGCCATCTCAGCCCTGCGCCGCCACCCGGTCGGCGGCGCTGTGCAGCTTGTTCAGCGCCGAGAGGTAGGCCTTGGCCGAAGCCACCACGATGTCCGGGTCTGCACCCACCCCGTTCACCACGCGGCCCCCGTGCTGCAAGCGCACGGTGACCTCGCCCTGCGATTCTGTGCTGCCCGAGGTGATGGCATTGACCGAGTAGAGCATCATTTCCGCGCCACTCTTCACCTTCGACTCGATGGCCTTCAGGCTGGCGTCCACCGGTCCGTTGCCATCGCTGTCGGCATGGTGCTCCACGCCGCCGGCCGAGAAGCTCACTTTCGCGTGCGGCCGCTCGCCCATTTCGGAGTGCTGGGCGAGGGATAGAAGGCGGTAGTGCTCCTGCTCGGCGGTGACGCTCTCGTCGCTGACCAGCGCGATGATGTCCTCGTCGAAGATCTCGCTCTTGCGGTCGGCCAGGTCCTTGAAGCGCGCAAAGGCGGCGTTGATCTCGCTCTCGCTCTCCATCTGCACGCCCAACTCCTGCAGGCGCTGCTTGAAGGCGTTGCGGCCGCTCAGCTTGCCCAGCACGATCTTGTTGGCAGCCCAGCCCACGTCTTCGGCGCGCATGATCTCGTAGGTGTCGCGGGCCTTGAGCACGCCGTCCTGGTGGATGCCGCTGGCGTGCGCAAACGCGTTCGCGCCCACCACCGCCTTGTTCGGCTGCACGACGAAGCCCGTGGTCTGGCTCACCATGCGGCTGGCCGGCACGATCTGCGTGGTGTCGATGCCGAGATCGAGCCCGAAGTAGTCGCGCCGCGTGCGCACGGCCATCACGATCTCTTCCAGGCTGCAGTTGCCGGCGCGCTCGCCCAGGCCGTTGATGGTGCATTCCACCTGGCGCGCGCCGCCGATCTTGACGCCCGCCAGCGAGTTGGCCACCGCCATGCCCAGGTCGTTGTGGCAGTGCACGCTCCAGATCGCCTTGTCGCTGTTGGGCACGCGCTCGCGCAGGCGGCGGATGAAATCGCCGTAAAGCTCGGGCACGGCGTAGCCCACGGTGTCGGGGATGTTCAGCGTGGTCGCGCCTTCGTCGATCACGGCCTCCAGCACGCGGCAGAGGAAATCGAAATCGCTGCGGTAGCCGTCTTCGGGGCTGAACTCGATGTCGCCGCAGAGGTTGCGCGCGAAACGCACCGACAGCCGCGCCTGTTCCAGCACCTGCTCGCGCGTCATGCGCAGCTTCTTCTCCATGTGCAGTTCGCTGGTGGCGATGAAGGTGTGGATGCGCGAGCGCGCAGCGCCCTTCAGCGCCTCGGCGGCGCGGCCGATGTCGCGGTCGTTGGCACGCGCCAGGCTGCACACGGTGCTGTCCTTGATGGCGTCGGCAATGCTCTTCACGGCTTCGAAATCGCCGTTGCTGGATGCCGCGAAGCCGGCTTCGATCACGTCCACCCGCAGTCGCTCGAGCTGGCGCGCAATGCGCAGCTTCTCGTCACGCGTCATCGAGGCGCCGGGCGACTGTTCGCCGTCGCGCAAGGTGGTGTCGAAGATGATGAGCTTGTCGGTCATGGTGATTGCCTGTGCGGTTGGGGGTTCGCAAGCAGCTGTGAAAAGAAAAACGGCCCGCTGCTTGCGCTGGCGGGCCGTTGATCGGGAATGTTCAGACGTGAACGATCAGCGCACCCGCAGGGCTCCTAGCAGGGCTAGCAGGGCGAAGGCGTTGAACGAAGGCATGGCTGGAATGTAGCACGCAGCCTCGGCCGCAGCGGCGCCGGAAAAGCCGGGCTTCACTGGTGAAGACCCTTTTCGTCGGGGTCGTCGGTGGACGTGGCAATCACGCTCACCGGCTTGCCCTTCATGCGCCGCCAGACGTAGACGCCGTAACCCGACACGCCATACACGCAGAACACCGCGAACAGCGCCAGCGGCGGGTTCTGGCTGATCAGCCCGATGGCCAGGGCCATGGCCATGATGCTGGCGAAGGGCACGGTCTGCTTCGCACCCATCACCTTGAAGCTGTAGAAGGGCACGTTGGTGACCATCGTCAGGCCGGCATAGAGCGTCACGCCGAAAGCCGTCCACGCCAGCCAGTCGATCTGCCCGACGTTCTTGAAGCCGGCGTCGTCCATCACCCAGATCAGGCCCATTACCAGGGCTGCCGCGGCGGGGCTGGGCAGGCCTTGGAAGAAGCGCTTGTCGACGATGCCGATGTTGGTGTTGAAGCGCGCCAGGCGCAGCGCGGCGCCGGCGATGTACACGAAGGCAGGCAGCCAGCCCCAGCGCCCCAGGCCCTGCAGCGCCCATTCGTAGACGATGAGCGCAGGCGCGGCGCCGAAACCCACCATGTCGCAGAGGCTGTCCATCTGCTCGCCGAAGGCACTCTGCGAGTTGGTCATGCGCGCGACGCGGCCATCCAGCGCGTCGAGCACGGCGGCGCAGAAGATGCCGATGGCCGCCAGCTCGAAGCGGCCGTTCATCGCCATCACGATGCCGTAGAAGCTGGCGAACAGCGCGGCCAGCGTCACGGCGTTGGGCAACATGTAGATGCCCTTGCGCCGAGGGCGCGGCACTTCGGCCGGGGTCTCGGGCGGGCGGCTTTCTTCAGTCATAGGCGGCGGAGGATAACGCAGCCCCCCAAAGCAAAAGGCCGCCTCGCGGCGGCCTTCTCGTCTGGGGCGCAGGGCCTCAGTTGCGGCTCTTGTCCACCAGCTTGTTGGCCTTGATCCACGGCATCATCGCGCGCAGCTTCTCGCCCACCACTTCGATGCTGTGCTCGCTGGTCAGGCGGCGGCGGCTGATCAGCGTCGGCGCGCCGGCCTTGTTCTCCAGGATGAAGCTCTTGGCGTACTCGCCGGTCTGGATGTCCTTCAGGCACTGGCGCATCGCGTTCTTCGTGTCTTCGGTGACGATGCGCGGGCCCGTCACGTACTCACCGTACTCGGCGTTGTTGCTGATGCTGTAGTTCATGTTGGCGATGCCGCCCTCGTAGATGAGGTCGACGATGAGCTTCAGCTCGTGCAGGCACTCGAAGTACGCCATCTCGGGCGCGTAGCCGGCTTCCACCAGCGTTTCGTAGCCGGCCTTGATCAGCTCCACCGTGCCGCCGCACAGCACGGCCTGCTCGCCGAAGAGGTCGGTCTCGGTCTCTTCGCGGAAGTTGGTCTCGATGATGCCGGCCTTGCCGCCACCGTTGGCCGCGGCGTAGCTCAGCGCCAGGTCGCGCGCCTTGCCGCTCTTGTCGGCGTGCACCGCGATCAGGTGCGGCACGCCGCCGCCCTGCGTGTAGGTGCCGCGCACGGTGTGGCCCGGGGCCTTGGGCGCCACCATCCACACGTCGAGGTCGTCACGCGGCACGACCTGGCCGTAGTGCACGTTGAAGCCATGCGCGAAGGCCAGGCTCGCGCCCTGCTTGATGTGGGGCTCGATGTCGTTCTTGTAGACAGCGCCGATCTGCTCGTCGGGCAGCAGGATCATCACGACGTCTGCCGCCTTCACGGCCTCGGCCACCTCGGCCACCTTCAGGCCGGCCTTCTCCACCTTGGCCCAGCTGGCACCGCCCTTGCGCAGGCCCACGGTGACCTTGCAGCCGCTGTCGTTGAGGTTCTGCGCATGGGCATGGCCCTGCGAACCGTAGCCGATGATGGTGACGTTCTTGCCCTTGATGAGGCTGAGATCGGCGTCCTTGTCGTAATAGACCTTCATGGGTTCTCTCCGTAAAAACTGGTGATGTGTTGGGGGCGCCGTTCAGACGCGAAGGATGCGTTCGCCGCGGCCGATGCCGCTGGCACCCGTGCGCACGGTCTCGAGGATGGCCGCGCGGTCGATGGCCACCAGAAAGGCGTCGAGCTTGCTGCTGTCGCCGGTGAGCTCGATGGTGTAGCTCTTCTCGGTGACGTCGATGATGCGGCCGCGGAAGATCTCGGCCATGCGCTTCATCTCCTCGCGCTCCTTGCCGACCGCGCGCACCTTGATCAGCATGAGCTCACGCTCGGTGAAGCTGCCCTCGGTGAGGTCGACCACCTTCACCACCTCGATGAGGCGGTTCAGGTGCTTGGTGATCTGTTCGATGACCTCGTCGCTGCCGGTGGTGACGATGGTCATGCGCGAGAGGCTGGCGTCTTCGGTGGGGGCCACCGTCAGGCTCTCGATGTTGTAGCCGCGCGCCGAGAACAAGGCGACGACACGCGACAAGGCGCCAGGCTCGTTCTCGAGCAGCACCGCGATGATGTGTTTCATGGTCTTTCGTCCTGCGCGCTCTTCACGCGCCGGGGCGGTAACCCCGGCGGCTTGGTCACGCGTTGCGAGTTGAAGAAAAGGTGTCTTGCTTCTGAAGCTCGTTCACCGCTGCCGCGGTGCCGCAGCCTCGGCGCGGTAACGCCAGGGCCGTGCACCGCTTTCGCGGCTTCAGAGGTCTTCGGAGCCCAGCAGCATCTCGCTGATGCCCTTGCCGGCCTGCACCATCGGCCAGACGTTTTCGGTGGGGTCGGTGCGGATGTCCAGGAACACCGTGCGATCCTTCAGCGCGATGGCCTCGCGCAGCGCGCCTTCCACGTCCGACGGCTTTTCCACCAGCAGGCCCACGTGGCCGTAGGCCTCGGCGAGCTTCACGAAGTCGGGCAGCGCGTCCATGTAGCTGTGCGAGTAGCGGCCGCCGTAGTCCAGCTGCTGCCACTGCCGCACCATGCCCAGGTAGCGGTTGTTCAGCGACACCACCTTCACCGGCGTGTTGTACTGCTTGCAGGTGGACAGCTCCTGGATGCACATCTGGATGCTGCCCTCGCCCGTGATGCAGAAGACATCGCTCTCGGGCTTGGCCAGCTTGATGCCCATCGCGTAGGGCAAGCCCACGCCCATGGTGCCCAGGCCACCGCTGTTGATCCAGCGGCGCGGCTCTTCGAAGCGGTAGAACTGCGCGGCCCACATCTGGTGCTGGCCCACATCACTCGTGATGTAGGCGTCGCGGTCCTTGGTCAGCTCCCAGAGCTTTTCCACCACCATCTGCGGCTTGATGACCTCGGTGCTGTGCTTGTAGGCCAGGCACTCGCGGCGGCGCCACTCGTTGATCTGCTTCCACCAGGCCGACAGGGCCCCGGCATCGGGCCGGGTCTGCGCCTCGCGGATCTGCGAGATCAGCTCGATCAGCACTTCCTTCACGTCGCCGACGATGGGGATGTCGACCTTCACGCGCTTGCTGATGCTGCTGGGGTCGATGTCGACGTGGATGATCTTGCGCTCCACCGAAGCGAAGTGCTTGGGGTTGCCGATCACGCGGTCGTCGAAACGTGCCCCCACGGCCAGCAGGACGTCGCAGTTCTGCATCGTCATGTTGGCTTCATAGGTGCCGTGCATGCCCAGCATGCCGAGGAACTTCGGGTCGCTGTGCGCGATGGCGCCCAGGCCCATCAGCGTGTTGGTGCAGGGGAAGCCCAGCATGTCGGCCAACTGGCGCAACTCGGCCGTGGCATTGCCCAGGATCACGCCGCCACCGGTGTAGATGTAGGGCCGCTTGGCCTGCAGCAGCAACTGCACGGCCTTGCGGATCTGCCCGCCGTGGCCCTTCTTCACCGGGTTGTAGCTGCGCATCTCCACCGTCTCGGGGTAGTGGAAGGCGCAGGTCTTGAGCGAGACGTCTTTCGGGATGTCCACCACCACCGGGCCGGGGCGGCCGGTGCGGGCGATGTGGAAGGCCTTCTTGAGCGTCAGCGCCAGGTCGCGCACGTCCTTCACGAGGAAGTTGTGCTTGACGATGGGGCGCGTGATGCCGACGGTGTCGCACTCCTGGAAGGCGTCCAGGCCAATGGCCGGCGTGGGCACCTGCCCGGTGATGATCACCATCGGGATGCTGTCCATGTAGGCGGTGGCGATGCCGGTGATGGCATTCGTCACGCCCGGACCCGAGGTCACGAGCGCCACGCCCACTTCGCCCGTGGCACGGGCATAACCGTCGGCAGCGTGGATGGCGGCCTGTTCGTGGCGCACCAGCACGTGCTCGATGGTCTCTTGCTTGTAGAGCGCGTCGTAGATGTAGAGCACCGCACCGCCGGGGTAGCCCCAGAGGTACTTCACCTGTTCGGCCTGCAGGCAGCGAACGAGGATCTCGGAGCCGTTGGGCTCGGCGGTGGCGGAGGGGGAAGATGCAGAAGAGGCGCGACCATCGACGGTCGCAGCACGCTTGACATCCGCGGCAGACATTTCCATTTAGAACCTCTGAGGTTTTCTCTGACGAAAATCCATCGGTGCGCCTCCTGCGAGCCCTTGTGAGGCCGATTCGGCACCTGCGCGGTCGAAAATCCGCCGTCGGGGTTTGACGGCCGGGCTTAGGACCCAAAAGAACGTTGTGCGAAGCCCTCCATTATGCACCGTCGACGTTGGCGCTTTGCTGACGCGGGCCGGCACAGCGCTCGTTGGCAGGGCACGGCCATAATCCGCCCGCCCCGGACCGGGGCACTTTGCTGCTGCAACGCGTTGGCCACCGACAAAGAACTGTCAGACTTCCTCAAGAGCGTCGAGAAGCGGGCCTTCAAGCGGGCAGCCTACGCGGTGCGCAATGACGAAGCGGCCCTGGATATCGTGCAGGACGCGATGATCCGCCTGGCCGAGAAATACGCTGACCGGCCGGCGGCGGAATTGCCCCTCGTCTTCCAGCGCATCCTGTCCAATGCCACGATGGACTGGTTCCGCCGCGAGAAGGTGCGCGGCGCGGTGATGCAGAACCTGTCCGACTTCGAAGGCGCGGGCGAGGATGGCGGCGACTTCGACCTGCTCGAAACCCTGCACACGCTCGAAGACACCCTGGGCACCGAAAGCGCTGCCGACGCCGTTTCTCGCAGCCAGGTGCTGAAACTGATCGACGAACAGGTGGCCGAGCTCCCGGCACGTCAACGCGAAGCCTTTCTGCTTCGTTACTGGGAGGAGTTCGACGTCAGCGAAACGGCCGCCGTGATGGGTTGCTCGGAGGGCAGTGTCAAGACACACTGCTCCCGGGCCGTTCATGCATTGGCCAAGGCCCTCAAAAGCAAGGGAGTGTCCTCATGATCCGCAGCCGCTACGGCACCCACTCGCCCGCCATCGAGGCGCGCCTGGGCGCGCGGCTGGCCGCCGGCCTCAGCCTGGGGGCGAACGCCACGCCGCACGACATCGGCGAGCGCCTGCGGGTGGCGCGGGAACAGGCGCTGCAGCGGGCCCGCCTCGCCCGCCAACCTGCGGCCGCAGCCGGTGCGGTGCTGGTCGGCGGTGGCAACACTGCCGCGCTGGCCGGTTTTTCGCCCTGGCGTGCGCGTCTGGCGCTGGCCTTGCCGCTGCTGCTGATGGTCACGGGGCTGATCGCGATCGATCAGTGGACTGCGCGCGAGCGCGTGCTGGCTGCGGCTGACATCGACGCGCAATTGCTCACCGACAGCCTGCCGCCGACCGCGTATTCCGACCCAGGTTTCGTCGAATACCTGCGCACGGCGCCGCCCCAATGACCGTGCGCGCCGGACTGCGGTGCCTGTTGCTGCTGGCGGCCCTGCTGCTGCTGGGCGGCGGCCGAGCGGCCGCCGAGTCCGGCCCGGCCTGGGCCGCCCTGACGCAACAGCAACAGCAGGTGCTGGCCCCGCTGAAGAAGGACTGGGCGCAGATAGAGGCCCACCGACGCCTCAAGTGGCTGGAAGTCGCCGCCCGCTTCCCCAAGCTGCCGACTGACGAGCAGCGACGCCTGCAGGCGCGCATGACCGAATGGGCACGCATGACGCCCGCCCAGCGCAGCACGGCGCGCCAGCAGTTCCAGGAGGTGCGCAACCTGCCCGATGAAGAGCGGCAGGCGCGCTGGGCCGCCTACCAGGCGCTGGCACCGGAAGAGCGTGCCCGCCTGGCGCAGAAGGCCAAACCGGCCGCCCGCGCTGCGGTGGCCGCGGAAAACGCAGCCAGCGCAGCGCCGAACGCGGCCGGCACCGCCAAGCGCAACATCGTGCGCGCGCCCGCGCCCGCGCCCACCAAGGCCGTGACACCCGGCGTCCAGCAAGCGCGGCCGGGCGCCACCACCACGCCCATCACCGCCCGCGCGGCCCCGCCTGCGCACCACCAACCCGGGCTGCCGAAGATCGCTGCCACGCCGGGCTTCGTCGACCGTGCCACCCTGCTGCCGCAACGCGGCCCGCAAGGTGCTGCCGTCAGCGCCGCTTCGGCCCCGGACAAGAACGAGACCCCATGAACTTTCCAGAGGTGCCACCGGCGGACACGCCGGCGCCGCGCCTGCGCCAGCGCATGGCGTGTTTTCTCTACGAAGGCGTGCTGCTCTTCGGCGTCGTCATGATCGCCGGGCTCTTCTACGGCATCGTCACCCGCCAGACGCACGCCTTGGTTGGCACCACCGGCCTGCGCGCCTTCCTGTTCGCCGTGCTCGGCGTGTACTTCGTCTACTTCTGGACGCGAAGCGGCCAGACCCTGGCGATGCAGACCTGGCACATCCGCGTGGTCACCCGCGACGGTCAGCCCGTGCGCCCGTTGCGCGCGTTGTGCCGCTACCTGCTGGCCTGGCTGTGGTTCCTGCCCGCGCTGGCCACCGTGTGGTTCAGCGGCCTGACCGGCAGTGGCGTCACCTTCGGCGCCCTGAGCGCCGGTGTGCTGGCCTATGCCGGACTGGTGTGGCTGCACCCGCAGCGCCAGTTCTGGCACGACGCGGTCTGCGGCACGCGGCTGATAAGCTGGAAGCTGCCGCCGCGCAAGCAGCGTGGCAAAGCCACCTCCCCCAGCCCCTGAACCGGCCGCCCTTGCGCGGCATCACCCCATGTCCGCATCTGCAGCCGCCCCACTCAGCATTGCCGTCTACTGCGGCGCGCGCCATGGCGCTCAGTCGGCCTACACGACAGCGGCTCGGGCCTTGGGGCAAGCCATTGGCGAGCGCGGCTGGCAGCTTGTCTATGGCGGCGGAAAGGTCGGCTTGATGGGCGAAGTGGCCGATGCCACGCTCGCGGCGGGCGGCCGTGTGGTGGGCGTGATCCCCGAAACGCTCAAGCAGATGGAAGTGGGCCACGAAGGCCTGCACGAACTGCATGTCGTGCCCACCATGCACATCCGCAAACAGATGATGGCCGAGCGGGCCGATGTCTTCATCGCGCTGCCCGGCGGCATCGGGACGCTGGAAGAACTGTACGAGGTGTGGACCTGGCGTCAGCTCAAGTACCACGACCAGCCCATCGGTCTGCTCAACGTGGCGGGCTACTACGACCATCTGCTGCGCTTCATGGCGCACACGGTCGAAGAGGGCTTCCTGTCGGCGCCGCAGAACGCCGTGCTGGAGGTGGGTACCGAGCCGGTGGCCCTGCTGCTGAGCCTGGCAGCGCAGGCCGGTGCCGCCAGTGGCACCGACGACTACAGCCGTATCTGACGAGGCTGACGCGCCTGAAGCGGCCGGTTGCGCCGCGCGGCCGCGTGCCTCAGATCGCGGCTTCGTCGGCCTCGCCAGTGCGAATGCGCACCACCTGCTCCACCGGGGTGACGAAGATCTTGCCGTCGCCGATCTTGCCCGTCTTGGCGGCCTTCACGATGGCCTCGATGCAGCGCTCGACGTCGGCATCCTTCACCACCACTTCCACCTTCACCTTGGGCAGGAAGTCGACGACGTACTCGGCGCCGCGGTAAAGCTCGGTGTGGCCCTTCTGGCGGCCGAAGCCCTTGACCTCGGTGACGGTCAGGCCCGAAACGCCCACATCACCCAGCGCCTCACGCACCTCTTCGAGCTTGAAGGGCTTGATGACGGCGGTGATCTGCTTCATGGTGCGGCTCCGAAAGTGCGGTGATATTGCGTTGATTTAAGCACGGAACTTCGAGGTGATGGGGTAGCGCCAATCCCGCCCGAAAGCCCGATGGGTGATGCGGATACCCACGGGCGCTTGCCGTCTTTTGTACTCGTTGAACTTGATCAGGCGTGTGACACGTTCGACGTCGGACCGCGCGTAGCCCGCGGCCACGATCTCCTCGATGCCCTGGTCTTCTTCCATGTAGCGCGCGAGGATCGCGTCCAGCACTTCGTAGGGGGGCAGACTGTCCTGGTCGGTCTGGTTGGGCCGCAGTTCGGCCGAGGGTGCGCGGGTCAGGATGCGCTCCGGAATCACCGGCCCCACGCTGCCATCGGCGCGGCGCGTGGGCTGGCGGTTCTTCCATTCGCACAGCCGGTAGACCAGGGTCTTGGCCACGTCCTTGATCACGGCGAAGCCGCCGGCCATGTCGCCGTAGAGCGTGCAATAGCCGGTGGC
Source organism: Rubrivivax sp. (assembly GCA_051861265.1). Lineage (GTDB taxonomy): Bacteria > Pseudomonadota > Gammaproteobacteria > Burkholderiales > Burkholderiaceae_C > Rubrivivax. The sequence goes on from JBHYDA010000003.1 coordinate 37,699, forward strand.
CATCTCGCTCTTGTTGCCGGTGGTGAGCACGATGTGGCCGAGCTTGTTAGACAGCGCCATCAAGAGCGTGCCGCGGATGCGCGCCTGGAGGTTCTCTTCGGTCGTGTCTTCGGCGCGGCCTTCGAACTGCGGGGCCAGCGCACCTCGGAAGGCCTGGAACATCGGCTCGATGGCGATCTCGTCGTAGCGCACGCCCAGGCGCTCGGCCATGTCGCGCGCATCGATCCAGGAGATGTCGGCCGTGTAGGGCGAGGGCATCATCACCGTGCGCACCTTGTCGGCGCCGATGGCGTCCACCGCCAGCGCCAGCACCAGGGCCGAGTCGACGCCGCCGGACAAACCGATGATCGCGCCCGGGAAGCCGTTCTTGCCCAGGTAGTCGCGCACGCCGGTCACCAGCGCGGCCCAGGCCTGGGCTTCGAGTTCGGGGACGGGGGCGATGTCGCCCTGCGGCGTGCCGTCGGCTGCGATGTCCAGCATCAGCAGCGCAGTCTCGAAGACCGGCGCGCGCGCCGTCACGGCGCCAGCAGCGCTCAGCGCGAAGGACGCGCCGTCGAAGACCACCTCGTCCTGCCCGCCCACCAGGTGCGCGTAAAGCAGCGGCAGGCCCACGGCGCGCGCGCGTTCGGCCATGCGGGCTTCGCGCTCACCGGCCTTGTCGAGGTGGAAGGGCGAGGCGTTCAGGACGCACAACAGTTGCGCCCCGGCGGCGGCGGCAGTGGCCGCGGGTTCGTCGAACCACGCGTCTTCGCAGATCAGCAGGCCGATGCGCAGCCCGCCGATGTCCAGCACCAGCGGGCCCTGTCCGTGGTCACGGCCCGAAGCGAAGTAGCGACGCTCGTCGAAGACCTGGTAATTCGGCAATTCGCGCTTGCAGTAGGTGCCGAGCACACGCCCCCCCGCCAGCACCGAGGCCGCGTTGAAGCGCTGCTGCACCGCGTGGGACTTCGACCTAACATCGCCACGCAGGCCGAACTGGTGCGGGTGGCCCACCACGAGGTGCAGGCCTTCGCAATCGGCGAGTTCGGCCGCCAGCATGGCCAGCGTGTCGGCACAGGCCTGCATGAAGGCCGGGCGCAGCAGCAGGTCTTCGGGCGGGTAGCCGGTCAGGGCGAGCTCGGGAGCCAGCACCAGTTGCGCGCCTTGGGCATGCGCCTGGCGGGCCGCGGCGGCCAGCAGGCGGGCGTTGCCGGCGAGGTCGCCCACGGTGGCGTTGATCTGTGCAAGGGCCGCTTTCAGCATGTCTTTTTCACGTCCTTGAGCCCTGCGTCTTGAACACCTGATCGGCCCTGAATGTCGCAGCACACCCCCATCGAAAAAGATTATGTCATCCGGGTTCACAGCGATCCGTCAGCGCTGGATGCCCCTGCCTGGAACACGCTGCTGGCCGCACAGGCCGCACCCACGCCCTTCATGCGGCACGAGTACCTGGCCGCGATGCACACCTCCGCCAGCGCCGTGCCCGACACCGGCTGGGCGCCGCAGTTCATCACGCTGGAACGCGATGCCGAACTGCACGCGGCCACGGCGCTCTACCTGAAGAGCCACTCCTACGGCGAATACGTCTTCGACTGGGCCTGGGCCGACGCCTACCGCCGGCACGGCCTGCGTTACTACCCCAAGCTGCTGGGCGCGGTGCCCTTCACGCCCGTGCCCGGCACGCGCTTGCTGGTACGCGACGCCGCCGCGCGCACGGCGCTGGTGGCGGCCATCGGGCAGTTCGCGCGCGAGGCGAAGCTGTCGTCGGCCCATGTGCTCTTCGGCGACGAAGCCGACCGGCAGGCCTTCGCCGACGCCGGCTGGATGCTGCGCGCCGGTGTGCAGTTCCACTGGACGCAGGACGAAGCCGCACCGGCGGCCGACTTCACCGAACTGCTGGCGCGTTTGCAGCGCGAGAAGCGCAAGAAGATCCAGCAGGAGCGACGGCGCGTGGCCGAGCAGGGCATCAGCTTCACCACGCACGAAGGCACCGCCATCGACGAAGCGCTGTGGGACTTCTTCTACCGCTGCTACACCCTCACCTACCAGGCGCACCACAGCACGCCCTACCTCACGCGCGAGTTCTTCGCGCTGATGGCGGCGCAGATGCCGCAACACTGGGTGATGTTCGTGGCGCGCCGCGACGGTGAGCCCATCGCGGCTTCGCTGATCGCGGTGGACGCCGAGCGCCGTGCGGCCTGGGGTCGCTACTGGGGCTGTACCGAGCCAGTGAGCTGCCTGCATTTCGAGGCCTGCTACTACCAGCCGCTGGCGTGGTGCCTGGCCAACGGCTACCGCCGTTTCGAGGGCGGCGCCCAGGGCGAGCACAAGATGGCGCGCGGCCTGCTGCCGGTGGCCACCGGCTCGGCGCATTGGCTGCGCGACGAACGTTTCGCCGCCGCGGTGCAGGATTTCCTGGCCCAGGAGGGCCAGGGCATGGCGCAGTATGTGGATGAACTGCGTGAACACACGCCGTTCAAGGCGCCGCAGGGCTCAAGGGCCTGAGGCAGCGCGCCACGGCCCGGGCCGTGGCGCGGCGGGCCGGTGTCAGCCCGGGTGCTTCTCGCTGTAGGTCTTGATGCCTTGCGTGATCTCGGTGCGCGCGGCTTCGGCGTCGGCCCAGCCCACCACCTTCACCCACTTGCCGGGCTCCAGATCCTTGTAGTGCTCGAAGAAGTGCTGGATGCTTTTCAGCAGCAGTTCCGGCAGGTCTTCGGACTTCTTGATGTTGGCGTAGGAGGGCAACAGCTTCTCGGTGGGCACCGCGATCAGCTTGTTGTCGCCACCGGCTTCGTCGTCCATGCGCAGCATGCCCAGGGCGCGGCACTTCACCACCGAGCCCGGCAGCAGCGGCAGCGGCGTGACGACCAGCACGTCCACCGGGTCGCCGTCGTCGGCCAGCGTGCGCGGCACGTAGCCGTAGTTGCACGGGTAGTGCATCGCGGTGCTCATGAAACGGTCGACGAACAGGGCGCCGGTGTCATGGTCGACCTCGTACTTCACGGGGTCGGCGTTCATCGCGATTTCGATGATGACGTTGAACTCTTGGGGCGCCTTCGCGCCGGGGGGAACGTTGAGCAGGCTCATGGCGTGTTTTCTCGTGGCAAGGCTTCAGGACAACCGCGGATTCTAGGTCCGCGACTTGCCCGCCCCTGACGGCGCCAGCGCGCCGCGCCGTGACGGAAGCCGCCTCAGGCCTGCAGGTCGAGCAGCGTTTGCGACATCTGTCGCGCCGTCTTGAAGACCGCCAGATTCGCCGCGAAGGCATGGCCAGCCTGCATCTGGCCGACCAGGTCTTCGGCCATCGCGGCGCCCGCCACGGGCAGCTGGGCCACGGCCGTACTGGTGCCGCCGCCGGGTGTGGTGGCCTGCAGCGTGCGTTCGCGCCGGAAGCCCTCGGTCCCCAGGTTGGCCAGGTTGTGGCCGTGGCTGCGCAAGGTCTGCTGGGCGGCATTCATGCCGGTCAGGGCGATGGTGGCGGCATTCATGGCGGTGGTGTGCAGAGCGGTGGCGAACCCGACAAGCCTGCATCTTCGCGCGCGGCTGCTACAACCGCAGTTGCAGATGTCACGCCGCGTCGGGCGCCAGCGCCAACCAGGCCTGGTGTTGGCTCATGAACACACGGCCGCTCAAACCCGGCAGGAAACGGCTGCGCTGCAGGCGGTCCATCACCGGGCCCTTCACCTCCGACAGGTGCAGCTGGATGCCCGAGGCCTGCAGGCGCTGGTCGATGGCCTGCAGACTCTCCAGCGCGCTGGCGTCGATGTCGTTGATGGCCGAGCACTGCAGCAGCACATGGGCCAGCGAAGGCCGCGAGGCGACTTCGTCGTTGATGCGGTCTTCCAGCGCACGCGCGTTCGCGAAGTACAGGCTCTCGTCCACCCGCAGGCTCAGCACGCGCGGGCTGGTCTGCACCGCGTGGCGCTGCACGTTGCGAAAGTGCTCGGTGCCCGGCACGCGCCCCACTTCGGCGATGTGCGGCCGGCTCGTGCGGAAGAGAAACAGCGCCAGCGACAAGGCCACGCCCAGAACGAGACCCGCTTCAACGCCCAGCAGCAACGTGCCAGCCAGCGTGGCGGCCAGCGCGGCAAAGTCGGGCTTGGACCAGGCCCAGGTGTCGCGCAGCATGCCGAAATCGACCAGCGACAGCACCGCCACCACGATGGTGGCCGCCAGCGTGGCCTGCGGCAGGTGTTCCAGCGCCGGCGTGAGAAACAGCGAAGCCAGCAAGAGGCCGCCCGCGGTGTAGGCCCCAGCCGCCGGCGTCTGCGCCCCGGCGTCGAAGTTCACGACAGAGCGAGCAAAGCCGCCCGTCACCGGCAGGCCGCCCGTGAAAGCCGCGCCCAGGTTGCTGGCGCCCAGGGCCACGAGTTCCTGGTCGGGCTCGATGCGCTGCCGGCGTTTGGCCGCGAGCGTCTGCCCCACCGACACCGATTCGACGAAACCCACCACACTGATCAGCAGTGCCGGCAAGAGCAGCGGCTGCCACGCGGCCAGATCGAAGGCGGGCAGTGTCAGCGGCGGCAGCCCCTGCGGCACCGGGCCGACGACCTTCAGGCCCTGCGTCTGCCAATCCAGCGCCCAGCTCAGGCCGGTGGTCAGCGCGATGGCCAGCACCGGCCCGGTCTTGGCCAGCAGGTCGGCGCTGCGCGGCGCCAGACCCAGCCCCACGAGCCACGGCTTGAGCCCCGACCGGCACCAGAACAGGAATGCCAGCGTGAGCAGGCCCACCGCGGCCGTGAGGATATGCAGTTGCCCGGCGTGCGCCAGCAGCGAGCGCAGCAAGGCCAGAAAGTCGCTGCCCTGGGCGGGAATGCCGAGCAGGGTCTTGAGTTGGCTGGCGGCGATCAGCAGCCCCGAGGCCGTGATGAAGCCCGAGATCACCGGATGGCTCAGGAAGTTGGCCAGGAATCCGAGCCGCAGCAAGCCCATGGCCAGCAGCATCAGGCCCGACAGAAGCGCGAGCGTCAGCGCCATGCCGGCATAGGCCGGCGTGCCGGCCGCTGCCAGGTCACCCAGGGCCGTGGCCGTCATCAGCGACACCACGGCCACCGGGCCCACCGCCAGCACGCGGCTGCTGCCGAACAGCGCATACAGCAGCAGCGGCGCCACGCTGGCGTAGAGGCCTGCTTCGGGCGGCAGACCGGCGAGCATGGCGTAGGCCAGGCTCTGCGGGATCAGCATGATGGTGACGATGACCGCGGCCACGCTGTCGCTGGCCAGCGTCTCGCGGTTGTACTGGCGCCCCCACTGCAGCACCGGCAACGTCGGCAGCCAGCGCCGCCACGCCGCGGCGGTGGAGTCGCCCGGCACCTTCACGCGGCCACCGCGCGGCGCTGACGCTGCTGCTCGGCGAACTCGAACACCAGCATGCCGGCGACCATCGCCGCCACGAACACCGCGGCCTTGGGTTGGCCGGCCGCCAGCGAGACCAGGCCCGGGCCCGGGCAGAAGCCGGCCAGGCCCCAGCCCACGCCGAAGGTCACGCCACCCAGCACGAGCCGGCGGTCGATGTCCTTCGAGGTCGGCAGTTGCATGGCCCCGCCCAGAAAAGCCGTACTGCGCTTCTTGGCCAGCGCGAAGGCAAACAGACCCACGGCGATGGCGCCGCCCATCACGAAGGCGAGCGAGGGATCCCAGGCGCCGAAGAGATCGAGAAAACCCAGCACCTTGGCCGGATCGGTCATGCCCGACAGCAAGAGGCCCAGACCGAAGAGCAAACCGACGAGGAATTCAGAGAGGCGGTTCATGGCCGGACCTTTCAGAACAGGTGACGAACGACGAACACGATCGCGAAGCCCGCGGCCATGAAGCTCAGCGTGGCCACGAGCGAGCGCGGCGACAGCCGCGAGAGCCCGCACACCCCGTGGCCGCTGGTGCAACCGGCGCCATAGCGCGTGCCCACGCCCACCAGCAAGCCGGCGATGGCCACGAGGCCGTAGCCGGCGTCGATGCGCGGCGGCTGCACGAACCCCGCTGGTGCGAGCAGCCCGTAGACCAGCGGCGCGGCCAGCATGCCGGCCAGGAAGGCCAGCCGCCAGGTGGTGTCGCCGGCCCGCGGGCGCAGCAGGCCGCCGACGATGCCGCTGATGCCCAGCACGCGGCCGTTGAGCAGGATGAAGAGCGCCGAAGCAACGCCCAGGAGCACCCCGCCGGCCAGGGAGGCCCAGGGGGTGAAGTGCTGCCAGTCGATGGTCATGGTGAGGGCCTTTTCAAACGTTGGAACGTGCAGAAGGAGGGGCGCAGAACTGCGCGTAGAGCACCTGCATCACCGCACGGGCGCGGTCGCTGCTGAGGTGGTAATGGATGCGCTTGCCATCGCGGCGCGTGGCGACCAGCCCCTCGTCGCGCAGCACGCCGAGCTGCTGCGAGAGCGTGGGCTGCACGATGCCGAGTTCGGCTTCCAGATCGCTGGGGCAGCGCTCGCCTTGCGCCAGCTGGCACAGGAGCAGCAGGCGGTCGGGGTTGGACAACACCTTCATCAGACGGCAGGCCTCGGCAGCGGAGGCGCGCATGGTGTCGAGGTCGATGGTGGCTTCAGGGGGGCTCATGAAGTGCGGTGCTCGGTGGAGGCCAGCGGCCAGGACGGCATCACCCGCGACGCCGCATGAACATCACTATATTGACAGATATATTGTTTGTCAATATAGTGATGTTCACTGATACACGAATGGAGTTGCTGCCATGTCCCAAGCCGCCCACCCCGCCCCGCAAGTGCAGGGCTACTTCGACCCCGCCACCTGGACCGTCACCTACGTCGTGCACGCGGGGCCGGGCACGGCCTGCGCCATCATCGATTCGGTGCTCGACTACGACCCGAAGTCGGGCCGCACCAGCCACGCCTCGGCCGATCGCGTGATCGACCACGTGCGCAGCCTCGACTTGAAGGTCGAGTGGATCCTGGAGACCCACGCGCACGCCGACCACCTCACGGCCGCGCCCTACCTGCGGGCGCAATTGGGCGGTCGCATCGGCATCGGCCACCGCATCCAGGCGGTGCAGAAGGTGTTCAAGGGTCTCTTCAATCTGGAGCCCGGCTTCACGCCCGATGGCTCGCAGTTCGACCACCTCTTCGAAGACGGCGAGGTCTTTTCGTTCGGCGCCCTCACCGGCCAGGTGATGGCCGTGCCGGGCCACACGCCAGCCTGCGTGGCCTACCAGGTGGGCGACGCTGTTTTCGCGGGCGACACGATCTTCATGCCCGACGTGGGCACAGCGCGCTGCGACTTCCCGGGCGGCGATGCCCGCACGCTCTTCCAGTCGGTGCGCCGGCTGCTCGCGCTGCCGCCCGAAACGCGGCTCTTCATGTGCCACGACTACCCGCCTGCCGGCCGCCCTGTGAACTTCGAGACCACGGTGGCCGCGCAGCGCGCCCACAACATCCACGTGCACGACGGCGTCAGCGAAGAGGAGTTCGTGGCCATGCGCACCAAGCGCGACGCCACGCTGGAGATGCCCACGCTGATCCTGCCGGCCGTGCAACTGAACATCCGCGCCGGCGAGATGCCACCGCCGGAAGCCAACGGCGTGAGCTACGTGAAGATCCCTCTGAACGCGCTCTGAACGCTCAGACCGGCCGGGATCGCCCGTTGCTGCACGCCGCGGCTTGCGCGGAATCCGCGAGAAAGCGCCCGCAAGCGCGGGCTCCAGAAAGCAAGAAGCCCGGTGTCTTTTGGACACCGGGCTTTGCCGTTTCTATGGTCGGGGCGGCGGGATTCGAACTCGCGACCCCTTGCACCCCATGCAAGTGCGCTACCAGGCTGCGCTACGCCCCGACTGAGCCTCGCAGTATAGCCCGAAATCGGGTGCTTCAGACGGACAGCAAAGCCCGTATCGACAAGAGCTCGTCGCGCAACTGCTGCGGCAGCAGCGCGGCGGCCGACAAGGCCTCCGGTGCAACGCGCTCAGGCGCAGCCTTGAGCGGCGCTTCCGCCAGGTCGTCGTCTTCGAGCGCTTCGTCCAGGCCGGCAGCCTGGGGCGCGGGCAAGGCGTCGGAGAGGCGGTTGCGCGCACCGCTGATCGTGAAGCCCTGGTCGTAGAGCAGGTCGCGGATGCGCCGGATCAGCAGCACCTCGTGGTGCTGGTAGTAGCGCCGGTTGCCGCGGCGCTTCATGGGCTTGAGCTGCGTGAACTCTTGTTCCCAGTACCGCAGCACGTACGGCTTCACCCCGCACAGCTCGCTCACCTCACCGATGGTGAAGTAGCGTTTAGCCGGTATGGTGGGGAGAGCTTTCTCCATTGAAATCAATGGGATCGGTGCGGAAAACCAGACTCTACTCGAAGTCCCCTTCGACGGGGGTGTCGCCCTGCACCACCGATTTCAGCTTGTGACTGGCGTGGAAGGTGACCACGTTGCGCGCCTTGATCGGGATGCTCTCGCCCGTGCGCGGGTTGCGCCCCGGGCGCGGCGCCTTGCGGCGGATGTTGAAGTTGCCGAAGCTGGACAGCTTCACGTCCTGCCCCTCGACGAGCGTGCCGTGCACGATCTCGAAGAAGGCCTCCACCATGTCCTTGCTCTCGCGCTTGTTCAGGCCGAGGCGATCGAACAGCAGCTCGGCGAGCTCGGCCTTGGTGAGCGTGGGCGTCTCCAGCGACGACAGGATCACGGGGCCGCGCGGGCTGTCTTCGGGTGCGTTCATGGGTCGGTGTCCGTCCTGGAAGTTCAGCCGCGCAGGCGGGCGCCCACGGCCTGGGTGGCGCGGGTCACGGCCGCGGCCACGGTGGCGTCGATGCGCTCGTCGGTCAGCGTGTTCTCGTCGTCACGCAGTTCCAGGCGCACGGCCAGGCTGCGCTCGCCGGCCTGCAGGCCAGCCACAGGCGCAGCAGGCTTGTAGATGTCGAAGAGGCGCGCGCTGCGCACCAGGCCCTGAGGGTCTTGCTGCAGCGCGGCCATCAAGGCGTCGTGACCGATCTCGTCGCGCACCACCAGCGCCACGTCACGCTGCACCGCCTGCTGGCGCGACAGCGGCGTGAACACCGGCAAGGGCTGAGCCAGCACGGCCGCCAGTTCCAACTCGAACAGCACCGGCGCCTGGCCCTGGAAGGCCGGGATCTCGTACGCCTGTCGCCACTTCGGGTGCAGTTCACCGACGAAGCCGACCACGCGCCCGTCCAGTGCGATGCTGGCGCATCGGCCCGGGTGCAGCGCCGGATGCTCGGCCGCCGTGAAGACCGGCTGCTGCGGCGCCAGCAGGACCTCAAGGTCGCCCTTCATGTCGAAGAAGTCGGTGCCCTGCTCCTTCGTGCCCCATTGCAGCGGCAGCGCAGCCCCCCAGGCCAGGCCGCCCACACGCATGGGCTGGTTCACACCGGCCACGCCCAGCGGGCCGTCGGTGGCAGCAGCATCGCGCATGAACACGCGGCCGATCTCGAACACGCGCACACGCGAGGCCTTGCGCGCGAGGTTGTTGCGCAGCGCCTGCACCAGGCTGCCCATCAGGCTGGAGCGCATCACCGCCAGCGGCGCGGCGATGGGGTTGAGCACGCGGATGGGGTCGGCGTTGCCGGCCAGCTCACGTTCCCAGCGCTCTTCGACGAAGCTGAAGTTGATGGTTTCCTGGTAGTCCAGCGCGGCCAGCGCGCGGCGCACGGCGTGCGCGCCGCGCTGCGCTTCGCGGCGCACGCGCGGCGTGACGGGCGCGATGGGCGCGGTCATCGGCAAGCTGTTGAAGCCCACCACGCGCGCCACTTCCTCGATCAGGTCTTCCTCGATCTGCAGGTCGAAGCGCCAGCTCGGCGGCGTGACGGTGAAGACACCACCGGCTTCGCTGAAGCCCAGGCCCAGCCGCGTGAAGACATCGGCGCACTGCGCCGTGCTCACCGGCATGCCGATGACCTGCGTGGCGCGCGCCACGCGCATCGTCACGGGCTTGCACTCGGGCAGGCGCAGCACCTCATCCGTGACCGGGCCGCAAGCGGTGGCCGGCGTGCCGCAGATGTCGAGGATGAGCTGCGTGATGCGCTCGATGTGCTCCACCGTGCCTTGGGGGTCGACACCGCGCTCGAAGCGGTGGCCGGCGTCGGTACTGAAGTTGAAGCGGCGCGAGCGCCCGGCCACGGCCTCGGGCCACCAGAAGGCGGCTTCGACATACACGTTCTGCGTGCGGTCGTTCACCGCGGTGGCGTCGCCGCCCATGATGCCGGCGAGCGACTCCACGCCCTGCGCGTCGGCGATCACACCCACCTGCGCGTCGAGCGTGATGGTGTTGCCGTTCAGCAGCTTGAGTTGCTCACCCTCGCGCCCCCAACGCACCACGAGCTTCTCGTGGATCTTGTCGAGGTCGAAGATGTGCGAGGGCCGGCCGAACTCGAACATCACGTAGTTCGAGATGTCCACCAGAGCCGAGACGCTGCGCTGGCCGCAGCGCGCGAGGCGATCGACCATCCAGGCCGGTGTCTTGGCCTGCGTGTTCACGCCCAACACCACGCGGCCCGAGAAGCGGCCGCAGAGGTCGGCAGCCTGCACCTCCACGGGCAGCACGCGGTCGCTGCGCGGCTGCACGGGCGGGAAGGCCGGCTGGCGAAGCGGCGCGCCCGTCAGCGCGGCCACTTCACGCGCCACGCCATAGACGCTGAGGCCATGCCCGAGGTTGGGCGTGAGCTTCAGCGTGAAGAGGTGGTCGTCGAGCTGCAGCCACTGGCGGATGTCGGTGCCCACGGGCGCGTCGGCCGCCAGTTCCAGCAGGCCGCCGTGGTCATCGGCGATCTTCAACTCACGCGCCGAGCACAGCATGCCGCGGCTTTCCACGCCGCGCAGCTTGCCCACGCCGATCTTGAAGGGCTTGCCATCCTCGCCGGGCGGCAACTCGGCGCCCACGGTGGCCAAGGGCACCTTGATGCCCACGCGCGCGTTGGGCGCGCCACAGACGATCTGCAGGGGACCGTCTTTCGAGAAAGCGCCGGCATCGACCGTGCACACCCGCAGGCGGTCGGCCTGCGGGTGCTGCTCGGCGGTAAGGATCTCGGCCACCACGATGCCGTGGAAAGGCGGCGCCACGGGGCGCACTTCTTCCACCTCCATGCCAGACATCGTCAGCAGGTCGGCCAGTTCTTGCGTGTTCAGCGGCGGGTTGCAGAACTCGCGCAGCCAGGATTCGGGAAATTGCATTGCGAACTTTTCAGGCGGCAGGTGAGATCAAGGACTTGCGCGGAACCGGCTTTGCCGGGCCGCTGCAAGAGCCCCCTCGGGGGGTAGCGAGCGAAGCGAGCTTGGGGGCTTCATCCAAACTGCGAGAGGAAGCGGAGATCGCCGTCGAACATCAGGCGCAGGTCGTCGATGCCGTAGCGCAGCATCGCGAAGCGGTCGGCACCGATGCCGAAGGCAAAGCCGATGTGCGCTTCAGGGTCGAGCCCGAAGTTGCGCACCACGTTCGGGTGCACCTGGCCGCTGCCGGCCACTTCCAGCCAGCGCCCGGCCAGCGGGCCGCTGCCAAAGCGAATGTCGATCTCGGCGCTGGGCTCCGTGAAGGGAAAGAAGCTCGGACGGAAACGCACGTCGAAGTCGTCGGTCTCGAAGAACTCGCGCACGAGCGAGGCGAAGACGACCTTCAGGTCCTTGAAGCTGACGTTCGCGCCCAGCCACAGGCCTTCGATCTGGTGGAACATCGGCGAGTGCGTGGCGTCGCTGTCGACGCGGTACACGCGGCCCGGCGCGATGACGCGGATCTCCGGCATCGGCAGGCCCTGCGCCGCCAGCGCGGCGTGCTGCTTCGCATGCGCTTGCGCGTAGCGCACCTGCATCGGGCTGGTGTGCGGGCGCAGGCAGAGCCAGCGGCCCTGCGCGTCCTTCATGTCGACGTAGAAGGTGTCCTGCATCGAACGCGCCGGGTGGTTCTCCGGGTTGTTCAGCGCGGTGAAGCTCATCCAGTCGGTCTCGATCTCGGGGCCTTCGGCGACGTCGAAACCCATGCTGCCGAAGATGGCCTCGATGCGCTCGATGGTGCGGCTCACCGGGTGCAGGCCAGCCACGCCGCGGCCGCGGCCGGGCAACGTGACATCCAGCGCCTCGGCGCGCAGCTGCGCCTGCAGTTCTGCCTCGGCCAGGGCGTCACGGCGGGCTTGCAGCGCAGCTTCGATGGCGGCCTTGGCCTGGTTGATCTCGGCGCCACGCGCCTTCTTCTCTTCGGGCGGCAGCGCGCCCAGGCCCTTCAGCAGTTCGGTGATGCGGCCGCTCTTGCCGACGTAGCGGGCCTTGGCGTCTTCAAGCGCCGCGCCCTGTGTGGCAGCGGCAAAGTCGGCCTGCGCCGCCTGCACGAGGGTGTCGAGATCGTTCATCGCTGGAGAAACGGACAGGAAGAGGGGAAATGAAGCGGGAAAAAAAAGGCCGCCACGAGGTGACGGCCTTTGAGTGCTTGAAAGCAATCGGTGCCGAAGCACCGACGGCGGGGATCAAGCCAATTGAGCCTTCACCTTGTCGACGATGCTGCTGAAGCCAGCAGGATCGTGGATGGCCATGTCCGACAGCACCTTGCGGTCGATGTCGATGCCGGCCTTCTTCAGACCGGCCATGAACTTGCTGTAGGTCAGACCCAGGCCACGGCTGGCCGCGTTGATACGCGCAATCCACAGCTGACGGAACACACGCTTGCGTGTGCGACGGTCACGGTAGGCGTACTGGCCGGCCTTCATCACCGCCTGCTTGGCGATGCGGAAGACGTTCTTGCGACGGCCGCGGAAGCCCTTGGCGAGCTTCAGGATCTTTTTGTGGCGGGCGTGTGCGGTGACACCACGTTTGACGCGAGGCATTCAATAACTCCTTGTGCGTACGTTGAAGTGGGTCAGAGACCGGCCATCGGCAGCATCTTGGCGATGCTGCCCAGGTCGCTCTCGTGCACGTTGGCCGGGCCGCGCAGGTCGCGCTTGCGGCTGGTGCTCTTCTTCGTGAGGATGTGGCGCTTGAACGCCTGACCGCGCTTGACGGTACCACCCGGACGCACGCGGAACCGCTTCTTGGCGCCGCTCTTGGTCTTCATCTTGGGCATGACTGCTCCTTCTTGAATTGCTGCTGCAGGCGGCACCGGTTGGGGTGCACTTGCGAGGCCTGCAGCCGCTTCTTTTCGCTGCCGCGGTGACCAGACCGCGACCACGAAACTCTGTCTTACTTACGCTTCGGCGCCAGCACCATGATCATCTGGCGGCCTTCGAGCTTGGGCATGTGCTCCACCATCGCCACATCGGCCAGCTCGTCGCGGATGCGTTCGAGCATGCGCATGCCGATGTCCTGGTGGGTGATCTCCCGGCCGCGGAAGCGCAGCGTGACCTTGCCCTTGTCGCCGTCTTCGGCAATGAAGCGCCGCAGGTTGCGCATCTTGATGGCGTAGTCGCCATCGTCGGTGCCCGGGCGGAACTTCACTTCCTTGATCTCGATGACCTTCTGCTTGCTCTTGGCTTCAGCGGCCTTCTTCTGTTCTTGGTACTTGAACTTGCCGTAGTCCATGAGCCTGCACACCGGGGGGTCGGCGGTGGCTGCGATCTCCACCAGGTCGACATCCAGTTCCCCTGCCATGCGCAACGCTTCCATCGTGCTGACGATGCCGAGCGGTTCGTTTTCGACCCCGTTCAGGCGCACTTGCGGCGCCATGATTTCCCGGTTCAGACGGTGCTTGCGCTCCGCGTTGGGCACGCGGCGGTCCATGAAGGTAGCGATGGTTCCAGCTCCTGTTGCAACCCGAAGGCAAGCGGGCCACACAAAAAAACGAAAGCGCCCCCGAGGCGGCTATACCTTGGCAGCGATGTCGCTGGTGATCTTCGCCTGGAAGTCTGCCAACGCCATCACACCCAGGTCTTGATTGCCTCGGGCGCGCACGGCAACAGCCCCGTTTGCCTTCTCCTTGTCGCCAACGACCAGGATGAACGGGACCTTCTGCATCGAATGCTCGCGGATCTTATAGTTTATCTTCTCGTTGCGCAAATCGACGGAGACTCTAACTCCTTGTTTTTGCAGCGATTTCGCCACGCTCGCCGCGTAGTCGGCCTGGGCGTCGGTGATGGAAGCCACCACCACCTGGGTGGGCGCCAGCCAGGCCGGCAGCGCGCCGGCGTGCTGCTCGATGAGGATGCCGATGAAGCGCTCCAGGCTGCCCACGATGGCCCGGTGCAGCATGATGGGGCGGTGGCGGGCACCGTCTTCGCCCACGAAATCGGCGTCCAGGCGCTCGGGCAGGTTGGGGTCAACCTGGATGGTGCCGCACTGCCAGGGTCGGCCCAGGGCGTCCTTCAGCGTGTACTCGATCTTCGGGCCGTAGAAGGCGCCCTCGCCAGGCAGGTACTCGAACTCGCAACCGGCGGCGCGCAGGCCGTCGGCCAGCGCGGCTTCGGCGCGGTCCCAGCTCTCTTCGGTGCCGATGCGCTTTTCGGGCCGCGTCGAGAGCTTGTAGATGATGTTGTTGAAGCCGAAGTCCTTGTAGACCTGCTGCAGCAGCCGCGTGAAGGCCACCACCTCGCCCTGGATCTGGTCTTCGGTGCAGAAGATGTGACCGTCGTCCTGCGTGAAGGCGCGCACGCGCATGATGCCGTGCAGGCCGCCGGTGGGTTCGTTGCGGTGGCACTGGCCGAACTCGCCGAAGCGCAGCGGCAGATCGCGGTAGCTCTTGATGCCCTGCTTGAAGATCAGGATGTGGCCGGGGCAGTTCATCGGCTTCAGCGCGTACTGGCGCTTCTCCGACTCGGTCACGAACATGTTCTCGCGGTACTTGTCCCAGTGGCCGGTCTTCTCCCACAGGCCCTGGTCGAGGATCTGCGGGCCCTTGACCTCCTGGTAGCCGTTGTCGCGGTAGACGCGGCGCATGTACTGCTCCACCTCCTGCCACAGCGTCCAGCCCTTCGGGTGCCAGAACACCGTGCCGGGGCTGTGCTCGTCGAGGTGGAAGAGGTCGAGTTCGCGGCCGAGCTTGCGGTGGTCGCGCTTCTCGGCTTCCTCCAGCATCGTCAGGTACTGCTGCAGGGCTTCCTTGCTGGTCCAGGCGGTGCCGTAGATGCGCTGCAGCTGCTCGTTGTTCTGGTCGCCACGCCAGTAGGCGCCGGCCACCTTCATCAGCCTGAAGTGCTTCAGGCGGCCCGTGCTAGGCACGTGGGGGCCGCGGCAGAGGTCCTCGAACGCGCCTTCGCGGTAGAGGCTGACGTCTTCACCCGCCGGGATGCTGCCGATGATCTCGGCCTTGTAGTGCTCGCCCAGACCCTTGAAGTACGCAACGGCCTCGTCGCGCGGCAGCACGCGGCGCTGCACGGGCTCGTTCTTGGCGGCGAGTTCGCCCATGCGCTTCTCGATGGCGGCCAGGTCTTCCGGCGTGAAGGGGCGCTTGTAGGCGAAGTCGTAATAGAAGCCGTGCTCGATGACCGGGCCGATGGTCACCTGCGCTTCGGGGAACAGCTCCTTCACCGCGTAGGCCAGCAGGTGCGCCGTGCTGTGGCGGATGATCTCCAGGCCGTCGGCGTCCTTCTCGGTGACGATGGCCAGGCTGGCATCGGCCTCGATGCGGTGGCTGGTGTCCACCAGCTTGCCGTCCACCTTGCCGGCCAGCGCGGCCTTGGCCAGGCCGGTGCCGATGCTGGCGGCCACCTCGGCCACCGTGAGGGCTTGCGGGTACTCGCGGCGCGAGCCGTCGGGCAAGGTGATCGTGATCATGTTGGAAGCTCCAGAAACGAAAAAAGCGCGGGGAGTGCCGCGCTTGTCTTCAGGGGGTGGGGTGCAGGCGTGACAGCGCGGCCGACTAGCTCTCGGTGGTGGTGAACCGGGTAGTCCGCGGTGTCATAACCATTGCGCCTTTCTCTGCCCTTGTGCGTTGAAAACGGCCCGCAGTGTAACGCGCCTCAGCCCAGCGGCAGAGCCTCGACAGGCCGGCCATCGCGCACCAGTTCCGCGAATTCATCGGCCAGGCGCTGGCTTTCCGCCAGGGCCTGGCGCCACAGGCGCTGGCGGCCGGCCGGGTCGTTGTTGAAACGCTTGAAGTCGCCGCGGTCGGGCAGCTTGCCGCCGGGCAGGCGGCGCACCCACTCGGGGTTTGGTGAGAGCAGCACCAGGTTGTCCAGCGCAGGGCTCGCGCGGTGGCGGCGCTTCCAGGCCTTGTCCAGCCAGCCTGGCACGACCTGCGCACCGAAGTGCGGATAGAGCACGAGCCCCTCGGCCATGCCCGCGTACGCGAGGTGCAGGTGGTAGTCGGTGATACCGCCGTCGAAGTAGGTGCCGGGCGGCCCCCCCGGCACGTCCTGCACGGCTTCCAGCCAGAAAGGGATGGTGCAACTGGCCAGCACCGCCGGCGTGAGATTCGCCGCTGTCAGCGGCACCTGGCGCGTGGGGTAGTCGGCCAGCGGCACGGGCAGCGGCTCGCGCGGGTCGCTGAAGACCACACGCTCCATCCAGCCGCCCAAGGCGCTGCGCGAGGCGGCGTTGGCCGCGAAGGCGGCCATCCAGCCCAGCGGCATCTTCACGCGGCCCGGGCGGTGCAGCAGGCGGCGGCCGCGGCTGGTGAACACGTGCAGCCGGCGCTGCGGATGCGCCAGCAGCGTGGCGGCCTGCGCGCCCAGCCGTTCCTGCAGCCTGGCGCGGAAAACCTCGGTCACCACGCGCGCGGTCGGCGGCTTGCCGGGGGCGCTGGGGTAGGTCTGGGTGATGTAGTCCTCGGCCAACTGTGCCAGCGCGGCATCGGGGTTGGCGGTGCAGGCCGCGGCCATGCGCCAGGCGCCGATGGAGGCGCCCATCAGGTGCAGGCTGTGGGTGCTGCCCGCGAACCACTCACCGAACAGGTAACGGTCCAGCGGGATCAGCGACAGCCCCTTGGGCCCGCCTGCCGCTGCCGGCACCACGCGCACGTCGGCCGGGCGCAGGCCATGCTGGCGCAGGTGCTCGCGGGCCCGCGGGCCGGCGTGCACCGCCAGGGCTTGGAGACCGGACCCGGCTGCCACGCTCAGAACCGCATCACGGCATTCGCCGTGACCTGCGCCACCGCACTGCGGCGCGAGACCGTGCTGGCCGTGAAGCCATCCAGATCGGCCACGCTGCTGCGCGAGACGGCGTCGATGGGGAAGAGGTTGTTCGCCGCCAGGCGGAACTGCAACTGTCCGTCCACGCGCCAGGCGACGAAGGCATCGAGCCGGCGCACAGCGCTGCGCCAGATGCGCTGGCGGTCGGTCTGCGCGGTGCTGAACGACGGTGTCATCGAGAAGCTGGCGCCGTAGGAGAGGCCGCTGCGCGCCACGCGGTCGTCGAAACCCAGCGTGGCCTGCCAGGGCGGCTGGCCTTCCAGCCGCGCATCGGGGTCGTCGATCTGCTCCACCGCCGAGCGGTACAGCGACAGCGATGCGCGCAACTGCAGCGCCGAAGCCGGCCCCGGCCAGCCGGCCAGCAGCTCGCGCGCGCGGCCCTTGACCTCGAACTCGAAGCCCGTGCTGCGCGCCGTGCCGATGTTGGCGGGGCGCGAAACCCAGCGCGGCACGGGCGCCTCGGGCACGGTCTCCAGCGCGATGCGGCGGCGAATCAGCTGGTCGATCTGGCGGTGGAAAGCACCCATGCTGAACACCCCGCCGGCCGGCAACTGGGTCTCGAAGGCGAGTTCGAAAGCCGTGGCCTTCTCGGGCTGCAGACCGGGGTTGCCGGCGCTGTCGGCCGCCAGCGGCGTGTTGGCCTGGTCGCGTTCGTAGTTGCCGTTGAAGCTGTAGCGCGAGAGCAGCAGGCTTGCATCGGGCGCACGCAGGCTCTGCGAAGCGCTGACGCGCAAGACGCGCTTGCTGCGGGCGTCGAAGGCGTAGCGCACATGGGCGATGGGCAGCAGCGCGCCGTGGCTGGCCTCCACGTGCTCGCCCTGCCCGGTGACGGTGCTGCGCTGGCGCTCGCCGCGGAAGCCGGCCACCACCGACCACGCCGGGCCAGGCAGCCACTCGTCCTGCGCGTAGACCACCTGGCGCAGCACCTCTGCCACGAAGGGACGGCCCAGGCTGCCATCGCGCCGCTCGCTCGCGCCGCTGCCGTAGTCTTCGAAGAGGCGGCGCAGTTCACGGCGGTCGCGCTCTTCGACCTCCCAGCCGGCCAGCAGCGTGTGCGTTTCGCCAAAGGGCTGGCGCCAGCGGCCCGATTGGCTGAGCCGGCGCTCGCGCTGGCCGTTGAGGTTGTCGCGCTGCGCGGTCTGCGCGCCCAGCACATTGCGGCCCTGCCACTGCCCCCACGACCGCGAGAGCGTGCTTTGCGCGCTGCCCTTCAGCTCGAGGCGCCCGCCATCGGCCTGCTTGTGCACCCACTGGCCCTGCAGGCGCTGCATGGCCCAGGTGCCGCGCGAAGCCGAGCGCTCGGACACCGTCGTCACCGGCGTGCCCAGCAGCACTTCGGTGGCGCGGCGCGTGAGGTTGCGCGATTCGCTGCGCTGCAGGAAGAGCTGGGTGTTGAGGGTGTCGGTGTCGCTCAGCTTCCAGTCGAGCCGCGGCGTGAAGTTCACGCCGCCACCGCGCCATTCGTCCTGCGAGGTGACACGGTCTTCGCGCCGCGTGCTGCCCACGGGCCGAGACACGCGCTCGACCAAGCCTTCGCCGGCGTTGGCCCAGGTGTAGGCCGTCAGCGGCAGCTGGAAGCCGATGGCGCCGATGCGGTCGCCCCAGCTCAGCGTGGTGCTGCCCTGCGGCGACAGCGCGCGGTAGCCCAAGGCGGCACGCACCTCGTGCGTGCGCAGCTTGGGCGCGCTGCGCAGGATGACGTTGATGCTGCCGGCCACGCCGCCCTGCTCGGCCGTGGGGCCCTTGATGACCTCGATGCGCTCGATGTCGCCCGGGGCCAGCTGGTCGAGGCTGAAACCCGGCGGCGCGGGCTCGCCGTTGATGAGGATGAGCGTGTAGCCGCCGCCGAGGCCGCGCAGGCGCGGCGTGTCGCCATCGAGCGAGATGCCCGGCAGGCGCTGCAGCACGTCGAGCACGCTGGTGTCGCCGTGCTGGTCGAGCTCGTCGCGGCCCACGACGGTCATGCCGACGGTGGCGTCACGGCGGATGTCGGCGTCGTTGAGACCGCGGCCTTCGACGACGATCTGCTGCGGGGCGTCAGCCGCTGGGGCCGGCGCGGACGTGGGTGCAGAAGCCGCTGCAGGTGCCGGTGCAGGCCCCGAGGCCGCTCGCGCCGGCGCAGCGGCCGAAGCCGCCGGCGCCGGCGCAGGCGCAGGCGCCACAGCCTGCGCCCAGGCGCCACTGGCCCACGCGCACGCCGCCGCAGCCGCGCACCAGCGCGGGGCCGCGGTGGCGCGCCTGCGGGTCAACGCCGGCCTTGCAGCTTGGAGAAAGCCGCCGCCATCGCGCCCTGCCCTGCGGGTTCGGGCGCGCGCCCGCGCTGCTGCTCACCGCGTGCGGCGGGGCGGAACTTGTTGTCGGCACCCCCCGCGCTGCGCGCTGCGCCCACGGGCGCCTCCAGCTTCATCGTGAGGCTGATGCGCTTGCGCGGCAGGTCGACTTCCAGCACACGCACCTTCACCACCTGGCCGGTCTTCACCACCTCGCGCGCGTCGTTCACGAACTTGTGGCTCATCTGGCTGACGTGCACCAGGCCGTCCTGGTGCACCCCCAGGTCGACGAAGGCGCCGAACTGCGCGACGTTGCTCACCGTGCCTTCCAGCACCATGCCGGGCTGCAGGTCCTTGAGGTCGGACACACCTTCGTTGAAGCGCGCCACCACGAAATCGGGGCGCGGGTCGCGGCCCGGCTTCTCCAACTCGGCCAGGATGTCCTTGACCGTGATCGCACCGAACTTGTCGTCGGCGAAGAGCTCGGGCTTCAGCGTGCGCAGCACCTCGCTCCGGCCCATCAGCTCCTTCACCTCGCGGCCCGTGCTGGCCATCATCTTCTGCACCACGGGGTAGGTCTCGGGGTGCACGCCCGTCATGTCCAGCGGGTTGTCGCCATCGCGGATGCGCAGGAAGCCGGCCGCCTGTTCGTAGGTCTTCGGGCCCAGGCCGCTGACGTCCAGCAGCTGCTGGCGGTTGCGGAAGGCGCCGTTCGCGTCGCGCCAGCGCACGATGCTGTTCGCCACCGCGGCGCTCAGGCCCGACACGCGCGAGAGCAGCGGCGCGCTGGCGGTGTTGAGGTCCACGCCCACCGCGTTCACGCAGTCTTCCACCACGGCGTCCAGGCTCTTGGCCAGACCGCTCTGGTTCACATCGTGCTGGTACTGGCCCACGCCGATGCTCTTGGGGTCGATCTTCACGAGTTCAGCGAGGGGGTCTTGCAGGCGCCGCGCGATGCTCACCGCGCCGCGCAGGCTCACATCCAGCTCGGGGAGTTCCTTGCTGGCGAATTCGCTGGCCGAGTAGACCGATGCGCCGGCTTCGCTGACCACCACCTTGTCGAGCTTCACATCGGGCGCCAGGGCGGCGATGCGCTTGATGAGGTCGGCCGCCAGCTTGTCGGTCTCGCGGCTGGCGGTGCCGTTGCCGATGGCGATGAGGTTCACGCCGTGCGTGGCCACCAGGCGGCCCAGCACGTGCAGCGAGCCTTCCCAATCCATCCGCGGCTCGTGGGGGTAGACGGTGGCGGTGTCCAGCACCTTGCCGGTGTCGCTGACCACGGCCACCTTCACGCCGGTGCGGATACCTGGGTCCAGGCCCATCACCACGCGCTTGCCGGCAGGGGCGGCCAGCAGCAGGTCGCGCAGGTTGTCGGCGAAGACCTTGATGGCCACGGCCTCGGCCTCTTCACGCAGGCGGCCGAAAAGGTCGCGCTCCAGCGAGAGCGAGAGCTTGACCTTCCAGGTCCAGGCGATGGTCTTGCGGATCAGCTCGTCGGCCGCGCGCTTGCCGTGGCGCCAACCCAGGTGCTGGGCGATGCGGCCTTCGGCCAGGGTCGGCTGGCCGGGCACCACCTCTTCTTCGAGGATGAGCTTGGCGTCCAGCCATTCCTGCGTGCGGCCGCGGAAGACGGCCAGCGCGCGGTGGCTGGGCACGGTGCGCATCGGTTCGGCGTAGTCGAAGTAATCGCGGAACTTGGCGGCATCGGCATGCGTGCCGTCTTTGCCGTCCACCAGCTTGCTTTGCAGCAGGCCTTCGGCCCACAGCCATTCGCGCAGCTTGCCCACGAGCACGGCATCCTCGGCCCAGCGCTCGCTCAGCAGGTCGCGCACGCCGTCGAGCACCGCATAGGTGTCGGCGAAACCCGCATCGGGGTTCAGGAAAGCGGCGGCTTCGGCCTGGGGGTCGAGCGTGGGGTCGGCGAAGAGCTTGTCGGCCAGCGGTTCCAGGCCGGCTTCGCGCGCGATCAGGCCCTTGGTGCGGCGCTTGACCTTGTAGGGCAGGTAGAGGTCTTCCAGCTCCTGCTTGGTGGGCGCAGCCAGGATCAGCGCGCGCAGCCCGGGCGTGAGCTTGCCCTGCTCTTCGATGCTCTTGAGCACGGCCTCGCGGCGGTCTTCCAGCTCGCGCAGGTAGGCCAGGCGGGTTTCGAGTTCGCGCAGCTGGATGTCGTCGAGGCCGTCGGTGGCCTCTTTCCGGTAGCGCGCGATGAAGGGAACCGAGGCGCCGCCGTCCAGCAGTTCGACGGCAGCCTGGATCTGGGCCGGCCGGGCTTTGAGCTCGGCGGCGATTTGCAGCAGGATCTTGTCCAAGAAACACGGGGCCTGCGCAGGCAGGCGGCCAGGGAAAAAGAAGCTGCGCAGTTTAAGCGGCGGCCCCCGGGCGACCGGCCGCGAGCCAAGCGGCAGCGCCCTGCCCCGCCGCGCGGCCGCTGGCGAAGCAGGCCGTGAGCAGGTAGCCGCCCGTGGGCGCTTCCCAGTCCAGCATCTCGCCGGCACAGAAGACGCCGGGCCGCTGGCGCAGCATCAGGCCGCCCTCCATCGCCTCGAAAGGCACGCCGCCGGCCGTGCTGATGGCCTCGGCGATGGGCCGCGGCGCCTGCACGCGCACCGGCAGCGCCTTGATGGCGGCCGCGAGCTTGGCGGGGTCGGCCTGGTCGGCCTTGGGCACGGTTTCCCACAACAGGCCGGCCTTCACGCCTTCGAGCTTCAGCCGCGACTTGAGATGCGTGGACAGCGATCGCGGCCCGCGCGGGTGCGCCAGCTCGGCCTGCACCCAGGCCAGCGTTCGCTGCGGCAGCAGGTCGAGCTGGAAGGTGGCGCTGCCCTCACGGGCGATGGCCTCGCGCAATCGCGCCGAGGCGGCATAGACCAGGCTGCCCTCCACGCCGCCGGCCGTGACCACGCACTCGCCGGCCTGCTGCCAGCCTTCGAAGTGCAAAGCCACGCCCTTGAGCGGCTGGCCGGCGTGGCGGCTGGCGAAGTGCTCGCTCCACGCCACGTCGAACCCGCAGTTCGAAGGCCGCAGCGGCGCCACGTCCACGCCTTGCCCGGCCAGCAGCGGCACCCAGGCGCCATCGCTGCCCAGCTGCGGCCAACTGGCGCCGCCCAGTGCCAGCAGGGTGGCGGCAGGTTGCACATGCACTTCGCCCGTGGGCGCCTGGAAACGCAGCACGCCGGCCTCGCCTTCGGCCCAGCCCAACCAGCGGTGGCGCATGTGGAAACGCACGCCACGCTCGCGCAGGCGGTGCAGCCAGGCGCGCAGCAGCGGGGCGGCCTTCAGGTCGGTGGGGAAGACGCGGCCCGAGCTGCCGACGAAGGTGCTCACGCCCAGCGCGGCCGCCCATGCGCGCAGAGCCTCGTTGTCGAAAGCCTGCAGCAGCGGGCGCAGCGTGGCGGCGCGCTCGGCGTAGCGCCCCAGGAAGGGCTCGAAAGCCTCGCTGTGAGTGAGGTTCAGCCCGCCCTTGCCGGCGAGCAGGAACTTGCGGCCCACCGAAGGCATGGCGTCGAAGACCTCGACCGCGTGGCCGCGCTCGGCCAGGGTTTCGGCGGCCATCAGGCCGGCGGGGCCGCCGCCGATGACGGCGACGAAGGAAGCAGGAAGGGACATCGCGGCATCGTAGTCGCTGGGTGAGCCGGGCCGACCCACCCAGCGACCGCGCCGCCGGTCAGCCTGCGCTCAGGCGCACGGTGGCCGTGCGGTCGCCGCGCCGGCGTGCGGCGAGCAGGGCCACCACAGCCACGCCCGCCAGCATCAGCGCGTAGGTACCCGGCTCGGGCACCGCGCTGGTGATGGGCAGGGTGTTGGCCGTGCCGATCTCCAGGCCCGTGAGGTTGGGCAGGCCGAACAAGGCCGTCAACGCCCCGGCGCCGGCGCTGGTGAGCGACAGCACGAAGGGCGAGACAGCGTTGCTGCCGAAGCTGAGGTTGAACAGCGGTACGGCGCCCAGCGCGGTGCTGCCCACGGCCGCCTGCCCGGTGAGGGTGAGGCCGACGGTGTCGATGACGAAGTTCGTCAGGTTCAGCGTCGTGCCGCCGCTGCTGAGCGACAGGCCACTGCCTTCGTGCTCGATGCTGCCGGCGAAGGTGGCGGTGTTGAGGCTGCCGCCCGTGACCGGGAAGAACACCAGCGGCGTGCCGGTCGAGCCGGGCGAGAACAGCGCACTGCCCAGCGTGCCCACCGTGACACCCGCGCCCGTGAGGGTGGGTGCCGAGGTCAGCGTGACACCGGTGACACCGCCGACGATGGGCAGGGCCTGCGCGTGGGCCGTACCGGCCACGGTGAGGGTTGCGGCGGCCAGCGTCAGGCCGGCTGCCAGAGTTTTCAGCTGCATGGAGAGAGCTCCTTCCTGGTGAGGTGGGGTGGGCATGAGCGGGCGCACCGGGACCGCATGAACAACTGCGTGCATATCGCGACCACTCAGTCACGAACCATACAGCACTGTCCCGTACGGTTTCGTGAAAGGCCCTGCGGAGCGAGACCCTTCGAATCGGGGGTGACCGGCGCTGGCCGTTGCGGGCCCGCGGCTGGGCTGCCGCCGCTCAAGTCGGGCGGGGTTCCGGCCGACATGCCTCCAACCGGGCAAGCGCCCGGCCACCCTGCCCCACCCTTGCCTCGAAAGACCCGCCCCATGTTCGACAAAACCCTCGTGATGGCCATCGCCAAGCGCCTGATGGACGGCAGCACCCAGCCCGCAGACTTCTACCGAGAGATCACGCGCACCCTGGCCGAGCAGATGGGCAGCACGCGCGCCAGCCTCTGGATCTACCCCGACCCGCTGCTGCGCGACCGCATCGAGTGCCTGAGCCTCTACGACCGCACCGATGCCGCCTGGAGCCAGGGCGCGGTGCTGAAGGAAGACGACTTCGGCCCCTACTTCGAGGCCATGCGGCGCGACAACCTCATCGTGGCCAGCAACGCCCGCAAGCACCCGGTGACCGACTGCTTCAACGAGATCTACTTCGAGCCGCTGGGCATCTACAGCCTGCTCGACGTGGGCATCACCGTGGCGAACCAGCCCTTCGGCCTGTTCTGCTGCGAGAACACCACCGACGTGCTGGAGTGGACCCCCGAGCACGTGGAATACCTGCGCCAAGTGGGCACGCTGCTGGGCTTTGCGCTGCGCAAGGCCCAGGCGAGCGCGGCGGTGGCCGCCTGAGGCTCAGGCCCGCCTGATCAGCGCGTCTCGCCGCGCAGCGCCGCGCGCAGTTGTTCGCCGATCTCCGGCTTGGCCGCAAACGGGCTGGTGGGGTTGCGCGGCGTCATGATGTCTTCCAGCCGCACCTGCACGCTGGCCAGCGCCTGCGGGTGGCTGTAGATGTAGAACCGGCCTGCGTCCATCGCGTCGAACACGTTCTGCGCCACCTGCGCCGCCGTGACCTTGCCGCGCGTGACGGCCTGGTCGCTCATGGCCTGGGCGATGAGCTGGCTGCGTGTGGGCGCGGTGGCCGCCTTGAACTCCGCCGGGCGGTTGCGCTCGCTCTGGTGGATGCCGGTGGGCACGAAGAAGGGGCACAGCACGTGCGCCTGCACCTGCGTGCTCACCAGCGCCAGGTCCTGGTACAGCGTCTCGCTCATCGCCACCACCGCGTGCTTGGTGACGTTGTAGACGCCCATGTTGGGCGCGTTCAGCAGCCCGGCCATGCTGGCCGTGTTGACGATGTGGCCGCGGAAGGCGGGGTCCTTCTCGGCCGCCGCCAGCATCAGCGGCGTGAACACGCGCACGCCATGGGCCACGCCCATGAGGTTCACGCCGATCACCCACTCCCAGTCTTTCTGCGTGTGTTCCCAGATCAGCCCGCCGGCGCCCACGCCCGCGTTGTTGAACACGAAGGTCGGCGTGCCGAAGGCGGCCAGCGTGGCGGCGGCCAGCGCTTCCACCTCGGCGGCCTTGCTCACGTCCAGGCGGAAGGGCAGCACGCGCGCACCCGTGCTGCGGATCTCGGCGGCGGCGCGTTCCAGCGCCTCGGCCTGCACATCGGCCATCACGACGGTCATGCCGCGTGCGGCCGCGATGCGGCTGGCCTCCAGGCCGAAGCCCGAGGCCGCGCCGGTGATGACGGCCACGCCGCCTGCTTCTTGCTCGCTCATGCTGCTTCTTTCTTGATCTGGAAACCGTGGCGGGGGAAGTGCACGTGCACCGTGCCCGCGCGTTCGTCGCTGCGGCGCAAGACGACCTCTTGCGCATTCAGGCCCACCAGCGTGCCGGCCACAGCGTCACGCGCGTAATCGATGGCAGATACCGTCACGGCCTCTCCTGCTTCAAAACCCTGCCCGGCCTGCACCGCACAAGGCGCGTACTGGCCGGCGGCAGAAGCCGCTGCCGCGATGGCAAGGGCCTCGGCGCTGCCCAGCTTCTCGGGCTGCCCGTGGCCGAAGGCCTGCATGCCGACGAACCAGCGCTGCAGCGCCGGGTAGCCGCCGAGGATCTCGCCCACCACCGGCCCGCCGCTGGCGACAAACCACACGCAATGCGCCACCGAAAAGTCCGCGATGCTCACGTCGCCGAAGAGGTAGGGCCCGCCGCCCACAAGCTGCGCCTCCAGCGCGGCGAGCTGCGCGCGCAGGTTGACGGTGGCGTCGGCCACGGTCTGGCGCGTCATGCCGGTGGTCATGGCGGCGCGGTCGGCCACGAAGGCCTTCACCACCTCGGGCGGCGCGCCGGCGAAGCGGTGCGCGGCGCCGGCGGGCTGCAGCGTGTAGGGCGCGGCAGTCCAGAACATCGTGCTGTCGGCCCACTGCGCAAATTGCGGCGCCAGCGGCAGGTGCGGCGGGAAGAGCCGCGGCGTGGGCGCGCGGGCTTCCAGCAGGCGCGCGATGAGCGCGGTGTCGCAATAGACATCAGCGCCCACCTGCACGAAGGGTGTCTTGCGGTAGCCGCCGGTCAGCGCCACCACGTCGGGCTTGGGCAGGATCACCGGCACCTTCACCGAACGCCAGGCCAGGCCCTTGAAGCCCAGCATCAGGCGCACCTTTTCGGAGAACGGCGAGCCGTCGTAGTGGTGCAGGATCAGTTCGTCGTTCATGCGGTCTTGTCTCCGGGCAGCACCATCTCGCAGTGCGGGATGCCGTCTTCGATGTAGTCGTCGCCTTCGCGCACGAAGCCGTGGCGGGCGTAGAAACTCTCCAGGCGCGATTGCGCGCCGATGCGGATGGGCTGGCCCGGCCAGGCCTGGCGGCAGCGCTGGATGCCTTCGGCGATGAGCACGTGGCCCAGCCCGCTGCCGCGCGTGGCTTCAGAAGTGATGACGCGGCCGATGGAAGGCTCGGCGTACTTCACGCCCGGGTCCACCACGCGCAGGTAGGCCTGCAGAACGCCGGCGGCATCACGCCCCAGCAGGTGGGCGCTGTCGCGGTCGGCGCCGTCGGCATCGAGAAAGACGCAGTTCTGCTCGACCACGAAGACCTGCGAGCGCAGCGCCAGCGCGTCGTACAGGTCGCCCACGCTGAGCGCCGCAAAGCGCCCGTACGACCACTTCATGCCAGCTTCACCAGCTGCTTGCCGAAGTTGCGGCCCTTGAGCAGGCCGAGGAAGGCCTCGGGCGCGGCGGCGAGGTCGGGCGCCACGGTCTCGCGGAACTTCAGCTGCCCGCCAGCCACCAGGCCGCCCAGCTCCTTCAGCGCCGGCGGCCACAGGTGCATGTGTTCGCTGACGATGAAACCCTGCAGGCGCAGGCGCTGCGTGAGCAGCAGCCGGGCGTTGTTGATCGCCAGCGACTGGCCGTCGTAGCCCGAGATCAAACCGCACAGCGCCACGCGGCCGAAGGCGTTCATGCGAGAAAGCACCACGTCGAAGATGGTGCCGCCCACGTTCTCGAAGAGGCCGTCCACGCCCTTCGGGGCAGCAGCGTCCAGGGCCGCGGCCAAAGCGGCGGGCTCCCGGTGCTGCTTGTAGTCGATGCAGGCGTCGAAGCCGAGCTCTTCAACGACATAGGCGCACTTGTCAGCCCCGCCGGCAATGCCCACGGCGCGGCAGCCGCGCGCCTTGGCGAGCTGGCCCACCACGCTGCCCACGGCGCCGCTGGCAGCGTCCACCACGATGGTCTCGCCGGCCTTGGGCTCGATGAAGTGCACCAGGCCCACCCAGGCCGTGACGCCCGGCATGCCCACCGCGCCCAGGTAGGCCGAGAGCGGGATGCGCGTGGCGTCCACCTTGCGCAGCGCGCCAGGCTGCGCCGCGTCGAACACGGCCCACTGCTGCCAGCCGCCCATGCCGACCACGCTGTCGCCTGCGGCATAGCCGGGGTGACGTGACTCGGCCACCACGCCCACGGTGCCGCCGATCATCACCTCGTCCAGCGGCTGCGGCGCGGCGTAGTTCTTGGCGTCGTTCATGCGCATGCGCATGTAGGGGTCCAGGCTCAGGTAGTGCTGGCGCACGAGCACCTGGCCCTCCTGCAGCACTGGCACGGGCACGGTCTCGAGGCGGAAGTTGTCGACGCTGGCCTCGCCCTGCGGGCGCGAGGCGAGCACGATGCGCTGGTTCATCTCGGTCATGGCGGGGGTGCTTTCTTCAATCCGATGCGTTGAGTTTCTGGATGCGCTTGCCACCGACCGGCAAACCCTTGAGGTACTTGAAGGTGCCGCTGGCGTGGCCGATGAGCAGGCCCTGCTGGTCGTGCACATAGCCCTCGCAGAAGGCCATCGACACCGTGCGGTGCAGCCGCTTGCCGGTGGCCACCAGCGTGCCCAGGCCCGGGCGCATGAAGCTGGTCTTCATCTCGATGGTCACCACGCCCGGCAGCGGCTCGCCCTCGGCGGTGTCGGCGCTGCGCGCGGCGTGGGCCATCACCACGTCCAGCAGCGTCATCGTCACGCCGCCGTGGGCCACGCCCCAGCTGTTGGTGAACTCTTCGCGCAGGTCCATGTGGATCTCGGCCTCGCCGGCGGCCATGCGCTCCAGACGCATGCCGAGCAGCTGCACGAAGGGAATGTGGACCTTGAATTCCATCGCTTCAATTCCGAAGGCAGCGCTCGGCTTCAGCCGCCGCCGTGCACGGCGCTCACGCCACCGTCCACCGCCAGGATCTGCCCGGTGATGTGCTTGCCTGCGGCGCTGGCAAACAGCAGCACCGCGCCCTTGAGGTCGTCGTCGTCGCCCAGGCGCTTCAGCGGCGCGCCGGCGGCCAGCTTGTCGGCGCCGAAGTGCTCCAGCACGCCCTTGGTCATCTTGCTCGGGAAGAAGCCCGGCGCCAGCGCGTTGACGGTGATGCCGTAAGCGCCCCACTCACCCGCCAGCGTGCGCGTGAAGTTCACCGCGGCGCCCTTGCTGGTGCCGTAGGCGATGAACTTGACATCGATGCTGCCGCTCAGGCCCGCGATGCTGGCCACGTTGATGATGCGGCCGCGCTTGCGCGGGATCATGCTGGCCTTGCCCACCGCCTGCGCAAACAGGAAGAGGCTGCGGATGTTCAGGTTCATCACCTTGTCCCAGGCCTCCAGCGGGTAGTCCTCGGTCGGTGCGCCCCAGGTGGCACCGGCGTTGTTGATGAGGATGTCGATCTGGCCCAGGCGGTGCATGGTCTCGTCGACCACGCGCTGCACTTCCTCGGGTTTGCTGGCGTCGGCGGCGATCCAGCGAGCGTCGATGCCCTTGGCCGAGAGGTGGGCCGCGGCCTCTTCCAGGTCGGCCGCCTTGCGCGAGACCAGCATCACCTTGGCGCCGGCTTCGCCCAGCGCCTCGGCCATCTGCAGGCCCAGGCCGCGCGAGCCGCCGGTGACCAGGGCCACCTGGCCCGTGAGGTCGAAGAGTTTCGAGATCGGGGTGCTCATCAGCGTCTCCTGTGGGGTGTCAGTCTTTGTTCTTCATGCGCGAGCGCAGCACCACGAGCACCACGCCCGCAGTCGCGGCCACGCCGCCCAGCGTCATCAAGGTCCAGCCCAGGGCGTCGCCGCCGCCGCGCTGCACGAACAGGCCGACGGCCGCGGTGAGCAGGCCGCCGTACATCAGGATCCAGACCCAGGCTTCGACGGTGGAGGTTTTCATGCGGCCATCATGCGCCAAAGCGCCGACGAGAACGGTGCGCTGGGGCCTTCAGAACCACGCGTCCTGCACCTCGCGCAGCAGCGGTTCGCGCCTTGCCACGGGGCCGAGCCAGGCGTCGATCTTGGGCAGCTCGAAGGCGTAGAAGTAGCGCATGGCGGCCCGCTTGCCCGGCTTCAGCGGTGAACTCTCTGCGGCCAGCGCCACGTCCAGCCACAACCAGGCCAGCACCACGTGGCCGAAGGCCTGCAGGTAGGGCGTGGCGTTGGCCAAGGCTTCTTCGGGCACGCCCGTGGCCCAGGCGGCCTTGGTGGCCGCACCCAGCTTCTGCAGCGCGCCGCTCAAGGCGTTGGCGGGCTCGGCCAGGCCTTCCACCTGGCCGGCGCGCTGGGCGGTGTCGGCCATGCGCAGCGCCAGCAGGCGCAGGCCTTCGCCGCCCTTCATCACCACCTTGCGGCCCAGCAGGTCCAGGCCCTGGATGCCGTGCGTGCCTTCGTGGATCATGTTCAGGCGGTTGTCGCGCCAGTACTGCTCCACCGGGAAATCGCGCGTGTAGCCATAACCGCCCAGCACCTGGATGGCCAGGCTGTTGGCTTCCAGGCACCACTCGCTGGGCCAGCTCTTGGCAATCGGCGTCAGCACCTCCAGCAGCAGGCCGGCCTCGGCACGCGCGGCCTCATCGCCGGTATGCAACTCGTCCACCAGCCGCGCGCAGTACAGCGCCAGCGCCAGGCCGCCCTCGGCATAGGCCTTCTGCGCCAGCAGCATGCGCTTGACGTCGGCATGTTCGATCAAGGGCACGGGCGGCTGCGTGGCGTCCTTGCCCGCACCCGTGATGGGCCGGCCTTGTGAACGCTGGCGCGCATAAGCCAGGCTCGCCTCGTAGCCCGCCATGCCCAGCATCACCGCGCCCAGGCCGACGCCGATGCGCGCCTCGTTCATCATGTGGAACATGCAGCGCAGGCCTTCGCCGGGCTGCCCCACCAGATAAGCGATGGCGCCGGCTTCACCGCGCGCCGGAAAACGCCCTTCGCCGAAGTTCAGCAGCGTGTTGGTGGTGCCGCGGTAGCCCAGCTTGTGGTTCAGACCGGCGAGGGCCACGTCGTTGCGCTCGCCCGTGAGTTCACCCGCCGTGTTCACCAGCTTCTTCGGCACGATGAAGAGCGAGATGCCCTTGGTGCCCGCCACCAGCTTGCCATCGGGCCCCGGGATCTTCGCCAGCACCAGGTGCACGATGTTCTCGGTGATCTCGTGCTCGCCGCCGCTGATCCACATCTTGTTGCCGCGCAGGCGGTAGCGGGGGCCGAGGGGATCGGCCTCGAAGCCTTCGCCATCCGGCACGGCGCGTGTGGCAATGTCGCTCAGACTGCTGCCGGCCTGCGGCTCGCTCAGGCACATGGTGCCGAACCAGCGGCCGGCGAACTCGTTCTTGGCGAACACCTCGCGCTGCAGCGGCGTGCCGTGGGCCATCAGCAGGCTGGCGTTGCCGCTGGTGAGCATGGCGTAGCCGCCCATGGCCACGCTGGCGCGGCTGAAGAAGGCGTTGGCCGCCATCTCGATGACGCAGGGCAACTGCATGCCGCCGAGCTCATAGTCTTGCGCCGCAGCCAGCATGCCCGATTCGACATAAGCGGCCAGCGCTTCGTGCGTGGCTTGCGGCAGGTGCACGCGCTCGCCATCGAAGTGCGGCTCCTGCGTGTCGGCCAGGCGGTTGAAAGGCGCGAACTTCTCGCGCGCGATGCGCTCGCAGGTGTCCAGCACCTGCGCGAAGGTCTCGGCCGTGTGGTCGGCAAAACGCGGGCGCTGCAGCAGCGTGCCGGTGCGCAACCAGTCTTGGAGCAGGAAGTCGAGGGTGTCGCGCATGGGTAAGCTCGGCAGAACGTGAAAAGTCGCGCGGGGCCGGCCAACGTGGCGCGGCCTCGGGCTGGGGTCAGCGCGCCGCGGCGAAGACGTGCCGGGCTTCGACGCGCCAATCGGCCGGCACTGCAGCCGGCTTCTCGTAGCGCTTGAGCGCGCGGTCGGCCGAGGCGCGGATCTCGGCCTGGAAGGCCTTGCGCGCGGCGCGGCGTTCACTGTCCTGCGCCGAGCCCGCCACCACCACACCGGCAGCGGCCGGTGCGTCGATGGCTTCGTCCTGGATGTCGATGCGGCCCTCGGCCGGCGTGAAGCGCAGCACCGCGGTGCCGGCCATGCCGAAGCCGCTGGCCAGATCGGGCTCTTCCAGATCGGCCTGCACGCTGGCCATCACGGCCGCGGCGTAGGCGCAGGCTTCGAAGCGCCCCGCCGGCCAGGCCTGCAAGGCCGCGATGAACTTGTCGGCATCGGCCACCAGCGGCGCCACCTCGGCGCAGGGCGCGGGCAGCGGTGTGCGCGCACGCGTGGCCCACCACAAGGCGGCGGCCAGGTCCTTGCCGCCGGCCTTGCTGGCGTAGCCGGCCGCCAGGCGCGCCGTCACGCCCGGGTGCTTTGCGGCCACGGCCCGTTCG
The DNA here is from genome assembly GCA_051861265.1 of Rubrivivax sp. Classification (GTDB taxonomy): domain Bacteria; phylum Pseudomonadota; class Gammaproteobacteria; order Burkholderiales; family Burkholderiaceae_C; genus Rubrivivax. The sequence continues at coordinate 69,390 of JBHYDA010000003.1, forward strand.
TAGAGCCCGACAGCGCGATCCCAGTTCTGGCGCACGCACACGCCTTCTTCGTACAGCGCGCCGGCGAGCGTGAAGATCTCGGGGTAGGCCTTGGCCAGCCCGGCGTTCAGCGCGGCCACCGCGCCGGGGCAATCGCGCTTGCCGATGGCTTGCTGCACGGCGTCCACCGCCTTCTGCGCTGGCGTGAGTTCCACACCGCGTTGCGCGCGCCACTGCCACTGCTGCAACTCGGCATTGCGGCCGGCCTCGAACTGGCGGCCCGAGTCCTGCGGCGATGCCGGCGACTGCGCCCAGGCCGGCAGCGCCGCCGCGGCCGCGAGGACCAGCCCCGCCAGAGCCCGCATCACAGCACCTCGAACACGCCGGCCGCGCCCATGCCGCCGCCGATGCACATGGTGACCACCACGCGCTTGGCGCCGCGGCGCTTGCCTTCGATGAGCGCATGGCCCGTCAGGCGCTGGCCGCTCACGCCGTAAGGGTGGCCCACGGCGATGGCGCCGCCGTTGACGTTGAGGCGGTCCATCGGGATGCCCAGGGTGTCGGCGCAGTACAGCACCTGCACCGCGAAGGCTTCGTTCAGTTCCCACAGGTCGATGTCGGCCACCGTCAGGCCCAGCTTCTTCAGCACCTTGGGCACGGCGAAGACCGGGCCGATGCCCATCTCGTCAGGCTCGCAGCCGGCCACGGCAAAACCCAGGAAGCGGCCCAGGGGCTTCAAGCCCTTGCGTTCGGCCAAGGTCTCGTCCATCACCACGCAGGCGCCGCCGCCGTCGCTGAACTGGCTGGCGTTGCCGGCGCTGATGACACCGCCGGGCATGGCCGGGCGGATACCGCAGATGCCTTCGTAGGTGGTGCCGGCGCGGATGCCCTCGTCGTTTTCGACGGTCACTTCCTTGCTGCGCAGACCCATCACGGCATCGGCCACGCCGGCCGTAACGGTGATGGGGGCGATCTCGGCCTTGAACAGGCCCGCTTCCAGCGCGGCCGTGGCCTTCTGCTGGCTGGCGGCGCCGTAGTGGTCCATGCGCTCGCGGCTGATGTTGTAGCGCTTGGCCACCTGCTCGGCGGTCTGCAGCATGTTCCAGTAGATCTCGGGCTTCTTTTCCTGCAGCCAGGGGTCGCGCATCATGTGCGTGTTCATCTCCTGCTGCACGCAGGAAATGCTCTCCACGCCGCCGGCCACGTAGATGTCGGCTTCGCCCGCGATGATGCGTTGCGCGGCCAGCGCGATGGTCTGCAGGCCGCTGCTGCAGAAGCGGTTGACGGTGAGGCCGCTGGTGGTGATGGGCAGGCCCGCGCGCAGCGCGATCTGGCGCGCGATGTTGGCGCCGGTGGCGCCTTCGGGGTTGGCGCAGCCCATGATGACGTCGTCCACCTCTTCGGGGGCGATGCCGGCGCGGGCCACGGCGGCCTGCACGGCATGGCCGCCCAGCGTGGCGCCATGGGTCATGTTGAAGGCGCCTTTCCAGCTCTTGCAGAGCGGGGTGCGGGCGGTGGAGACGATGACGGCTCGGCTCATGGTGTGTGTTCCTTCAGCGCTGGATCAGGTAAAGCTCTTGCTCTCGGCGGCCAGCTTGGCCAGCAGGGGCGCGGGCTGCCAGAAGCTGGCGTCGTCGAGCGGGTTGGCCGCGAACTTCTTCATCGTCTGCACGACGTTGAAGAGGCCCTGGCTGTCGGCGTAGCACATCGGGCCGCCGCGGAAGAGCGGGAAGCCGTAGCCGGTGAGGTAGACCATGTCGATGTCACTTGCTTTGCTCGCAATACCTTCTTCCAGGATCTTCGCGGCCTCGTTGACCAGCGAATACACCAGCCGGTGCACGATCTCGTCGTCGCTGATCTTGCGCGGCTGCACGCCGATCTCGGCGCGGTGCTTCGCGATCATCTCCTCCACCAACTTGGATGGAATGGCGTCGCGCTTGCCCGGCACGTAGTCGTACCAGCCGGCGCCCGTCTTCTGGCCGTAGCGGCCCAGTTCGCACAGCAGGTCGGCGGTCTTGCTGTAGCGCATGTGCGGCTTCTCGACGTAGCGGCGCTTGCGGATGGCCCAGCCGATGTCGTTGCCCGCCAGGTCGCCCATGCGGAAGGGGCCCATCGCGAAGCCGAACTTCTCGACCGCCTTGTCCACCTGCGCCGGCGTGCAGCCTTCTTCCAGCAGGAAGCCGGCCTGGCGGCTGTACTGCTCGATCATGCGGTTGCCGATGAAGCCGTCGCAGACGCCGCTGACCACCGCGGTCTTGCGGATCTTCTTGGCGATGGTCATCACCGTGGCGAGCACGTCCTTCGCGGTCTTCTCGCCGCGCACCACCTCCAGCAGCTTCATCACGTTGGCGGGGCTGAAGAAATGCATGCCCACCACGTCTTGCGGGCGCTTCGTGAAGGCGGCGATGGCGTTGACGTCCAGCGTGCTGGTGTTGCTGGCGAGGGTGGCGCCGGGCTTCATCACCTCGTCCAGCGTCTTGAACACCTTCTCCTTGACGCCCATTTCCTCGAACACGGCCTCGATGACGAGGTCGGCGCTGGCGATGTCGGCGTAGTTCAGCGTGGTACTCAGCAGCGCCATGCGGGCATCGAGCTTGTCCTGCTTCAGCTTGCCCTTCTTGACCTGCGCGTCGTAGTTCTTGCGGATGGTGGCCACGCCGCGGTCCAGCGCTTCGGGCTTCATCTCCAGCATCACCACCGGCATGCCGGCGTTGAGGAAGTTCATCGCGATGCCGCCACCCATGGTGCCGGCGCCGATGACGGCCACCTTCTCGATCTTGCGCTGCGGGGTGTCCTCAGGCACATCCGGAATCTTGCTGGCCGCGCGTTCGCCGAAGAAGGCGTGGCGCAACGCCTTGCACTCGGGCGTGAGCATCAGTGCGAGGAAGGTCTCGCGCTCGTAGAGCATGCCCTCGTCGAACTTCTTCTTCACGCAGGCTTCCACCGCGTCCACGCACTTCACCGGCGCGGGGAAGTTCTTGGCCATGCCCTTGACCATGTTGCGCGCGAAGCCGAAGTAGGCATCGGGGTCGCGGTGGGTGACCTTGTAGTCGCGCACGCGCGGGTGCGGTCCGGGCTTGGCCGCGACCTCGGCCGCGAAGGCGATGGCGCCGTCGAGCACATTGCCCTCGATGATCTTGTCGAAGAGCTTCTGGCCCGGCAGGCTGGCGAGCAGTTCGCTCTTCACGGGTTCGCCGCTGACGATCATGTTGAGTGCGGTCTCCACGCCCAGCACGCGCGGCAGGCGCTGCGTGCCGCCGGCGCCGGGGATGAGGCCGATCTTCACCTCGGGCAGCGCCACGTTGGTACCCGGCGCGGCCACGCGGTAGTGCGCGCCCAACGCGAGTTCCAGCCCGCCGCCCATGCACACGCTGTGCACGGCCGCCACCACGGGCTTGGGGCAGTCTTCCAGCAGCTTGATCAGGCTCAGCAGGTTGGGCTCGGCGATGGACTTCGGCGAGCCGAACTCCTTGATGTCGGCGCCGCCCGAGAAGGCCTTGCCGGCGCCGGTGACGACGATGGCTGCCACCGCGGCATCGGCCACCGCGCGCTCCACGCCCTGGGCCAGTTGCACGCGGGTGTCAAAACCCAGGCCGTTGACCGGCGGGTTGTCGAGGGTGAGCACGGCCACATTGCCGCGAACTTCGTACTGGGCGCCCATGCTGGCTCCTTCCGGCTGAAATAGAACGGTCGTTCGATTCTAGGGTTCAAAAATCAACGGCCCATGTCGCTGCAGTGACAAGGGCCGTGGGGCGGTGGCGAGGGCGGGGGACGGCTAGACCTCCAGCCACTCTTTCCTGATGTAGGTGTTGGCGCGCAGGTCGGCGGCGGTGCCTTCGAACACGATCTGGCCGTGGCCCATCACCAGGCAGCGGTCGGCCACTTCGAGCGCGATGGTGAGCTTTTGTTCCACCAGCAGCACGCTGATGCCGCGGCGCTTGAGTTCGCGCAGGTACTCGGCCACCAGTTCCACGATCTTCGGCGCCAGACCTTCGGTGGGCTCGTCGATCATGATGAGTTCCGGGTCGCCCATCAGCGTGCGGCACAGCGTCAGCATCTGCTGCTCGCCGCCGCTCAGCACGCCGGCTTCGGTGTGCTGCCGCTCCTTCAGGCGCGGGAACATCTTGTACATGTCGTCGAAGCTCCAGCGGCTGTTCTTCGCGCCGCTCTTCTGCCCCAGCAGCAGGTTCTGGTGAACGGTGAGCGTAGGAAAGATGTCGCGGTTCTCGGGCACGTAGCCCAGGCCCGCGTGCGCGATCTCGAAGGCCTTCAGGCCCAGCATCTCGCCGCCTTTGAACTTGACGCTGCCGGTGCAGTCGACCAGGCCCATGATGGCCTTGACCGTGGTACTGCGGCCCGAGCCGTTGCGGCCCAGCAGCGAGACGATCTCGCCCGGCTTGACCTCGAAGTTCACCCCGTGCAGCACGTGGCTCTTGCCGTAGAAGGCGTGGACGTTGTTCAGGTTCAGCATGTGCAGCTTCAGTGTCCAGCGGCTTCGGCCTGGGCTTCGGCCAGCACGCTGCCGAGGTAGGCCTCTTGCACCCGCGCATTGGCGCGCACGGCCTCGGGCACGTCGAAGGCGATGACCTCGCCGTAGACCAGCACCGCGATCTTGTCGGCCAAGCCGAAGACCACCCCCATGTCGTGCTCCACGGTCAGCAAGGTCTTGCCCACGGTCACGTCGCGGATCAGGTTCACGAAGCGCGAGGTCTCGCTCTTGCTCATGCCGGCCGTGGGTTCGTCCAGCAGCACCACGCTGGCGCCGCCGGCGATGGTGATGCCGATCTCCAGCGCGCGCTGCTCGGCGTAGGTGAGGTTCATGGCCAGCACGTCGCGCCGCTTGTGCAGCTTGATCATGTCCATCACCTCTTCGGCGCGGTCGTTGGCGTCTTTCGCGTCGGCCAGGAAACGCCAGAAGCTGTACTTGTAGCCCAGGCTCCACAGCACGGCGCAGCGCAGGTTCTCGAAGACCGAGAGGCGCGTGAAGAGGTTGCTCACCTGGAAGCTGCGCGCCAGGCCACGGCGCGTGATCTCGTAGGGCTTCAGCCCGTCGATCTTCTCGCCGTGCAGCAGGATGTCGCCGCTGGTGCTGCCAAAACGGCCGCTGATCAGGTTGAACAGCGTGCTCTTGCCGGCGCCGTTGGGGCCGATGATGGCCACGCGCTCGCCTGGCCGCACGGCCAGGCTGGCGCCGCGAATGATCTCGGTCTTGCCGAAGCTCTTGCGCACGTCGCGCAGCTCGACGGCGAACTCCGACTTCGTCTTGTTCTTGTCGCTCACAGCGCAGCCTCCCGGCGCTTGATCTCTTTCTCGATCTCTTCCTGCGTCTGGCCCCACTGGCGCGCGAACTGCCGACGCGTCAGCTCGAACATCGCGATGCCCACGGCCAGGATGAAACACGCACCGAACCAGCTGTCGAAGCCCTTGGCGTTGAGCGTGGCGCCCATGTACTTCAGCTCAGGGCCGAGGGCCTCGTTGAGCTGCAGGTGGTAGACCATCTCCACCATCGCACCCGCGCCCACCAGCATGGTCAAGGCCGTGCCCGCCAGCGCCAGGTAGCTGGCCAGCAGCGGCCGCAGCTTGCCGAAGGACGCCACGCGCAGGTTCATCATGATCAGGCTGCTGATACCACCGGGCGCGTACATCACCATGAACACGAAAACCAGGCCCATGTAGAGCTGCCAGGCCGGCGTGAGCTCTGACAGCAGCACCAGCGCCACCACCATCAGCACGGCACCGATGATCGGCCCGATGAAGAACATCGCCCCGCCCAGGAAGACGAAGAGCAGGTAGGCGCCCGAACGCGCAGCGCCCACCACCTCGGCCGTGACGAGCTCGAAGTTCACCGCGGCCAAGCCACCGGCGATGCCCGAGAACATGCCCGAGATCATGAAGGCGATGTAGCGCACGCGCTGCGTGCTGTAGCCGACGAACTCCACGCGCTCGGGGTTGTCGCGCACGGCATTGAGCATGCGGCCCAGCGGCGTGCGCGTCAGCGCGAACATCAGCGCGGTGCAGACGAAACAGTAGAAGGCGATCAGGTAGTACACCTGGATCTGCGGCCCGAAGGTGATGCCGAAGAAGGGCTCGCCCACCACGCGGTTGCTGCTGACGCCGCCTTCGCCGCCAAAGAACTCGGGGAGCATCAGCGACATGCTCCAGACCAGTTCGCCGATGCCCAGGGTGATCATCGCGAAGGGCGTGCCGGCCTTCTTGGTCGTCACGTAGCCCAGCAAGGCCGCGAAGAACAGGCCGCCCAGGGCACCCGCCAGCGGCACCATGCTCATGGGCAGCCAGATCGCACCGGCGGCGATCTTGTTCATGGTGTGGATGGCCAGGAAGCTGCCCAGGCCCGTGTACACCGCGTGCCCGAAGCTGAGCATGCCGCCCTGCCCCAGCAGGATGTTGTAGGCCAGGCAGGCGATGATGGCGATGCCCATCTGGCTGAGCATGGTCAGCGCGAAGCCCGACTTCCAGATCAGCGGCGAAACCACCAGCACCAGGGCGAACAAGCCCCACAGCACCCAGCGCCCGACGTTCCAGGGCTTGAAGCGGTAGCGCGACCGCCCTTCGTGATTGCGTCCCATCAGCGCATCAACCTTCACGTGTTCCCAGCAGGCCCTTGGGCCGGAAGATCAGGATCAGCACCAGCAGCAGGTAAGGCAGGATGGGTGCCGCCTGGGCCAGCGTGATCTTCAGGATCGGATAAGCGAAATTCGAGGGCGTGACGGCCCAGCCGATGGCCCGTGCGGCGTCGGCCAGGCTCTTGTCCACCGTCAGCGGCAGCGTCTGCAGCAGGCCGATGAGCAGCGAGGCGACGAAGGCCCCGGCCAGCGAGCCCATGCCGCCGACCACCACCACCACGAAGATGATGCTGCCGACGATGGTGGCCATCGAGGGCTCGGTGACGAAGGTCACGCCGCCGATCACGCCCGCCAGCCCGGCCAGGCCGCAGCCGCTGCCGAACACCAGCATCAGCACGCGCGGCACGTTGTGGCCCAGGGCCTCCACGGCCTCCGGGTGCGTGAGCGCGGCCTGGATGACGAGGCCGATGCGGGTGCGCGTGAGCAGCAGCCACAGCGCCAGCAGCATCACCAGCGCCACCACCATCATGAAGAAGCGCGTGGCGGGGAAGGTGGAGCACTTGGTCAGGCCGCCGGCCACCTCGACGCCGCAGGTGCCGGCCGGGGCCACGCCCCACAGCACGTGCATGCCATCGGCCGGGTTCTGCACCAGCGTGAAGGCCGGGCCCTGCAGCAGCGCCGGCGGCGGGAAAGGCACCGACGACAAGCCCCAGACCAGCTTGACGAGCTCCAGCACCACGAAGCTCAGGCCGAAGGTGATGAGCAGCTCGGGCACATGCCCGAACTTGTGCACGCGGCGCAAGGCCGTGCGTTCGAAGAGCGCGCCCAGCGCACCCACCAGCAGCGGCGCGATGAACAGCGCCGGCCAGAAGCCGATGATCTTGGTCAGCGAGTAGGCGATGTAGGCGCCCACCATGTAGAAGCTGGCGTGCGCGAAGTTCAGCACGCCCATCATGCTGAAGATGAGCGTCAGCCCCGAGCTGAGCATGAACAGCAGCAGCCCGGCGCTGATGCCGTTCAGGACGTTGATGAGCAGTTGGTCCAAGGCGGGAATCCGTGGGCTGGAGCGGAGAAGTGGGGCCCGCAAAAAGGGCCCTGCGGAGCGAGCTCCTCAGGGCCCGATCGCTGGCGGCGCTGGCTTTACAGGCCCGCGGGGCGCTTCATCTGGCACGACGTGGGCGTGCTGGCCACATAGGGCTCGTAGGTCTTCACGTTGCGGAAGTTGAAGCCGGTGTTCTCGACGCTGTAGTCGAAGGGCTTGGCGCCGGCCTTCTGCCACACGGTCATGTGCACCGCCTGCTGCAGCTGGTGGTCGGACTTGCGCATGGTGACGGTGCCGCCCCAGCTGGGCACTTCCAGGCCACCCATCGCCGCGGCCACCTTGACGGGGGCCGTGCTCTTGGCCTTCACCATCGCAGCGCTCAGCATCGTGTAGACGCTGAAGATCTGGGCGGTGTAGAAGTCGTCGTTGAACTTGGCCTTGTACTCGTCCATCACCTTGCGGGCGGCCGGGTTCTCGAAGTTCATCACGCCCACCTGGTACACGCGACCGGCCGAGCCCGCACCCAGCGCTGCCGGCGTGCCGCTGACGCTGGCGTAGTAGGTGTAGAACTTGGCGGTGAGGCCGGCGTCGTTGGCGGCCTTCACCAGCAGCGTCAGGTCGGAAGACCAGTTGCCGGTGATGACGGTGTCGGCGCCGCTGGCCTTGATCTTGGCGATGTAGGGGGCGAAGTCGCGCGTCTGTGCCAGGGGCGTCAGGTCTTCGCCGACGATCTGGATGTCAGGCCGCTTGCGGGCCAGGTTTTCCTTGGCGTACTTCACGACCTGCTGGCCGTGAGAGTAGTTCTGGTTGATCAGGTAGACCTTCTTGACGGCCTTGTCGTCCTTCATGAAGGTGGTCAGGGCCTCCATCTTCATGGAGGTGTCGGCGTCGAAGCGGAAGTGCCAGAAGCTGCACTTCTCGTTGGTCAGCGACGGGTCGACCGCGGCGTAGTTCAGGAACACGACCTCCTTGCCGGGGTTGCGCTCGTTGTACTTGTTCAGGAAATCGATGATGGCCGCGGCAGGGCCCGAGCCCGTGCCCTGCGCAACGTAGCGGATGCCTTGGTCGATGGCGGCCTGCAGGGCGTTGACGGTTTCCTGCGGGCTGAGCTTGTTGTCGAAGGACACGACCTCGAACTTCACACCGGCCGGGTTGCTCTTGCTGAACTGCTCGGCCATGAACTGGAAGCCCTTGAGCTGGTTCTGGCCGGTGGCGGCCGTCAGGCCGGTGAGCGCGTCGATCCAGGCGATCTTGACGGTCTCGCCCTTCTGCGCAAGTGCTGCGCTGCTGCCGAGAACCATCGCGCTGCCGAGGGCGATGCTGAGGAAAGTCCGCTTCAATTTCATGTTGTCTCCTGGTGAACCGCAGAACACATGGAAGGTAGCTGAACTGCATGCCCCCAACCCTCAGGGACTACCCCGAACGGGCTTGTCGCCACAGCGACAAGCGCGCCAGCCGCCATGCCCGCACGCGCCCCGTGCCGGTGCGCGCAGGCGGACAATGCGGGCTTCCTCACCGCCCGACACCATGGCCTCACACCCCCACGACCACGACGATCCGCGCTACCCGGTGCGCAAGACCGACGAGCAATGGCGCGCCGAGCTCGACCCCATGCAGTACCGCGTGGCGCGCCACGCCGCCACCGAGCGCGCCTTCACCGGCAAGTACTGGGATCACTTCGACGACGGCCGCTACAACTGCGTGGGTTGCGGCACGCCGCTGTTCGAGAGCGGCACCAAGTTCGATGCCGGCTGCGGCTGGCCCAGCTACTGGGAGCCGATCAACAGCGAGGTGGTGGAACGTGTGATCGACAGCAGTCACGGCATGGTGCGGGTGGAGGTGCGCTGCCACAAGTGCGGCAGCCACCTCGGGCATGTCTTCGAAGACGGCCCCGAGCCCACGGGCGAGCGTTTCTGCATCAACTCGGCGGCCATCGATTTCAAGCCGGCGGCCGACGATGCGGCCGGCGACGGCAAGGGCGCCTGAAGCCATGACCGCCGACGAGATCCACACCCGCCTGCACGCGGCGCTGCAGCCCACCACCCTGCAGGTGCAGGACGACAGCCACCTGCACGCCGGCCACGCCGGCGCCCGCGAAGGGCGCCACTTCAGCGTGCAGATCGCCAGCCCGCGCTTCGCCGGGCTGGCCCGCGTGGCGCGACATCGCCTTGTGTATGATGCCCTTGGCCCCTTGGCGGCCCAGGGCGTGCATGCCCTGGCCATCGTCGCCAAAGCCCCCGGCGAGGCTTGAAGAAACTTCTTCGCCGTGCCCGCGCTCCAAGCGCGAACCTCCTCGCATCGCCGCCCTGGTCGGTGGCACCACCTCGAAAGTTCCTCCGTCCATGAAGTCGAAGACCCCTGCCGCGCGCGCGGCCCTGATCCTCTGCATCGCCCTGGCTGCCGCAGCGCCGCTGGCCGCACAGGCGCAGAACATCGCCACCGTCAACGGCAAGGCCGTGCCCAAGGCGCGTGTCGACACCCTGCTGCAGCAGGCCCAGCGCGCCGGCCAGCAGCTCACGCCCGAGTTGCAGGCGCAGGCGCGTGACCAGGTGGTGTTGCGCGAGATCTTCACGCAGGAAGCCGCGCGCAAGGGCCTGGCCGCCAGCCCCGAGTTCGCCGCGCAGATGGCGCTGGCCCGCGAGAGCCTGCTGATCCGCGAGCTGTTCGAGGACTACCGCAAGAAGAACCCCATCAGCGACGAAGCCGCCAAGGCCGAGTACGAGAAGTTCAAGGCCGCTTCCACGGGCACCGAGTACCGCGCGCGCCACATTCTGGTGGAGAAGGAAGACGAGGCCAAGGCGCTGATCGCCCAGATCAAGGGCGGCGCCAAGTTCGAAGACCTGGCCAAGGCCAAGAGCAAGGACACCGGCTCGGCCGAACAGGGCGGCGACCTCGACTTCGCCAAGCCCGAGAGCTACGTGCCCGAGTTCGGCGGCGCGCTGCAGAAGCTGAAGAAGGGCGAGATGACCGACGTGGCCGTGAAGAGCCAGTTCGGCTACCACATCATCCGTCTGGAAGACACGCGCGAGGCCAGCTTCCCGGCCTTCGACGAAGTCAAGGCCCAGCTCAAGCAGCGCATGGAGCAGCAGAAGCTGCAGCAGTACCAGGAGTCGCTGCGCAGCAAGGCCAAGACCGACTACAAGTTCAGTCAGTAAGCCCCCAGGCTCGCCCTGCTCGCCACCCCCCGAGGGGGCTCTTGCAGCGGCCCGGCGGAGCCGGTTCCGCGCAAGGGACTTGATCAACCGGCCCCTTGCGGGCCGGTTTTTCTTTCAGGGCATGAGGACCGTAGAGCCCGTGGTCTTGCGGGCTTCCAGTTCGCGGTGCGCGGTGGCGGCTTCGGCCAGCGGGTAGCGCTGGTCGATGCGGATCTTGACCTTGCCGGCCAGCACCATGCCGAACAGGTCGTCGGCCATCTTCTGCGTGCTTTCGCGCGTGGCGATGTGCGTGAACAGGGTCTGGCGCGTGAGGTAGAGGCTGCCCTTGGGGCCCAGGTTGCCTGGGTAGTAGGGCGGCACGGGGCCGCTGGCGTTGCCGAAGCAGGCCATCAGGCCGAAGGGCCGCAGGCAGTCGAGGCTTTTCTCGAAGGTGTCCTTGCCGACCGAGTCGTAGACCACCTTCACGCCCTTGCCGCCGGTGATCTCTTTCACCCGGGCGACGAAGTCTTCGCGGCTGTAGTCGATGGCGTGCGATGCGCCATGTTCCAACGCAAGCTGGCACTTCGCGGCACTGCCGGCGGTGCCGATGAGTTGCAGGCCCAGGGCCTTCGCCCACTGGCAGGCGATCAGGCCCACGCCGCCGGCGGCCGCATGGAAGAGCACGAAGTCGCCGGGCTCCAGGCCTTCCACCGGCCGCGTCTTGTTCAGCAAGTACTGCGCCGTCAGACCCTTGAGCATCATGCCGGCGGCGGTGTCGAAGGCGATGCCCTCGGGCAGTTGCACCACGCACTTGGCCGGCATCACGCGGCGCTCGCAATACGCACCGGGGGGCTGGCTGGCATAGGCCGCGCGGTCGCCCGCGCGCAGGTGCGTGACGCCCTCGCCCACCGCCTCGACGATGCCGGCGCCTTCCATGCCCAGCGTCAGCGGCAGCGGGTTGGCGTAGAGGCCTGTGCGCTGGTAGACGTCGATGAAGTTCAGGCCGCAGGCCTCGTGGCGGATGCGGATCTCGCCGGGCCCGGGCTCACCGACGGGCAGCTCGACCCGCTTCAGTTGTTCGGGGCCGCCGTAGGCGGTGATCTGGATGGCCTGCGATGCATGCGACACGGAAGTCTCCTCGGGTGGGGTTGATGACAGCGGGTTTTTGAAGCGTCTTGGGGCCGCGAGCGTAAGCCATCACCGCTGCCGATGCAGGCCACGGCGTTCGCGCACGCGTGGCAACATCGGCCGACCGATGAAGCGCCTGCTCCAAGCCCCCAACCTGCTGCTGGCCACGCTGTGGGCCGACCAGATCAGCGGCGCGGGCTTCCCGGCCCGAGTGCAGCGCGCCTACACCAGCGGCATCGCAGGCGAACTGCCGCCCGACCAGTGCCTGCCGGAGGTGTGGGTGGACGACGACCGCCACCACGCGCCGGCCCTCGCACTGATGGCCGCCTGGCAGGCCGCGCCCGAGCAGCGCTGGCACTGCCGCGGCTGCAACGAAATCGTCGAGGGCCCTTTCGAGCAGTGCTGGAACTGCGGCGCCTGGCGCCCTGAAGCGGCGTGAGCCTCGTCATGACCGCCCGGGTGCAGCGATGGCGCTGACACCGCGCCTGGCCCTGCTGATGACGGTGCCCCCGCTGATGTGGGCCGGCAACGCCATCGTCGGCCGCCTGGTGGTGGACCTGGTGACGCCGCTCACCTTCAACCTGCTGCGCTGGCTGCTCGCGCTGGCGCTGCTGTTGCCGTTGGGCTGGCGGGCGCTGCGGCCGGCTTCGCGCATCACGGCACGCTGGGGCTACCTGCTGGCCATCGGCTCGTTGAGTGTGGGCCTGTACAACGCGCTGCAGTACGCGGCGCTCGTGACCTCCACGCCTTTGAACGTGACGCTGGTGGCCAGCAGCACGCCGGTGTGGATGCTGGCCGTGGGCGCGCTGTGCTTCGGCGAAAAGCCGCGGCCGCAGCAACTGCTCGGCGCGCTGCTGGGCCTGAGCGGCGTGCTGGTGGTGCTGGGCCGCGGCTCGCTGGCCGTGCTGCTGCAGGTGCAGTTCGTGGCGGGCGACCTGCTGGTGCTGGCCGCCGCCATCGGCTGGGCGGTCTACAGCTGGCTGCTGGCGCGGCCACCGGCGCACATGCGCGGTGGCGAGCGACCGCGCGCCGACGAGGGCTGGGACTGGGCCGGCCTGCTGCTGCTGCAGGTGCTCTTCGGCCTGCCGCTGGCGGCGGCCTTCGCGGGGGCCGAGCAGGCCTGGCCGGCGCTGCAAGGCCTGCAGGCCTTGCCCGTGCAGTGGGGCTGGCCGCTGCTGGCGGCCACCGTGTACGTGTCGGTGGGCGCCTCGGTGCTGGCCTACCGCGCCTGGGGCCTGGCGGTGGCGCAGGGCGGGCCGGCGCTCGCGGCCTTCTTCGGCAATCTCACGCCGCTGTTTGCCGCCTTGCTGTCCGCGCTGGTGCTGGGCACCAGCCCGCAGGCTTTCCACGCGCTGGCCTTTGCACTCATCGTCGCGGGCATCGCGGTGTCGAGCCGCGGGGCACCGAAGAACTAGAACGTGCCGCCGTAGGCACCGCCGTCAGTCAGCAGGTTCTGCCCGACGACGAAGCCCGCGTGCGCGCTGCACAGGAAGGCGCAGTAGGCGCCGAACTCCTCGGCGGTGCCGAAGCGCCGCGCCGGTGATTGCTGCTTGCGCGCCTCGGCCACGGCTTCGATGGGCTGCCCGGTCTTGGCGGCGGCACCGGCCAGCGTGGTCTTCAGGCGGTCGGTGTCGAAGGCGCCGGGCAGGAGGTTGTTGAGGGTCACGTTGCGCCCGGCCAGCTTGGGCTGGCGCGCCAGGCCTGCGACGAAACCCGTCAGCCCCGAACGCGCACCGTTGCTCAGGCCCAGGATGTCGATGGGTGCCTTCACCGCGCCGCTGGTGATGTTGACGATGCGGCCGAAGCCGCGCTCGGCCATGCCGTCCACCACGGCCTTGATCAGCTCGATGGGCGTGAGCATGTTCGCGTCCAGCGCCTTCAGCCAGGCCTCGCGGTCCCAGTCGCGGAAGTCGCCGGGCGGCGGGCCGCCGGCGTTGTTGATGAGGATGTCCACCTGCGGGCAGGTGGCGAGCGCCGCGGCACGCCCCTCGGGTGTGGTGATGTCGCCGGCCACGGCGCGCACCTGCACGGCCGGGTTCAGCGCGCGCAGTTCGGCCGCGGTGGCCTGCAGGGCCTCGGCACCGCGCGCGGTGATGACGACGTTGACGCCCTCCTTCACCAGCGCCGCGGCGCAGCCCTTGCCCAAACCCTTGCTCGCGGCGCACACCAGCGCCCACTTGCCTGCAATGCCCAAGTCCATGGTTTCAAGCCTCTCCAACAGGGGTACGCGCGCGGGCCAGCAGGCCCACGCCCAGCAAGACCAGCACGGTGCCGGCCACGATCCAGAGATTCATCGGTTCACCGAGGATGAACACACCCATCAACACGGTCGACAGCGGGCCAATCATGCCCACTTGTGCGGCCAGCGTGGCGCCCACACGCTCGATGGCCAGCATCACCATCACCACCGGCGCGAAGGTGCACAAGGTGGCGTTGAGCAGGCTCAGCCACAGCACCTCGGGCGCCACCACGGCGGCGCTCAGCGGCCGCAGCAGCACGAACTGCAGCAGGCACAGACCACAAGCCACCAGCGTGGCCCAGCCGGTGAGCCGCAGCGCACCCAGGCGCTTCACCTCCTGCCCGCTGTAGACGAGGTAGACGGCGTAGCTCACCGCGCTGCCGAAGACCAGCGCCGCACCCAGCACCGTGTGCGGCCCGGTGATGGTCACCTCGTGCCCGAAGACCAGCAGCACGCCCGCGTAGCTCACCGCCAGCGCCCACAACTGCGCACGCTGCACCCGCTGGCCGAAGAAGAGCACGCCGAAGAGCAGCACCAGCGTCGGGTTGAGGTACAGGATCAGCCGCTCCAGGCTGGCGCTGATGTACTGCAGCCCCGCGAAATCGAGAAAGCTCGCGAGGTAGTAGCCGCTGAAGCCCAGGCCGCTCACGACGAGCAGGTCGCGCCGCGTCAGCGGCGGCTTGCCGCGGCCGGCCCACCAGGCCAGCCCGGCGAACAGCGGCATCGCGAACAGCATGCGGTACATGATGAGCGTGACCGCATCCACGCCATGCCGGTAGGCCAGCTTGACGATGATGGCCTTGGCCGAGAACGCGATGGCACCGCCCGCGGCCAGCAACAAGCCGGCGGTGGGCACGCGCACTGCAGCGCCGGACGCCACGCTCACCGGCGCCTAGCAGGCTCAGAAGCCGGCGGCCTGGCCGTCGCGGCGCGGGTCGCTGGCGGCCGCGTAGCCGCGCACGCTCACGTCGCCCTGCCCTTCGTCCAGGCGCCAGATGAACTGGCCCGCGCCGTAGTCCTGGTAGCTGTCGGTGAAGGGCGCGATGCGGTGGCCCAGCGCGCGCAGGCCATCGGCCGATGCGGCGTCGAAGCCCGGCTCGAGGTTGACCGTGCCGCCGAAGAAGCGCCAGCGCGGCGCGTCGCAGGCCGCCTGCGGGTGCTGGCGGTAGTCGAGCATGCGCACCAGGGTCTGCATGTGCGCCTGCGGCTGCATGTCGCCGCCCATGATGCCGAAGCTCATCACCGGGGCACCGCCCTTGGTGAGGAAGGCGGGGATGATGGTGTGGAAGGGCCGCTTGCCCGGGCCCACGAGGTTGTCGCGCGTGGGGTCGAGCGTGAAGCCGTGGCCGCGGTTCTGCAGGCTCAGGCCGTAGCCCGGCACCACGATGCCCGAGCCGAAGCCCATGTAGTTGCTCTGGATGAAGCTGACCATCATGCCGCTCTCGTCGGCGGCCGTCAGGTAGATGGTGCCGCCCGTGGGGCCGTGGCCGGGGCCGAAGTCCTGCGCCTTCTGCGGGTCGATCAGCTTGGCGCGGCTGGCGAGGTAGGCGTCGTCCAGCATCTGCTCGGGCTTCAGACGCATGCTGCGCGGCTCGGCCACGTAGGCGTAGACGTCGGCGAAGGCCAGCTTCATGGCCTCGATCTGCAGGTGCTGGCTGGTGGCGCTGTCCACCTTCAGGCCGGCCATGTCGAACTTCTCCAGGATGCCCAGGGCGATGAGCGCCGCGATGCCCTGCCCGTTCGGCGGGATCTCGTGCATGGTGTAGCCGCGGTAGTCGCGCGAGATGGGCGTCACCCACTCGGGCTGGTAGGCCGCGAAATCGGCCGCGGTCATCACGCCGCCATGCGCCTTGGCGTGGGCAGCGGCGGCCTCGGCCACCTCGCCGCGGTAGAAGGCTTCGCCCTTCGTCTGCGCAATCAGCTTCAGCGTGCGCGCGGCTTCCCTGAACTGGAAAAGCTCGCCGACGTGCGGGGCGCGGCCGTGGGGCATGAAGGCCTGCGCGAAGCCGGGCTGCTCGGTGATCTCGGGCAGCGCCGCGGCGTTGGCCCACTTGCTCTGCACGATGACGGGCACGGCGTAGCCGCGCTCGGCCACCTCGATGGCCGGAGCCATGAGGTCGGCGAAGGGCAGCTTGCCGAAGCGCTGGCTCAGCGCGGCCCAGGCCGACACAGCGCCGGGCACGGTGACGCTGTCCCAGCCGCGCTTGGCCGGTGCCTTCGCATCGGCGCCGTACTTGGCCTTGAAGTACTCGGGCGTCCAGCCCTGCGGCGCGCAGCCGCTGGCGTTCAGGCCGTGCAGCTCCTTGCCGTCCCAGAGGATGCAGAAGGCATCCGACCCCAGGCCGTTGCTGCAGGGCTCGACGATGGTCATCACCGCGGCGGTGGCGATGGCGGCGTCCACCGCGTTGCCGCCGTTCTGCAGCATGCGCAGGCCGGCTTGCGCAGCCAGCGGGTGCGAGGTGGAGACGACGTTGCGGCCGAACACGGGTGAGCGCTGGCTGGCGTAGCCGGTGCTCCAGTCGAAGGCGTGGGTCATGGTGGGGCGGGAGGTGGAGGAAGGGGCGGGCAAAAGCCGGCGAGCAGTATCGCCGGCCCTGGCGATCACTGCAGGAGACTGGTGGGCGGCAGGCTGCCGTCGCCCACATAGCGACGCAGCAGCGGCGGCTCGGGGCCCAGGTGAAAGGCCATGCGCTGGGTGCGCAACTCGGCATCGAAGGCGGTGAAACGCTCCAGCCGGCGCTGGTGCTCGACCCAGTTCTCGTCAACGAAGTACTCGATGTAGCGGCCGGGCACAGCCACGTCGCGGAACAGGCCCCAGCTGAGCGCGCCCTGGCGCAGGCGGGCACGGCGTGTGCGCTGCATCACCGCCGCGAAATCGGCCGCGCGGGCGGGGTCGATCTGGTACTCCAGCGTCACCATCACCGGGCCTTCGTCCGGCGCCACCGGGAAGGCCGGCTCGGGCGCGGCGCGCACCGCGGCCGGGCTGAAGTCGATCTCTTCACCGCCCTCCACCGTGAGGCGGCGCAGGGCCAGCAGCAGCACCAGGCCCAGCCCGGCTGACGAGAGCACCGCGCCCTGCACGCCCAGCACCGAGGCCACCTGGCCCCAGAGCAGCGAGCCCGCGGCCGAGCCGCCCATCAGCGCCATCTGGTAGATGCTCATGCCACGGGCGCGCACCCAGTTGGGCATGGCCATCTGCGCGCTGACGGTCAGCGAGTTGGCCACACTGATCCAGCACATGCCCACCAGCACCATGGCCGGCAGCGCCACCCACAGCTCGGGCACGGCGACGATGAGCACGCTCAGGCCCGCATGTGCGGCGCTGCCGAAGCGCACGAACTGGTCGCGGTTGTAGCGGGCGCGCAGCTTGGGAAACAGCAGCGCCGCGACGATGGCGCCCAGACCCACGGCCGAAAGCATCAGCGTGAAGGTGCCCGGGCCGCCGCCGTGCAGCCCGCGCGCCACCAGCGGCAGCAGCGCCATCAGCGCGCCGGCCTGCAGGAAAAAGAGGAAGACGCGCAGCAGGAAGAGCTTCAGCCGCGGGCTCTGCTGTGCGTAGACGAGGCCGGTGCGCATGGCGCCGAAAAAGCGCTCGCCCGGCAGCGTGCTGGTGCGCGGTTCGCTCTTCCAGCGCAGCACGAGCACGAAGGCCACACCGGCCAGCACCGTGTTGAGCACGAACACCGCCGCTGGGCTGACCGCCGCCAGCAGCGCCCCGGCGATGGCCGGGCCCACCACGCGCGAGAGGTTCATCGCGATGCCGTTGAGCGCCAGTGCCGCCGGCAGTTCGGCGCGGCTCACCACGCCCGGCACGATGGCCGCGAACACCGGCCAGCGCAGCGCCAGGCCGATGCCGTTGGTGAAGGTCAGCACCAGCAGCAGCGGCGCCGTCAGCGCGCCTGCCAGCGCCAGGCCGGCGAGCACCAGCGCATTCACGCTCACCCACAGCTGCGTGGCCGCGAAGTAGCGGCGGCGGTCCAGGATGTCGGCCAGCGCCCCGCTGGGCAGGCCGAGCAGGAACACCGGCAAGGTGCTGGCGGTGGAGACCAGCGCCACCATCACCGGGCTGGTGGTCAGCGTCGTCATCAGCCAGGCGGCCGCGACGTCGTTCATCCACATCGTCAGGTTCGCCGCGAACCAGGCAAACCAAAGGCCCCGGAACACGGGGCCTTGGAGGGGGGACAGGGCGGCAGGGAGCCTGCCGCCGCTGTCAGTCGGCATCTTTGAACGCCGCTTCGCGCTTGTTCTTGATGGACGGCAGCATCACCACGATGACCATCAGCAACGCGGCCACCAGCAGGCTGGCCGACAGCGGCCGCTGCAGGAAGGTGGTCCAGTCACCGCGGCTGAGCAGCAGCGCGCGGCGCAGGTTCTCTTCCATCATGGGCCCGAGGATGAAACCCAGCAGCAGCGGTGCCGGCTCGCAGCCCAGCTTGTAGAAGAGGTAGCCCACCACCGCAAAACCGGCGCCCATGAAAACGTCGAAGTTGTTGTTGTTCAGCGTGTACAGGCCGATGCAGCAGAAGGCCATGATCGCCGGGAACAGGAAGCGGTAGGGCACCGTCAGCAGCTTGATCCAGATGCCGATCAGCGGCAGGTTCAGGATGATCAGCATCAGGTTGCCCACCCACATGCTGGCGATCAGGCCCCAGAACAGCTCGGGGTTGTTCGTCATCACCTGCGGGCCGGGCTGGATGCCCTTGATCGTCATCGCGCCGACCATCAGCGCCATCACCGCGTTGGGCGGGATGCCGAGCGTGAGCATGGGGATGAAGCTGGTCTGCGAGCCTGCGTTGTTGGCGCTCTCGGGGCCGGCCACGCCACGGATGTTGCCCTGGCCGAACTCCACCTCGCCGGGCTTGCGGCGCATCTTCTTTTCCAGCGTGTAGGCCGCGAAGGACGACAGCAGCGCACCGCCGCCCGGCAGCACGCCGAGGATGGAGCCCAGCGTGGTGCCGCGCAGCACCGCGGGCCATGCGTTGCTGAAGTCTTCACGCGTGGGCCACAGGCCCTTCACGTCCTTGGTGAAGACCTCGCGCTTCTCGGCCGGCTGGCCGAGGTTGGCGATGATCTCGCCGAAGCCGAAGATGCCCATGGCGATGGCCACGAAGCTGATGCCGTCGGTCAGCTCTGCGATGTCGAAGCTGTAGCGCGGCACGCCGGAGATCACGTCGGTGTTGATCTGCCCGAGCAGCAGGCCCAGGATGATCATCGCGATGGCCTTGACCAGCGAGCCCGAGGCCAGCACCACGGCGCCGATGAGGCCCAGCACCATCAGGCTGAAGTACTCGGCCGGGCCGAACTTGAAGGCCAGCTCCGTGAGCGGCGGCGCGAAGGCCGCGATGATGATGGTGCCCACACAACCCGCGAAGAAGCTGCCCAGGCCGGCAGCGGCCAGCGCGGCGCCAGCGCGGCCCTTGCGGGCCATCTGGTAGCCGTCGAGCGCGGTGACGACCGAGCTGCTTTCGCCCGGCACGTTGATCAGGATGGCGGTGGTGCTGCCGCCGTACTGCGCGCCGTAGTAGATGCCGGCCAGCATGATGAGCGCGGGCGTGGCGTCCAGCGCGTAGATGCTGGGCAGCAGCATCGCGATGGTGGCCACCGGACCCAGGCCGGGCAGCACGCCGATCAGCGTGCCCAGCAGCGCGCCGAAGAAGGCGTAGAGCAGGTTGGTGAAGGTGAAGGCGACGCCGAAGCCGATCGCGAGATTGTTCAGAAGATCCATGGTCTCGCTCTCACTTCACCAGGAAAACAGGCCACAGGGGGATGGTCAGCGACAGGCCCTTGATGAAGATGCCCCAGCTCATCACCGTCAGGACCGCGGCGTTGACGGCCGCCTCCTTCCAGCGGAACTCGTCACCCGCGGTGGCCGCGGCGAACACCAGCAGCGGCAGCGAGATCACCATGCCCAGCTTCGGCAGCAACAGCCCGAAGCCGGCCACCGAGAACACGATCACGAGCAGCGGCTTCCAGGCCCAGGGGCCGATCTTGTCGCCACCTTCCACCTCGAAGGTGAGCGCCTTGAAGAGCACCATCGCGCCCAGCACCGCCATGAGGATGCCCAGGCCGAAGGGGAAGTAGGCCGGCCCCGGGCGGGCCGACGAGCCGAAGCTGTACTCGGTGGCGCCCCAGGCGAAGCCCAGGCCCACCGCGATGAACATGAGTCCGGACCAGAAGTCCTTCTCGCTCTTGATCTTCAAGCCTCGTCTCCTCGAATGCCGGCGCGGGGGCTGCCTGCCCGGCAAGGGGCCACAGCCTGTGATGCGGCGGGATTCTAGGGACGCGACCTCACGGCCCGGCTGTGGTTTCCACGTAAGACGGGCCGGGCGCCACCCAGGGGCAGGGCCGGTCTCAACGCTCGATCTGCGGCGTGTTGCCCAGCACTTCTTCCATCGTCGTCAAGCCCTCGGCCACCTTCATCGCACCGGCCAGGCGCAAGGGGCGCATGCCGTCGCGCATGGCCTGGCGGCGCAGCGCGCTGGCGTCCAGCGCCGGGTGCACAGCGGCACGCGAAGCATCGGTCATCACCAGCAGTTCATAGAGCCCCGCGCGGCCGCGGTAGCCGGTGTGTCGGCACTCCAGGCAGCCCACGGCCTTGTAGGGCCGCACGCCGCCCGACAGGCGCCAGGGCTTGACGGCCTCGTGCAGCGATTCGCGCGTGATGCTCTCGTCACGCGCCTTGCAGGCCGGGCACAAGGTGCGCGCCAGGCGCTGCGCCAGCACGCCGATGACGGTGGCGCTGATGAGGTAGCTGGGCACGCCCAGGTCGGCCAGCCGCGTGATGGCGCCGACGGCGTCGTTCGTGTGCAGCGTGCTGAAGACGAGGTGGCCCGTGAGCGCGGCCTGGATGGCCATCTCGGCCGTGGCCAGGTCGCGGATCTCACCGACCATGATGATGTCCGGGTCCTGCCGCATCAGCGCGCGCAGGCCCTCGGTGAAGCCCATGTCCACGGCGGCCTGCACCTGCGTCTGGTTGAAGGCCGGCTCGATCATCTCGATGGGGTCTTCGATGGTGCAGACGTTGACTTCTTCGGTGGCCAGCTGGCGCAGCGTGCTGTAGAGCGTGGTGGTCTTGCCGCTGCCCGTGGGGCCGGTGACGAGGATGATGCCGTGCGGCCGCTTGATCAGCTGCTGCCAGGCCTGCGCCTCGTGGTCGGCGAAACCCAAGGCGGTCAGGCCCTTGACGGTGGCGTCGGGGTCGAAGATGCGCATCACCATCTTTTCGCCGAAGGCCGTGGGCAGCGTCGACAGGCGCATCTCCACCTCGGCGCCGGCGCCTTCCACGCCATCGGGGCGGCGTGTCTTGATGCGGCCGTCCAGCGGGCGACGCTTCTCCACCACGTCCATGCGGCCCAGCAGCTTGATGCGCGCGGTCATCGCGCTCATCACCGTCAGCGGCACCTGGTAGACGGTGTGCAGCACGCCGTCGATGCGGAAGCGGATGGCGCCCTTGTCGCGCCGCGGCTCCAGGTGGATGTCGCTGGCGCGCTGGTCGAAGGCGTACTGCCACAGCCAGTCGACCACCTGCACCACGCCCTGGTCGTTGGCGTCGAGTGTCTTGTTGGCCTTGCCCAGTTCGACCAGCTGCTCGAAGCTGGCGCCGGTGGCGTTCTCGCCGCTCTTCTGCGCCGCGCGCACGTTGCGCGCCAGGGCATAGAACTCGGTGGTGTAGCGGCGCACGTCGTCGGGGTTGGCCACCACCAGCCGCACCGGGCGGCGCGTGTGCGTCTCGATCTCGGGCACCCAGGCGGTGTCGAAAGGCTCGGCCGTGGCGATGACGACTTCGGTGCTGCCCAGGCTGAGCGGCAGCGCGCGGCGCAGCTCGGCGTACTGCACGCTCATCACATCGGCCACGCGGCCGACCTCCACCTTCAGCGGGTCGATGCGCAGGTAGCCCAGGCCGCTGCGGCCGGCCAGCCATTCGGTCAGGGCCTCGGTGTCGAGCACGCGGCCGTTGCCGGCGTGGCTGAGTCCCGCGGCGCCCAGGCGCACCAGCGCATGCAGGCTGGAGGGCCCGGCGCGGAAACGCGCGCCCACCTGTTCGGCATCTTCCGCGCTGATCCAGCCGTCTTCGCGCAGCCACTCCAGCAGCACCGGCCACTCCAGCCGGCCGCTGGGCGGCAGCGTCGAAGAGCGCCCGCCGCCGGGGGCGGCAGGTGGGGTGGGCATGGCAGCGGGCGCGGTGGACTTGGCTTTGTTCATGGGGCGGCAGCGGCGTCGGCAGCAGGCTGGGGTTGGTAAGGCCGCACCATGCGCAGCCACTTGCGCGCCGGCAGCCCCAGGGGGCCGTGGCGCTGCTCCAGGTACACGGCGCGGGCCGTGAGGACATCGCGCTCGGGCAC
The DNA here is from genome assembly GCA_051861265.1 of Rubrivivax sp. Taxonomy (GTDB): domain Bacteria; phylum Pseudomonadota; class Gammaproteobacteria; order Burkholderiales; family Burkholderiaceae_C; genus Rubrivivax. The sequence continues at coordinate 91,838 of JBHYDA010000003.1, forward strand.
CACCACGCCGCGTCCGGCCACCACCACGGTGTTGCCTTCGCGCGTGGGGCGCAGGCTCCAGACCTGGTGGCTGCCGAAAGCGGCGGCGATGCGGGAGATGCTGCCATGGAAGCTGGCGTGCCTGCCGAAGAGATTGACGCTCATCACCCCCCCTTCTTCCAGCACTGCGCGGCAGGCGCGGTAGAAGTCTTCGCCGTCCAGCACCGGGGCGGCGGCCTCCTCGTCGTAGAGATCGACATGCAGCAGGCGCACGCTGCCCGGCGTGGCCTGGGCCAGCCAATCGGCGGCATCGCCCCGCACCACCTCGGCCGCGGCCGGCAGGTGGAAGTGGCTGGCGTTGACGGCGATCACCTGCGGGTTGATCTCCACCACCGTGGTGGCCATCTTCAGCTGCACCGCGGTGAAGCGCGTGAGCGCGCCGGCCCCCAGACCCAGCTGCACGGCCTGGCCGCCGCCCAGCGCGTCTGTAGGCAGCCAAAGCAGCGCCGCCAGCATGCGCTGCACGTAGTCGATCTCCACCACCTGCGGCTTTTTGATGCGCATGCCGCCCTGGATCCAGATGCTGTCCAGGTGCAGGTAGCGCACGCCGTCGTCTTCCGACAGCGTCACGGCGGGCAGGGTGCGGGGGGTGCGGGTGGGCTTCTTGGTCACGGGAGCAATAGCCTTGGGGGATGGGATGGGGGGGAGGAGGGCTCGATCAAACCGGCATGCGCCAAAGCCGCACGCCAAGCCACGAGCTTGCGCTCGAAGGACCAGCTGGCATTGGCCGGGCTGGTGGAAGGCAGCTTCAACACGGTGTAGCCCAGCGCAGCCACGAGCTTCATCGTGCGGGCCGATTCGCCGCCGTTGTGGGCCACGCACTGCAGGGCCGGCGTGCGGCGGCGCAGGCTGGCCAGGTCGTTGAGTTCGGCGTCTTCGATGGCCTGGTCCAGGCTGCCTTCACGGCGGCAGCTGGCGTAGACGTCCCAAAGACCCAGACCGCGTTCACGAACGGCAGCCAAGCGCTGCGCGTAGGGCAGCGCTGGCAGGTCCAGGCCCCAGATGGCGCCCAGCAGCGGCCAGAACTGGTTGCGCGGGTGGGCGTAGTACTGCTGCGCCTGCAATGAAGCCACGCCCGGGAAGCTGCCCAGCACCAGCAGCCGCGTCTGGCGGCCCAGCACGGGCGACAGGCCCTGCAGGCGGTCGGCCGTGGCCGCCTGCACCTTCAAGCCACGGCTTCCCGCGTGGAAGACGAAGACAAGCCGGGCAGCGCCGCCAGCCGCGGCAGCGCGGCCACCGCGTTGGCGCGGGTGCGCGCAGCGGTTTCGCCCAGGTTCCAGCCGCGCAGCGCAGCGAGCACAGCGCCGATGCGCGGCAACTCGGCCGGCTCGTTGCGGCCTTGCAGCTCGCCGGCGGCGCGCTGTTCGGCGGTGCGGTAAAGCCAATGCGGAGGGATGTCGGGCGCATCGGTCTCCACCACCAGCGCCGTCTCGGGCAGGCCCTGCGCCAGCGCTCGGATCTGCAGCGAACGCTCGAAGGTCAGCGTGCCACCAAAGCCGAGCCGGAAGCCGCGTTCGACGAACTGCGCCGCCTGCACGTCGCTGCCATTGAAGGCGTGGGCGATGCCGCCGGGCACCTCGATCTGGCGCAGGCCCTGCAGCAGGTGGTCGGCCGAGCGGCGCACGTGCAGCAGCACCGGCAGCTCGAACCGGCGCGCCAGCTTCAGCTGCGCGCGGTAGAAGTGCTGCTGGCGCGCGCGGTCGAGCCCGGGCACGAAGTGATCCAGGCCGATCTCGCCCACGGCCACCAGCTGGGGATCGTCGCGCCAGGCTTGCAGGCAGTGGGCCAGCCGTTCCAGGTCGGCCTCGGTGGCAGTTTCGAGCCAGAGCGGGTGCAGACCCAGCGCATAGGCCGCGCCAGTGGCGTGGGCGAGCGCGCGCAAGTCGTCGAAGTGCGCCGCGGCCACCGCCGGCAACACCAGCTGTGTCACGCCTGCGGCGCGGGCCCGCTGCACCACGGCGGCGCGGTCGGGTGCGAACTCGGGCGCGTCGAGGTGGCAGTGCGTGTCGGTCCACATGCCGCGATGATGCCCCGGTTGTGCGCCCGGCCGACTGCAACGGCCAGCGCAACGTGTTAGGGTAAAGCGAGGATGCACGGGCCCCCGCCCGGCCCCGCCCACCGCCGCCGCCACGCCATGAAAAAGGCCCCGCTGTACAGCCCCTCGCCCCGCCGCCCGGCGGCACGGGCGCAGGCCGAGCCCGCCGCACCCGGGGCCGGCGCTGCGGCCGGGGCACCGGCAACGGCAGCCCGTATGGCTGAGGCCGCCCCGCCGGCCGGCCGGGCAGCGCGCTGGCGCCAGCGTTTCGCCCGCCACGCCGCCCCGCTGTGGGCGCTGGGGGGCGCCGCACTGGCCGTCGGCGCCATGCTGCTGCTGCTGCCGGCGCAGCGCGCCGTGACGCAGGAAGACATCGACACCGCCGTGCGCGAGTCGCTGGAAAAGGCCCCCCTTCCCTCGGCCGCGGCCAAGGCCTACGAAGCCATCCTGCCTTCGGTGGTGCGCGTCGTGGGCCTGCTCGACGAGAAGGACGAGGGCGAAGACAAGCCCGAACAGCGCGCGCTGGAACGCAGCCTGGGCACGGGCGTGGTGATCATCGACAACGGCACCATCCTCACCAACCTGCACGTGGTCTCGGGCGCGCGCAAGATCCGCGTGCGTTTCGCCAACGGCCACGAGAGCGACGCGGTGCTGGTCAGCGCCCAGCCCGAGAACGACCTGGCCGTGCTGCGCGCCTTGAGCCTGCCCGACGACCTGCAGGCCGCCACCATGCGCAGCACCGCCGACCTGCGGCCCGGCGACCACGTCATCGCCGTGGGCCACCCCTTCGGCATCGGGCCCAGCGTGAGCGCCGGCGTGGTCTCAGGCCTGAAACGCGAGTTCCGCTCGCCCGAGGACGACAACGCCGGCACCAAGCCGCTGTCCAACCTCATCCAGTTCGACGCCGCCGCCAACCCTGGCAACAGCGGCGGTCCGCTCGTCACGATGGACGGCCACGTGGTCGGCATCGTCACCGCCATCCTCAACCCCAGCGAACAGCGCACCTTCATCGGCATCGGCTTTGCGGTGCCCATCGAGAACGCCTCGTCCGCTGCGGGCATGCCGCCTTTCTGATGGAACGCAAAGCCATGGAACACAGCCCCGAATCCACCGCCACGCTGATGGAGCGTGTGCTCTACGAGGTCAAGCGCGTCGTCGTCGGTCAAGACCGGTTTCTGGAGCGCGTGCTGGTGGCCATGCTGGCCCAGGGCCACCTGCTGGTGGAAGGCGTGCCGGGCCTGGCCAAGACGCTGACCGTCAAGACGCTGGCGCGCACCGTGCGCGGCAGCTTCAAGCGCATCCAGTTCACGCCCGACCTCGTGCCTTCCGACCTGGTGGGCACGCGCATCTACAACCAGAAGAGCGGCGAGTTCGGCACGAGCCTCGGGCCGGTGTTCGCCAACCTGCTGCTGGCCGACGAGATCAACCGTGCGCCGGCCAAGGTGCAGAGCGCCTTGCTCGAGGTGATGCAGGAGCGCCAGGTCACCATCGCCGGCGAAACGCACAAGGTGCCCGACCCCTTCGTCGTGATGGCGACGCAGAACCCCATCGAGACCGAAGGCACCTACCCGCTGCCCGAGGCGCAGGTCGACCGCTTCATGATGAAGGTGCTGGTGGACTACCCCACCGAGGAAGAAGAATTCGTCATCGCCGAACGCGTGACGGGCCCGGTGGTGGACGTCAACGCGGTGGCCGACACCTTCCAGCTCGCCGCGCTGCAACGCGAATGTCGCGCGGTGTTCTGCGACCCCATGCTGATGCAGTACGCCGTGAAGCTGGTGAGCGCCACGCGCCGCCCGGCCAAGTACGACCTGGCCGACCTGGAGAAGTACCTCACCTACGGCTGCAGCCCGCGCGCCACCATCGGGCTGATCGAAGGCGCCAAGGCCCTGGCCCTGCTGCGCGGCCGCAAATACGTGCTGCCGGAAGACATGGTCGACCTCGTGCCCGACGTGTTCAGGCACCGGCTGGTGCTCAGCTACGAGGCGCTGGCCGAAGACCTGACGCCCGATGCCGTGGTGCAGCGGCTGCTGAAGAAGATCCCCGCGCCTGACAAACCCCTGGCGCACAGCGAGGGCGCTTCCGGCCGTGGCTGAAGCCGCCGCGCTCACGCCGCCCGACCAGTTGCTGCGGCAGCTGGAGTTCACCGTCATCCGCAAGCTCGACGGTCTGCTGCAGGGCGACTACCGCACGCTGTGGCGCGGCGCGGGTGTGGATCTCGCCGACCTGCGCGAGTACCAGGCGCACGACGACGTGCGCCACATCGACTGGAACGTCACCGCGCGCGTGCAGACGCCGCACGTGCGGCAGTTCCACGAAGACCGCGACATGAACGCGTGGTTCCTGCTCGATCTTTCGGACAGCGTCGATTTCGGCAGCGCCGGCGTCACCAAGCTGGCCGTGGCCACGCGTTTCGTGGCGGCGCTGGCGCGGGTGATCACGCGGCACGGCAACCGCGTCGGCGCCCTGCTCTACGGCCAGCGCGTGCACGGCGTGCTGCCCGCGCGCACCGGGCGGCTGCATGTGCTGGAACTGCTGCAGCGCATGCAGGCGCCCGCCCCTGCGCCCGCCACCGCGGCCGACGCGCCGCGCGGCACACGGCTGGCCGAACTGCTGCACGCCGCCGAGGGCAGCATCCCGCGCCGCAGCGTCGTCTTCGTCGTCAGCGATTTCATCAGCCAGCCCGGCTGGGCCCCGGCGCTGTCGCGCCTGGCCCGCCGCCACGACGTGGTGGCCGTGCGCTTGTGGGATCCGCTGGAGATGGACCTGCCCGACGCCGGCCTCGTCACGCTGCAAGACGCCGAGACGGGCGAGCAGCTCTTCGTCGACGCCAGCAGCCCCGCCTTCCGCGAACGTTACGCCGAGCTCGCCGAAGAGCAGGAAGCCGCGCTGCGCGCACAGCTCGCCACCAGCGGCGCCGACGTGCTGGAGCTCGCCACCGACGACGACCTGCTCGACGTGCTGATGCGTTTTGCCGACCTGCGCAAACAACGTGCACGCCTGAAGACCCCGCGGCGCTTCCCGGCCACGCTGCAGCGCGCCGCCCCCCTCACGGAGACCGCAACGTGACCTTCGTCTGGCCCAAGATGCTCTGGCTGCTGGCCCTGCTGCCGCTGCTGGTGCTGCTGTACCTGTGGGTGCTGAAACGCAAGCGCAAGACCACCGTGCGCCTGTCCAGCGTGGCGCTGGCCAAGCTGGCCGCCGGCAGCGGCCCCGGCTGGCGCCGTCACGTGCCGCCACTGCTGTTGCTGCTGGCGCTGGGCACGCTGCTGCTCGCCGTGGCGCGGCCCATGGCCACGCTGACGCTGCCGCTCTCGGAACGCACCATCATGCTGGCGATGGACGTCTCGGGCAGCATGCGCGCCGAAGACGTCAAGCCCAACCGCCTGGTGGCCAGCCAGGAAGCGGCGCGCGCCTTCGTCAACAACCTGCCTCGCGAAGTGCGCGTGGGCGTGGTGTCTTTCGCCGGCACGGCGGCGGTGGTGCAGGCACCGACCGACAGCCGCGAAGACGTGCTCAAGGCCATCGACCGCTTCCAGCTGCAACGCGGCACGGCCACCGGCAGCGGCATCATCCTGAGCCTGGCCACGCTCTTCCCCGATGACGGCATCGAGATCCAGCACATCACCGGCCAGCGCAGCTTTCCGGGGAACAACAACAACATCGCGAAGAAGGAAGCCAAGCCCTTCACGCCCGTGCCGGCCGGCAGCTACAGCTCGGCCGCGGTGATCATGCTCACCGACGGTCAGCGGACGACCGGCCCCGACCCGCTGGACGCCGCCAAGATGGCCGCCGAGCGCGGCATCCGCGTCTATACGGTGGGCATCGGCACCACGGGCGGCGAAGTCATCGGCTTCGAGGGCTGGAGCATGCGCGTGCGCCTGGACGAAGAGACGCTGAAGAACATCTCGGCGCTGACGCAGGGCGAGTACTTCTACGCCGGCACCGCCGAAGACCTGAAGAAGGTCTACGAGAGCCTGAGCTCGCGCATGGTGGTGGAGCGCAAGGAGACCGAGATCACCGCGCTCTTCGCGGCGCTGGGCGCGCTGCTGGCGGCGGCGGCGGCGGGGCTCTCGCTGTGGTGGTTCGGCCGCGTGGCCTGAAGGCTGGTTGAAGCGCCGGCCGCGGCCTGCGGAACAATAGCGGCCCTGGCCACCCCGGCCGCCATCACCGCCCGCCATGCCGCGTGCCGAACTTGAACTGCTGGCCCCCGCGCGCGATGCCGCCATCGGCATTGAGGCCGTCAACCACGGCGCCGACGCCGTCTACATCGGCGGCCCCGCCTTCGGCGCGCGCGACAAGGCCGGCAACCCGCTGAGCGAGATCGAGCAGCTCTGCCGCCACGCCCACCGTTACGGCGCGCGCATCTTCATCACGCTCAACACCATCCTGCGTGACGACGAGCTCGAGGCCGCGCGCCGCATGGCCTGGGACGTGTGGCGCGCCGGCGCCGACGCGCTCATCGTGCAGGACATGGGCCTGCTGCAGCTGGACCTGCCGCCCATCCAATTGCACGCCAGCACGCAGACAGACATCCGCACGCCCGAGAAGGCGCGTTTCCTGCAGGACGTGGGTTTCTCGCAGATGGTGCTGGCGCGCGAGCTCGACCTGAAGCAGATCACGGCCATCCGCGCCCAGGTGCAGGAGGCCACGCTCGAGTTCTTCGTGCACGGCGCCCTGTGCGTGGCCTACAGCGGCCAGTGTTTCATCAGCCATGCGCACACCGGGCGCAGCGCCAACCGCGGCAGCTGCAGCCAGGAATGCCGGCTGCCCTACACGGTGAAGGACAGCCAGGGCCGCATCGTCGCGCACGACAAACACGTGCTCAGCCTGAAGGACAACAACCAGAGCGCCAACCTGCACGCGCTGGTGGACGCGGGCATCCGCAGCTTCAAGATCGAGGGCCGCTACAAGGACATGGGCACGGTGAAAAACGTCACCGCGCACTACCGCCAGCTGCTCGACCGCCTGCTCGAAGAACGCCCCGAGCTCACCGCCAGCAGCGACGGCCGCTGCCGCTACACCTTCACGCCCGACCCCGAGCGCGGCTACAACCGCGGCGCCACCGATTACTTCGTCGGCGGCCGCCGCCCGCCCGAGCTGGGCGACATCGGCGCCTTCGACACGCCCAAACACGCCGGCATCGCCGTGGGCCATGTCGTCAAGCTCGGCCCCGACCATTTCGACATGGACGCCGACAGCCGTGACACCGTGATGAACAACGGCGACGCGCTGACCTGGTGGGACCTGCAGGGCGAACTGCAGGGCGTGCCCATCAACGTGGCGCAGAAGCTGGGCGGGCGCGGCTGGCGGCTGTTTCCGAACGCGCCGATGGCGACGCTGAAGGACCTGCGCAAGGGTGCGGCCATCAGCCGCAACCGCGACATGGCCTGGGACCGGGTGCTGGAGAAAAAGTCGGCCGAGCGGCTGATCGCTGTGGACCTGCACCTGTCGGCCACGAAGGACGGCTTTGCGCTCGACATCACCGACGAACGCGGCCACCACGCGCAAGTGGCCATGGCCCACGCGCACGAACGCGCCAAAGACGCCGAGAAGGCGCAGCAGACGGTGCTGGAAAAACTCTCGGCCCTGGGCGGCACGCTGTTCGAAGCACGGCATGTGGGCATCGGCTATGCCGAGCCCTGGTTCGTGCCGGCCAGCCTGGCCAACACGCTGCGCCGCCAGGCCGTGGCGGCGCTGGAAGCGGCGCGCGAGGCGGCCTTCACGCCGCTGCTCCGCTCAGCCCCCGTCGACCCGCCGGCGCCCTACCCCGAAGACTCGCTCAGCTACCTGGCCAACGTCTACAACGGCCAGGCCGCGGCCTTCTATGCGAAGCACGGCGTCAAGCTCATCGGCGCGGCCTACGAGAGCCACGAAGAGCTGGGCGCGGTGCCGCTGATGATCACCAAGCACTGCGTGCGCTGGAGCCTGAGCCTCTGCCCCAAGCAGGCCAAGGGCGTGGTGGGCGTGCAGGGCACGGTGCGCGCCGAGCCGATGACGCTGGTGCACGGCGAAGACACGCTCACGCTGCGTTTCGACTGCAAGCCCTGCGAGATGCATGTGGTGGGCGCCATCCGCAAGAACGTGCTGCGCGACACCGCGCGCGAGGTGCGCCAGGCGCCACCCGAGGCGCCGCTGGTCTTCTACCGCACACGACCCGAGCTGCCGCTGCCGGTGCACCCGCGGGCCGCCGAGCGCGCATGAGAAAAGGCGGAGGGCCTGCGCCTTCCGCCTTCTTCTGAACTGTGTGAGGCGCCGGTGCTCGGCGCCTGGCTGCTATCAGCGCTTCGGCGGGCCGCCGCGCGATGCTTGCGGACGGCCACCGCCACCACCGCCGGCAGGGCGACCACCGCCGCCGCCACCACCGCCGCTGCGGCCACCGGGCGCACCGCCCGGCCCACGGCCGGCGCCGGGGCGGCCACCGCCGCCACCACCACCGCCGCCACCCGGGCGACCACCACCACCGCCCGGCCGGCCGCCACCGAAGCCGCCACCCGCGTTGCGCTTGGTGCCGCCCACGCCGATGGTCATGCGGCCCAGCACGATGGGCTCGGCCTTCTCACCGGCCGGCGGCTCGAAGCCGGGCACGGTCTCGCGCGGGATGCTGCGCTTGATCAGGCGTTCGATGTCCTTGAGGAAGATCTCCTCGTCCACGCACACCAGGCTCACGGCCTCGCCCTGCGCGCCGGCGCGGCCGGTGCGGCCGATGCGGTGCACGTAGTCTTCCGGCACGTTGGGCAGCTCGAAGTTCACCACGTGCGGCAGCTGGTCGATGTCGATGCCGCGCGCCGCGATGTCGGTGGCCACCAGCACCTGCAGGTCGTTCGTCTTGAAGTCGGCCAGCGCCTTGGTGCGCGCCGTCTGACTCTTGTTGCCGTGGATGGCCATGGCGCTGATGCCCTGCTCACACAGGTACTCGGTCAGCCGGTTGGCGCCATGTTTCATGCGCGTGAACACCAGCACCTGGTGCCAGTCGCCGGTCTTGATCAGGTGCGCCAGCAGTTCCTTCTTGCGCTCGCGGCCCACGGGGTGCAGCTTCTGCGCGATGGACTCGTTGGTCTGGTTGCGGCGCGCCACCTCGATGAGCGCGGGCGCGTTCAGCAGGCGGTCGGCCAGGGCCTTGATCTCGTCGCTGAAGGTGGCACTGAAGAGCAGGCTCTGCTTCTTCGCCGGCACGATGGCCAGCACCTTCTTGATGTCGTGGATGAAGCCCATGTCGAGCATGCGGTCGGCTTCGTCGAGCACGAAGATTTCCACGTGGCTCAGGTCGAGCGTGCGGTTCTGGTGGTGGTCGAGCAGGCGGCCCGGGGTGGCCACCAGGATGTCCACGCCCTGGCGCAGCTTGTCGATCTGCGGCTGCATGCCCACGCCGCCGAACATGACCATGCTCTTCAGCGGCAGGTACTTGCCGTAGGTGCGCACGCTTTCTTCCACCTGCGCGGCGAGTTCACGCGTGGGCGTGAGGATCAGTGCGCGGATGGCCGGGCGGCCGCGCGAGTCCTTCACCGGCGCGCCGGCGGCCAGGCGGTGCAGCATGGGCAGCGTGAAACCGGCGGTCTTGCCGGTGCCGGTTTGCGCGCCGGCGAGCAGGTCGCCGCCCTTGAGCACCTGCGGAATGGCTTGCGCCTGGATGGGAGTGGGGGATTCGTAGCCCTGGTCCTTGATGGCACGCAGGAGCGGCTCGGCCAGGCCGAGTTCGGTAAACAACATGGAGTGAGGCCCAGGAAAGGATCAAGGGCCGTGGTTCGCAGCCTGCTGTCATCCATGGCGGATGCACCAGTCGGAAGGCGCGAGAGCTGAGAGGAAGTGTCGGGAGATCGACCGCCCAGCGATGACTGGAAGCCGCTGAGCAGCGTGCATTCTAACGGCCGCACGACATGCATGCTTGGCAACAGCCCGACAGAAGCTGCGCTTCTTCCTGCCACGGCCTGCGTCGCCCCGGGCAGGCTCAAGTTCTCAAGCCGCGCGCCGAAGCTACCAGGACAGCCCCCAGCGAGGCTGCATGCCTGACAAGGTCACCCACACAATGAAAACGCAGGTTCTGACCTTCAGCCTGGCCGAGGGCTGGAGCGCCCCGCTGCCCACCGAGCTGGACAGCCCGCAGACACTGGTGCTGGCCTTCGGCTCGAGCAGCTTCGCGGACCACGCGGCCCCCTTTGACGCGCTGCGCGCAGCCCTGCCACAAGCGGTGATCCTGGGCTGTTCGACCTCGGGCGAGATCGCGGGCGCCCACCTCAGCGACGCCAGCATCAGCGTGGCCGTCACACGCTTCGAACACACCCGCCTGCGCCGCGTGGAGACCGTCGTCCGCGAACCTCAGGCCTCGGCAGCTGCAGGGGCCGAACTGGCCGCGCAACTGGCAGGCGAGGATCTGCGCGCGGTGTTCATCCTGTCCGAAGGACTGACCGTCAACGGCACGGCGCTGGTGGCAGGCCTGGTGGCTGCGCTGCCGCCCGGTGTTCAGGTCACGGGCGGATTGGCCGGCGATGGCGCGGCCTTCAACAAGACCTGGGTGCTGGCACAGGGCCTGCCGCAGGCGCACCACGTCAGCGCGGTGGGCCTGTACGGCCAGCGGCTGCACGCGCGAAGCGGCTGCGACGGCGGCTGGATGGACTTCGGCCCGCAGCGCCGCATCACCAAGAGCGTGGGGTCCGTGCTGCATGAGCTGGACGGCAAGCCGGCGCTCGACCTTTACAAGGATTACCTCGGCAAGCTGGCGGCCGAACTGCCGGGCTCGGCGCTGCTGTTCCCGCTGTCGATCCGGGCGCCGGGCAGCACGGAGCGGCCGCTGGTGCGCACCATCCTCGGCATCGACGACGAAGCCCGCACCATGACCTTCGCCGGCGACGTGCCCGAGGGCCACGAGGCGCGGCTGATGCGCGCCACCGACGACAGCCTGATCGGCAGCGCGGCGCAGGCCATGTCGCAGGCGGCTCTGCACCTGCCCGACGCCTCGGCTTCGCTGGTGATCTCGGTCAGTTGCGGGGGGCGGCGCCTGATGCTCGGCGAACGCGCCGAAGAAGAAGTGGAAACCATCGCCGAGCGCGCGCCGGCCGGCGGCGCCCACGTCGGCTTCTACTCTTACGGCGAGATCGCCCCGGGTGCAGCCGACAGCGCGTGCATGCTGCACAACCAGACGATGACAGTCACGGTGTTCGCCGAGGTCTGAGCATGGCGGCCGATGCCTGGCACCCCATGCTGCAGCGGCAGTTGCGGCGCGCCGACCTGACGCCCGAGGCGCTGGCCGCCGCGCATCCGCAGTTGCCGGGCCTGATGGACCGCATCAGCCGCGCCTATGCCGATGCGGAGCAAGACCGCTACCTGATGGAGCGCTCGCAGGAGGTGGCCTCGCGCGAGATGGGCGAGCTCTACAACGAGCTCAGAGCCAGCCAGGCGCGGCTGGCCAGCCTGGTATCGCTCTCCTCCGACTGGATCTGGGAGCAGGACGCCACGCTGCGCTTCAGCTACGTCTCCAGCCACGACCTCGGCTGCCTGGGCGATCTGGCCGGGCTGCTGCAAGGCGCAGAGATCGGCGAGCACATCAGCCCCATCGACGACGACGACGCCCGCACCCACCGGCAGCTGACGGAAGACCGCAAGCCCTTCCGCAACCTGCGCTTCCGCGCGCAGCGGCTCGGCAGCACGCCGGTGTACATCCGCATCAGCGGCGAACCGGTCTTCGAAGGCGAGCGTTTCAAGGGCTACCGCGGCGTGGGCTCCGACGTGACGAGCAGCACCGTGGCCGAGCAGCAGGTGATGCAGCTGGCCCGCTACGACAGCCTGACCGGCCTGCCCAACCGCAGCATGCTGATCGAGCAACTGGAAAGCGGCCTGCGCCAGGCGCGCAACTCGCGGCTGGGGCTGGCGGTGCTGTTCATCGACCTGGACCGCTTCAAGTACGTCAACGACACGCTGGGCCACGACGCGGGCGACGAGTTGCTGAAGGTCATGGCCAAGCGCCTGTCGGGCCTGCTGCGCAACGTGGACACCGTGGCGCGCCTGGGCGGCGACGAGTTCGTCATCCTCATCCACAACACCATCGATCCGTCCACGCTGTCGAAAGTGGCCGCCCGGGTGCTCAACGCGCTGTGCGAGCCGCTGCGCCTGGCTGAACGGCCGGTGCAGGTCAGCGCGAGCGTCGGCATCGCCCTCTTTCCCAGCGATGGCGAAGACACCACCACGCTGCTGAAGAATGCCGATGCGGCCATGTACCTGGCCAAGGCGCGGGGCAAGAACAACTTCCAGTTCTTCACATCGGAACTGGCCGAGCGCGCCGCGCGCCACTTCGCGCTGGAAGGCGACCTGCGCCAGGCCGTGCTGCGCAGCGAACTGGTGCTGCATTACCAGCCCCGCTTCCGCCTGAGCGACGGCGCCATGTGCGGCATGGAGGCGCTGCTGCGCTGGCAGCACCCCACGCGGGGCCTGATCCCGCCGGGCGAGTTCATCGACCTGGCCGAGGAAAGCGGGCTGATCGTGCAGATCGGCCACTGGGTGATGGGCGAAGCCTGCCGCCAGATCCGGCAGTGGCGCGAAGAGGGGATGGAGCCGCCCTGCTGCGCCATCAATCTGTCCGCGCGGCAGTTCGGCAACGAGCGGCTCCTCGAGGAGGTGCAGGCCGCGCTCAGCGAGGCCGTGCTGGAGGCACAGGCGCTGGAGGTGGAGATCACCGAGAGCCTGCTGATGAGCGACCCCGAACGAGCCCAGCAGGTGCTGCTGCGCCTGCACACCCTGGGCGTGGGCATCGCCATCGACGACTTCGGCACGGGCTACTCGTCGCTGTCCTACCTGAAGCGCTTCCCGGCGCAGACGCTGAAGATCGACCGCTCCTTCATTCAGGGCCTGCCCGACGACCGCGACGATGCTGCCATCACCCAGGCCGTGATCGCCATGGCGCACAGCCTGGCGATGCGCGTGGTGGCCGAGGGCGTGGAGACGCCCGAGCAGCTGGCCTTCCTGAAGGGCCACGGCTGGGACGAGGTGCAGGGCTACCTGCTGGGCCGCCCGATGACGGCGAAGCAGCTCGCGCCGCTGCTGCCGTGCGAGGCCCACGCGCTCGACACCGCCCCCGAGGCGGCGTGAGCGCGGCCAGCGGCCGGGCAATCTGCGGCGAGAATAGCGGGCTGGGCTCTCAGCCCCGCAGCCCCAGCGCCGCACCTGCGCGCGGGGCTGCCCCTCCCGGACACCCTCACCAAGGACCATGTGACCATGGCGCAATACGTCTTCACCATGAACCGCGTCGGCAAGATCGTGCCGCCGAAGCGGCAGATCCTGAAGAACATCACCCTGTCCTTCTTCCCCGGCGCCAAGATCGGCGTGCTGGGCGTCAACGGCTCGGGCAAGAGCACGCTGCTCAAGATCATGGCCGGCATCGACAAGGAAATCGAAGGCGAAGCCGTGCCGATGCCGGGTCTGAACATCGGCTACCTGCCGCAAGAGCCGCTGCTGCCGCCCGACCAGACCGTGCGCGAGGTGGTGGAGCAAGGCGTGGGCGGGGTCATCGCGGCCAAGAAGCGGCTGGACGAGGTCTACGCCGAGTACGCCGACGAGAACGCCGATTTCGACAAGCTCGCCGCCGAGCAGGCCGAGCTGGAAGCCATCATCGCCGCCGCTGGCAGCGAGAACACCGACCTGCAGCTGGAACTGGCCGCCGACGCGCTGCGCCTGCCGCCCTGGGACGCCAAGATCGGCCTGCTGTCGGGCGGTGAGAAGCGCCGCGTGGCGCTGTGCCGCCTGCTGCTGAGCAAGCCCGACATGCTGCTGCTCGACGAACCCACCAACCACCTGGACGCTGAAAGTGTCGAGTGGCTGGAGCACTTCCTGCAGCGCTTTCCGGGCACCGTGGTGGCCATCACCCACGATCGCTACTTCCTCGACAACGCGGCCGAGTGGATTCTCGAACTCGACCGCGGCGCCGGCATCCCCTGGAAGGGCAACTACTCCGAGTGGCTGGACCAGAAGGAAAAGCGCCTGGAGCAGGAGCAGAAGAGCGAAGACGCGCGCATGAAGGCGATGAAGGAGGAACTGAAGTGGGTTCGCTCCAACGCCAAGGCCCGCCAGACCAAGAGCAAGGCCCGCCTGGCGCGCTTCGAAGAGCTGAGCGACGTCGAGTACCAGCAGCGCAACGTCACGAACGAGATCTTCATTCCCGTGGCCGAGCGCCTGGGCAATGAAGTGATCGAGTTCGAGAACGTCAGCAAGAGCTTCGGCGATCGCTTGCTCATCGACAAACTCAGCTTCAAGGTGCCGCCGGGCGCCATCGTCGGCATCATCGGCCCCAACGGCGCCGGCAAGTCCACGCTCTTCCGCATGCTGCAGGGCGTGGAGCAGCCCGACAGCGGCCAGGTGAAGATCGGCAAGACCGCGCAGCTGGCCTTCGTCGACCAGAGCCGCGAAAGCCTGGACGGCGACAAGACGGTCTGGGAAGACGTCTCCGGCGGCCTGGACAACATCATCGTCGGCAAGTTCGTGATGCCCAGTCGCGCCTACCTCGGCCGCTTCAACTTCAAGGGCAACGACCAGCAGAAGATGGTGGGCAGCCTCTCCGGCGGTGAACGCGGCCGCCTGCACCTGGCCAAGACCCTGGCCAAGGGCGGCAACGTGCTGATGCTGGACGAACCGTCCAACGACCTCGACGTCGAAACCCTGCGCGCGCTCGAAGAAGCGCTGCTGGAGTTTGCTGGCAGCGCCATGGTCATCAGCCACGACCGCTGGTTCCTCGACCGCATCTGCACGCACATCCTTGCCTGCGAGGGCGACAGCCAATGGTTCTTCTACAACGGCAACTACCAGGAGTACGAAGCCGACAAGAAGAAGCGCCTGGGTGAAGAAGGCGCGCGGCCCAAGCGCGTTCGCTTCAAGCCCATCCGCTGAGAGCGTGATGGCCTGCCGCCAGCCCCCTGGGGTGGCGGCAGCGCGGTGACGGGCTTTGGCCCACAATGAACCGTCACCCTCCTGGCGCCCGGCGCCCGCAGCTTCCATGCGCATCCGCCCCCTGACCCGCCGCGTCGCCCTGAGCGCGGCCTCCACCGTCTTGTTGGGCGCCTGCGCACAACTGCCCACCGGCGACGCACCGGGCGACAAGGCCGCGGCCGCCAGCGCCGCCGCCTCGGCCGCCAAGGCACCCGCCCCGACCGCCGCTGCCCCGGCTGCTGCACCGACCACAGCGGCCACCGCGGCCGCCCCCGGCCCTGCAGCCAGCGCGGCCAACGGTGGCGCCGCGCGGCTGGCCCTGCCGGCGGCCCTGGGCGGGCCGCCCGGCGGCGCCCCGGGCAGCATGGCCGGCGGCCCCCCGAGCGGCCCGCCGCCCTTCGCCACCGTGATCAAGGACGCGCGCCGCATCGACGGCCCGCTGGTGTTCTGGCAGAAGGACGACAAGGTCTGGATCGAGTTGCAGCCCGCGCAACTGGGCAAGCCCTTCCTGCTGTCGCCCAAGATCAAGAGCGGCATCGGCGAAGCTTTCGTGCTCGGCGGCCTGATGGCCCTGCCCTTCAACGGCATGGGCGGCGCACAGGTGGTGGAGTTCGTGCGCGTGCACAACCAGGTGCGCCTGCAGGCGCGCAACACCGAGGTGCTGGCCGCCGCCGGCTCGCCCGAGGCGCGCGCCGTGGCCGACAGCTACTCGAACAGCCTGCTGGCCTCGGTGCCCGTGAGCAGCCAGCCCCACCCTGACCGCAAGAGCGTGCTGGTGGAGGCCAACCCCATCTTCCTGGGCGACATGATCGGCATCGGCGCCATGCTGCAGCGCGGCCTGCGCCAGGGCTACGGCCTGGACCGCGGCAACACGCTCATCACCGCCGTGCGAGGCTCGGCCGTGGCCACCACGGTGGAGACGCAGGCGCACTATTTCTCCGGCGGGGTGTCGTCAGCCCCGCCGGGCCTGATGCCCGGCATGCCGATGCCGCAGATCCCGCGCTACCTGCCCGATGCGCGCAGCATGCTCATCGGCCTGAGCTACTCGCTGGCACCCTTGCCCGAAGTGCCGATGAAGACCCGCCGCGCCGACCCGCGCGTGGGCCTTTTCACCACCACCGTGCTCGACTTCAGCGACGAACTGGCGCGCACGCCGCGCCAGCGTTTCGTCACGCGCTGGCGCCTGGAGAAGAAGGAGCCCGAGGCGGCGCTGTCCGACCCCGTCAAGCCCATCACCTTCTGGATCGACCGGAACGTGCCGCTGGCCTGGCGCGAGACCACGCGCGCCGCCATCCTCGAATGGAACAAGGCCTTCGAGAAGATCGGCTTCCGCAACGCCATCAAGGTGGAGCAGCAACCCGACGACGCCAAGTTCGACACGCTGGACTACGGCTACGCCTCGGTGCGCTGGATGATGAACGCCGAGCCGGCCTTCGGGGCCATCGGCCCCTCGCACATCGATCCGCGCACGGGCGAGATCCTCGATGCCGACATCGCCTTCGAAGGCATGACGACCCGCGGCATCCGCGGCCTGCGTTCGCAGGTGCTGGGCGCGCCGCGCGCGGCCATTTCGGCGGCGATCTCGGCGGGCGGTACGGCCGCGCCCGGGGCGGCGCAAGGCCTGCCGCCCGGCCACAGCTTCGCGCACATCTTCGAACCGCCCGCGGCCCTGACCGAGGCCGGCGTGCTGCCGCCCGAGCTGGCGCGTTGCACGCACGGCGAGTTCATGGCCGAGCAGGTGGGCTACGCCATGTCGGTGCTGGAGGCGCGCGGCGAGTTGGAGCCCGACAGCCCCGTGGCGCAGCAGTTCGTGCAGGACTACGTCAAGGAAGCGCTGATGCACGAGGTGGGCCACGCCCTGGGCCTGCGCCACAACTTCAGGGCCTCGCGCGCCTACACCGAGGCGCAACTCGCCGACGCCGAGTTCACGCGCGCCTACGGCACCACCGGCTCGGTGATG
The DNA here is from genome assembly GCA_051861265.1 of Rubrivivax sp. Lineage (GTDB taxonomy): Bacteria > Pseudomonadota > Gammaproteobacteria > Burkholderiales > Burkholderiaceae_C > Rubrivivax. The sequence continues at coordinate 108,781 of JBHYDA010000003.1, forward strand.
GAATACAACGCGGTGAACCTGCCCCGGCCCGGCCAGAGCGGTGGCATGCCGTTCCAGACCACGCTGGGCCCCTACGACTACTGGGCGGTGGAGTACGCCTACAAGGCGCTGCCCGCAGCGGCCAAGCCCGAGGAAGAGAAAGCCGAACTGCAGCGCATCGCCGAGCGCGGCAAGGATCCGCTGCTGGCCTTCGGCACCGACGAGGACGTGCTTTTCGGTCTCGACCCCGAGATCATCCAGGGCGACCTCGGCGCGGATCCGCTGGCCTTCGCCGCCAAGCGCCTGGAGATCGCGCGCGATCTCTTCAAGCGCCAGGAAACACGCGAACTGCCGGCCGACCGCGACTACGCCGTGCTGCGCCGTTCGCTGAACTACGCGCTCAACGACGTGGGGCGCTCGCTGGGCGTGCTGGCGCGCCAGCTGGGCGGCGTGCGCACGCTGCGCGACTACCCGGGCAGCGGGCGCGAGCCGCTGCAGCCCGTCAGCGGCGCGGTGCAGCGGCAATCGCTGGAGCTGATGTCCAAGGCCGCACTCTCGGCCGAAGGCCTGAGCCTCACGCCGGCCCTGCAGCGGCGCCTGGCGCCTGATTTCCTGGACCGCGCCGAACTCATCGGCGATGCCGGCGACTTCGTGCTGCCGCAGCGCCTGCTGGGCCTGCAGCTGGCGGTGCTGAACTTCCTGATGAGCGACGGCCTGGCCGCGCGCGTGCAAGACAGCGCCACCAAGTTCGACAAGCCCAGTGAAGCGCTGCAGCTCTCCGAGCTCTACCAGCGCCTGAGCGACGACGTCTGGAGCGAGCTCGGCACGGCCGGCGTCAAGGGCGGCGTGATCCGGCCCGAGCGCCGCGAACTGCAGCGCGGGCACGTCAACCGCCTGGCGGCTGCACTGCTGCGCCTGACCCCGCAGACGCGCGCCGATGCACGCGGCCTCACGCGCCTGCACGCCAAGCGCCTGCTGACGCGTCTGGAAGCGGCACAAGGCCGTGGCGTGCGTGCCGACAGCGACACCGCCGTGCACATCGCAGACAGCATCGACACGCTGCGCCAGGCACTGGCCGCGCCGATGCTGCGCCTGGGCTTGTAGGCGCGGCTTGCGTCACCGCGGCGACGCGGTGCCCCGCACGCGCTGCTTATGATCCGCGCGCCCTGCCACCCCCGGTGTGCAGGGCGTTGTTCCTTCAAGGAGACAAGAACCCATGCACGCCTGGCTTTGCACCACCCTCGACGGCGTTGACGCGCTGACCTGGCAGGAACTGCCCACCCCCGAGCCGCAGGCCGGCCAGGTGCGCATTGCCATCCGCGCCGCCAGCCTGAACTTCCCCGACCTGCTCACCATTCAGGGCAAGTACCAGGTCAAGCCGCCGCTGCCCTTCGCGCCGGGCTCGGAATTCGCGGGCACGGTGGAAGCCGTGGGCGAAGGCGTGCGCCACCTCAAGCCGGGCATGGCGGTGGCCGCCATCGGCAGCCACGGCGGCTTTGCCACGCATGCCGTGGTGCCCGCCTCGGGCGTGCTGCCGCTGCCGCCAGGCTTCGCACTGGAGGACGGCGCGGCCTTCGCCTTCACCTACGGCACCTCGCACCACGCGCTGATCGACCGCGCGCAGCTGAAGGCCGGCGAGACCGTGCTCGTGCTCGGCGCTGCCGGCGGCGTGGGCACAGCCGCACTGCAGATCGCCAAGGCCGCCGGTGCGCGCGTGATCGCCGCCGCCTCCAGCGACGAGAAGTGCCAGCGCTGCATCGAACTCGGCGCCGACGCCACGCTGAACTACAGCCGCGAGAACGTCCGCGACGCGCTGAAGGCGCTGACCGACGGCCGCGGCCCTGACGTCGTCTACGACCCCGTGGGCGGCGATCTCGCCGAGCCCGTGTTCCGCAGCATCGCCTGGCGCGGGCGTTACCTCGTCGTGGGCTTTGCCGGCGGCGCCATCCCGGCACTGCCCTGGAACCTGGCGCTTCTGAAGGGCGCCTCGGTGGTGGGCGTGTTCTGGGGCGACTTCGTGCGCCGCGAGCCGGCCGCCAGCCAGGCCGCGCTGCAGCAGCTCGCGGGCTGGTACGCGGCGGGCCAGATCAAGCCGGTGATCGATCAGACACTGCCGATGAGCGAGCTGAAGGCGGCCTATGCGCGCATGGGTTCGCGCCAGGTGATGGGCAAACTGCTGCTCGTCAACGGCTGAGCGCAGGAGCGCGGGCAACCCATAAGGGGGTCTCGAAATGGCTATCACAAGCCCGCGTCCGCGCTAGGATCGCGGTCTTTCCCAGGTGGAGCCCGCCCCATGGCCGTCAAGGTGCTGATCCTCGAAGACAACCCGGTGGCGCGGAGCTTTCTGTGTCGCGTGGTGCGCGAGAGCTTCAGCGACGCCATCGTCATCACGGAAGCCGGCGATCTGGAAACGGCGCGCCGGCACATCTCACTGACCGGCGGCTCGCAAGGGCTGCATGGGGTCGACCCCTTCAAGCTCATCATGGTCGACCTCGAACTGCCCGACGGCAACGGCATGGAGCTGCTGTCGGAGCTGGCGCACTACCCGGCCACGAAGATCGTCACCACGCTGTACAGCGACGACGACCACCTCTTCCCCGCGCTGCAATGCGGTGCCGACGGCTACCTGCTGAAGGAAGACCGCTTCGAGGTGCTCGTGGAAGAGCTGCAGAAGATCGTGCGCGGCCAACCGCCGCTGAGCCCGGCCATCGCACGCCGCCTGCTCACGCACTTCAGGCCCGGCGGCGGTGACACCGCGGCGCCCGATTCGGGCTTCATGCCGCCGCCCTTCACCACCAGCAAGCCGGTGCCCATCGAACGCAAGCCCGACCACGAGCGCCTCACCCCGCGCGAGAGCGAGGTGCTCACCTACCTGAGCAAGGGCTTCACCATCAAGGAAATCGCCAGCCTGATGGGCATCAAGTGGTTCACCGTCAACGACCACATCAAGTCCATCTACAAGAAGCTCAACGTGAGCAGCCGCGCCGAAGCCGCGGTGCTCGCCAGCAAGCAAGGCCTGGTGTGAGGTAAGGCGTGCCCGGCACGCCCGCTGCCCTGAGCCCGCCCCCCGAGCCGGGCCTCGACGACGAACAGCCCGTCTTCGGCTGGCGCCGGCAGGTGCTGGTGCTGGCTGCGGTGCTGGGCTGCCTGACCGTGTTCGCCCTGGCCCGCTGGCTGGCGACCACGCCCCATCTCGATGGCGAGTGGATCGCCGGCGACAACGGCAGCCTGCAACTGCGCATCGACGACGCGCAGACGCTGCAGGTGGCCGCCATCGGCGCGCCGGGCCTCGCGCCGCAGCCCGTGGACGCGCTGCTGCTGCACCGTTCACCGCGCTGGCAGGTGGTGGATGCCGAACGGCTCCGGCAGGTGCAGCAACACGAAGCCCTGGCCACGCTGCTGGCCCGCCCCGGCGGCGTGCTGCAGTTGCACGGCCCGGATGGCCGCATCACCGAGCGGGCCGTCAGCCCGCGTGGCTACGCTGGGCTGGGCTGGGCCTTCTGGCCACTCAGCGGCCTGGCCTTGCTGATCTACCTCTTCGCGGTGGTGCTGATGCTGGCCCGGCCGCAGCCGCGCAAGCTGCTTTTCCTGGTGATGGCGCTGTGCCAGGCCGGCAACCTGGTCTACATCGCGCTGGAAGGTGCACGCGGCCTGGGCCTGCCCATCGGGGCGCTGGCCTGCGATCTGCCGGTGCGCGCCACGCTCGACATCGCCAGCACGGCGGCGGCCGTGCACGCCTTCATCCTGCTCACGCGCACGCCGCACTGGCAGGCCTTGCTGGCCTGGGGCCTGGTACCAGCCTGGTGGCTGGCAGCGGCCGTGGGCGGCTTGCCCCTGTGGTGGCTCGCCCAGGCCGCCTGCCTGGGCCTGGGCGCCTGGGCTGTCGCCGTGGCCCACGTCGGCCAGCGCCGCCAGGCCAACGCCCACGCGCTGGTGCTGCGGCGCCTCGCCAGCGCGGCCTGGCTCACTTTGGCCCTCGTGACAGTGGCGGTGGCCGGCGCCTCGGGCCCGGGCCAGGCCAGCGCCACCATTGCCGCGGCAGCCTCGGCCACCTGGTACCTGTTCGTCGCTTCGCTGCTGCTGCTCACGCCCTTCCTGGCCCGGCGGCGCCAGGTGCTGCGCGAGTTTTCGCTGCTCGCGGGCGTGAGCACCGTGGTCACCTCGCTCGACCTGCTCTTCGCCGCGGTCTTCTCCTTGAGCGACTTCGCGTCGCTGGCGGTGGCTGTGTTCGTCGGCGTGGGGCTGTATGCCGCGGCGCGGCAGTGGGTGCTGCAGCACCTGGTCGGCACCAGCATGCTGACCACCGAGCGCACCTTCGAGCACCTGTACCGCGCCGCGCGCGAGCTGCAGGCGCAGCCGCGCAGCCACCCGCAGTTGCTGGCGCGCTTGATGCGCGAGCTGTTCGAGCCGCTGGAGGTGCAGGTGGTCGACCGCGTGCCCGTGCGTTCGCGCCTGTTGGGCGGGGGCTCCGCGCTGGCGGTGCCGCTGCGGCCGGCCGACGACGATGCGCCGGGCTCGGGCCAGCCCCTGCAGGGCCTGGTGTTGCGCCATGCCCGCCGCGGCCAGCGCCTCTTCACGCTGGAAGACGCCCGCCTGGCCGACCGCGTGGTGGAGCAGCTGCGCCGCGCCGTGGCCTACGACGCCGCGGTCGAGCGCGGCCGCGCCGAGGAGCGCCAGCGCATCGCGCAAGACCTGCACGACGACATCGGCGCGCGCCTGCTGACGCTGATGTACCAGGCGCAGAGCCGCGAGATGGAGGACTACATCCGCCACACGCTGCAGGACCTGAAGACGCTCACGCGCGGCCTGGCGGCCACCGAGCACCGCCTCTCGCACGCCGCCGCCGAGTGGAAGGCCGACCTCACGCAGCGCCTGAGCGTGGCCCAGGCCAGCCTGGGCTGGCACCTGCAGGTCGACCACGACCGGCCGCTCACGGTGGTGCAGTGGTCGGCCCTCACGCGCGTGCTGCGCGAGCTGGTGAGCAACGCCCTCTTCCACGGCCATGCCACGCACGTGGAAGTGAGCCTGCAGCTGGAAGGCCCCGTGCTGCGCCTGCAGGTGGCCGACGACGGCGTCGGCCGCGGCCCCGAGGGCTGGGCGCACGGCCTGGGCCTGGGCGGCGTGCGCAAGCGCGTGAAGCTGCTGGGCGGGGAAGTCGCCTGGTCTGAAAACGGCGAACGCGGCATCGTCTGCACGGTGCGGGTGCCCGAGTTCGCCAGCCCGGCCTGAGCCTGAGGCTCCATCGGGAACTTCCCCGTCCCACACGCGCAACCACGGTGTGCAAGCGACCTCGATTTCAGGGGACAATACGCACTTCGCGTCGATCGGGGCCCGCCACCCCGGCAAACATCTGCTATGACAACTCGCCGCACGCCCACTGCTCCTGAGACCACCGCCGGCCCCAAACTGCGCCAGACGCAAGCCGAGTACACCGCCGCCCGCCCCAATGCCGAACCTGGCGTGCGCCCGATGATGTCCAGCTCGAAGATGTACGTGTGCATCCGCTGTCACGCAAACTTCAAGACCGGTGACGGCAAGCCCGATCCACGTTTGCGCGGCCTGGGTCGTTGCAATACGTGTCTCGGTGTCACCGTTCCGGCGCCCTGAAGCGTTGTAGGCTTTCCATCCCCAACCACGGAGACTCCGTCCCATGTCGCAAAGCAACCGTCGCACCTTCCTGATGCAAGTGGCCGCCGCCGGCACCGCCCTGGCTGCCACCACGCAAGCGCAGGCCCAGGCCAAGCTCGATGAAAAGGACCCGCAAGCCGTGGGTCTGGGCTACGTGCACGACACCAAGAAGGCCGACACCAAGAAGTACCCCAAGCACACCAACGACCAGAAGTGCAACAACTGCGCGCTGTTCCAAGGCAAGGCCGCTGACGCCTGGGGTGGCTGCCCGCTGTTCGGCGCCAAGCAGGTGGCCGGCCCCGGCTGGTGCAGCGCCTGGGCCAAGAAGGCCTGAGGCCCGACCGGCTCCCAGACAGAACGGCCCCTCGGGGCCGTTTTTTCATGCCCGCTGCAAACGCAGCAACACCTCTTCGGCCACCGCCATCGCCGAGGTGAGCCCGGGCGATTCGATGCCGAAGAGGTTCACCAGGCCCGCCACGCCATGCTGCGCCGGGCCGTCAATGCGGAAATCAGGCGCCGGCTCGCCCGGCCCGTGGATCTTGGGTCGCACGCCGCTGTAGGCCGGCTGCAGGGCGCCTGCCGGCAGGCCCGGCCAATAGCGGCGGATGGCGGTCTCGAAGGGCGCGGCACGGGCCGGGTCGACGGCGTAGTCCAGGCCTTCGGGGCTGTCGGCCTCCAGCCATTCCAGGTCAGGGCCGAAGCGGGCCTGGCCGCCGAGATCGAGCGTCAGGTGCACACCCAGCCAGGCATCCACCGGCGCCGGATACACCAGATGGCGGAAAGGCGAACGCCCGGCCAGCGCGAAGTAGTTGCCCTTGGCGTAGCGCGGCCGCGGCACGTGCGCCGAGTCCAGCCCTTCGAAGCGCCGCGCCAGCGTGCAGGCGTGCAGCCCGGCCGCGTTGACAACGACCCCAGCCTCCAGTTCGAAGACCTCGCCTTGGGGCCCGCCGCTGCGCACCTGCAGCACGGCCGGCGCGCCGGCGCTGAAGCGCACACCCAGCACTTCCGACTGCAGCGCCACCGCGCCGCCTGCGGCCTCCAGTTCGGCCTGCAGCGCCAGCATGTAGGCGTGGCTGTCGACGATGCCGGTGCTCGGCGACCACAGCGCAGCCGTGCAGGCCACCTCCGGCTCCAGCGCCTGCGCCTGCGCGGCGCTCCAGCGCTCCACCGGCACACCGTTGGCGGCAGCCACGGCGGCCAGGCGGTCGAGCGCGGCATGCTGCGCGGCCTCGGTGGCCACCACGAGCTTGCCGCAGCGGCGGTGCGGCACGCCCTGGCGTTCGCACAGGGCGTAGAGCAGCGCCTTGCCGCGCACGCACAGCCGCGCCTTCAGCGAGCCAGGCGTGTAGTACAGCCCGGCGTGCACCACCTCGCTGTTGCGCGAGCTGACGCCCTGACCGATGCCCGCGGCGGCTTCCACCACCACGGTCTCGTGCCCGCCCTGGGCCAGCGCCCGGCCCACCGCCAACCCCACGGCGCCCGCGCCGATGACCACCGCATCCACCCGATCCACGCCGCGCCCTCCTGTGTGCTGAGCGGCGTGGATTCTGCAGGGTGCCCGGGCAGCGACCCGGGCTGGGCGGTCACTTGAAGCTGTACTGCAGGCTGGCGTAGAAGCTGCGGCCGCGCGGATCGCCGTAGGTCGGGTCCCAGGTCACCTGGAAGTAGCGCGACTGGTTGGTGAAGGGCGGCGCGGTGTCCAGCAGGTTCTGCACGCCGGCGCGCAGGCGCAACTGCTTGTTGAAGCGCCAGCTGCCGCTCAGGTCCCACAGCGAGTAGGCCTCGACGTCGCGGTTGTTCCATTCGGGCGCGGCCAGGCCCTCGATGTTCTGGTCGCGGTAACCCGACATGTAGGTGTTGGTCAGCGTCAGACCGAAGGGGCCGCGGTCCCAGTCGAGGTTGATCTTGTGGCGCCAGCGCTGCACGGCCTTGTCGTCGCGGAATCGGCCCAGGCCGTCCACCAGCGGCGAGCGCGGGTCGGTGGAGAACTTGTACTCGGTAACCAACGTGCCGTTCAGGCTGGCGCCAAAGCGGCCGATGGCGCTTTCTTCGCCGCTGTAGCGCAGCGCCACGTCCAGGCCTGAAGTGTTGAGCTTGCCGCGGTTCTCTTTCTTCACCGTGATGACGTTGACGAAGCCGTCGGAGAAGCGCGCCACGATGGCCGGGTTGTTGTAGTAGACCGGGTTGCTGAAGATGGTCTCTTCGCCGATCTCCGAGATGATGTCGGTCTTGCGGATCGCCCAGTAGTCGACGCTGCCGCCCCACTGGCGCGAAGGCTCGAAAGCCAGGCCGACGCTGAACTGCTTGGACTTCTCGGGCTTGAGCTCGGGGTTGGAGAAGCGGTCCACCGGCAGCTGGCCGATCTCGCCCGAGACCGGGTCACGCACGAAGCTGGCGGTGATGCCGGCCCGCACCGGGCGGAACATCTCGGAGATGGACGGTGCGCGGAAGCCGGTGCCGAAGGAGGCGCGGCCCAGCAGCGTGCGGTCGGGGCGGAAGCTCACGCCCAGCTTGGGGTTGGTGCTGTTGAGCTTGGGCGAGGTGGTGTTGGTGGCGGCATTGAACACGCCGTCGTAGCGGTCGTGGCGCAGCGCGAACTGCAGCTCCCACTGCTTGGTCACCGGGGCCACCACCTCGGCGTAGGCGCCCATCACCTTGCGGCTGTGGTCGGTGTCGGCCAGCAGGGCGCCCGAAGTGGAGCGATCACCGACCACGTCGTTGCTCTTGAGCACGTCGGTGGCGCGGAACTGTGTTTCCTCGCGGCGGATCTCGGCGCCCAGCGCCAGCACGAGGTCGCCACCGTCCAGGCGCGTGAGGGCGCGCGAGAGCTTGCCGTCGAGGCTGGTGCTGGTGCCCTCGGAGATCCGGGCCGCGCCCGTGAGCTGGATCGAGTCGATGAAGGCCTTGCCCGTGGGCGTGGACACCACGAAGGGGTTGTAGGCCCCGCTGACCATGCCGGCGCGCAAGCGAGAGTTGGACACCCAGCCCGAGAGGTTCTCGTCGGTGGCCTTGTTGGTGCTGCGGTTGATGGCGGCTTCGTAGTCCCACTCACCCAGCACACCGGCGGCGCCCAGCACGAAGCGCGTGGCTTCGCTTTCCACGCGGCTCGTGCGCTTGCCGGCATCGGACAGGCGGAAACGGAAGGCCACGGGCGTGGTGATGCCGGTGACGGCCTGCAGCGAAGCCGGCAGCGTGACGCCAACGCTGGCGGCGATGTTGCCCGACGTGGCCGGCGAGGCGGCGTAGTCGGTCTCCGACTTGCTGAACAAGGCCTCCAGGAAGACCTGGTGGCTGTCGGTCGCCTGGAAGGTGGCGCGGCCCACGAGGCTGGCCTTCTCCGACTTCGGGTAGATCTCGGTGTCGCCCATGTAGTTGTAGGCACAGCCCTCACGCCCGCCCAGCGAACTCGGGGTCACCGAGTTCGGGTTCGCGCCGCCCGTGCAGCTGGACTTGGCGAAGTTCACGCGGCGCGCCGAGCTGCCCGGCACCAGCGGTTGCCAGATGCCGTTGGGCCCGCTGCCCTTCAGCGCCGTGTTCGGGTTGGCGGCCACGAAGGCGTTCAGCGCATTGAGTTGCGGAACGGTGAGATCGACGTTCGCCGGGAAGGGGTTGCTCGAGAGCTGCGGCCCCAGGCGGCCGGGCAGGTCGTACTCCTGGATGAAGTCGCGCTGGCTGGAGTTCAGCGCGTCGAGCTTCTGCAGGTCGACGGTGGCGAAGACGTTGAAGCGGTCCTTGAAGATGTCGCCGAAGCCGGCCGAGGCGCTGATGCTCTTCTTGCCGGCGCCGCCTTCCTGCGTGCCGAGGGCGTAGAGGTTCAGCTCGCCGCCCTGGTAGTCCTTGCGCGTGATGAAGTTGATCACGCCGCCCATGGCGTCGGTGCCGTAGATGGCCGAGGCGCCGTCCTTCAGCACTTCCACGCGCTGGATGGCGCCGGACGGGATGTTGTTGAGGTCCACGCCGGCGTTGTCGCCGGGGCTGGCAAAGTTGGCCAGCCGGCGGCCGTTCAGCAGCACCAGCGTGCTGCTGACGCCCAGGCCGCGCAGGTTGGCGCCGTTGAAGCCGCGCTGCGCGCCCGATTGGTCGCTGATGCTGGCGCCATCGGTCAGGCCGCCGACGTTGCTGCTGAGCTTCTGCAGCAGTTCGGCCGCCGTGGTGACGCCGATCTTCGCGATGTCATCGCGGCTGATGGTCTCCACCGGCAACGCCGTCTCGCCGGCCAGGCGCTTGATGCTGGAGCCCGTGACCTCCACGCGCTGCGGCGCGGCTGCGGTCTGGGCTTGGGCTTGAGCGCCCACCATGAGATGCAGGACGGCCCAGGCGCCGAAGGCGGCGGGGCGCAAGGAGAAGCGGGGGTTGCGGCGCATGGGGCAGGTGACTCCGGGTGGGGATGGTGTGCAGGGCAGCGATCCGGTGCTGCCCCTTGGGGTATGGGCTCACGGTCAACTCTGGCAGCCTGCCGCGCCCTTGCAAACGGGGCCGGCCCGCGCGGGTCGCTTGGTCACAAGTCAGTGTCGCCTGCGGAGCAGTCGGCCCGGCTGCCCGCGTTGCGGGGATGCCAAGATCGCGGCCATGTCGCGGCTTTCCTGCTTGTTCCGGCCTTTCGGCCCTTCTGCGTGGCTGGCGTGCCTGTGCGCGCTGCTGTTCTGGGCTGCGCCCGCCTGCGCGCAAGCGCCTGCATCGACGGCACCGGCACGGCCCGGCTCGCTGGTGGTGCTGGGCGGCGCCGTGAAGGACGGCAACGACGTGCTGTGGCAGGCCATCGTGCAGGCCGCCGGCGGCCCGGGTGCGCTGGTGCTGGTGCTGCCCACCGCCTCCGGCGACCCCGAACGTGCCGCGCGCCTGACCGCCGAGCAGTTGCAGCGCCGCGGCGCGCGCACCGAGGTGCTGCCGATCGCGCCGCGCTGGCCTGGCAGCAGCGCCGAAGAGGCGCGGGCGCGCGCACACGATCCGCAATGGGTGGCGCGCGTGCAGGCGGCCGGCGGCGTGTTCATGACCGGCGGCGAGCAAGACCGCCTGATGCAGGCCCTGCGCCCCGAGGGCCGCGAGACCCCGCTGCTGCGGGCCCTGCGCGACCTGCACACGCGCGGCGGCGTGATCGCCGGCACCAGCGCCGGCGCTGCGGTGATGAGCGAGACCGCGCTGCGCGGGCTGGACGATGCTTTCGACGCGCTGCTGCGCCCCTTGACGGAGCAGGAGCTCGGCCTGGGCTTCGGCCTCGCAGCACACGACGTGGTGACCGACCAGCACTTCCTCAAGCGCGGCCGCATCGCGCGCCTGGTGCGCGTGCTGCTGCAAAGCGGCCGCCCGCTGGGCCTGGGCGTGGAAGAGGACAGTGCCGCGCTGATCCGCGCCGGCGTGGCCGAAGCGCTCGGCGCACGCGGCCTGCTGGTGGTGGACGCGAGCCAGGCCGTCGTGGAGCAGGCCACGCCACTGCGTGCGCGCGCGCTGCGCCTGAGCTACGTCGACCGCGGCGACCGCTACGACCTGCAGGCCCGCCGAATGCTCCCACCGGCCACGCGCCAGCGGCTGTCGCAAGGCTCGGCAGAGGGCCGCGGGGGCTTCTTCGGCGACGTGCTCGGCGACAACATCGTGGTCGGCGCGATGGCGCGCGCCGCCGAGGGCCCGGGCCGCGCCGCTGTCGGCCTGGCCTGGCGGCTGCACCAGCCCACGGCCTTCGAGTGGCGCTTCAGCGCCGACGAGCACACCCGCGCCTGGGGCGGCCCCACGCGCGACGACCACAGCATCGAAGGCCTGCGCCTGGACATCCGCCCGGTGCGCCTGGCGCAGCCGGTCTACGAAGGCGCGCCCGCGGCCCCGATGCCACGGGCCGAGCCGGCCCCCCGCTGAACCATGCGCCAGCCCCACCGCCTCGCCTTCGTGCTGCTGCCGCGGCATTCGCTGCTGGCCGGCAGCGCCGCGGCCGAGGTGCTGGTGGCCGCCAACGAGGTGCTGGGCGAGCCGCGCTACGCGCCGCTGATGCTTTCGCTGGACGGCCAACCCGTCACCGCGGCCTGCGGCACGCGGGTGATGGTGGCGGGCGCGCTGGCCGCAGCCCCGCCGCTGCGCGCCGCGATGGTGGTCAGCGAGACCTTGCCCGGCGCACCCGAGGTCAACGCGTCGGCAACCGGCACCGACCTCGACACCGCGGCACTGCTGCCCCGCTGGCTGCGCGAGCAGGCCGCCGCCGGTGCGCTGCTGGGCGGCCTGGGCACGGGCGCGGCTTGGCTGGCGGCGGCCGGCCTGCTGCAGGGCTACCGCGCCACCGTGCACCACGCGCAAGTGGCGCAGGTGAGCGAGCTGCACCCGCAGGCCGTGTTCTCCAGCAACGTCTACGAAATCGACCGCGACCGCCTCTCTTGCGGCCACGGCACCGCCAGCCTCGACCTGCTCATCGCCTGGCTGGCCGGCGAACATGGCGATGCCATCGTCGCGCCACTGCTCGCGCACTTCGGCCTCGACCGGCTGCGCGCGCGTGATGAACGGCAGCGCGCGCCCTTGAGCGCACGCGTGCCCAACGCCAAGGTCACCGAGGCCGTGGCGCTGATGGAAGCCAACCTGCAGGAGCCGCTGCCCACCGAAGACATCGCGCGGCTGGTGGGCGTGTCGGGCCGCCAACTAGAGCGCTTGTTCAAGCAGCACCTGGGCGACATGCCCAGCCGCCATTACGTTGAACTGCGCCTGGTGCGCGCGCGGCGGCTGCTGCGCCACAGCGGGCAGTCCATCCTGCAGATCGCGCTGGCCTGCGGCTTTGCCTCGGCCTCGCACTTCAGCAAGGCCTACCGCGCGCGCTTCGGCCACACGCCACGCGACGAGCGCAGCGCGCGCGCCGTCGACTGGCAAGCCCAGCACGCCGTCCGCGATGCCGACCGCGCTGCCGACCGCGCTGCCGACCTTGACCGCGCCAGCCCCGCTGGCGAGTCCAACCCAGAGACGCCCTGATGAGCTCTACAACACTGCCTTCACCCACGGCCGGGCGTGCCGACCCGGGCACCGAACCCGGTGCGGCCGATTTCCTGCTGCGCGCCGCTGGCCCGGCCGACCTGGACGCGCTGGAGCGCATGGCCCGCGCCAGCGCCGCCGGCATCACCACGCTGCCGCCCGACCGCGCCGAACTCGCCGCGCGGCTGCAGCGCAGCGAAGCCAGCTTCGGCCGGCCCGACGCCTCCACCGGTGAAGAGATCTACCTCTTCGTGCTGGAAGACCGCGCCCGCGCGGCCGCGGGCCTGGACCCCGTCATCGGCACCTGCGGCGTCATCGCCGCAGCCGGCTACGCCGACCGCTACTGCTGCTACCGCAACGAGACGCTGGTGCATGCCAGCACCGCGCTGCAGCTGCGCAAGCGCGTGCACACGCTGCAGCTGTGCCACGCGCTCACCGGTGCCAGCATGCTGAGCTCGTTCTACATCGAGCCGGCCTACGAACGCACGGTGGCGCCGCAACTGCTGTCGCGCGCACGGCTGCTCTTCATCGCCGAGTTCGCCGAGCGTTTCGCAGACCGCATCGCCTCCGAAAGCCCGGGCCTGGCCGATGGCGACGGCCACTGCCCCTTCTGGGACGCCGTGGGCCGACGTTTCTTCGACATGGACTACCCGCAGGTCGAGCGCCTGGCCGTGGGCCGCAGCAAGGCCTTCATCGCCGACCTGCTGCCGCAGGCGCCCATCTACGTGCCGCTGCTGCCCGAAGAGGCGCAGTGGGCCATCGGCCAGCTCAACCCCGTGGCCGAGGTGCCCTTCGAGATCCTGATGGACGAAGGTTTCGAGACCGAGAACTACGTGGATGTCTTCGATGGCGGACCCATCGTCGATGCCCCTGTGAACACTTTGCGCACCGTGGCGCAATCGCGCGCGGCACCGGCCCAGTGGCTGGCTGGCGATGGCGACACCGCGGGCCAGGCCTGGCACCTCGTGGCCACCACCCGGCGGCAAGACTTCCGCGCGGTGCTGGCCCGCGCGGCGTGGACGCAGGGGCACTGGCAGCTGAGCGCCGCCGATGCCCAGCGCCTGGGCCTGCGGGCCCCCGCCGACCACGGCACGCGGCTGCGCGCCGCGCCGCTGGCGCAAGGCCTGATGGCCGAAGCCCCGAACGCCGCTGCCGCGCTGCAGCGTGGAGTTTTCGAATGACGCAGCCCACCCCCCGAACCTGGCAGGCGAGGCCCGCCACCGCCGCCGATGCCGACGCGCTGGCCGTGCTGCGAGACCTGCACGGCGCCGCGCTGCCACCGCTGGCCGATGGTGAGACCGCCTGGGTGGCCAGCCCTGGCGCAGAGGCCGCGCCCGAGGCCACCTTGCGCCTGCGCCGGCACATCGGCCAGCCGGTGCCGCGCGGCTGGTTCCGCCTGGGTTGGGCGGTGCACGCCTCTGCGGAGCTGGGCCTGTACCGCCGCCAGCGCACGCTGCTGCTGGGGCACGACCTCACCGGGGCCGACGAGCTCTGCGGCTTCGGTTGCGCTGGCACCCTGCCCGCTGCCGAGGCCGGCCCAGCCTGGACGGCCCTGGTGCGGGCCGCCCTGCAGGCACAGCAGCTGGCAGCGGCGGGCCAGGAGGCTGCGCCCTGCATCGCCGAACTGCCGGGCCCCTGCGATGCCGAAGGCGAAGCGCCCGTGTGGCAGGCCCTGGGCCGCCACTTCCACGGCCAGGATCTCGCCACGCTGCGCCGCCAGCTGGGCAGCGAGGGTCTGCACCACCTGGCAGCGCTGATGCCGCGGCACGTGCTCTACGCCTCGCTGCTGCCTGCCGCTGCGCAAGCGGCTTTCGGGCAGGTGCACGCCGCCGCGCTGCCGCTGCAAGCGGCGCTGCTGCAGGCCGGTTTTGGCGCGCGCGAGCACATCACCGTCACCGATGGCGGCCCGGTGCTCGAGTGCTGGCCCGCCACGCGCAAAGCGCTCACCTGAGCCCGGCTCTGCCACCAGAGCGACATCGCATGGCCTGGGCCCGACATCGGGCGGCCAACCCTCTTACCAGCCCGCGGCGGCTGGGCCAAGCTTCGGTTCGCCACATCGGCAAGCCCTTGCTACATGCCCTGCACCGCCATGCGTTCCGACCCGCGCCGCCCCTTCCTCGCCGCCGCCGCCCTGGCGCTGAGCACGCTGCTCTTGCCCGCCCCGGCGGCGGCTCAAGCCCCCGCCTGGGCCCAGGTGCGCGTGGGCGTGGAAGGCAACTACCCGCCCTTCTCGCGCCTGGGGCCTGACGGCCAGCTCAGCGGCTTCGACATCGACATCGCCAAGGCCGTGTGCGAACGCATCCAGGCCCGCTGCACGCTGGTGCAGCAGGAGTGGGACGGCATGATCCCGGCGCTGGCCGCGCGCAAGTTCGACATGATCGTGGCCTCGATGACGCTGAGCCCCGAGCGCCGCAAGGTGCTGGATTTCTCGGACCCGTACTACGACATCCCCTCGCGTTTCGTCGCCAAGGCCGGCGCCTTCAAGGACGCCGCGCCGGCCACGCTGAAGGGCCGCACGATCATCGTGCTGCGCAACAGCCCGCGCGCCAAGTACCTGCGCGAGCGCTATCCCGAGAGCCGGCTGCTGCTGGTCAACAAGGAAACCGACATCTACCTCGAACTCGCCGCCGGTCGCGGCGACGTGGGCTTCGGCTCCAGCGTGGTGTCGGCCGAGAGCTTCCTCAAGCGGCCCGAGGGCAAGGGCCACGCGCAGCTCGGCCCCATGGTGCGGCTGGACGAAGGCGGCGGTGGCGTGGCCATCGCCTTCCGCAAGGGCGAAGACACGCTGCGCACCAAGGTGAACGCCGCGCTGAAGGCGATGAAGGCCGACGGCAGCTACCAGAAGCTGGCCGCGCGCTACTTCGATTTCGACGTTTCCGGCGGCTCCTGATCGGCGCTGCGCCGAACACCCCCGCCTTTCCTCCTTCAAGAAGCTAACGCCCATGTTGCACGGCTACGGCCCCGCCTTGCTCGGCGGCTTGTTCACCACGCTCTCGGTGGCCGCCCTCTCGCTGGCCGTGGCGGGCCTCTTCGGCCTGGCGGGCGCGGCGGCGCGGCTGTCTTCGTCGCGTGCGCTGCAGGGCCTGGCGCTGGCCTACACCACGCTCATCCGCGGCCTGCCCGACCTGGTGCTGATGCTGCTGATCTTCTACGGCGGCCAGATCGCGCTGAACGCGCTGGCCGCGCAGCAGGGGTGGGGCTACATCGACGTGCCGCCCTATGCCGCCGGCGTGCTGACGCTGGGCTTCATCTACGGCGCTTATCTCGCCGAGACCTTCCGCGGCGCCATCCTCGCCATCCCGCGCGGGCAGAGCGAGGCGGCCCTGGCCTACGGCCTGCGCCCGCTGCAGGTGTGGCGGCGCATCGTGCTGCCGCAGATGGTGCGCCACGCAGTGCCGGGCTTCACCAACAACTGGCTGGTGATGGTCAAGGCCACCGCGCTGGTCTCCATCATCGGGCTGGACGACCTGGTGCACCGCGCCAACCTGGCGGCTTCGGCCACGCGCGAGCCCTTCACCTTCTTCGTGCTGATCGCCGGCATCTACCTGGCGCTGACCACGGTGTCGCTGGCGGCGCTGGCCTGGGTGAGCCGGCGCTACAGCCTGGGCGTGAAAGAACTGAGCTTCTGATGATCGACTGGGACGTGATCCGCCAGAGCCTGCCCGACTTCGGGCAAGGGCTGCTGATGTCGCTGCAACTGCTGGGCCTGTGCCTGGCCACGGGCTTCGTGCTCTCGGTGCCGCTGGCCATCGCGCGCGTGTCGGCGCGGCGCTGGTTGAGCGTGCCGGTGTGGACCTTCACCTACGTCATCCGCGGCACGCCGCTGCTGGTGCAGGTGTTCATCGTCTACTACGGCCTGGCGCAGTTCGAGGCCGTGCGCGAGAGCTTTGCGTGGCCGCTGCTGCGCGAAGCGTGGTTCTGCGCCTGGCTGGCCTTCTCCATCAACACCACGGCCTACACCACCGAGATCGTCGCCGGCGCGCTGAAGGCCACGCCCGCGGGTGAACTGGAGGCGGCGCGCGCCTACGGGCTGCGCCGCTGGCGCCTGTACCGCCGCATCCTGCTGCCCAGTGCGCTGCGCCGCGCGCTGCCGCAGTACGGCAACGAGGTGGTGAGCCTGATGCACGCCACCTCCATCGCCAGCACCGTGACGCTGGTGGACGTGACGCGCGTGGCCCGCGACGTCTACGCCAACCACCTGCTGCCGGTGGAGGCCTTCGGCACCGCGGCGCTCGTCTACTTCGTGCTGACCTTCGCGATGGTCGGCAGCTTCCGCGCGCTGGAGCACCACTTCCTTCGCCACCTGCGCCCGCAACGCACCGCCCAACAGGCCCCTGCCCCCCGCCTGGCCCCCGTGGCCACGCCCTGAACCCATGCACACCGAAACCCACCCCCTCGAAGGCGCCTCCCCGGGGCTTCGCGCCGAACTCACCGTGCTGCACTTCGGCCCGCGCGAGCACGGCCCCAAGGCCGCCATCCACGCCGCGCTGCACGCCGATGAAGTGCCCGCGCTGCTGGTGGCGCAATGCCTGCGCGAACGCCTGGCGCAACTGGAGGCCGAAGGCCGCCTGATCGGCGAAGTGCGGCTCGTGCCCGTGGCCAACCCGCTGGGCCTGGCGCAGCGCCTGCTGGGCCGCCACGAAGGCCGCTTCGACCTGCGCGACGGCCTGAACTTCAACCGCGGCTACCCGGATCTGGCCGAAGCCGCGCACCAGCGCCTGCAAGCGCCGCTGGGCAAGGACGCCGGCGCCAACGTGGCCGCGCTGCGTGAGGCCTTGCGCGCCGCCGCCGAGGCGCACAAGGCGCTGACGATGACCGAGCACCTCAAACGCCACCTGCTGCTCAACGCCATCGACTGCGACGTGGTGCTCGACCTGCACTGCGACTCCGAAGCCGTGGTGCATCTCTACGCGCTCACCCCGCACCAGCCCTTGGCCGAAGAACTGGGCGCCTGGCTGGGCGCACGCGCCGTGCTGCTGGCACTGGACAGCGGGGACGGGCCTTTCGACGAAGCCTGCAGCCGCCCCTGGGTGCAGCTGCAGCAGCGCCTGCCCGAGCACCCGCTGCCGGCGGCCTGCTTCGCGGCCACGGTGGAACTGCGCGGCGAGGCCGACGTGCACCTCGCGCAGGCCGAGGCCGATGCCGATGCGCTGGTGAACTTCCTGCACCGCCGCGGCTTCATCGAGGGCCCGCCACCAGCACCGCCCGCGCCGCTGTGCGAAGCCACCCCGCTGTCGGGCTCCGAGCCCATCCAGGCACCGCACGCCGGCATCGTGGTCTTCGAGGCCGAGCCCGGCCAGGCGCTGGCCGCGGGCGAGACTGTGGCCACGCTGGTGTGCCCGGCCACCGGGCGGCGCACGGTGCTGCGCACGCAATCGGCCGGGCTGCTGTACGCCCGCATCGCCACCCGCTGGGCCAGCGCCGGCCAGCGCCTGGCCAAGGTGGCCGGGCGCAGCCTGGCGCGCACCGGCAAGCTGCTGAGCGCCTGAGCCATGAACGCGATCGAACCCCGCCCGCTGCGCCTGCAGGCCGAAGGCATCGTCAAGCGCTACGGCAGCACCGAGGTGCTCAAGGGCGTGAGCCTGCAGGCCCACCAGGGCGACGTGATCGCGATGATCGGCGCCAGCGGCTCGGGCAAGAGCACCTTCCTGCGCTGCCTGAACCTGCTGGAAGCGCCCACCGCGGGCCGTCTGGCCATCGCCGGTGAAGACCTGAAGCTCGTGCCCGACGGGCGCGGCGCGCTGAAGGCGGCCGACGCCGCGCAGCTGCAGCGCCTGCGCAGCCGCGTGGCCATGGTCTTCCAGCACTTCAACCTGTGGGCGCACATGACGGCGCTGCAGAACGTGACCGAAGCGCCCGTGCAGGTGCTGGGCGTCACCAAGGCCGAGGCCAACGAACGCGCCGAGGCCTACCTGCAACGCGTGGGCGTGCACCACCGCCGCAACGCCTACCCCGCGCACATGTCGGGCGGCGAGCAGCAGCGCGTGGCCATTGCACGGGCCCTGGCGATGGAGCCCGAGGTGATGCTGTTCGATGAGCCCACCTCGGCGCTGGACCCCGAACTCGTGGGCGAGGTGCTGCGCGTGATGCGCAGCGTGGCCGAGGAAGGCCGCACGATGATCGTCGTCACGCACGAGATGGGCTTCGCGCGCGAGGTCAGCCGCCGCGTCGTCTTCCTGCACCAGGGCGCCATCGCCGAAGACGGCCCGCCGGCCGAGGTGCTGCTGCGCCCGCAGAGCGAACGGCTGCAGGCCTTCCTGGCGAACACGCTCAAGTAGCTGCGCGCGGCCGGCCGCCCTGCGGCGCGGCAACGCGGCACAATCGGCGCCAGCGCAGCACCTCGCGCCGATGTCGCGGCGAGGTGGTTGGCCAGGTCGCACCCACGACCACGCAGTCTTGCCCGCACCCCGGGCCTGCACCTGGCATGACGGCTGTTGCCCGGGCCCTGCTGGCCCCGGCACACGGCCCCTTGCTGCGGACGGCCCCGCCGTCCGCCCGTGCCACTGCCAACCCGCGTCGCAGACGCCACGCCCGAAAGCCCCCCCATGAAGATCGCCCTCATCATCGAAAACAGCCAGGCCGCCAAGTCCGACATCGTGCACAGCGCGCTGAAGTCGGTTGTCGAGCCCCTGGGCCACACCGTGCACCACTACGGCATGTACACGCCGGAAGACAAGGCCTCGCTCACCTACGTGATGAACGGCCTGCTGGCCGGCATCCTGCTCAACAGCAAGGCGGCCGATTTCGTCGTCACCGGCTGTGGCACGGGCATGGGCTCGATGCTGGCCTGCAACAGCATGCCGGGCGTGTTCTGCGGCCTCGTCATCGACCCCACGGACGCCTTCCTCTTCGGCCAGATCAACGACGGCAACTGCCTCTCGATGCCCTACGCCAAGGGCTTTGGCTGGGCCGCCGAGCTCAACCTGCAGGATTGCTACCGCAAGCTCTTCGAAGTGGAGCGCGGCGTGGGCTACCCGAAGGAGCGCGCGGCCATCATGGCCAAGAACCGCGGCATCCTGAAGGGCCTGAAAGCCGCCTCTTGCAAGGACATGCTGAGCACGCTGAAGGCCGTCGACCCCGAACTGCTGAAGGCCGCCACCGCCGGCGAGAAGTTCCAGGAACTGTTCTTCACGAACTGCCAGGACGACGCCATCGGCAGCTACCTGCGCGGCGTGATCGGGGCCTGACGCCCACAGCGGCTCCGCCAAGCGGGGCCACAAACAGGAACAGGGCCCGAGGGCCCTGTTTTCATTGCTGCGCGACTTGCTGCCCGCTGGACTGTGAGACGGCGCGAACGACGCCAGCGGCCGTCTTCAAGAGAGCCGACCGGGTGTTTGACGACCGACCGCTCGGGATTGGTCGCCACCTGACGTGCCCTCATCCCCGCAACTGTCAATCCATCGCCAACGCGTGCACGCGCTGCCCAGGGGCTGCTTAAAGTCGGTTCGTGTGTTTCCCCATGCAAGCGTTTTGAACAAGGACCCGCTGATGATCCCCAGGTACCGCGTCATGTCGTCCGTTTTCACCACCGCCCCGGCTGGCATGCCCCTGCCGACCACCCACGGTCTTCAGCTGACTCGGGAGGCGACGCGCGATGTGGCCCCGTGCGTTGCGCTGGGCCGCGGCGGTGCTGACCCTGGTGTGCGGCCCAGCCCTCGCCGCCTTCCCGGCCTACACCCCAGCCCGCCTGGAGCAGGTTGTGACCGCGGCCCAGGCCCAAGGCTTCGCTGGCGAGGTGCTGGTGGCTGACACCGACACCGTGTGGTTCGAACAGGCCGTGGGCCTGGCCAGCCGCCAGCCTGACGTGGCGCACAAGCCCGGCGCGGTCTGGCGCTGGGGGTCGGTGAGCAAGCAGGTGACGGTCACCTTGGCCATGCAGCAGGTAGATGCCGGGCGGCTGAAGCTGGACGACACGCTCGCAGAGCGCTGGCCGGCGTTCCAGGCACCCGGGGCCGCGCAGATCACCGTGCGGCACTTGATGCAGCACTTGTCCGGCCTTGCGTACACCGGCGACAGCCCCCAGGACGCCGATGGCGTGTGGTCGTTCTACCGCCGCCAGGGCCCGCCCTGGCAGCCCGATGCGCTTCGCTTCTGCGCCGGGCCGGCGAAGGCCGCGCCGGGCGAACGTTTCCTGTACGGCGACTGCGACACGCTGGTGCTGGCCGGCCTGCTGGAGCATGTGACCGGCCAGTCCATCCCCCAGCTCATGCAGCAGCGCCTGGCGCAGCCGCTCGGGCTGCGCAGCCTGCGGCTGAACGAAGGAAGCACGCGGGCGATGGCGGTGGCCATGGACGCCAAGGGCCAGCCCGTGCCGCAGCCGGTGATGGCCACCTATGGCGCTGCCGGCGCGATGGAAGGCACGGCGCGCGACCTGCTGGCCTTCAACCGGGCCTTGCTGGCTGGGCGCCTCGTCAGTGCGGCTTCGCGCCAGGCCATGTGGACCGGCGAAGCGAAGTGGGGCTATGCCGCGCTGGGGGTGTGGGCCTTCACCGCACCCATCGCCGGCTGTGCCGAGCCCGTGGAACTGGTGGAGCGCCGCGGCTATGTGGGCGGCATCCAGGCCCGCAACATCATCGTGCCGGGGCGGGGCGTGTCGGTCGTGATCTTCAGCAACCAGGCCGACTTCGATTTCGGCGAAATCTGGCAGGGCAAGGGCTTGTCGCATGACGTCCTGGCGGCGGCCCTGTGTCCGCCCACGGCGGGCACGGCCGCGCCGGCGCGCTGAGGCGCCTGGCCCAGGTCATCATTCACGCCATGAGCACCCTGCCCCACCTGCCCGCCAGCGTCGAGACCTGCCACTGGGGCTTCTTCGATGCCAGCTTGAAGCCGGCGCTGACCGTGGCCAGCGGTCAGCGCTTCACGGTGGCGACGGTCAGCGGCGGCAATGCGGTGCTGCCGCCGGCAGGCTTCCACGTGCCGCCAGAACTGCTGGACATCCATGCCCGCCTGCCCATGCCAATGCCTGGGCACATCCTGACCGGCCCCGTCGCCGTGGAAGGCGCGATGCCGGGCGACATCCTCGAAGTGCGCATCATCGACGTGCAGTTGCGGCAGGACTGGGGCTACAACGTGATCCGACCGTTGGCGGGCACCTTGCCCGACGACTTCGAGGTCTACCGCCACCTCAACATCCCGCTCGATCGCGAGCGAGGCGTCGCACGGCTGCCGTGGGGCCTGGACCTGCCGCTGCACCCGTTCTTCGGTGTCATGGGCGTGGCGCCACCGCCGAACTGGGGCCGTATCAGCACGATCCAGCCCCGCGCACATGGCGGCAATCTGGACAACAAGGAACTCGGCCCCGGCAGCAGCCTGTACCTGCCGGTCCACGCCCCCGGCGCGCTTTTCTCCTGCGGCGATGGCCATGGCGCGCAAGGCGATGGCGAGGTCTGCGTCACCGCGATCGAGACGGCGCTGCTGGGCACCTTCGAACTGGTCCTGCACAGGCCAGAGGGCGGCAAGGCCCTGACCTACCCCCGCGGGGAGACGCCCACGCACTGGATCACCATGGGCATGGACCCCGACCTCGACCGCTGCCTGGAGATGGCGCTGCGCGACATGATCGCGCTGCTCGGCGAGAAGGCGGGCCTCGGCCGCGAGGACGCCTACACCTTGTGCAGCCTGGCCGTGGACTTCCGCATCACGCAGAGCGTGAACGGCCACAAAGGCGTGCACGGCATGCTGCCCAAGGCCCTCATACAAGGCTGACTGCACAAGCCCGGCGGCAGCGCCGCCGACACAACGCACGTGGGCCGGAGCGTCACTTCGCCGCGCGGGGCGGCCCATCGCGCCGCAGTTCGCGCAGCATGAAAAGGTACAGGCTCTCCACCTTCTCGCGGGCCCACGGTGTCTTGCGCAAGACCTTCAGGCTGGAGCCCACGCTCGGCTCGTTGCTGAAACAACGCAGCGCCACGCGCTGCGCCAGGCCGTCCCAGCCATAGTGCGCCACCAGTTCGGTGAGGATGGCCTCCAGCGACTTGCCGTGCAGCGGGTTGCGCGGCTGCTGCTGCGGTGGCGGCGGCGGTGGCAGTGGGGTCGGCATCGCTGATGACTTTCGTGTGGTCTGACCAGCAAGGCTGCGGATGGCTACAGAACTGTCGAACTCCGTATCCAGCTCGCCCACCCTCGTGTGGCTGCAGAGCCTGGAGTTCGCGCTGGTCGCCAATCCGGCACCGCGTGCGCGCGAGTTTCGGTTCGGTCCGACACCCGCTGATCCCGGGACCCACCCCAGAAAGCAATCAAGACCCCGCGGGGTCTTGATTGCTAGCGGCAAGCGGTGGGGTGGCTGATGGGACTCGAACCCACGACGACCAGAATCACAATCTGGGACTCTACCAACTGAGCTACAGCCACCGCAGAAGGAGCGAGAGTATAGCGTGCCCGCGGGGCGGCAGCCCCGCTCAGCGCGCTGCGGACGCTGCAGCGTCGGCCGGCGTGGCCGCTGCGGGCGTGACGTCGGCCTTGTAGCGCTTCTTCAGCGAGGCCAGGTAGGCCTCGGTCTCGGCCACACCCCAGGCTTGCGCGTACTGCGCACGCAGCGGCGCGTCGCCGCCCGGAGGCGTTTCACGCGGCAGCACCTGCATCACGCGCACGACGAAGTAGCCGTCTGCGCCGAGATCCACGCCAGTCACGGCGGGCAGCTTGTCGGCATCGGCGCGCAGCGCGGCGTCCATCAGCAGGCGCGGCATGCCCTGGGCCTGGGCGCGCGAGACCGTCACCACGATGGGCAGCGGCTCGGTGCTGTTGCCCGTCTTCAAGGCCGCGACGCGCGCTTCGCCTTCCTGGCGGGCCAAGGCCGCGGCACGTTCTTCGACGAGCCGTTGGCGGGCGCGGTCCTTCACCTCGGCGAAGGCCTGCACGCGCTCAGGGAAGTGCTCGACCACGCGCGCCGAGACGAGCTGGTTGCTGCCCACTTCCACCGCGTCGGTGTTGCGCTTGTTGCGCAGCGTTTCGACGCCGAACACGGCGTCCAGCAGCTTGGCCGATGCCAGCGGGCCGGTGGCGCCAGCGGCCGGCTTGCGCAGCACGGTGGCCGTCTGCACGCTGAGCTTGAGCTTGTCGACCACGGGCTTCAGGCTGTCGCTCTGCTCGTACACGGTGTTGGTGAAGATCTCGGCCGATTCGGCCCAGCGCTTCTGCGCCAGCGTCTTGCGCAGTTCGCTCTCGACCTCGGCACGAACCGCCTCGAAGGGCCGCACCTGGCCGCCACGCACACCCGTGACGGTGATGATGTGGAAACCGAAGTCGCTCTCGACGATGCCGCTGATCTCGCCCTGCTTGAGCGTGAAGGCCGCCTCTTCGAAGGGCTTGACCATCTGGCCACGGCCGAAGAAATCGAGGTCGCCACCCTGGGCCGCAGAGCCCGGATCGTCGGAGTTCTTGCGCGCCAGCTCGGCGAAGCCCGCGGGGTTCTTGCGCACCTCGGCCAGCAGCCCTTCGGCCTTGGACTTGGCCTTGGCGCGCTCGTCGGCCTTGGCGCTGCTCTCGGCCTTCACGAGGATGTGGCTGGCGCGGCGCTCTTCAGGTGTCGAATACTTCGCGATCGCGTCGTTGTAGGCCTTGCGCAGTTCTTCTTCGGTGACCGTGACGCCCTGGCCCAGCAGCGCCAGATCCAGCATCACGTACTCGATGCGGGCCTGCTCCGGCGCCTTGAACTGCGCGGCGTTGGCCTTGAAGTAGGCCTCGACGTCGGCGTCGGTCGGCTGCACCTTGTCGCGGTAGGCGGCCGGGTCGAAGCGCTGCAGTTGCACGGCGCGGCGCTGCATGAAGGCATCGAGTGCTGCGTTGGCCGGCACGGCGCTGGAAGGTGCCGTCGACAGCACGCCGGAAACGACCTGGCGCACGCCCAGGTCTTGCCGCAGGCGCTGGTCGAAGAGCGCCGGGGTCAGGCCCTGTGCCACCAGCAGTTCACGGCTGATCTTGCCGTCGGGGCCGCGCAGGCCGGCGTACTGCGGGTCGCTGTCGAACAGGCGCGCCATGCGGGTGTCGCTGGGGAAGAGGTGCATCTTCGTGGCGGCGGTCAGCAGCACGCGTTCACGCACCAGGTTGTCCAGCGTGTCGCGGCGCGCGGCCGGCGTGTCGAGCGCTACCGGGTCTTGCGTGGGCGCCTGGCGGCGCTGGTTGTCCATGAAGCGGCGGTGCGCATCGTCCCACTCGGCCCGCGAGATCTTCTGCCCGTCGACCTTGGCCACGGCCTGGCTGGCCGCGTCGTTGAACTGGGTGTAGCCCTCGACACCGAAGAAGATGAAGGAGGGAATGATCAGCAGCAGCAGGAAGCCCAGCACCAGACGGGTGTGGTCGCGGATGAAATCGAACATCGAGAGAGATCCTGGTGACGTGCCGGGCGCTTTGGGCGGTATGGGCGATGTGGGCGGCCAAGGCGCCGTCCATGACAAAACGCCGCCGCGCAACGCGCGGGGCGGCGAATTCTAGACGAGGGGGTGGTGGGTGCTGACGGGTTCGAACCGCCGACCTACGCCTTGTAAGGGCGCCGCTCTACCGGCTGAGCTAAGCACCCGGTGAGGGTGCCTTACTTGACGCCGTTGAGCCCGTCTTTCAGGGCTTTGCCGGGGCGGAATTTCGGCACCTTGGCCGACTTGATCTTGATGGCATCGCCGGTGCGCGGGTTGCGGCCGGTGCGCGCTGCGCGCTTGGGCGCGGTGAAGGTGCCGAACCCGGTGATGGTGACGCTGCCGCCCTTCTTGAGCGTGGTCTTCACGGCGCCGATCAAGGCTTCGAGCGAGCGTCCCGCCGCGGCCTTGGAGATGTCGGCCTGCTTGGCGATGTGCTCGATCAGTTCACTCTTGTTCACGTCGCGGTTCCCCTCGTCAGGTGTCTTCGGAATTCGGTGGCTACGCTGGCAGCAGGCCCTGGAGCGCTCAGTGCCCAGGGCTCGATTCATTACATCCCGCCCGATTCCGAGGTGTCAAGCGAGGCCGCGGATTCTAGGCCCGCGCAGGCGCGGGGTCGCGCACCACCAGCGCCACGCCCACGGCGGTGCAGGCCAGGCCCGCCAGGCTCAGCGGCGTGAGCAACTCGCCGAAGAGCCACCACGCCAGCACCGCGGTGCAGGGCGGCACGAGATACATCAAACTGGTGACGGCCGTGGCCGCGCCGCGTTGGATCAGCAGGTACAGCAGCGAACTGCCACCCAGCGTGAGCACGAGCACCGACCACGCCAGCGCACCGATGAGTTCGGGGTGCCAGTCGAAGGCATAGCTCTCCATCCACGCCAGTGGCGCCGTCACGGCCAGCGCCGCCAGCAGTTGCGCCGCGCTGGCGCTGCGCACATCGCAAGGCGCGACCCAGCGCTTCTGGTACAGCGTGCCGGCGGTGATGGCGCCCAGCGCCAGCACCGCCAGGGCCAGGTTCTCGGGCCGCGCCTGCCCGAGGTGCAGCTTGTGCCACACCACCAGCAGCAGGCCCGCCAGGCCCAGCGCCAGGCCCAGCCATTGCACCGGCCGCACCCGCGCGGCATTGCCTGCGCCACCGCCACCGCCACGGCCCGCCACGGCGCTGAGCCACAGCGCCGTGAGCACCGGCTGCAGCCCGACGATCAGCGAGACCAGCCCCGCCCCCAGGCCCAGCTTCACGGCGGCCCACACGCCGCCGAGGTAGCCGCCGTGCATCAGCACGCCCGTCACGGCGAGGTGGCCCCATTGCGCGCGGCCCTTCGGCCAGGCTGCGCCCGACAAGCGCACCCAGGCCAGGAAGAGCAGCGCAGAGAACAGGAAGCGCAGCGCCAGGAAGTCCATCGGCCCGGCATGCGGCATGCCGTAGCGGGCCACCACGAAGCCGGTGCTCCAGATGAGCACGAAGAGGAGCGGCACCGCGCGCTGCAGCGCGGCCGGCGAGAGCGCGGCCATGCCGCTCAAGGCGCCTTGGCGCGGATCTCGGGCAGGGCCTTCTGCAGGTAATAGGCCATCGACCAGATGGTGAGCACGGCCGACACCCACACCAGCACCGTGCCCCACAGGCGAGTGTCGACAACGCCGAAGACCGTGCCGTCGTAGAGCAGGAAGGGAATGGCCACCATCTGCGAGGTGGTCTTCAGCTTGCCCAGCATGTGCACCGCCACGCTGCGCGAGGCGCCGATCTGCGCCATCCACTCACGCAGTGCAGAGATGGCGATCTCGCGGCCGATGATGACGAGTGCCACGATGGAGTCGACGCGGTCGTGCTCCAGCAGCACCAGCAGGCAGGCGCAGACCAGGAACTTGTCGGCCACCGGATCGAGGAAGGCGCCGAAGGCCGACGTCTGGTTGAGCTTGCGCGCCAGGTAGCCGTCGAGCCAGTCGGTCAGCGCGAACACGATGAACATCGTGGTGGCCACGAGGTTCTGCGTCTTCACGTCCCACCCCAGGTAGTACACGCCGATGATGAGCGGTATGGCCGCGATGCGGGCCCAGGTGAGCAGCGTGGGGATGGTGAAGAACATCGGGCGATTGTGCCCAAGGCGCCGGGGCACCGGGATGACGGTGCGCAAGCGGTGCGACGGGCTCAGTCGACGTCGAGCGTGCGGGGCTTGAAACGCAGGTCGTCGTCGAAGAGAAAGGTCTCCACCACGCGCCAGGGTTTGGGCAGGCGCGAGACGTCGCCATAGGGCGCGGCGCGGCGCACCGCGTCCATGGCCAGGCGGGTGGCTTCATCACCCGTGCTGGGGCGGCGCAGCACCTTGATGGCCCGCACGCTGCCGTCGCCGTTGAGGTCGATCTCCAGCACCGGGATGGCGTACAGCCGTTCCGGCGGACGGCTGGTGTAAGTGCTGTCGGGGTGGGCCTGCATCAGCCGCAGCGCGAACTGCGCCTGCAGCGCCGCCTGTGAGCGCGGCGTGGCCGGCGCGGGCAGTTGAACGTAGCGCGGGTTGCGCGGGATGGGGCCGCGGGCCACCGGGCCTGCGGGCTTGGGCGGCGTGAGGCCGGGCACGCCTTGGGCGCCGGGCCGGCTTGGGCTGGCGATGCTGCTGGGCGCGGCCGGTGTGGGTGCCGGTGCTGTGTGCGGCGCGGGTGCGGCCGCGGGCGAGGCCGCCGGCGCGCCGGTGGGCTTGGGGGCCTGCGCACAGCCAACCAGCCCGACAGCGCAGCACGCTGCCAGCCAGGCCCAGCCGGCAGGGCGGTGCATTCCGGCCGCGTGCTTCCAGTGTTTCTCAGTGCAGTGCACGGTAGATCTCCTCCGCCAGTTCCCGCGAGATGCCTTCCACGCTGGCCAGGTCTTCCACCCCGGCCGAGGCCACGCCGCGCAGGCCGCCGAAGCGCTGGAGCAGCCGCGCGCGTTTGCGCGGGCCCACGCCGGCGATGTCTTCGAGCTTGCTGCCCCCTGTGCGCACGCTGGCGCGCTTGGCGCGCATGCCGGTGATGGCGAAGCGGTGCGCCTCGTCACGGATCTGCGCCACCAGCATCAACGCCGCCGAATCGTGGCCGAGGTAGACCTTCTCGCGGCCGTCGGCGAACACCAGTTCCTCCAGGCCGACCTTGCGGCCCTCGCCCTTCTCGACGCCGACGATCAAGCCCAGTTCCAGGCCCAGTTCCTGGAAGACCTCGCGCGCCATGCTCACCTGGCCGCGGCCGCCGTCCACCAGCACCAGGTCGGGCAGGCGGGCGGCACCACGGGCGGCGCGCTTGGGCTTGGCCTCCGGCGCGTCGGCCGGCGCGGCTTCCGCCGTGGGTTCAGCCCCGCCTTCGGCCGGTGCCGCCTCGGCCTTGCCGGCAGCCACGGCCTCGGCCAGGCGCGCATAGCGGCGCGTCAGCACCTGGCGCATGGCGGCGTAATCGTCGCCACCGGTCACGCCTTCGATGTTGAAGCGGCGGTACTGCGCGCTCTGCATCGCGTGGCCTTCGTAGACCACGCAACTGGCCTGCGTCGCTTCGCCGGCGGTGTGGCTGATGTCGAAGCACTCCACGCGCAAACCGGCCGGGTCTTCGATGTCGAGGTCCAGCGCCTCGATCAGCGCCCGCGTGCGCTGCTGCGCCGAGCCCTCCTCGGCCAGCAGACGGGCCAGCGAAAGCTCGGCGCCCTTGGCGGCCATCTCCAGCCAGATGCGGCGCTGCTCGCGCGGCTGGTGCGTGCAGCGCAGCTTGATGCCGGTGGTCTCGGACAGCGCCTCGATCAGCGCCGGGTCCACCGGGTGGCTGGTGACGAGCACCGGCGGCACCGGCTGGCCGATGTAGTGCTGCGCGATGAAGGCTTCCAGCACCGCGCATTCGGGCGCGGTCAGCATCGCGCGGGCGTTCTCGGGGCCGGCGAGTTCGTCCTCGAAACGCGCCTCGGCCTCGTCGGCGCTGAGCGCGGCGCCGTCGTCCACGTGCTGCGGGAAGTAGGCGCGGTCGCCCAGGTGGCGGCTGCCGCGCACCATCGCCAGGTTCACGCAGGCACGGCCGCCGGCCACCTTCACGGCGAGGATGTCGACGTCCTTGTCCGAGGCCGAGAGGCTGCTTGCATCCATGCTCTGCTGGTGCAGCACCTTCGAGAGCGAACCGATGCGGTCGCGCAGCGCGGCGGCCTTCTCGAACTCCAGCCCTTCGGCGTGGGCCATCATCTTGGCCTGCAGGTCGTCGATGACCTCCTGCGTATCGCCGAGCAGAAAACGTTCGGCATCACGCACGTCACGCGCGTAGTCCTCGGGCGTGATGAAGCCGACGCAGGGCGCCGTGCAGCGTTGGATCTGGTACAGCAGGCAGGGCCGGCTGCGGTGGTTGTAGACCGTGTCTTCGCAGGTGCGCAGGCGGAAGACCTTCTGCATCAGCTGGATGGTCTGCTTCACGGCCCAGGCGTTCGGGTAGGGGCCGAAGTAGCGGTGCTTCTTGTCGACCGCGCCGCGGAAGTAGGCCATGCGCGGAAACGCATGCGACACCAGCTTCAGGTAGGGATAGCTCTTGTCGTCCCGGAAGAGGATGTTGAACTTCGGGTCTAGCGTCTTGATGAGGTTGTTTTCGAGCAGCAAGGCCTCGGCCTCGCTGCGCACCACGGTGGTTTCCAGCCGCGCGATGCGGCTGACCATGTGGCCGATGCGCGTGCCGTCGTGGTCTTTGTGCAGGTAGCTGCTGACGCGCT
Source organism: Rubrivivax sp. (assembly GCA_051861265.1). Lineage (GTDB taxonomy): Bacteria > Pseudomonadota > Gammaproteobacteria > Burkholderiales > Burkholderiaceae_C > Rubrivivax. The sequence continues at coordinate 138,373 of JBHYDA010000003.1, forward strand.
TCTTGAGGTTGCGCGCCTTGCCCACATAGAGCAGGCCGTCGGCGGCGTCGAACCAGCGGTAAACGCCCGGCAGGCCGGGCAGCGCGGCCACTTCGGCGAGCAGGCGTTCGCGGTTCGAAGGCGGCGGCGGCGGGGCCGGGGTCTCTGCACTCTCAGTCATCGGCCGCGATTGTGTCGTCTTCGAACGGCCCTTCGATAATGCCCCGATGCCGGCCTTGTTGTGGGATGTGTACTGCCGCGTCATCGACAACCTCGGCGACGCGGGTGTCTGCTGGCGCCTGGCGGTGAACCTGGCGCAGCGCGGGCAGCGTGTGCGCCTGGTCATCGACGACGCCGCGCCGCTGGCCTTCATGGCGCCAAGCGGCGCGCCCGGCGTCGAGGTGTTTCCCTGGCCCGGGCCGGCCACGCCGGGTGACGTGGTGGTGGAAGCCTTCGGCTGCGACCCGCCGGCCGAGACCCTGGCCGCGATGGCTCGGCGCGCCCCCCCGCCGCTGTGGCTGAACCTGGAGTACCTCAGCGCGGAGGCCTATGTCGAGCGTTCGCACCGCCTGCCCTCGCCGCAGTTCAGCGGGCCGGCTGCGGGTCTCACGAAATGGTTCTTCTACCCCGGCTTCACGCCGGCCACGGGCGGCCTGCTGCGCGAACCCGGCCTCGCCGAGCACCGCGCTGACTTCAACCGTCAGGCCTGGCTGCAGGCCCAGGGCCAGCCGCCGCTGCGCCCAGGCGAGCGGGTGGTCGCGCTCTTCTGCTACGACAACCCCGCCTTGCCCGCACTGCTGGCCGATCTGGCGCGGCCCGGTGCACCACCCACGCGGCTGCTGCTCACGCCGGGGCCTGCGCAGCGCCAGGTGGCCGCCATATGGCCGCAGACGCCAGCCGCGGTGCAGGTGCACGCCCTGCCCTGGCTCACGCAGCCAGGGTTCGATGAACTGCTCTGGGCCGCCGACCTGAACTTCGTGCGCGGTGAAGATTCGCTGGTGCGGGCGCTGTGGGCCGGCACGCCTTTCGTCTGGCAGACCTACCCGCAGGAAGACGGCGCGCACGCCCCCAAGCTGCAGGCCCTGGCGCACCGCCTGCAACTGCCGGCCGAGGTGGCCGCGCTGTGGCGGGCCTGGAACGGCCTTCAGGCTGCTTGGCCCGGCCTGCCACCGCTGGCTGGCGCGTGGGCAACGGCAGCGCAAGAGGCCGCGGCCGCCTTGGCGGCGCAGCCCGACCTGGCGACGCAACTGCTCGATTTCGTGCAGGCGCCGCACCTGGCCCGCCCCTGAAGCGCCGACAGGGCGACCGACAAGGCGCACGCCGCCTGCTAGAATCAGGGGCTTTGCGCAACGCAAGCAGGCCCACTCCCAGGCACTGAGAGCCCCTCAGCCTCGCCAGGATGCAGCGGCCCACAACTCACGGAAACCGCTATGAAAATCGCTCAAGAAATCCGGGCCGGCAACGTCATCATGCAGGGCAAGGACCCCATGGTCGTGCTCAAGACCGAATACAGCCGCGGTGGCCGCAACGCCGCCACCGTGCGCATGAAGATGAAGAACCTGCTCAACGGTTCGGGCGCCGAAGTCGTCTTCAAGGCCGACGACAAGATGGACCAGATCGTGCTGGACAAGAAGGACTGCACGTACACGTACTTCGCCGATCCGATGTACGTCTTCATGGACTCCGAGTACAACCAGTTCGAGGTGGAAGCCGAGAACATGGGCGACGCCATCAGCTACCTCGAAGACAACATGGGCGTGGAAGTCGTGTTCTACGACGGCAAGGCCATCAGCGTCGAGTTGCCCACCACCGTCGTGCGCGAGATCGAGACCGAGCCGGCCGTCAAGGGCGACACCTCGGGCAAGGTCATGAAGCCGGCCAAGATCGTGGGCACGGGTTTCGAGCTGTCCGTGCCGCTGTTCGTCGAGAACGGCGACAAGATCGAAATCGACACGCGCACGCACGAGTACAAGAAGCGCGTCTGAAGCACGCCGCCGCCAGCGCGCCGCCTTGTCGGTGCCGTGGCGACACCGGGCACCCTGCGGGGTGCCTTTTTCATTGGGCCATCATCCGCGAACCATGAGCGATCGAAACACAGCCTCGCCCCGCTCGGCCACCGGTTTCGACTTCGAGGCCGGCGTCACCGCGCCCTTCCGCATGCAGCCCGGCCTGCGCAAGCTGCCCCTCGGCGCGGCGCAGCTCACGCCGCTGCAGCCGGGCTCACGCCACCAGCGCGAAAAGCTGGCCGTGATGACGGCCTTCTGGGCCCAGGCCCTCGGCGCGGTGGATGGTTTCGATGCCACGCCGGCCCTGCACGCCCTCTACGCCCACGCCGCGGCCGAACACCCCGGCGCCTGGGCCTGGGACGGCGCCACGGCCGAGGCCCTCTGGCTGGCCACCGCCGTGGGCCCGCAGGGCGAGGTGCTGCAGCGCCAGCAAGGGCGCTTCGGCCTGGGTGACGAGGTCGCCCGCTGCCTGCAGGGCCTGCCCCCAGGCTGGCGCCAGGCCGGGCTGGCCTGTCTGGCCTTTGCCGAAGATTTCGCCATCGTCGATGGCCGCAACGGCACCATCCCCTGGCTGGCGGTGACGCTGCCCAGCCACTGGGCGCCTGAAGAAAAGCTCGGCCGCCACTTCAGCGAGGTGCACGCGCCAGTGGCCGACAACGCGGTGCTGCTGAAGGCCACCGAAGGCCTGTTGAAGGTGATCACCGGGCCCGAGCGCTACGAGCGTTTCGTCTGGAACGTCAGCGACCACCCGCGCCTGCACGCGCACCCGGCGCGCGTGGACCCGCAGCGCTGGCAACACACGGCGGTGCCGCAGGCCTGGTTCCGCAGCGAGCGGCAGACCTTCATCCCGCTGCCGGCGCAGCAGCAGGCGGTATTCACCATCCATGTGGAAGTGCGCCCATTGGCCCAGGCCCTGCAGGCGCCGGCCCAGGCCGAGGCCCTGCACGCCGCCGTGGCCAGCATGAGCCCGCCCGTGCTGGCCTACCGCAGCCTGGGCGGCGTGCGCGACGCGCTGCTGGCCTGGCTGGCCGAGCGGGCGGCCTCTTCGCCTGCCACGCCCACCGCGGCCTGAGCCCGGGCCGGGGCCCGCCTGTGAAGACCGCCCCCATCGAAGCCGCCAAGTTCGTGCCGGCGGATGTTCCTCCGCATGCCGATGCGCTGCAGCAGGCGCAGCGGGTCTTCCTGCAAGGCAACGGCCTGCCCGGCCGATGGGCCGGGCGCGCGCAGTTCGTGGTGCTGGCCACCCGCTTCGGCCTTGGCCACCACTTCCTGGCCGCCTGGCAAGCCTGGCGTGAAGACCCGCAGCGCTGCGAACGGCTGTTCTTCATCGCCATCGAGCCGCACCCGTTGCGCGGCGCCGACCTGGCGCAGGTGCATGCGCAGAGCGCGATGCCCGCCCTGGCCGCACAGTTGCAGGCAGCCTGGCCGCCCTTGGTGCCGAACCTGCACCGGCTGACCTTCGAAGGCGGCCGCGTGCAGCTGCTGCTGGCGCTGGGCGACATCGGCACCGTCCTGCCCGCACTGCGCCTGCAGGCCGATGCGTTCTGCCTGGAGGGACACAAGCAACTGGCAGGCGACCCGGCCGCCTGGGAGCCGCGGGTTCTCAAGGCCCTGGCTGCGCATGCGGCACCCGGCGCCACTGCCGCCAGCATGTGCACCGCCCCCGCGCTGCAGGAGCACCTCGCCAGCGCCGGTTTCGTGCCGCGCCTGGCCCCCGCCGCCGGTGGCAGGCCCGGGGCCACGCTGGCCAACTACGCGCCGCGTCACACGCCCCACCGCCTGCCCGGCTGCGCCGTCGCGGGCCGCCGTGCCGTGGTGGTGGGTGCAGGCCTGGCCGGCGCCGCCGCGGCGCAGGCCCTGGCACAGGCCGGCTGGCAGGTGACGGTGCTGGAGCGCCACGCCGCCCCCGCGCAGGAGGCTTCGGGCAACCCCGGCGGCCTTTTCCACGGCACCGTGAACGCCGACGACGGCCCCTACGCGCGCCTCTTCCGCGCGGCCGCGCTGCATGCCCATGCGACCCACGCCCTGGCCGTGGCGCAGGGCGTGCCCGGCAGCGCCGCGGGCCTGCTGCGGCTGGACGCCCGTGCCGGCGGCCTGCCCGCCTTGCAGGCGATGCTGCAACGCACCGGCCTGCCGCCGGCCTATGTGCAGGTGCTGGGCACCGAAGAGGCCAGCGCGCTGGCCGGCCGGGTAGTGCCCGCCCCGGCCTGGCACTACCCGGCCGGCGGCTGGGTCGAGCCCGCGGCCTGGGTGCGCTGGGCGCTGGCCACGCCGGGCGTGGGGCTGCGCACCGGTGCCGACGTGCAGCACCTGCAGCGCGCGCCAGGCACGTCCGCCGTCTGGCAGCTGCTGGACGGCGCCGGCGAGGTGATGGCCGAAGCCGATGCGGTGGTGCTGTGCAACGCCGTGCAGGCCCAGGCGCTGCTGGCGCCGCTGCGCGCCGATGACACGCCCCCTTGGCCGTTGCGCCACACGCGCGGGCAGGTGACGCAGTTCCCGGCTGCGCACCCACTGCGCCTGCCGGTGGCCGGCGACGGCTATGCCATCCCGCTGCCCGGTGCGGTGCTGTGCGGCGCCACGCGCGAAGCCGGCGCGCCCGGCCCGGCCACGCTGCGCGACGCAGACCACCAGCACAACCTGCAGCGCCTGCAGCGGCTGACAGGCCTGCAGCCCGGCCCTGATGCGGCGCTGTCAGGCCGCACGGGCTGGCGTCTGCACACCGACGACCGGCTGCCCATCTGCGGCGCGCTGCCGGCGCTGCAGATGCCCGGCGGTGAACGCCAGGGCCAACGCGCCGACCAGGCCCGGCTGCTGCCACGCGAGCCCGGGCTCTTCGTGCTGACGGCGCTGGGCGCACGCGGGCTCACGCTCGCGCCACTGCTGGCGCAACTGGTGGCGGCGCAGGCCAGCGGCACGCCGTGGCCGCTGGAGCAGGATCTGGTGGATGCGCTGGACCCGGGGCGATGGCGCGTGCGTGCGGCCCGGCAGCAGCCTGCGGGCGGGCCGGCCTGAGCCGGCGCAGGCCCGGGTCAGCGGTTCAGCGGGTCAGGCCGGGTTCGCGGGGCCGGCGGACTCGCCGGCTTCGGCACCGTCATCGTCGCCATCGGGCTCGTCGGCGATCGGCGGCAGGCCTGCTGCCTTGCGGGCGGCCTTTTCCTTCTCCTTCTCTTCTTTCTTTTTCTTCTTGGCCAGCTCGCGCTGGCGCTTCTCGAAGGAATAGTTGGGTTTGGCCAAAGCGGGTCCTTGGATGGGGGCGAAAAGTGCCCCGATTAGAACACCAGCGTCTGCACGCCGGTGGGGGTGCCCAGCAGGCACAGGCTGGCGCGGTGGCGGGCAAAGATGCCGCAAGTCACGACTCCGGGCCACTGGCTGATCTCGGCTTCCATCGCCAGCGGGTCGGTGATCTTCAGGCCGCGCACATCCAGCAGCGGGTGGCCGTTGTCGGTGAGCAGCGGCTGGCCGTCGGCCTTCAAGCGCAGCGTGGCCGTGCCGCCGATGGCGGCAAAACGCCGCACCAGGCGCGGGGCGGCCATCTCGATCACCTCCACCGGCAGCGGAAAGCCGCCCAGCACCGCCACCTGCTTGCTGGCGTCGGCGATGCAGACGAAACGCTCGGCCAGGTCGGCCACGATCTTCTCGCGCGTGAGCGCCGCGCCGCCGCCCTTGACCATGTGGCCGCGGCCGTCGATCTCGTCGGCGCCGTCGATGTAGACGGGCAGCTGCTGCACCTCGGCGGCGTCCAGCACGCGGATGCCGTGCGCCAGCAGGCGCGCGGTGCTGGCATCGCTGCTGCTCACGGCACCGGCGAAACGCTCTTTCATGCCGGCCAGCGCATCGATGAAGTGGTTGACGGTGCTGCCCGTGCCCACGCCCACCAGCTCGCCGGGCACCACGTGCGCCAGCGCCGCCTGCCCGACCAGGGCCTTGAGTTCGTCTTGTGTCATGGCGAAGGATTATCTGCGGGGGCCCTGAGACAATCCGCCTCCATGTCGCTGCTGCCCTACGCCCTCACCCGCCCCTTCCTCTTTGGCCTGGACCCCGAGGCCGCGCACGATCTCACCTTGGGCAGCATCGCCAAGCTGCAGAACACACCGGCGATGTGCCTGTGGCAGCAGGCGCGTGTGGACGACACCGTTACCGTGGCGGGCCTGCGTTTCCCCAACCGCGTGGGCCTGGCCGCCGGGCTGGACAAGAACGGCCGTTGCATCGACGGCCTGGGCGCGATGGGCTTCGGCTTCATCGAGGTGGGCACGGTCACGCCGCTGGGCCAGCCGGGCAACCCCAAGCCGCGCATGTTCCGCCTGCCGGCGCGTGACGCGCTCATCAACCGCCTGGGCTTCAACAACGAAGGGCTGCAGAGCTTCATCGCCAACGTGCAGCGCGCGCGCAGCTTCCGCGCCGCCGGCGGCCTGCTGGGCCTGAACATCGGCAAGAACGCGGCCACGCCCATCGAGCGCGCGGTGGACGACTACCTGCTCGGCCTGGACGGGGTTTACGCCCACGCCGACTACGTGACGGTGAACATCAGCAGCCCCAACACCAAGAACCTGCGCGCGCTGCAAAGCGACGAGGCGCTGGACGCGCTGCTCTCGGCGCTGCAGGCGCGGCGCGAGCAGCTCGCGCAGCAGCACGGGCGGCGTGTGCCGATGTTCGTGAAGATCGCGCCCGATCTGGACGAGGCGCAGGTGGGCGTGATCGCCGCCACGCTGCAGAAGAACGGCATCGACGGCGTGATCGCCACCAACACCACGCTCTCGCGCGAGGCCGTGCAGGGCCTGCCGCACGCCGAAGAAGCAGGCGGCCTGAGCGGCGCGCCGGTGCTGGCCGCGAGCAACCGCGTCATCGCGCAGCTGCGCGCGGCGCTGGGCGCGGGCTACACCATCATCGGTGTGGGCGGCGTGATGAGCGGGGCCGATGCGCGCAGCAAGCTGCTGGCGGGGGCCGACCTCGTGCAGATCTACACCGGCTTGATCTACCGCGGGCCCGAGCTGGTGCGCGAAGCGGCGCTGGCCTTGAAGCCGCGCTGAAGCGCGCCGAGCCGCTCAGTCCCCCAGCACGATGCCCTCGCGCCGCGGATCCGCGGCGCCGAACCAGCCGCCGCCCGGGCGGCGCTGCACGGCCTGCAGGCCGCTGGTGAGCTCGGTCTCCTGCACGGTGTGGCCACGCTCGCGCAGCGCCTGCACGGTGGCCGCCGGGAAGCGGCCCTTCTCCAGCCACACCGGCCCGCCGGTGCTGCCGAAGTGCGGCAGGTCGATGGCGCGCTGCGCATCCAGGCCCCAGGCCAGCGTGCCGAGCAGCGTGCGGCCGGTGAAGTGGATGATGAAGCTGCCGCCGGGCGAGCCCACGGTCATCAGCAGTTGGCCGCTCTTGGCGTCGAAGACCAGCGTCGGGCTCATGCTCGAACGCGGGCGCTTGCCGGGCTGGATGCGGTTGGCCACCGGCCGGCCCTGGGCGTCGGTGGGGGCCAGCGCGAAATCGGTCATGTGGTTGTTGAGCAGGAAGCCACCAGGCAGGCCGCTGCCGCCGTCGCTCATCACGCGCGCGCCGAAGGCCGATTCGACGCTGCCGGTCAGCGCCACCGCGCGGCCTTGCGCATCGACCACGCTGACGTGGCTGGTGCCGTGTGAAGGCTGTTCGGCCATCGCGCCCAGCGCCACGGGCGCCACGCCGGCGGGCCGGCCGGCTTCCACCAACGGCGCGCGCTTGGGGCCGATGAGCGCGGCGCGCTGCGCCAGGTAAGCCGGACTCAGCAGCGTGGCCCAGTCACCGCCGGGCGCGGCGGTGTAGGCGGGGTCGGCGACGTACAGCGCGCGGTCGGCATAAGCCAGGCGCGTGGCCTCGATGTAGCGGTGCAGCCAGTCGACATCCGGCACGGCCTGGCCTGGCGGGCCTTGCAGGCGCGCGGGCGGGCCGGCTTCCATCATGCCCAGCACCTGCAGCATCGCCAGGTGGCCCGATGAAGGCGGCGGAAAACCGCAGACCCGGTAGACCTCGCGCCACAGCGTGCACAGCGGCTCGCGCTGCAGCGGCGTGTAGCCGGCCAGGTCTTGTGCGTTCAACGTGCCGGGCACGCTGTGGCCATTGACGCGCGCCAGCACATCGGCCGCCACCGGCCCGGTATGCAGGCCGGCGCTGCCCTGCGTGGCGATGGCGCGCAGCACGCGGCCCAGCGCCGGGTTGCGCAGCACATGGCCCACGGGCAGCGCGTTGCCGTCGGCACCGTAGTAATGGGCACGGGCGATGGGGTCGCGGCGCAGCAGGCGGTCGGCCTGCAGCAACGTGTGCAGGCGCGGGCTGATGGCGAAGCCGCCTTCGGCCAGGCGGATGGCGGGCTGCAGCAGCCGCGCCCAAGGCAAGCTGCCGTGCTGGCGGTGCGCGGCTTCCAGCATCTTCACCACGCCGGGCACAGCCACGGCGCGGCCGCCGAACACGGCGCTGGCGTAGGGCAGCGGCTGGCCTTCGGGGCCGAGAAACATCCGGTCGGTGGCCCCCGCAGGTGCGGTTTCGCGGCCGTCCCAGGCCTCGGTGCGGCGGCCGTCGAAGTGCATCAGCAGGGCGCCGCCACCGATGCCGCTGCTCTGCGGCTCCACCAGCGTCAGCACCATCTGCACGGCCACGGCGGCGTCGAGCGCCGAGCCGCCGGCACGCAGGATCTCGTGGCCCGCCTCGGTGGCCAGCGGGTTGGCCGCGGCCACCATCTGGCGCTGCGCGGTCCAGCCGGGTTTGTCGATCCAGCCCGAGGGGCGCTCGGGCTGGGCGGCGGGCAGGGGTTCTGAAGCCGCCGCGGCAGGCGCAGCGGCCACTGCGGCGGATGCAGCAGGCGCGGCAGGCGGCTGCGCACAGCCCGCCAGCGCCAGCAGCAGCGCCGCCAGTGAGGCCCGCGCCGCGTGCTGCCTCACTGCAGCGGCACGCCGGTCTTGGCCTGCAGCTCTTCGCGCGTCACGCCCGGGGCCAGCTCCACGAGCTTCAGGCCTTGCGGGGTGACGTCCATCACCGCCAGGTCGGTGATGATGCGGTTGACCACGCCCACGCCCGTCAGCGGCAGCGTGCACTGCGGCAGGATCTTCAGCTCGAAGCCCGAGCCGTCCTTCTTGCGCGCCACGTGCTCCATCAACACGATCACTCGCTTCACGCCGGCCACCAGGTCCATGGCGCCGCCCATGCCCTTGACCATCTTGCCGGGGATCATCCAGTTCGCCAGATCGCCCTTCTCGCTGACCTGCATGGCGCCCAGGATGCTGAGGTTGATCTTGCCGCCACGGATCATCGCGAAGCTGTCGTGGCTGCCGAAGATGCTGCTGCCGGGGATGGTGGTGACGGTCTGCTTGCCGGCGTTGATGAGGTCGGGGTCGACCTCGTCTTCGGTCGGGAAGGGGCCGATGCCGAGCATGCCGTTTTCGCTCTGCAGCCACACCTCGATGGCCGGGTTCACGAAGTTGGCCACCAGCGTGGGCAGGCCGATGCCGAGGTTGACGTAGAAGCCGTCTTCCAGCTCATGGGCCGCGCGCGCGGCCATTTGGTCGTGGGTCCAGGGCATGGTCAGACTCCGCTCTTCTCGGTGATGGTGCGCTTCTCGATGTACTTCGGGCCGTCGGGCGCGTGCACGATGCGGTGCACGTAGATGCCCGGCAGGTGGATCTCGTCGGGCTTCAGGCTGCCGGTGGGCACGAGCTCTTCCACTTCCACCACGGTGATCTTGCCGGCCATGGCCGCGGCCGGGTTGAAGTTGCGCGCGGTCAGGCGGAAGACGAGGTTGCCGGCGTGGTCGGCCTTCCAGGCGTGCACGAAGCTCACGTCGGGCACGAGCGAGCGCTCGAGGATGTAGGTCTGGCCGTCGAACTCGCGCGCTTCCTTGCCCTCGGCCACCAGCGTGCCGACGCCAGTGCGCGTGTAGAAGGCCGGGATGCCGGCACCGCCAGCGCGCAGCTTCTCGGCCAGCGTGCCCTGGGGCGTGAATTCCAGTTCGAGTTCACCGGCCAGGTACTGGCGCTCGAACTCCTTGTTCTCGCCGACGTAGCTGCTGATCATCTTCTTGATCTGGCGCGTCTGCAGCAGCTTGCCCAGGCCGTGGCCGTCGGTGCCGGCGTTGTTGCTGATGGCGGTGATGTCCTTGACGCCCGTGGCGCACAGCGCGTCGGTCAGCGTCTCTGGGATGCCGCACAGGCCGAAACCGCCCACGGCGATCAGCATGCCGTCGTGCACGATGCCGTCCAGGGCCGCGGCGGCGCTGGGGTAGATCTTGTTCATGCGCTCGTTTCCTTGGTTGCAGGGGGCCACACGGGGCACCGCCACCGAGCGTACACCGGGGGCGCGGCAGGGCCCGCTACGTACAATCGCCTAAGGCCTTCCCACCACGGCGGGGCCCGGTCTGCACGGAGCAGCAAGGAGTTCAGCGCACCATGGCCAGCCCCGCAAACCACGACCCGCACGCGTCTTTCGCCGACGTGGAAATGCTCACCAGCGCTTTGGGCCACGTGTTCGCGCCATGGGTGCGTGAACTCGATCTGCGGGTCATCGAAGCCCGCGCCGGCGAGGTGACTTTGGCCCTGCCCGTCACGCCCAAGCACGTGCACGAAGGCGGCGTGCTCTGCGGCCAGACCATGATGGCCGCCTGCGACACCGCCATGGTGCTGGCCGTGATGACCAAGCTCGGCGGCTTCAAGCCCATGACCACGGTGCAACTCCAGACGAGCTTCCTGCGCCCCATCTCGGGCGGCGGCGGCGCGGTGCGCGTTGTGGCGCGCGTGCTGCGCATGGGCCGCAGCCTGGTCTTCGGCGAGATGCAGGTCATCAGCGCCGCTGATGAACTGGCCGCGCACGCCACCACCACCTACGCGCTGCTCTGAACCCGGTGCCGGCCTTGGCCTCCGACCCCGCCGCGCTGGACTACCGGGCTGCCTTCGAGCTGGCGCCCATCGGCCTGGTGCTCTCGCGCCAGCGGCTGATGATCGACTGCAATGCCGAGCTGCTGGCGATGTTCCGCGCCACGCGCGAACAGCTCATCGGCCAGAGCTTCGAGCTCCTCTACCCCACGCCCGACGAGTTCCACCGCACCGGCCAGCGCATCAGCGCCCAGCTCGACGCACAAGGCCGCTACGCCGACGAGCGCGTGATGAAGCGCCTGGGCAAGGTCGATGGCAGCGGCGAGCTCTTCTGGTGCCACGTCAGCGGCCGCGCGCTGCAGCCGGGCGACCCGCACGCCGCGGGCATCTGGGCCTTCGAAGACCTCTCGGCGCGGCGTGTGCTGACACTGGACTTGACCGCGCGCGAACGCGAGATCGCCGCGCTGCTGATCGACGGGCTGACCAGCAAGTTGATCGGCAAGCGCCTGGGCATCAGCCCGCGCACGGTGGACGTGTACCGCGCGCGCCTGATGCGCAAGACCGGCGCGGCCAGCACGCCCGACCTCGTCCACCGGCTGCTCTCCGGGCAGGCCTGACACCCCGCATGCCCTCTGACACCGCACACCCCAACAACCCGGGCCGACGCCGCGCCAGCCTGCTGCTGGCCGGCTCCGCGCTGGCCGTCAGCAGCACCGGCCTGAGCGGCTGCGCCAGCGTGGCCACGCAGCTGGGCCTGGCGCCGCTGCTGCAGCGCCTGGGCCTGATGGACGCCCCTGCCCCGCCGATGAGCCCGGCGCAAGCGCAAGCGCTGCAGGCGCAGTACCTGCAAGGCGCACGCGCGCTGCTGGCCAACGACGTGGAAGGCGCCATCGCCGCCTGGCGGCGCTACGCCGCGATGGCGCCCAGCACGCTGGCACGCGCGCGCCAGGTGCGTGGGCATCTGACGCTGCTCGACCGCGAGGCCGCGCGCCGTTTCGTGCAGCGCGCGGCAGCTTCGGAAGCGCAGCTGAGCGCGCTGCGCACCGACCGCCTGCACGTGGCCGTGCTGCCCTTCGACATCCGCGGCCCGGCGCCGGCGCCCGGCGCAGCGCCTGCGCCTGCCCCCGCTGCCAGCTTCAACCGCGCGGCGGTCTCGATGATCGCCGTCGACCTGGCCCGCGTGCCCGCCCTCACGGTGCTGGAGCGCGACAAGATTGAACTGCTCGCCGAGGAGTTGCGCCTGTCGGCCAGCGACCTGGTGAACCCCGCCACCGCCGTGCGCCCCGGCCGGCTGCTGGGGGCGGGCACGCTGGTGGCCGGCTCGGTCTACAACGCGCCGGGGCCCACGGGCCCAGGCTCTGGCCGCTACCGCATCAACAGCGCCACCACCGACGTGCCGCGCGGCCGCCTGATTGGCCAGACAGAGGCCGAAGGCCTGCAGGCCGAGTTCTTCGTGCTGCAGAAACGCATCGTGCACGGCATCCTCGACCTGCTCGACATCCGAGACCGCCCGGCCGCGGTGGACACCGTGCACACGCGCAACTGGGAAGCCTACGCGCGCTTCGCACGCGGCCTGCAGGCGCTGGCCGAGAACCGCTTTGCCGACGCGCGCGAAGCCTTCCTGGCCGCCCTGCGGCTGGACCCCGATTTCGCACTGGCAGAGAGCAGCTTTCTCGCCACCCCCGAGCGGCCGGCCAGCCTGCAGGAGATCCAGGCCGAAGCAGCCCGGGCCACCGAGGCATCATCGCGGCCATGATCACCGTTCACCATCTTGAAAACTCGCGCTCGCAGCGCCTGCTGTGGCTGCTGGAAGAACTGGGCCTGCCCTACACCGTCCAGCGCTACGCGCGCGACCGCAAGACGCTGCTGGCCCCGCCCGAGCTGAAGCAGGTGCACCCGCTGGGCAAGAGCCCGGTCATCACCGACGGCGACATCACGGTGGCCGAATCGGGCGCCATCATCGAGTACCTGCTCGACGCCCACGGCGCCGGTGCCCTGCGCCCCGCGGCCGGCACGGCCGAACGCCGGCAGTTCACCTACTGGCTGCACTTCGCCGAGGGCAGCGCCATGCCCTTCCTCGTGATGAAGCTGGTCTTCGACAAGGTGCGCAGCGCGCGGGTGCCCTTCTTCATCAAGCCCATCGTCAAGGGCGTGGCCGACGAGGTGGGCAAGAGCTTCCTGATGCCGAACATCACACAGCAGCTGGCCTTCATCGAGACCACGCTCGCCGCGCAGCCCTGGTTCGCGGGGCCCGAGTTCAGTGCCGCCGACGTGCAGATGAGCTACCCGCTGGAAGCCGCGGCCGAGCGCGTGGGCCTGGGGGCGAGCCACCCGCACATCACGGCCTGGCTTAAACGCATCCACGCGCGGCCGGCTTACCAGCGCGCGCTGAAGCAAGGCGGGCCCTACAGCGCCGTGCCGGGCTGAGCTTCAGACGGCCGGCGCCAGTTCGCCGGCCAGGCGCCAGGTGCTCTGCAGCGCCTGCGGCCAGCGGCCGTGTTCGATGAGGGCCTCGACGGCGCGCGCCTCGTCGCCGCAGGCCAGTCCGTTGGCCGCGAGCCAGGCCTCGTCGTGGTAGCTGTGCGCGTAGAGCTCGCCGCGGTCGCACAGCAGCGTGACGATGGCACCCTGCTCGCCCGCGGCCTGCATGGCCTGCGCACAGGCCAGCGATGCGATCAGGTTGGTGCCGGTGCTGCCGCCCACGCGCCGGCCCAGGCGGGCGCTCAAGGCGTGCATGGCGGCCAGGCTCCAGAGGTCGGGCACTTGCACCATCGCATCGAGCACGCCGGGCACGAAAGAAGCCTCCACGCGCGGGCGGCCGATGCCTTCGATGCGCGAGCCTTCGGCGCGCGTGAGCGTGGCGTCGCCGCTGAGGTAGTGGTCGAAGAAGACGCTGCGCTCGGCATCGGCGCCGCACACGCGCGTGGCGTGGCGGCAGTGCTGCACGTAGCGGCCGATGGTGGCCAGCGTGCCGCCGGTGCCGGCACTGGCCACGATCCACGCCGGGCAGGGGTGTGGCTCGCGCCGCATCTGCGTGTAGATGCTCTCGGCGATGTTGTTGTTGGCACGCCAGTCGGTGGCCCGTTCGGCGTAGGTGAACTGGTCCATGAAGTGGCCACCGCGTTCCTGTGCCAGGCGCGCGCTCTCGCTGTAGATGGCGCGCGGGTCGTCCACGAGGTGGCACTGGCCGCCGTGGAACTGGATGGCCGCGATCTTCTGCGGGCTGGTGTGCCGCGGCATCACGGCAATGAAGGGCAGGCCCAGCAGCCGCGCGAAGTAGGCCTCGCTCACCGCCGTGCTGCCGCTGCTGGCCTCCACCACCGTGCTGCCCTCGTGCAGCCAGCCGTTGCACAGCGCAAAGAGAAAGAGGCTGCGCGCCAGCCGGTGCTTCAGGCTGCCGGTGGGGTGGCTGCTCTCGTCCTTGAGGTAGAGCGTGATGCCGGCGAAGCCCGGCAGCGCCACGGGGATGAGATGGGTGTCGGCCGAACGTTGGTAGTCTGCTTCGATGCGGCGGATGGCTTCGTGCACCCAGGCACGGCGGGCGGGCAAGGGCATGGCAGGCGGCGCGTTCAGGCGAACTTGGCGCGGAACCAGTCGGGCATGGGCGCCGACTTCTTCGCCGCGTAGTCGGTCCACACCGTGCGTGCGCCGCCTTCGGCATAGACCACGCCGGGCTCATCGGTGCGCTCGATGGTGTGGTACGTCTCGAAGCTGCTGCGGCCCGGGTTGGCCACGAACATCGTCACGCGGATGTCGCCCGGGAATTCGAGCTGGCGCAGGAAGTTGCAGAACGCGTTGATGATGATCGGGCCCTGGCCCGTGAGATCGGTGCTGGCACCTTGCGCGAAGATCCAGTCGAGCCGGCACACCTCCATGTAGCGGAAGTAGAGCGTGTTGTTGATGTGGCCCATGGCGTCCATGTCGCCCCAGCGGAGTGGCATCACCATCTCGTGCACGAGCTTCTTCTCGGCGGGCAGTTCGAAGCGCATGAAGAGCCCCCTTTCGACGAGCTACTCGACGCCCAGCTCGCGCGCCAGGCGCTGCACCAGGGCCTTCAACTCAGCCACCTCCGCGGCCAGGCGCGTCTGTTCGGCGCGCAGCGCCGAGAGCTCGCCCGCGCCGACGCTGGCCGCGGCCACGTCATCGGCCGCAGAACGCGCCACGCTGCCGGGCGGCTGCGCCACCTCGCCGCACAGCAGCTGCGCCCAGCGCGCTTCCCGTTCGCCCGGCGCGCGGTTGAGCTTGATTGCCATGGGCTCGGCCTTGGCGGCCAGCTCTTCGAGGAAACCTTCGACCGAAGAGATGTCGGCAAAACGGTGCAAGCGCTCGGTGTTCAAACGCAGCTCGGCCGCGGTCTGCGGGCCGCGCAGCATCAGCACCGCCAGCAGCGCCACGGCCGCGCCAGGCACCTGCAGCATGCGCGGCGCGTTGTGCTCGAACTTCACGACACGGCTGCCGCTGCCTTCGAACACCAGGCTCAGGCTCTTCAGGCCTTCGATGGCCACCAGCACCTCGGCCTCGGTCGCTTCGATGACAGGGCTGCGCGCCGTCTTCTGGTTGCAGCCGGCCACCAGCGCGTTCAGGCTCAGCGGGTAGGTGTCGGGCACGGTGGCCTGCTTCTCCACCAGCACGCCCAGCACGCGTGCTTCGAGCGGTGACAGGGTCCGCATGCGTTCAGAGCCCTTGGCCGTCGTCAGCGGAAATGACAGCGCCGTTGATGAAGTGGCTCTCGTTGGCGCACAGCATCATCAGCAGCGCGTCCAGGTCTTGCGGCTGGCCCAGGCGCTGGCGCGGGAAGCTCTTCACCATCTTCTGGCCGCCTTCGGTCTGCCAGACGTGGTGGTTGATCTCGGTGTCGATGTAGCCGGGGCAGATCGCGTTGACGTTGATGCCGTGGCGGCCCCACTCCAGCGCCATCGCGCGCGTCATGTGCACCACGGCGGCCTTGCTCATGCAGTACACGCCCAGCTGCGGCATCACCTGCATCGCCGCCATCGAGGCCACGTTGACGATGCGCCCGCCGGTGTAGACGCCCGGCGCCTGGCCCTTGGCGCGCGCGATCATGCGTTTGGCCACGGCCTGGGCCACGAAGAAGGCGCCGCGGGTGTTGACGGCCATCACCTCGTCGTAGCTCTCGGGCGTGACGTCGGTCAGCTTCTGCGTGCTGCCCACGCCCGAGTTGTTGACGAGGATGTCGATGCCGCCCATCTCGGTCTCGGCATGCGCCACGGCGGCGGCGATGCTCGTGGGGTCGGTGACGTCCAGGCCCACCACGTGGGCGTCGCCGCCAGCGGCCTCGATCTCGGCGCGCAGCGTCTTCAGCCGTTCCACGCGCCGCGCGGCCAGCACCACACCCGCGCCGGCAGCGGCCAGGGTCTTGGCGAACTGCGCGCCCAGCCCGCTGGAAGCGCCCGTGACCAGGGCCACGCGGCCCGACAAATCGATCTGGTAAGCCATGCTCAGAAACCTTCGTTGAAGCCCCTCTTGCAGGGCAGCCCCTCTTGCAGGGCCACATTCACGATAGCACGCAGCCCACGAGGGACAGGCCCGGTGCGGCATCATCGGCCGCACATGCTGCAACTGATCTCCCTGGGCAAACGCTACGGCGACACCCCCGTCTTCCACGACGTGAACCTGCACCTGCCACGGGGCGAGTTCGTCGCGCTGCTCGGCGAATCGGGCGTGGGCAAGAGCACGCTGCTGAACTGCATCGCGGGCCTCGACCGGGCCGACACCGGCCAGGTGCTCATCGGCGGCGCCGACCTGGCCACGCTGGGCGAAGACGGCTGCGCGCGCCTGCGCCGCGAACAGCTGGGTTTCGTCTTCCAGGCCTTCCACGTGCTGCCGCACCTGACGGTGGCCGAGAACGTGAGCCTGCCGCTGCGCCTGCTGGGCCGCAGCGGTGCGGCACGCGTTGAAACGCTGCTGGCCGCCGTGGGCCTGCAGGGGCTGGGCGAGCGGCTGCCGGCGCAGCTCTCCGGCGGGCAATTGCAGCGCGTGGCCATCGCCCGCGCCGTGGTGCACGCGCCGGGGCTGATCCTGGCCGACGAGCCCACGGGCAACCTCGACCCCGACACCGCCACGCGCGTGCTCGACCTGCTGCGCGATGAAGTGCGCAACACCGGCGCGGCCTGCCTGCTGGTGACACACAGCCAGGCCGCCGCGGCGCGGGCCGACCGCGTGCTGCGCCTCACGCCGGCTGGCGTGATGCCCGCGTGAGCAAGCACCCGTGAAGAGCCTCTTCTGGCTGCTGGCGCTGCGCGAGTGGCGCCACCACCCCTGGCGCCATGGCGTGGCCTTGCTGGCCGTGGCGCTGGGCGTGGCGCTGGCCTACTCGGTGCACCTCATCAACCAGAGCGCGCTGGCAGAGTTCAGCGCCGCGGTGCGCACCGCCAACGGCGAGCCCGACCTCACGCTGCGTGGCGCGCGCGAGGGCTTCGACGACGCGCTCTTCGACCGCATCGCCACCGACCCCGACGTGGCCCTGGCCAGCCCGGTGCTGGAAGTCGACACCTATGCGCAGGGCCCGGCGGCCGCGGCCTCGGCGGCCAGTGCGCCCGCGCTGGAAGGTCTGCGCGCGAGCGGCCGCGTGCCCGTGCGCGTGCTCGGCCTGGACCTGCTGCGCGCCGCGCCGCTGGCCCCGGCACTGATGCCCAGGCCGGCCGAAGGCGAAGACCGCCTCGTCTTCCTCGACCCCGGCGCAGCGTTCCCCAACCCGAGCGCGCGCAGCGCCACGCAGGCGGCCGAAGGCGGCACGCTGAAGCTGCAGGCCGGCACGCGCTGGGTGCCGCTGCGCGTGGCCGGCACCACCGCGGCGGGCGGCACGGCGCTGGTGGTGATGGACCTGGCCGGCGCGCAGCAAGCCTTCGGCCAACTGGGCCGGCTCTCGCGCATCGACGTGCGCCTGCAGCCCGGTGTGGAACGCGCCGATTGGCTGCGCCGCATCGAGCTGCCCGCGGGCGTGCAGGCGCGCGCCGCCGACGACACCGAACAACGTGTCAGCAACCTCAGCCGCGCCTACCGCGTGAACCTCACGGTGCTGGCGCTGGTGGCGCTGTTTGTGGGCGCCTTCCTCGTCTTCAGCGTGGTCTCGCTCAGCGTGGCGCAGCGCACGCCGGCTTTCGCGCTGCTGGGCGTGCTGGGGCTCACCGCGGCCGAGCGGCGCCGCTGGGTGCTGGCCGAATGTGCGCTGCTGGGCGCTGCGGGCAGCGCTTTGGGCCTGCTGGCCGGCGCCGGGCTGGCGGCGGCGGCGCTGCGTTTCCTTGCAGGCGATCTGGGCGGCGGCTACTTCCCCGGCATCGTGCCGCCGCTGCAGGTGGGCCTGGTCGGCACGCTGGTCTTCGGCGCACTGGGCACGGTCTCGGCGGTGCTGGGTGGCTGGTGGCCGGCGCGGCAGGCGCAGGCGCTGTCGCCAGCCCAGGCGCTCAAGGGCCTGGGCACGCCCGGCGGCAGCGCGCCGCCGGCCTGGCCGGGGTTGGCGCTGCTGGCGCTGGGCACGGGCGCGGCCTTCGTGCCACCGCTCTTCGGCCTGCCGCTGGCGGCCTATGTGGGCGTGGCAGCGCTGCTGCTGGGCGGCGTGGCGCTGGTGCCGGCGGTGGTGCATGCGCTGCTGGCCGGCGTGGGGCCGGCACGGCGGGCGACGCTCGGGGCGCTGCCGCTGCTGGCGCTGCAGCGCGCGCGTTTCCAGCGCCGTACCGCCACCGCGGCGGTGGCCGGCGTGGTGGCCAGCCTGGCGCTGAGCGTGGCCCTCACGGTGATGGTGGCGAGCTTCCGCGACGGCGTCACGCAGTGGCTCGCCAGCGTGCTGCCGGCCGACCTGTACGCGCGCAGCGCCGGCAGCGGCGCCAGCGCCGAGCAGGCCTGGCTGCCGCCCGACTTCGCGCAACGCGCCGCCGCCGTGCCGGGCGTGGAACGTGTGCTGGCCTCGCGCACCCGCGCTTTGCAGATGGCACCCGACCGCCCCGCCGTGAGCCTGATCGCCCGCGAGCTGGCCTCGCCGCAAGACGCGCTGCCGCTGCTGGAAGCCCCGCTGCCGCCTGCCGTGGTGCAGCCGGGCGAAGTGGGCGTGTTCGTCAGCGAGGCCATGGTCGCGCTCTACGGCGCGCAGGCCGGCAGCCGCTTCACGCTGCCCTTGGCGGGCCAGCAGGTGCCGGTGCGCGTGCGCGGCGTCTGGCGCGATTACGCGCGCCAGTTCGGCGCGGTGGTGATGGCCGAAGCGGACTACCGGCGCCTGACGAAGGACGATCGCCTGAACGACCTCGCCCTGTGGCTGGCCCCGGGCGCAAGTGCGGCCGCCGTGCAGGACGCGCTGCGCGCGCTGCTGCCCGACCCCGCCATGCTCGAATTCGCCAGCGCGAGCGAGCTGCGCCAGCTCTCGCTGCGCATCTTCGACCGCAGCTTCGCCGTCACCTACTACCTGCAGGCGGTGGCCATCGCCATCGGGCTGATCGGCATCGCGGCCAGCTTGTCGGCGCAGGTGCTGGCGCGGCGCAAGGAGTTCGGCCTGCTCGCGCACCTGGGCCTCACACGCCGCCAGGTGGTGGGCGTGGTGGCCGGCGAGGCCGGCGCCTGGGTGGCCGCCGGCACGCTGGTGGGCCTGGTGCTGGGCGTGGCGGTGAGCATGGTGCTGGTCTTCGTGGTGAACCCGCAGAGCTTCCACTGGACCATGGAACTCGTGCTGCCCTGGGGCCGGCTGGCGCTGCTGGCGCTGGCCGTGCTGGCCGCCGGCACCGCCACCGCGGCCTTCAGCGCGCGCCGGGCCGCGGGCCGCGCGGCGGTGCTCAGCGTGAAGGAAGACTGGTGAGCCGACTCACACCTCCCAGCCGCCGCCGTTGGCTGCAAACCTTGGCCGCATTGGTTGCGGCACCCCTGGCAAGACCCGGCCACGCCGCCAGCGTGCAGCGCGGCCGTGTGCTCAGCTTCCCGGCCGACCACGGCGCCCACCTGGCCGCGCGCACCGAGTGGTGGTACGCCACCGGCTGGCTGGGCACCGAAGCCGCGCCCACGCACGGTTTCCAGATCACCTTCTTCCGCAGCCGCACCTTCCTGGGCGACGACAACCCGAGCCGGTTCGCCGCGCGGCAGCTGCTGTTCGCGCACGCCGCCGTCTCCGACATCACCACCGGCCGCCACGCGCACGACCAGCGCCTGCAGCGCTGGAACGGCCAGCCCGGCGCCGCGACCGGCCACGCCAGCACCACGCAGGGCGCGGTGCAACTGGGCGGCTGGACGATGGACGACGACGGCCGCGGCTGGCGCGTGCGCACGCACCTGAAGCCCACACCCGAACGCGCCGAGAGCTTGCCCCTGCCTGGCAGCCCGCTGGCGCTGGACCTCTACCTCGCCCGCACCCAGCCGCTGCTGCTGCAGGGCGAGGCCGGCTGGTCGCGCAAAGGCCCCGAGCCCCAGCAGGCCAGCCACTACTACAGCGAGGTGCAACTGCAGGCCGGCGGCACGGTGCACGTGGGCGACCGCCCCGCCACGGGCCGTGGCCGCGCCTGGATGGACCACGAGTGGAGCGACGAGATCCTGGCCGCCGATGCCGTGGGCTGGGACTGGATCGGCATCAACCTCTTCGACGGCAGCGCGCTCACCGCCTTCGTGCTGCGCCGCGCCGACGGCAGCGCGCTGTGGGCCGGCGGCAGCCACCGCGAACCGGGCGGCGCGGTGCGCGCCTTCGGCCCCGACGAAGTGCGTTTCAGCCCTGGCCGCCGCTGGCGCAGCCCGGCCACGGCCGCCAGTTATCCGGTGCAGTGGCAAGTCAGCAGCCCGGCGGGGGCTTACACGGTGAACGCGCTGGTCGACGCCCAAGAGCTCGACAGCCGCAGCAGCACGGGCACGGTCTACTGGGAAGGTCTGAGCGAGCTGCTCGACAGCCAGGGCCGGCGCGTGGGCCTGGGCTACCTGGAAATGACGGGCTACGCGCAGCGGCTGAAGCTGTAGCCGCGGGGACGCTCAGGCGTCGTTGTTCGGCCGCGGCTGGGCGCGGCGGCGCTCGGGCAGCGTGTCGCTGCGGCTCACGCCACCCAGGTCGACCGGCGCGGCGCGCACGCAGTTGCCGCCTGCGGCGCGTGCTGCGATCAGCGCATCCTGGGCGTCTTCCACCAGCGCCTGCAGATTCAGGTGCGCCGGGCGCAGGTGGGCCACGCCGGTGCTCACCGTCACGCGCAGCGGGGCGCCGGCCGGGTGCTCGGGGTGCGGCACTTCCATCTGCTCGGCGCGTTCGCGCAGGCGCTCTGCGACGTCCAGCGCGCCCGTGGCATCGGCATGCACCAGGAAGACGGCCATCTGCGCCGGGCCGAACTGCGTCAGCACGTCGGCCGTGCGCAGCGTGGGGGCGGTGAGGCACAGCAGTTGCGCCAGCACGGCGTCGCCGGCGGCCAGGCCGCGGGCCTCGCACAGGCGGGCGTAGCGATCGATGTCCACCAGCACCAGCGCGGCGCCGGTGCCATAGCGGCGGGCGCGAGCGAACTCGCGCTCGGCCAGGGTCATGAAGAGCGGGCGGGCCATGCCGGCCGGCGGGGCGGCGCCGGCATCGGCGCGGCCACCGCCCGGGGCGAGCTCGCGCGCCAGTTTCCACACCAGCAGCGCCATCGGCACGCCGGCCAGCACCAGCCCGGCCGTGGCGCCCAGGGCTGCGCTCCAGGCGCCGGCCGACCCGGCGGCCCAGCCTTGCCCGTTCAGCCAGGGCAGCAGGGCCAAAGCCACGGCCCCGGCCATCAGCACGCCGCCCACGCCCAGAAACGCCAGCAGCCCGGCCAAAGGCACGGCGGCACGGGCGGGTGGCGGGGCGGCCTCAGGGGCCGGGTGCGGGGTGGGAGCGCTCATCTTGCGGGAGTCTGGCTGGGTATTCGACCACAAGCGGCCCCAACTGAAGGGCTGGCTGCACTTCCGGGCCGGGCAGGCCCCCCGCAACCCGGGTGGAGCAGGGCCGACGCATAGACTCGCGCCCATGCCTGAGACCCCCACGCGCCCGCCGGGCGCCAGCCCGAAATCCCTGTCGGGCCTGCTGCCCTTCATCCGTCCCTACCGGCTGCAGGTGGGCCTGGCCTTCGTCTTCCTGGTGCTGGCCGCGGTCAGCACGCTGGCCTTTCCGGTGGCGCTGAAGGTGCTGATCGACCAGGGCCTGGTGGCCGCCGAGCCCGGCGAACGCCTGATGCAGCTGCGCGGGCACTTCCTCGCGCTCTTCGGCGTCGCCGCGGCGCTGGGCATCTTTTCGGCGGCGCGCTTCTACGTTGTCAGCTGGCTGGGTGAACGCATCACGGCCGACCTGCGCAACGCGGTCTACGCCCACGTGCTGCGCCAGAGCCCCGAGTTCTTCGAAAGCACCAAAACCGGCGAAGTGCTCTCGCGCCTGACCACCGACACCACCCTCGTGCAGACCGTGGTGGGCAGCAGCCTGAGCATGGGCCTGCGCAACGTGGTGATGGGCGCGGGCGCGCTGATCGCGCTGATCGTCACCAACCCCTGGGTGATGTCGCAGGTGCTGGGCGTGCTGGTGCTGGTGGTGCTGCCCAGCATCTACTTCGGCCGCCGCGTGCGCAAGCTCAGCCGCGCCAGCCAGGACCGCGTGGCCGACAGCAGCGCGATTGCGGCCGAGGTGCTGGGCGAGATCCCCGTGGTGCAGAGCTACGTGCAGGAAGGCCGCGAGGCCGCACGTTTCGACCGCAGCACCGAAGACGCCTTCGAAACCGCTCGCAAGCGCACCCGCGTGCGCGCGCTGCTGGTGGCCTTCATGATCACCGCCACTTTCGGCGCACTGCTCTGGGGCCTGTACCAGGGCACGCAGGCGGTGATCGCCGGCGACGTGAGCGCCGGGCACCTGGGGCAGACGGTGGTTTTCGTGATCATCTTCGTGGGCGCGGTGGCCGTGCTGAGCGAGGTGTACGGCGACCTGCTGCGCGCCGCTGGCGCCACCGAGCGGCTGATGGAGCTGCTGGCCGCGAAATCGCCCGTGCAAGACCCGGCGCAGCCGCAGGGCCTGCCCGCGGTGCACGGCGGCAGCGCGGTGAGCTTCGACGACGTGGTCTTCCACTACCCCTCGCGCCCGAAGCAGGCCGCGCTGCAGCAGTTCAGCCTGCACGTCGCCGCTGGCGAGACAGTGGCGCTGGTCGGCCCCAGCGGCGCCGGCAAGAGCACGGTGCTGCAGCTGCTGCTGCGCTTTTATGACGTGCAATCGGGCCAGGTGCGGCTGGACGGCGTGCCACTGCCGGCGCTGCCGCTGGCCACGCTGCGCCAGCGCATCGGCATCGTGCCGCAGGACAGCACGGTGTTTTCCACCAGCGCGCTGGAGAACATCCGTTACGGCCGCCCCGAAGCCACCGATGAAGAGGTGTTTGCCGCCGCCAAAGCCGCCTACGCGCACGACTTCATCACCGCCCTGCCCGAGGGCTACGCCACCTACCTGGGCGAACGCGGCGTGCGCCTCTCCGGTGGGCAGCGCCAGCGCATCAGCATCGCGCGCGCCATGCTCAAGAACCCGCCGCTGCTGCTGCTGGACGAAGCCACCAGCGCGCTCGACGCCGAGAGCGAACGTGTCGTGCAGCAGGCGCTGGAAGCCGCCATGGCCGACCGCACCACGCTCGTCATCGCGCACCGCCTGGCCACGGTGCTGCGCGCCGACCGCATCGTGGTGATGGACGAGGGCCGCATCGTCGACATCGGCACGCACGACGAGCTGGTGGCGCGCGGCGGCCTCTACGCCCGCCTGGCCTCGATGCAGTTCGGCCAGCAGCCTGGAACCGGGCAGGCGGATGGCGTGCAGCCGGGATAATCCACCGCCATGCAAGACCGCCCCATCCGCACCCAGTACGAAGACTTCATGCGCCACGTCGCCACGCAGGGCGTGGCCAAGGGCGACCGCACCGGCACCGGCACCACCAGCGTGTTCGGCCACCAGATGCGGTTCAAGCTCAGCGAAGGTTTCCCGCTGATCACCACCAAGAAGGTGTTCCTGAAGGCGGTGATCCTGGAACTGCTGTGGTTCCTGCGCGGCGACAGCAACGCCAAGTGGCTGCAGGAGCGCGGCGTGACGATCTGGGACGAATGGGCCGGCCCCGATGGCGACCTGGGGCCCGTCTACGGCGTGCAGTGGCGCAGCTGGCCCACGGCCGACGGCGGCCACATCGACCAGATCAGCCAGGTGGTGCAACAACTCAAGACCAACCCCGACAGCCGCCGCATCATCGTCAGCGCCTGGAACGTGGCCGAGCTCTCGAAGATGGCGCTGATGCCCTGCCACGCCTTCTTCCAGTTCTACGTGGCGCCGCCACAGGCCCCCGGTGAACGCGGCCAGCTCAGCTGCCAGCTCTACCAGCGCAGCGCCGACATCTTTCTCGGCGTGCCCTTCAACATCGCCAGCTACGCGCTGCTCACGCACATGCTGGCGCAGCAGTGCGACCTGGATGTCGGCGATTTCGTCTGGACCGGCGGCGACTGCCACCTCTACAGCAACCACGCCGAGCAGGTGGCGCTGCAGCTGAGCCGCGAACCACGGCCCTACCCCACGCTGAAGATCCAGCGCCGGCCCGATTCGATCTTCGACTACCAGCTCGAAGACTTCGTGGTCGAGGGCTACGACCCGCACCCGGCCATCAAGGCGCCGGTGGCGGTTTGAGTGTCGGCTTGACCGCTGCGACGGGCGCCATGAGCGAGATCGTGCTCATCGCCGCGATGGCGCGCGGCCGTGTCATCGGTGTCGACAACGCCCTGCCCTGGCACCTGCCGGAAGACATAGCCCACTTCCGCAACGCCACACGCGGCCACCCGGTGGTGATGGGCCGCAAGACCTGGGATTCGCTGCCGCCGCGCTTCCGCCCGCTGCCGGGGCGGCGCAACGTGGTGGTCACGCGCAACACCGCGTGGCAAGCCGAAGGTGCCGAGGTGGCGCACGGCCTGGGCGAAGCGCTGACGCGGCTGGCCGACACGCCGCGCGTCTTCGTCATCGGCGGCGCCGAGCTTTACGCCGCCGCGCTGCCGCTGGCGCACACCCTGCTGCTCACCGAGATCGAGGCCGACATCGCCGGCGACGCACACTTCCCGGCCTTCGAAGGCCTGGGCTACACCGAGGTGGCGCGCGAGCGCCACCAGGCCGCGCCGCCCAACGGCTTCGCGTTCAGCTTCGTCACCTACCGGCGCAGCGCGGCGCCTCAGGCCGGCAGCTCGGCCGCCTGACTGGCCATCCAGCGCGGCAGCGCGTCGGCCGGCATGGGCTTGCCGAACAGGTAGCCCTGCAGTTCGTCACAGCGCGCCTCGCGCAGCAAGGCCGCTTCGCGCGGGCGCTCCACACCCTCGGCCACCACCTTCAGGCCCAGCGTGTGGCCCAGGCCGATGATGGCCAGCGTGATGGCGCGGTCGCTGGGGTCTTCCAGCATGTCGTGCACGAAGCTGCGGTCGATCTTCAGCTTGGTGATCGGGAAGCGGTTCAGGTAGGCCAGGCTCGAGTAGCCGGTGCCGAAGTCGTCGATGGCCAGGCCCACGCCCAGCTCGCGCAGCGCGTGCAGCTGCAGCAGGTTGCTGCTGGCCTTGTCCATCACCATCGATTCGGTCAGCTCCAGCTCCAGCTGGCCCTCGGGCACGGCGTGGCGGGCCAGGCTCTCGCGCACGGTGCTGATGAGCTGCTCGTCGCGCAGCTGGCGGGCCGAGAGGTTGATGCTGACGAAGAAGGGCGGCAGCCCGGCCTCGCGCCAGGCTGCGATCTGCGCGCAGGCCTGCTCGATGACCCAGGCACCGAGCTGCACGATCAGCCCGCTTTCCTCGGCCAGCGGGATGAAGACCGCGGGTGACACCGCCCCCAGCTCCGGGTGCTGCCAGCGCAGCAGGCCCTCCACGCCGAGCATGCGACCGCTCTGCGCGCACACCCGCGGCTGCCAGTGCAGCTGCAGCTGGTTCAGCGCCTGGGCATGGCGCAGCTGCGCTTCCATGTACAGGCGCTGCTCGGCGCGCGCGGTCATCTCGGCGCTGAAGAACTGCGCCTGGTCCTTGCCCCCGGCCTTGGCCTGGTACATGGCGATGTCGGCATCGCGCATCAGCAGGTCGATGTCGGTGGCGTCGTCGGGGAAGACGGCGATGCCCACGCTGCACGAGACGTGCAGTTCGGCCCCCCCCCACGCGGTGCAGCTCGCGCACGCGCGGGATCAGGCGCTCGTGCACGATGTGGGCCGCCTCGTCCACGCTTTCCAGATCGGCCAGCACCACCACGAACTCGTCGCCACCCAGGCGGCTGACGGTGTCGCCGGCGCGCACGGCGTCCTGCAGCCGCGCGGCCACGCTGCGCAGCAGGCCGTCGCCGATGTGGTGGCCCAGGCTGTCGTTGATGTCCTTGAAGCGGTCGAGGTCGATGAACATCACCGCCACCTTGCGCCCTTGGCGCTGGGCCTGCTGCACGGCCAGGCGCAGGCGCTCGGTGCACAGGCTGCGGTTGGGCAGCTCGGTGAGCACGTCGTGCTCGGCCAGGAAGCGGATGCGCTGCTCGCTGCGCTTGCGGTCGCTGATGTCGATGCTGGTGAAGATGTAGTGCGAGACCTCGCCACCGCCGCGGCCGCCCTGCCCGCCGGCCCCACCCTGCACCCAGCCGCTGGCCTGGCGCACCGCATTCACCATCACCCAGGCCGGGTACTCGCTGCCGTTGCGCCGGCGCAGGTTGAGTTCGCCCTGCCAGGTGCCGCGCAGCATCACGGTGTGCCACAAGGCATCGGGCAGCGTGCTGTTGCTGCCGGCCAGCAGCAGCTCGGGCTTCTCGCCCACCATTTCCTGCAGTTCGTGGCCGGAATGGCGCGAGAAAGCCTGGTTGGCGCTGAGGATGCGCCGGTCGGCGTCCACGATGAGGATGCCTTCGCTGCTGGCCTCGAAGACCTTGGCCCACAACTCCAGCCGCCGCTCCATCAGCTTGAGGTGGTTGATGGGGGCGAAGGCGGTGAGCAACGCGTCCTGGCCCTGGTAGCTGAGTCGCCGCGCCGAAAGCACCGCCCAGGCCGGCTCGGTGCCAGCGAGCCAGCGCACCTCGAACTCGTTGACGGCGCCGCGGTCGCTCAGCTGCTGGAAGAAGCGCGCCCGCACGCCGGGCTCCAGCCCGGCTTTCCAGGGGTCTTGCCGGCGGCCGCCCAGCCAGGCATCGGCCGGCGGGTTGGCGTGCAGCACGTCGTGGCCGGGGATGCTGGTGACCACCAGCGCGATGGGCGTGCTTTCCACGAGAGAACGCTGCGCCTCGGCGGCACGCGCGCTGGCGGCCAGCTCCTTCTGCGTCTCGCGCTCGCGGTCGAGCTGGCCCAGCATCTCGTTGAAGGCGCCGACGAGGCGGCCGATCTCGTCGCTGCTGTCCCACTGCGCGCGCAGGCTGTGGTCGCCGGTGCGGCGCACGGTGTCGGCCACGCCCGACAGGTGCCGCAGCGGCCTGGAGATCGAGCGCGCCACCAGGGTGACGATGGCGAGGATGGCCCCCAGCAGCGCCAGCGCCGTGCCCAGGTGCAGCCACATGCGCTGGTACAGGCCGTCGATGCGGGCATGCAGCAGGCGGTCCATCTGCACGTTGCTGGCGCGCCAGCTGCGCTGCAGCGCCTGCACCAGCGCGCGCTGGGTGTCACGGGCCTGGCCCAGTGTGGCCCGGGTGGCGCCCTCGTCGGCCACCTGGCGCGCGGCGCGGCGGTAGGCTTCCAGCGCCGTCTCCAGCGCCTGCTGGCTGGGCTGCAGGGCCTGGCGCAAGGCCGGGCCGCCCGCGGCATAGGCCTCGGCGTGGTCGCTCTGGATGCCGCGGGCGGTGGCGTCCATGCGCCCCTCGAAGATCAGGAACTGCGTGCGCTGCCCCCCGGTGTCGCGCGCCACCGCACCGGCTTGCAGCAGCCGGCCGAGGCCGTGCACCTGTTCCAGCAGCTCGGGGTAGCGCAGCACCAACAGCGACATCGTGTAGTAGCTGTCGAGATCGGGGTCCAGGATCAGGTTGCTCTGGTTGCCCACACGCGTCAGCAGGTCACGGCCCTGGGCGAGCACCTTGTCCACACGCTGCGCACGTTCTTCCTCCGGTGCTGCGCCGGCCGCCTGCAGGGCCCGCGCCAGCTGGGCGGCCTGTTCGGCGCTGTCCATGTCACGGCCGAGCGCGCGCTCGGCTTCGAGCACGGCCCCGGCGTGGCCGCCCAGGCGGGTGCGCTCGGGCGCTTCGCCGGTGGCCGCGAGGGCGGCGTCCACCAGCGGGTCGCGCACGGCCTGCACATAGGCATTGCCCTGCACTTCCTTGCGGGCAAAGTCGATGGCAATGAACTTCTCGTTGATGAGGATGCCGCTGATGAAGATCACCGCGGTCAGGTCCAGCAGGTAGATCAGCAGCAGCTTGCGGCTGACGCTCAGCCGCCCGAGCAGGCGCGTGTAGGCAGCACCGGCGCCAGCCGGTGGCCGGGGCGGCGGGGGGCGGTCCAGGCGGGTGCCGCGGGCAAGGTCGGGGGCGCTGCGGGCATTCGGTGTCTATCGACCGCCGGACGGCGGCCTGAAGTGCGTGTCAGTGCAACAAGCACGTTCGGGGCCGGGGACAGCGGCAACCCTGCGCCGACAGCCGCCGCGAGCGCCAGAAACACGGTTCGGCATTGGCCCCGATTGCCAAGAGTGGCCGCGCCGGGCTCAGAATCGGCCATGCCCCAGGACGACCCGCCAGACGCTGGCCCGCCCGAGACCGACAGCCCCGGCGGGCTGCTGCAGCTGGTCTTTGAACACGCCGGCGAAGGCATCAGCGTCTTCGACAGCCAGATGCGGCTGGTCGCGTGGAACCACCGTTTCCTGGAGGCCACAGGCCTGCCGGCCGAGGCCGCCTGCGTCGGGCGGCCCCTGGAAGCCCTGCTGGAGGTGATGGCGCAGCAGGGCGAGTTCGGCCCGCTGCCCGATGAGGCCGCACTGCAGGCCGAGGTGCAGCGGCGCTACGAGGCATTGCGCGACGGCCCACCCTCGCTGGTGCAGCGCCGCCGCCCCAACGGCCGCACGCTGGAGCTGCGCCGCACGCCCACGCCCACGCCCGGCGGCGGCTTCGTGATGCTCTATGCCGACATCACCGAACGCGTGGGCGCTCAAGCTGCCTTGGCCGAGCGCCAGCGCATGCTGGCCCTGCTGCTGCAGCGCACCGAGCAGGGCTACTGGCACATCGACAACGACGGCCGCACGGTCGACGCCAACCCGGCCATCGGCCGCATCCTGGGCGTGCCGCACACGGCGCTGATCGGGCGCAGCGTCTTCGAGTTCGTCGACGAGGCCAATGCCGAAGTCTTCCGCCAGGGCATGCGCCAGCGCGATGCCGGCCTGCCGGGCGGCTACGAGATCACGCTGCGCCGTGCCGACGGCAGCCTGCTGCACTGCTTCAACAACGCCACGCCCATCTTCGATGCGCAGCAGCGCAAGATCGGCGCCGTGGGGCTGATCAGCGACATCAGCCCCTTCAAGCGCGCCGAGCAGCGCCTGCGCGAGACCAGCGAAGCGCTGGCGCGGCAATCCCAGGTGCTGGCCGACACCTTGAACAGCCTCGACCAGGGCGTGCTCAGCATCGACAGCCAGGGCCACATCAACACCTGGAACCGCCGCACGCTCGAGCTGCTGGAGTTGCCTGAAGAGCTGATGCACCACGTGCGCACCTTCGACGACCTGCTGCGCTACCAGACCGAGCACGGCATGGTCGACGCCGGCCCCGAAAGCGGCCTGCGCGGCCGGCCCGCGGTGTACCAGCGCACGCGGCGCGACGGCCTGCTGCTGGAGGTGCACACGCACATCAGCGACGACGGCAGCGTGGTACGCACCTACACCGACATCACCGCCGAGGCCCAGGCGCGGCGCGCCTTGCAGGAAAGCGAGACCCGCTTCCGCAGCATGGCCGACGCGGCGCCGGCGCTGATCTGGCTGTCGGCCGCCGAGGGCAAGGCCACCTGGTTCAACCAGCGCTGGCTGGAGCAGACCGGCCGCACGATGGAGCAGGAACTGGCCTGCCCCTGGCCCGAGCGCATCCACGCCGACGACCTGGAACGCTGCCGCCAGGCCTACCGCGAGGCGGTGGGCGAGCGCCGCCGCTACTCGGTGGAATACCGGCTGCGGCGGCACGACGGCAGCCTGGTCTGGATCGTCGACAACGGCATCCCGCGCCTGGGCGACGACGGCAGCTTCGAGGGCTACATCGTCTACGGCTGGGACATCACCGAACGCAAGGCCTCCGAGGTGGCGCTGCGCGCAGCCAAGGAAGAAGCCGAGCGCGCCAACCGGGCGAAATCGGAGTTCCTCTCGCGCATGTCGCACGAGCTGCGCACGCCGCTGAACGCGGTGCTCGGCTTCGCCCAGCTGCTGGAAAGCGACACCGACCACCCGCTGCTGCCGCTGCAGCGCAGCCGCGTGGAAGAGCTGATGCGCGGCGGCCGCCACCTGCTGAGCCTGATCAACGACGTGCTGGACATCGCCCGCATCGAGGCCGGCGCGCTGCAGCTGCAGCTCAGCGCCGTGCCGCTGGAAGATGTGGTGGGCGACTGCCTGCGCCTGGTGCAGCCGATGGCCGACGAGCGCCGCGTGCAGCTGCTGGGCCAGCGGCCGCACCCCGGTGCAGCGCCGCAAGGCCTGCAGGTGCGCGCGGACCCCACGCGGCTCAAGCAGGTGCTGCTGAACCTGCTGTCCAACGCCATCAAGTACAACCGCCCCGAAGGCCAGGTGCGGCTGTCGTGGTGCACCGAGCCGGCCACCGGCACGCTGCGCATCGATGTCGAAGACAACGGCCCCGGCATCGGGCCCGGCCAGCAGGAGCGGCTCTTCCAGCCCTTCGAGCGGCTGGACGCCGCCCACTCGCCGGTGGAAGGCGCGGGCATCGGGCTGGCGCTGAGCAAGTGGCTGGTGGACCTGATGCGCGGCGAGATCGGCGTCAGCAGCCGCCGCGGCGATGGCAGCCGCTTCTGGGTGCGCCTGAAGCTGGCCTACCTGGACGCCGAGGCGGCCGAGGCCGTCGACAGCCGGCCCCAGCCCTTGTCAGCGGCCGCGCCCGCACCGGCGGCAGGGCCCCCCGCCACCGACACCACGCCGGCGACCCAGACCGTGCTCTACATCGAGGACAACGTCGTCAACCAGCTGCTGATGGAGGGCATGCTCTCGATGCGCCCCGGTCTGCGCCTGCTGGTGGCCGGCCTGCCCGAAACGGGGCTCGTGATGGCGCTGCAGGCCCGGCCCGACCTCGTGCTGCTGGACATCCAGCTGCCGGGCATCGACGGCTTCGAGGTGCTGCGCCGCCTGCGGGCGCAACCCGCCACGCGCGACGTGCCGGTGGTGGCCGTCAGCGCCAACGCGATGCAGAGCGACCTCGAGGCCGCCGAGGCCGCCGGCTTTGCCGACTACGTGACCAAGCCGCTCGACCTGGCGCGGCTGCTCTCGGTGGTGGACCGCCTGCTCGCCCGCTGAGAGCCTCCGGGCCACCCCGCCCGCGCGTACTCGCCCATGCGCCCCGCCACCCCCGACGCCACCCTTCCTGCCCTGCGCATGGTGGGCCTCGGCGCCTCGGCCGGTGGCTTGAAGCCGCTGGAGCAGTTCCTGTCGCAGGTGCCGCTGGGCACCGGCCTGGCCTTTCTGGTCGTGCAGCACCTGGACCCGACGCACGAGACGCTGCTGGCCGAACTGCTCCAGAAAGCCTCGGTGCTGCCCGTGCATGCGGCAGTGAACGGCACCCCAGTGGCTCCCGACACGGTCTACGTCATCCCGCCCGACACCGAACTCACGGTGCGGGCCGGCCTGCTGCAGCTCGAAGCGCCCGCTGAAGCGCGTGGCCACCGCCTGCCCATCGACGCGCTGTTCCACTCGCTGGCACGCGAACAGGGCAGCCAGGCCATCGGCGTGCTGTTCTCGGGCATGGGTGCAGACGGCACCCGGGGCCTGTCGGCCATCCACGCCGAGGGTGGTCTGACGCTGGTGCAAACGCCGGTGTCGGCGCAGTTCACGGCCATGCCGCAGAGCGCCATCGACGCAGGCTGCGTCGACGTCGTCGCCGGCCCGGCAGACATGCTGCCGCACCTGATGCGTGCCGTGGCCAGCCCTGCACCCGCCACCCCGGAGGGCCCGGCGCCGGCGGCGCTGGCCGATGTGCTGGCCCTGGTGCAAGCGCACACGCGGCACGACCTGACGGCCTACAAGCCCAGCACGCTGCTGCGCCGTATCGACCGGCGCATGGCGGTGCACGGCATGGCTTCGGTGGTGGCCTATGTCGCGTTCCTGGGCCGCAACCCGCAGGAGGTGGACCTGCTGTTCCGGGAGATGCTGATCGGCGTCACCGCCTTCTTCAGGGACCCTGAAGCGTGGCAGGCCCTGCAGGAAGACGTGCTGCCGGCGTTGCTGGCCCGGCCGGCCGCGCATGCCGGCCCGCTGCGCGCCTGGGTGGTGGCCTGCTCCACCGGCGAAGAGGCCTACTCGCTGGCGATGTGCCTGCTGGAGGCGATGGACACGTGGCCTGTGGCGGAGCGGCGCGAGCTGCAAATCTTTGCCACCGACCTGAACGCCGACGCCATCGCGGCCGCGCGCAGCGGGCACTTCGCACCGTCCATCGCAGCCACGCTGACGCCGCAGCGGCTGGCGCGCTTCTTCACGACGCGCCCCAACGGCTACCAGATCCAGAAGCAGGTGCGCGACTGCGTGCTCTTCGCGCAGCACGATGTCACGGTCGATCCGCCCTTCACGCGGCTGGACATCGTGTCCTGCCGCAACCTGTTCATCTATTTCAACGCGGCGCTGCAGCAGCGCCTGGTGCCGCTGTTCCACTACAGCCTGCGCACAGGCGGCGTGCTGTGGCTGGGCAGTTCCGAGACCGTGGGCCGCACGCAGGTGCTGTTCCGGCCGCTGCACGCCAAGGCCAGGCTGTACGCACGCAACGAGGACACCGGCGCCGGCAGCGCCGCGATCTTCCCGACCCACCGGCGCACGTCGCTGCCGTCAGCCCAGCAGGAGCTCACCCTGGCACCCCCCGACCCCACCCCACCCCAACTGCAGAGCCTGGCCGACCAGGTGCTGCTGCAGCAGCACACCCCCGCCGCCGTGCTGGTCAACGAGGGCGGCGACATCGTCTATGTCAGCGGCCGCACCGGCCGCTACCTGGAGGCCGCCGCCGGCAAGGCGAACTGGAACATCCACGTGATGGCACGCCCGCCGATACGCGCCCAGCTCGCCGTGGCGCTGCGCACGGCGCTGCAAGACCGGCGCACGGTGGAACTGCGCGCGCTGCGCCTGGAAGACGACGGCGAAGCGGCGGTCGACATCACCGTGCAGGCGGTCTTGCAACCCCAGGCGCTGGCCGGCATGGCGATGGTGGTGTTTCGCCCGGCAACCCCTGCCGCGGCCCCCGGCGGAACGCAGCCCCCACGTGCCGATGGCAACAGCCCCGAACTGGCAGAGGCGCTGCTGCACTACCGCGAGGAGATGGTCGCGCTGCGCCAGGCGATGCGCGCCTCCCAGGAAGAGCTGCAGGCCACCAATGAAGCCCTGCAGGCCGCGAACGAAGAGCTGCAATCGGCCAACGAGGAACTGACCACCTCGAAGGAAGAGGCGCAGTCGATGAACGAGGAGCTGCAGACCATCAACGGCGAACTGCAGGCCAAGCTCGACGACCTGGCGCTGGCCCAGAGCGACATGCAGAACCTGCTCAACAGCACCGACATCGCCACGCTCTTTCTCGACGAGCAGCTCAACGTGCGGCGCTACACCGACAAGATGGCGCGCGTGATTCCGCTGCGCGAGGGCGACATCGGGCGCCCCTTGAGCGAACTGGCCAGCACGCTGCTCTACCCCACGCTGAACGCCGACGTGCAGGAGACGCTGCGCACGCTGGTCTTCAGCGAGAAGCAGATCGCCACCAACAACGGCCTGTGGTTCACCGTGCGCGTGATGCCCTACCGCACGCTGGCCAACGTGATCCAGGGCGTGGTGATCACCTTCGTCGACATCACGGCTGCAAAAGAACTCGAATCTCGCCTGCGCGAGGCGTAGAGTGCAGCGGTTCTCTCCACATCGGAAGGCCGTCATGTCCCAAGCTCGGGTGAGCACCCTGGAAACAGACCGGCTGACCGATCTGCGCGGCCGCGCAGCGCAGCAGCTGCAAGGCGCGTTCGCGAGCCCGGACGCCATTGCGGGCGCCATCGACGCGCTGGCCGTCCTGCACAACCTGGCCTCCACCCCGGAGACCGCCTCCGACGCCTTGATGCTGCTGCACGAGCTGCAGGTGCACCAGGTCGAGCTCGAACTCCAGGCCAAGGAGTTGCGCGATTCGCGCCTCGAGCTCGAAGCCGCCCTGCACCGCCAGACCGAGATCTACGATCACCTGCCGCTGGGCTGCTTCACGATCGACAGGTACGGGCACGTTCTCGAGCTGAACGCGACAGGCGCAGAGATGATCGCGCTGCCCCGCGCACAGGCCACGGGGCGTTCGCTGCTGGCGTGTCTCGAGGCTGAACATGCCGTGGCCTTGCAGGCCGCGATGCGCGCGCTGGATGCGCAAACGGCTTCCCGGTCTGATGCAAACAGTGCACAGGGTGCCCAG
Source organism: Rubrivivax sp. (assembly GCA_051861265.1). Classification (GTDB taxonomy): domain Bacteria; phylum Pseudomonadota; class Gammaproteobacteria; order Burkholderiales; family Burkholderiaceae_C; genus Rubrivivax. Next base: position 172,692 of record JBHYDA010000003.1, read on the forward strand.
GTCGCGCGGGCCGCAACGGCCGGCACCCCTGCCCTGGGCCCCTGGCCGCTGCGCATGGCAGGGCGGCCCACGCAATGGGTGTGGGCACATCTGGGCGCAGACGCCATCGCCTCCCGGTACCTGTTGACCTTGGGCACTGCGACGCCCGCCCCGCCGGCCCTGGCTGCCTGAAACGCCGGCAAGGCGGCGTGCGCTCAGGCCGCGCTGGCGGCCCAGGCCCGCGAGGCGGCGCGCAGCCGCTGCGACAAGTGCACCGCGATGTTGCGGTACAGGCAGGCGGCCAGCGGCGGGTCTTCCTGCTGCAGGCGGCGCAGCACCGGGCCGTCGAGCATGAACACCTCGGTGGCGCCGTGCGCGACGGCATCGCCGCTGCGCCCCTGGCCGTCGAGCATGGCCGTCTCGCCGAGCATCATGCCCGGTGACAGGCTCACGAAACGCTGCCTCGGCCCACCGCTGCCCGGCGGCACGGCCCCCAGCACGTCGATGGACCCGGCGGTGATGACGTAGAACCGATCGCCGGGGTCGCCGTGGCTGAAGAGGCGCTCACCGTGCTGCAGCACCCGGCGCTCGAAACAGGCCGCAAGGCGGGCGCGCTGCGCGGCGTCCAGGCCTGCCATCAGGGCCGACTGCAGCAGCGGCACGGTCTGGCTCAGCGGCACCACACCAGCGTCCCGCAGCAACTGCAACTCGGCGGCTTCGATCGCGTGGTCGGTGTCGGGCGCCCCGTGGGCGGTGATGAAGGCCTCGCCCACGAAGGGCAGCAGCATCTCACCGTGGCGCGTGCCGGGCCCGACACCGGCCAGGCGCAGCGCGATGCCGCGGTCGGCCAGGCGCCGCGCCAGCTGTGACAGCACCACCGCCCCCGAGGTGTCGATCAGGCTGATGCGGCGCAGGTCGAGCACCAGCGTGTGGCAGCGCGCGTCCAGCGCTTCGGCCTGCTCGGCCACGCGGTCGGCGCTGCCGAAGAAGAGCGCGCCCTCCAGCTCCAGCACGGTGATGCGGGCGCGCAGCGGCTGCAGGCGCGCCTCGTCGTCGGCCAGGTAGGTGCGCCGTGACGGCGTGGCCTCGGCCGTGCGCTGCGTGCGCACGAGCGAGCGGTTCATCGTCCGCACGAAGAGCAGCAGCGAGAGCAGCGCCCCCGCTGCCACCCCGGCGGGGAAACCCAGCACCACGGTGACGGCGCACACCAGCACCACCACCAGCAGGGCCAGCTGCACATCCACCGTGCGCAGGCCGCGCCGCCACTGCTGCGCCAGACCCAGCGACCACAGGTCGGCCATCAGGCCGGCGTTGATGGCCATCACCGCGCCCAGCACCACCATCGGCAGCAGCGCCAGCAGCGGCGCCCCGAACAGGCCCAGCAGCGCGAAGCCCGCGCTGCACAACAGCACGGATGCGCGCGTGCGCCCACCGACGGTCCGCATGCGCAGCGCGCGCGGCCGCAAGAACATCAGCGGCAGCCCGCCCAGCAGCCCTGAGCCCACGTTGGCCAACCCCAGGGCCAGCGCCTCGCGCCGCGGCGGCGTGCGCGTGTGGCAGGTCTGGTCCATGGCCAGGCTGTTGAGCAACAGCTCCAGCGTGCCCACCAGGGCCATCACGAGGCCGGCCGTCAGCGCCGCTGCGGTGTGCCGCATCAGCAGCGCATCCGGCGCGGCCGCGACGTGCGGGGCCAGCACATCCCAGCGCGGCCAGGCCGGCGGCAGCGCGCCGGCCATCGGCCCCAGCGGCCATTGCGGCCACTGCAGGTGCAGCAGCGCAAACAGTGCACAACCGCAGGCGATGCCGATGGCCGTGGCCGGCAGCCGCGGCGCCACGCGCGGCAGCCCCAGGATCACGGCCACCGTGCACAGGCCAACCACCAGCGTGGCCGGTTGCACCGCGGGCAGATCGCGCCAGCCGTGGGCATGCAGGGCATCGGCCGGCCAGCCCAGCAGCAGCGGCACCAGCGCCAGGAAGGCCAGCAGCGCCACGCCGTTCATGAAGCCGGCCAGCACCGGCTGCGGCACGAACTTGGCAAAACGCAGCAGGCCCGAGAGCCCCAGCACCACCTGCAGCACGCCCATGGTGACCACGGCCGTGGCCACCAGTGCCAGCAGCACCTGCACGGCGCCGGGCTGCGCGAGGTCGAAGGTCGGGTCGGCGGCCACGCGGGCCACGAGCCCGCCCACCACCAGCACCGGCGTGGCCGAGGGCCCGGCCGCAGGCATGGGGCCGCGCGAGACCAGCGCAAAGATCGCCCCGCCCACCGCGCTGGCCAGCAGCGCGGCCGGCATGCCCAGCGCTGCGGCGCCGCCGCCCAGCGCCGCGAAGGCCATCAGGCCCAGCGTCAGCGCCGGCCCCAGGCTGAGCAACAGGCCCGCCAGCGCGGACCGCGTTTCGCGCCAGGCCAAGGCAAGGCTGGCAGCAGAACCGTCAGGCTTCGAAGCGGAGATCGACAAGGCGTGAGCGGGCAGTGGGCAACACCCAGCATGCTAGGGCCTGGGGCAGCCGCCGACCACGGTGCTTGCCTGTGGCTCGCCGAGGGCTCCTTGGCCTTCGGCGGGAACGACGCTCCTTCGAACGCAGGAGGACGCGGACCCACGGTGTCGCGCGCCGATGTATCGGCGAGCCACCGCCGCGCTCTGTGGGCGCAGGGGGCCCCGTGCGGCCCTCGCTTCCTGCCAACCCGCAAAGGACCACGTCGATGCCCACCCCTGCCTCCAACGCCGCTGTGCTGCCCCGCCGTGCCGGCACGGCCGCCCTCCTCGTGCTGGCCCTGGGCCTGACGGCCTGCGCCTCCACGCAGCCGGTCATCTACTCCAAGAAGTCAGGCTCCATCGAACTCAACGAACGCACGCGCCAGGACCTGGGCGATTGCAGCCGCCAGGCCGATGTGCGCGTGGGCCGCAACGTCATGAAGGGCCCCCAGGGCACGCCGGGCACACAGAAGGTGGGCCAGAAGGTGGGCTCTACCGGTGCCATCGCCTTCGTCGCCACGGCTGCAGGCTCGGTGGTGGGCAACAGCAAGAACGCCTGGGAACGCGCGCGGGGCGCCGCCGCAGGGGGTGCTGCCGGCATGGCCACCAAGTTGCTGCTGGAGTGGAACGAGGGCGACAAGGTCTACCAGCGTTACGTCGAAAGCTGCCTCGAAGAACGCGGGCACGAGGTGCTGGGCTGGCGTTGAGCCGCTGCAGCGCCGGCCCTGCCCCATGCACCCACTTGTTCGTTGGCTGGCCGCCTCGGCCCTGTGGTCCGCTGCGGCGGCCGGTGTCTTCTGGGGCCTGCCGTCGGTGCCGCCGGCGGCGCGCTGCGCCTTGCTGGTGTTCGCCGCCGCCATCGTCGCGTGGACGGTGCTCGACCTCGAAGAAACCCCCGTGGCCCTGGCCGGGGCCCTGGCCTTGCTGGCGGCGGGCGCCACCTCGCTGCCGAGCTTCTACGCCGGCCTGGGTGACGACTTCATCTGGCTGCTGATCGGCGCCTTCATCCTGGCCGCCGTGCTGCAGGCCAGCGGCGTGGCACAGCGCTGGGCGCTGGCCGTGGTGGCCGGTGCGGCCACGCCCGCGGCGCTGCTGCGCAGGCTGACGTGGTTCATCACCGCCACGGCGCTGGTGCTGCCTTCCACCTCGGGCCGCGCAGCGCTGCTGCTGCCGGTGTTCATGGTGCTCGCGCAGGCACTGTCGCAGCCCGGGCCGCAGCCGCGCCTGGTGCGGGCGCTGGCGCTGCTGTTTCCCAGCGTGATCCTGCTGTCAGCCTGCATCTCGCTGCTGGGCGCGGGCGCGCACCTGGTGGCACTCGACTTCATGCACCGCCTGGGCGCTCCGGTGCCGGGCTTCCTGGGCTGGCTGTGGCTGGCCGGGCCCTTCGGGCTGCTGTCCAGTCTGCTGGCCTGCGAACTCATCATCGGGCTCTACCTGCACCGCGCCGAGCGCCAGCAGCCGATCACGCTGCCGCCGCCCGAAGCCGGCCCGCTCAGCCGCGCACAGTGGGCCATCGTGGGCATCACCGCGGCCACGCTGGGGGCCTGGGCCACGGTGGCCTGGCACGGAGTCCCCGCGCCCATGGTGGCCTTGTGCGGCGCCTTGCTGGCCACCGTGAAGCCGCTCACTGGCTGCGACCCGAAAGCCGCGCTGAAGAAGGTGGAGTGGAACCTCATCCTCTTCATGGCCGCCACGCTCATCATGGGTGAAGCCCTGGTGGAAAGCGGCGCGGCGCAAGCGCTGGCCCAGGCGCTGGTGGCGGCGGTGCCGCTGGCCCGCCTGCACCCGGTGGCCGGGCTGGGCCTTGCCGCGGCGCTGGCGCTGCTGGCGCACCTGGTGGTGACCTCGCGCACCGCGCGCGCCACGGTGCTGATACCGGCCGTGGCCCTGCCTTTCGCGGCGGCCGGCTACGCCCCGGGGCTGCTCGTGTTCATGCTGGCCGTTGGCAGCGGCTTCTGCCAGACGCTGATGGTGAGCGCCAAGCCCGTGGCGATGTTCGCGGGTGAGGACCGCCAGCACTACGGCCCGCGCGACCTCGCCCGCCTGAGCCTCGCGCTGCTGCCAGGGCTGTGGTTGCTGCTGGTGCTCTTTGCCGCGGTGGTGTGGCCGCGGCAGGGCCTGGCCTGAGCGCCGGCGCTTGTAACCGCGGTTGCAACTGGTTGGCGCCACAGGGCCGCCTGCGTGTATTCCCTCGGTGCTTCACGGCTCTGTGACACAGCGACCAGATGGCCGCAAGCCCACAGGAGATTCCGATGAAGACCACTGCCCCTCACCCCGCCGCCCTGACGGTGTTGATCGCGCCTTCCGGCTTCAAGGAAAGCCTCAGCGCCGAGGAAGCGGCCGACCGCATTGCCGAAGGCGTGAACGACACCATGCCCGGTGCGCGCGTCATCAAGCTGCCCATGGCCGATGGCGGCGAGGGCTTCACGCAGGCGCTGGTGAATGCCACCGGCGGCCACACCTGCCCCGTGCGTGTGACGGGCCCGGTGGGCCAGCCGGTGCAGGCCTTCTTCGGCCTGCTGGGCGGCCGGGGGCCGCGCACGGCGGTGGTGGAGATGGCCGCCGCTGCCGGCCTGCGCCTGGTGCCGCGCGACCAGCGCAACCCCATGCGCACCACCAGCTTCGGCGTGGGCCAGCTCATCCGCGCCGCGCTGGACGCCGGCGCCCAGCGCGTGCTGCTGGGCTGTGGCGACTCGGGCATCAACGACGGCGGCGCCGGCATGGCCCAGGCCCTGGGCGCGAGGCTGCTGGACGCGCAGGGCCGGGAGCTCGGCGCGGGCGGCGGCGAGCTGCTGCGCCTGCACCGCATCGACCTCGGCGGCCTCGACCCCCGCCTGGCGCGCGTGCAGCTGGATGCCGCGGTGAACTGGCACAACGTGTTGCTGGGCCCGCGCGGCGTGGCCCGCGTGTTCGGCCCGCAGAAAGGCGCCACGCCCGAGCAGGTGGTGCTGCTGGAACAGGCGCTGGCGAACTGGGCTGCGGCCCTGCAGCGCGCCACCGGCCAGGCCTGGGGCACGCAGCCCGGCTCGGGCGCCTCGGGCGGGCTGGGCAGCGGCTTTGCAGCGCTGCTGGGCGGCCGGCTGCATCCGCGCTTCGACATCGTCATGCAGTACCTGGAACTCGACCGCCTGATCGCCGAGGCCGATCTCGTCATCACCGCCGAGGGCAGCCTGGACGACCAGACGCCCTTCGGCAAGGTGCCGGCCGAGGTGGCCAGCCGCGCCAAGAAACGCGGGCTGCCGGTGATCGCGCTGACGGGCACCCTCGGCCAAGGCGTGGAGATCAACCTGAAGCACGGCATCGACGCCTTCGCCAGCATGCTCAGCCGCCCCTGCACGCTGGAGCAGGCCATTGCAGACGCCGGCAGGCTGCTGCGCTGCTCGGCCGCCGACATGCTGCGCATGGTGTCGGTGGGCATGAAACTCAGCCGGGCGCCGCGACGGCTGGCGCTGGCGCGCTGAGGCCCGCCGGCGCAGGCGGCCACGGCCAGGAAGCGTCCCTAGAATCGGCGCGTGAAGATCGCCACCTGGAACGTCAACTCCCTGGCCGTGCGCCTGCCCCAACTGCTGGCCTGGCTGGAAGCCAACCCCGTCGACGCGCTGGTGCTGCAGGAAACCAAGCTCACCGACGACAAGTTCCCGCAGGCCGAGATCGAGGCTGCGGGCTATCAAGTCACCTTCCACGGCCAGAAGACCTACAACGGCGTGGCCCTGCTCAGCCGCGGCGCGGCGGCGCTGGACGTGGTGAAGAACATCCCCGGTTTTGCCGACGAGCAGGCGCGCGTGATCGCTGGCACCGTCATGGGCGAGTTCGGCCCGGTTCGCGTGATCGGCGGCTACTTCCCCAACGGCCAGGCGCCCGACAGCGACAAGTTCGTCTACAAGATGCGCTGGCAGGACGCGTTGCACGACTGGGTGCGTGAGCAGCTCGCCGCGCACCCGCAGCTGGCGCTGATGGGCGACTTCAACGTCGCCCCCGACGACCGCGATGTCTACGACCCCATCGGCTGGATGAACCAGATCCACTGCACGCCCGAAGAACGCGCGCAGTTCCAGCGCCTGCTGGCTTTGGGCCTGGTGGACGCCTTCCGCCTCTTCGAGCAACCCGTGAAGAGCTGGAGCTGGTGGGACTACCGCAACCTGGCCTTCCGCAAGAACCAGGGGCTGCGCATCGACCACATCCTGCTCAGCGAACCGTTGCGCCCGCGCGTGCAGGCCTGCGTCATCGACAAGGCCCCGCGCAAGAACGAGCGCCCCAGCGACCACGCACCGGTGGTCGCCACGCTGGGCTGATCAGTCCTCTATACCCAGTTCCTGGATCTTGCGCGTGATGGTGTTGCGGCCGATGCCCAGGCGCTGAGCGGCCTCGATGCGGCGGCCGCGCGTGAGGTCGAGCGCGGTGTGGATGAGGCGGGCTTCGAACTGGCGCGTGAGCGCGTCCCAGACCTCGGTCTCGCCGGCGTCGAGGCGGCGGCGCGCTTCGCGCTCCAGGTCACCCAACCAGCTGGGCGTGGGTGCTTCTTCAGGGGCTGCTGCAAGCACCGGGCTGCTGCCAGCCGTGGCCGCGGCAGGTAGGGCCCCACCGCCGTCGGCCACCAGCGCCACCACCGGGCTGGCGCCGGGTGCCGTGGCACTCAGTTCAGGCGGCAGGTCTTTCGGCTCCACCACCTGGGCCGGCGCCATCACGGTGAGCCAGTGGCACACGTTTTCCAGCTGGCGCACGTTGCCCGGGAAATCGAAGGCCGCCAGGCGGTCGAGCGAAGCATCGGTGATGCGCTTGGCTTCCACGCCGAGCTCGCGCGCACTCTTGCCGAGGAAGAAGCGCGTGAGCATCGGGATGTCTTCGCGCCGCTCGCGCAGCGCCGGCAGGCGCAGGCGGATGACGTTGAGGCGGTGGAAGAGGTCTTCGCGGAACACGCCCTGGCGCACGCGGTCTTCCAGGTTCTGGTGCGTGGCGGCGATCACGCGCACGTTGCTCTTCAGCGGCTGGTGGCCGCCCACGCGGTAGAACTGCCCGTCGCTCAGCACGCGCAGCAGGCGTGTCTGCAGATCGAAGGGCATGTCGCCGATCTCGTCGAGAAACAGCGTGCCGCCATCGGCCTGCTCGAAGCGGCCGCGGCGCGTGGTCTGCGCGCCGGTGAAGGCGCCGCGCTCGTGGCCGAAGAGCTCGCTCTCCAGCAGATCTTTCGGGATCGCCGCCGTGTTGATGGCGACGAACGGGCCCTGCGCACGCGGGCTGTGCTTGTGTAGCGCACGCGCCACCAGCTCTTTGCCGGTGCCGCTTTCGCCGGTGATCATCACCGTGACGTTGCTCTGGCTCAGCCGGCCGATGGCACGGAAGACGTCCTGCATCGCGGGCGCCTGGCCCAGCATCTCGGGCGCCTGCACGGGCGTGGCCTCGGCCACCTCTTCGCGCAGGCTCTCTTCCACCGCGCGGCGGATGAGGTCGACCGCGGTGTTGAGATCGAAGGGCTTGGGCAGGTACTCGAAGGCACCGCCTTGAAACGCACTGACGGCGCTGTCGAGGTCGCTGTAGGCCGTCATGATGATGACGGGCAGCCCCGGATGACGCGCCTTCACGGTGGTGAGCAGGTCGATGCCGCTGCCGCCGGGCATGCGGATGTCGCTGACCAGCACCTGCGGCGCATCGTCGTCGAGCGCCTTGACCACGTCGCGCGGGTTGCTGAAGGTACGCACGCTGAACTGCTCGCGTGCCAGGGCCTTCTCCAGCACGAATCGGATGGATTGGTCGTCGTCGACGACCCAGATGGGTTTCATGCGGGTGGGCTGCGCCGCAAGGCGCCCTTCAAGGCAGAGGAATCAGGATCTTGAACACCGTGCGGCCCGGCACGCTGTCGCATTCGATCGTGCCCTGGTGTTGCTGCACGAAGGTCTGCGCCAGCGTCAACCCGAGGCCCGAACCGCCTTCGCGCCCGGAAACGAGCGGGTGGAAGATGCGGTCACGGATGTCCTCGGGCACGCCGGGCCCGTTGTCCTCGATATGCAATTCCAATGCCAAGCGGAAGCGCTGCCGGCCGAAGGTGACCTGGCGCGCCACGCGCGTGCGCAGCGCCAGTTGCGCATCGCCCCGCGCGATGCGGCCGTGGTAGGGCGAATCGGCCTCCGGCGGGCCGCTGCTGGCCAGCGCCTGGGTGGCGTTCTGCGCGATGTTGAGCACGGCCTGGATGAGCTGCTCGCGGTCGCCGCGGAACTCGGGGATGCTGGCGTCGTAGTCGCGCACCACCTCCAGCCCACGCGGAAACTCGGCCTGGATGAGGCTGCGCACGCGCTCGCAGACCTCGTGGATGTTGACGTCGGCCACCACGTGCGGGCGGCGGTGCGGTGCCAGCAGGCGGTCGACCAGGGCCTGCAAGCGGTCGGCCTCGTGGATGATGACCTGGGTGTACTCGGTCAGCTCTTTCGAGGTGACCTCCATCGCCAGCAGTTGCGCCGCGCCGCGGATGCCGCCCAGCGGGTTCTTGATCTCGTGCGCCAGGTTGCGCACCAGCTCCTTGTTGGCCTGCGCCAGGCCGTGCGTGCGCTCTTCGCGGTCGAGCCGGATCTGCTGCTCGATGACGATCAGCTCCACCAGCACGCAGCCGGGCCAGTCGGTCTGGTTGACGATCACGTGCACCGGCAGCTCGGCGCTGCCTGCGGGCTGGCGGTGCAGCAGCGCGTCGAAGCGGCTGGTGGCCACCTCGTTGCGGGCCACGAGGTGCAGGGTCTCGCGCAGCTGCGTGGGGTCGGCCAGCCAGTCGACGAGGCCGCTGCGCATCAGCGTGCGGCGCGAGATGCCCATGAGGTTCTCGAGCGCCGAGTTCGCCTGCAGGCAGCGGCCGTCGGGGCCGACCAGCGCCACCATGGTGGCCAGCTGGTCGAAGGCGGCGAAGGCAGCGAGCGCTGCAGAGGTGGCTGCCGTTGCTGCCGGGGCGGGCAGTTCAGCCGCCGGTGGCGCCCCGGGCGCAGGCGCCTTGCGCGCGCCGCCCTTCACGAACCGAGCTTGGCCAGTTCGCGCTTCAGCGCGGCGACGTCGGCTTCCTTGCGCGTGATGGCCGCGCGCATCTCGGCCACACGCTCCTGGTACTTCGCGAAGTTGCGCTCGTCGCCGCGACGCTCGGGCTCGCCGTTGTTGAACTCGCGCTTCATCGTGGCCAGGCGCTCTTCTTCGCGCCGCAGCTCTTCACCCAGGATGCGGCGGGCGTCGCTGTCGCGAGCGCGCTGCTCGGCCGGGTCGACCCGCGCATCGCCTGGGCGTGCGCCTGGGCTGGAGGCGGCCGGCCCGGTGGACGGCCGCGGCCGTGGCGCCGGGATCACCGTGACCGGCGTGCCTTCGATGGCGCGGCAGCCCTTTTCCTTGGCCTCTTGCGGCGACATCGCGTCGGTATAGAGCACCGGCGGGCCGGGGCAGCGGTACACCGTCTTGTCCTGCGCGTGCAGCGCGGTGGCAGACACCAGCAGCACCCATGCGGGCCACAGGCGGCGGGCAAGCGAGGAAGGCAGGCTCATGGGGCGCGATTGTGGCGCAGCCTCACGCCCGGCAAACCCACGAGCAGCAAGGCAAAAACAGGCGGGCACAAAAAAGCGGGCCCCGCAGGGCCCGCCTTGTGCGGTGCAGCGCGGCGGCCGGGGCCGCCCGCGCTCACAGCGAGTAGTACATGTCGAACTCGACCGGGTGTGCGGCCATGCGGAAGCGCGTCACTTCCTGCATCTTCAGGTCGATGTAGGCGTCGATGTAGGCATCGGTGAACACGCCACCCTTGGTCAGGAAGCCGCGGCCCTTGTCCAGGTACTCCAGCGCCTGCTCCAGGCTGGCGCAGACGGTCGGGATCTTCGCGTCTTCTTCCGGCGGCAGGTGGTACAGGTCCTTGGTGGCAGCCTCGCCCGGGTGGATCTTGTTCTCCACGCCGTCCAGGCCGGCCATCAGCAGCGCGCTGAAGCCCAGGTAGGGGTTCATCAGGGGATCGGGGAAACGCGCCTCCACGCGGCGGCCCTTGGGGTTGGCCACGTAGGGGATGCGGATCGAGGCCGAGCGGTTCTTGGCCGAGTAGGCCAGCTTCACCGGGGCTTCGAAGCCCGGCACCAGACGCTTGTACGAGTTCGTACCCGGGTTGGTGATGGCGTTCAGCGCGCGGGCGTGCTTGATGATGCCGCCGATGTAGTACAGCGCGAACTCGCTCAGGCCGGCGTAGCCGTCACCGGCGAACAGGTTGACGCCGTCCTTCCACACGCTCTGGTGCACGTGCATGCCGCTGCCGTTGTCACCGACGATGGGCTTGGGCATGAAGGTGGCCGTCTTGCCGTAGGCGTGGGCCACGTTGTGGATGATGTACTTCTGCAGCTGCACCCAGTCGGCGCGCTGGATCAGCGTGCTGAACTTGGTGCCGATCTCCAGCTGGCCGGCGTTGGCCACTTCGTGGTGGTGCACTTCGACGGGGATGCCGACCGATTCGAGGATCAGGCACATCTCCGAGCGCATGTCCTGGAAGCTGTCGACCGGGGGCACCGGGAAGTAGCCGCCCTTGACGGCCGGGCGGTGGCCCATGTTGCCGCCTTCGAATTCCTTGTCGGTGTTCCACGCGGCTTCTTCGGAATCGATCTTCACGAAGCAGCCCGACATGTCGTTCTTCCAGCGCACGCCGTCGAACACGAAGAACTCGGGTTCCGGGCCGAAGTAGGCGGTGTCGCCCAGGCCGGTGCTCTTCATGTAGGCCTCGGCGCGCTTGGCCAGGCTGCGCGGGTCGCGCTCGTAGGGCTTGCCGTCGGCGGGATCGATGACGTCGCAGGTCAGGATCAGCGTGGGCTCTTCGAAGAAGGGGTCGATGTTGGCGGTGTTCGGGTCGGGCATCAGCTGCATGTCCGAAGCCTCGATGCCCTTCCAGCCGGCGATCGACGAACCGTCGAAGGCGTGGCCGGACTCGAACTTGTCTTCGCTGAAAGCGGACACAGGCACGGAAACGTGCTGTTCCTTGCCGCGGGTGTCGGTGAAGCGGAAGTCAACGAACTTGATTTCGTTTTCCTTCACCATCTTCATCACGTCGGCAACGGTCTTTGCCATTCAGATCTCTCCTAGCGGGGCTCGTGGATTGGTGTGCGTGCGGGTGCGGGGGATGGCGGGGCCGTGAGCCCCAACAAAGCGCAGATGAATTTAGCAGAAAGCATGCCCGCGTCCGGGGGCAGTGCATGGGGCGGAAAGCCCGGGCCCAGGGTGTGAAAGCCTGCCGTGAAGGCACCTATCTGGTGCCATCAACCCGCCCAGAGCGCACCAAACAAGAGCAATACTTCAGCGCACCAACTCGGGGCCCAGCTGCGCGCCTGCGGCCCGCAGGCCTTCGCACAAGGCCGCGTAGGCCTCGGCCGGGTCGCCCCGGCCCTTGACGCCGAGCTCGATGTGGCGGCCGTAGGTGGGGTGGTCGACGCTGGGCAGGCTGAAGACCTTGATGGCGGGGAAGCGCGCCTCGATGGCTTCCATCAGCGGCGTGAGCGTGGCCTCCATCGCGCCGAAGACGATGACCGAGCGCTCGACCGTGCGCGCGCCGCCGTGCAGCGCGGCATAGCGGGTATCGAGCACCCATTCCATCATCGGCCAGGCCATCACCGGGAAGCCGGGCAGGAAGTGCACGTGGCCCAGGCTGAACCCGGCGATCTTGTTGTAGGGGTTGGGGATGATCTCGGCACCGACCGGGAACACGCCCATGTTCAGGCGGTGCAGGTTGTCGGGGCGCTCGGGCTCGAAGGGCTGGCCTTGCTCGGCGGCCACGTCGCGCATGCGCTCCAGGATGAGGTCACGCGCCTGCGGGTGCAGGGCGAGCTCCACGCCCAGCGCCGCAGCAGCGCACTGGCGCGTGTGGTCGTCAGGCGTGGCGCCGATGCCGCCGCAGCTGAAGACGAGATCGCCGCTGTTGAAGGCGAACTGCAGCGCTTCGGTGATGCGCGGGCGGTCGTCACCGACGTAACGCGCCCAGCTCAGCATCAGGCCGCGCGCGGCGAGCAGCTCGATGCACTTGGCCAGGTGTTTGTCCTGGCGTTTGCCGGAGAGGATCTCGTCGCCGACGATGACGATGCCGATGGACGTGGGCTTCATGCTCGGATTCATGCGCTGGGGGGCTCCGGGGCTGACAGCGGTAGCGGCGCAGCGCTGTCAGCACTGGGCAGCGGCACGACGGCGGCGTGGGCGTGCGTCTGCGCGCTGCGCAGCACCTGCAGCTCGGCCAGCGCGTAGTGCGCAAACCAGCAGGCCGCGAAAGAGAACACCAGCGTGTAGAGCCACACCGACACCAGCACCAGCACCGGCGCCAGCATCAGCGCAGCCGCGCCGCCGGCCCACACCAGCGTGGGCAGCGCGCCGAACACGCCGCAGGCCAGGCCCATGCCCAGCAGCGGCCAGCGGCGGTGGCGCAGGATGAAGCGCCGCTCGGCCGGCGTGGCGTGCGCGGCCAGCACGTCGAAGGCGAAGACGCGGCAGGTCAGCCAGCCCCAGATCAGCGGCGGCAGCACCAGCACCAGCGGTGGCACGAACCACAGCGGCACGCTCAAGACCAGCGCGGCCAGCGCCGCCAGCGTGCAGCCGGCCGACCAGGCCAGGCTCTGCCACCCGCTGGCGCCCTGACGCTTTTCCAGCAGCGGAAAGCGCCGCACGGCCACGGTGTGCACCACGGCCGGCGTCAGCAGCACGGCCACCAGCAGCAGCGTCACCACCACCACCACCGGCACGGACAGGCCCACCACCACCATCGGCGCGAGCACCGCGCGCAGGCGGTTGGCGCCGATGCTGTCCAGCCAGTCGAGCGCTGCGGTGATCAGCGCCCACTGCTCCATCGCGCGGCGCACGCCGTCGACGGCGCTTTCCCAGTAGGCGTAACCCAGCAGCGCCACGCTGCCCCCGGCCAGCAGCAGCGGCAGCAGCGACCACAGCACCACGCGCGGGTGCAGGCAATAGGCGACGGCGCGCCAGAAACTGTCGAAGAAGTTGTGCATGGTCGGGACGGGCTCGGGCCTCAGCCGCGGCCGGCCATGCGCCGCAGGCCCAGCCACTGCTGGGCCCAGAAGCCACGGCCGTAGTCGCGGCCCTGCAGCTGGTCAGCCAGGCCGGTGGGCTCATCGCCCAGGTCGAAACGGGCGGTGCGGAAAAGAAGGTCCCACACCGGGAAGAGCACCGCGAAGTTGTGGCCGCCGGCCGCCGTGGCCGCGTGTTCGGCGCCGATGGCGTGGTGCGCGCGGTGGAAACGCGGGCTGACGAGCACCCGCCCCAGCACCGGCCCGAAACCCAGGCGCAGGTTCGCGTGCGAGAGGCTCTCGATGAGCTGCGTCACCGCCACCAGCGCGACGAACTGCCCGGGCCCGACGCCGATCAGCAGCGCCACGAGCACGAAGACGCTGTCGCGCAGCACGTCGTCGAGCAGGTGGTTGCGGTTGTCCGTCCACATCGTCATCTGGCGCTGGCTGTGGTGCACGGCGTGCAGCTGCCACCACCAGGCGTAACGGTGCTGCGCGCGGTGCAGCATGTAATCGACGAAGTCGAAGACCAGCAGGTACAGCAGAAAGCTCACCCAGGCGCCGTCGGTGACGCCGGGCCAGAGCTGGTCGAGCTGGAAGCTGGGCAGGCCGGCCACGCGCAAGCGGCCGAAGAGCTCGGCCCACAACGGCTCCAGCGTGAAGAACAAGGCCACGCGGAACAGGCCCAGCCGGTGCACGAGGGTGTAGACGATGTCGGTGCGCACGGCAGCGCGGTCTTGCACCGGCTCCACCGGGCGCCAGCGCTCCAGCGTGCGCAAGACCCCCAGCATCACCACGATCTGCAGCAGGCCCACGAGCAGCCAGCCGGTGGCGCGGAAGCCGTCCTCGAGCAGGTTGCCCGCGCCCAGGCCGAACAGCAGCGGCTGCACCAGATGCTCGAACAGCAGCTGTTGGGCGTGGCCGAAGAGATCGATCAAGGTATCCATCGGGGAGGGAACTTCATTTCGGCGTGCGGGCGGCCGCACCCAGCTGCGGATGCTCGCGCAGCGTCGCAAAACACAGGCCGCGCGCCTGCAGGCCGGTGATCAGGGGCTCCAGCACGGCCGGGGCCCAGGCGTCCTGCCGCGACCAGATGCCCAGGTGGGCGACGAGCACATCACCGGCACGGATGTCGCGCAGCGCGCGGGCCAGCAACTGCGCATTGGGGTAGCGGTCGCTGGGCAACTCGTCGCCGAGAAAACCGGCCGGCGCCCAACCCACGTGCTGCCAGCCGCAGGCGGCGGCCGCCTTCAGCAGCGCGGGCGAGGTCTTGCCGCCGGGCGCACGGAAGATGGCGCCCATGCGCTGGCCGGTCATCTCGGCGAAGCGCTCGGAGGGCCGGGCCAACTCGGCGCAGTAGGCCGAGGGTGAGAGCGTGCGCACGCGGCCGGCCTGAGGCCCTTGCGAAGGCTTGACGCGCAGCGCGCCCTCGGGCGCATCGGCCACCCAACTGTCGTGGTCCCAGGTGTGGCTGCCGAAGGCGTGGCCCTCGGCGGCGCGCTCGCGCCACCAGGGCGCCCATTGCGCGTCGAGGCTGCTGCCGCCGTTCAGCGTGCGCTCGTTGGCGAGGAAGAAGGTGGCCTTCACGCCGTGGCGCTGCAGCACCTGCGCCACCAGCGGCGCCACACCCATGTGGCCCGTGTCGAAGCTCAGGTAGACGGGCTGCGTGCAGGCCGCGCCCTCGGCAGCGGACAGCGCCGCCGGCACCAGCCCGGCCAGCGCTGCGAACAGCAGCGCACGCCAGTTACTGCCGCGGCGCATGGTCCAGCGTCCACACGCCGTGCGGCGAACGGCCCACCGGCACTTGGCGCACCACCTGCCGCGTCTGGATGTCGATCACGCTGAGCTTGCGCGCCCAGCGTGAGCTCACCAGCAGCGTGCGGTTGTCATTGAGCATCTCCATGCAGTCGGGGCCGCCGGGCGCGGGGTACTCGGTCACCACGGCCAGGGTCTGCGTGTCGATCAGGCTGATGGTGTTGGCTACGCGGTTGCTCACGAACACGTGGCGCTTGTCGCCGCGCGCACGGAAGGCGTGCGCGCCCTTGCCGGTGGGGATGCGCTTGATCAGCCTGGGCTGCGGCCCGCTCACGTCATAGGCCTCAACGACGCTGTCGCCCGTCAGGCCCACCAGCAAGGTGCGGTCGTCGACCGTGAGGAAAACATCGGCCGGCATCTTGCCCACCGGCACCTTCCAGCGCACGGCCTGCGTGGCCAGGTCGATGGCGATGAGTTCGTCGCTGTCCTGCAGCGAGGCATAGACCGTGCGGCTCTTGCTGTCGATGGCCAGGTGGCTGGGCGTGCGCGGCGCCTCGATGCGCTTGACGAGCTGCAGCGGCTGCGCCGCCTGCGCACCTTGCCAGCGGTAGATGTCGATGTGGTTCAGGCGGTTGGCCGCCGTCACGAACCACTGCATGTCGGGCGAGAAACGCAGGTGGTAGGGGTCGACCACGTCGGTCAGCGTGCGCAGCACCTTCGCGTTCGTGGGGTCGATGAAGGTCAGCGTGTTGCCGGTGGCGTTGGCGACGATCAAGGTCTTCTCGTCGGGCGCCAGGTAGAGGTGGTGCGGCTCCTTGCCGGTGGGCACGCGCTGCACCACGGTGTAGCTCACCGGGTCGATGACGCTGACGTCGGCGTCCTGCGAGTTCAGCACGAAGATGGGCCGCCGGGGCGCAGGCGGCGGTGGGGTCGTGGACGACACGGGAAGGGCCCATCCCAGCAAGGACAGCGCGCCGAGCCCGCGGAATGCGGCGCGCCGGTTCAGGGAGCTCACTCGTCGTCGCCGCCCAGAATGCCGCCCAGCAGGCCACCGCCGACGGCCAGGCCGCCCAGCGCGCTTTCTTCCCGGCGCCCGCCGGCCTGCGGCGCCGCCGCGAACACGCGGCTGGCCAGGCGGCTGAAGGGCAGGCTCTGCAGCCACACCGTGCCAGGCCCGGTGAGCTTGGCGAAGAACAGGCCCTCGCCGCCAAAGAGCGCCGTCTTGATCTTGCCGACGTACTGGATCTCGAAGCTCACGTTCGGCGTGTAGGCCACCACGCAGCCGGTGTCCACCAGCAGGGTCTGGCCCGGCTGCATCTCGCGGCGCACCACGGTGCCGCCGGCATGCACGAAGGCCAGGCCGTCGCCTTCGAGCTTCTGCATGATGAAGCCCTCGCCGCCAAAGAAGCCGGTGCTCAGCTTCTGCTGCAACGCGATGCCCAGTGAGACGCCGCGCGCCGCGCACAGGAACGAGTCCTTCTGGCAGATGAGCATGCCGCCGAGCTGGCGCAGGTCCATCGGCAGGATCTTGCCCGGGTAGGGCGCACCGAAGGCCACGCGCTGCTTGCTGCTGGCGTTGTTGGTGTAAACGGTGGTGAAGAGCGATTCCCCCGTCACCAGGCGCTTGCCCGCGCCGAGCAGCTTGCCGAAGAAGCCGCCGGTCTGGTTGCTGCCGTCGCCGAAGACGGTGTCCATGCCGATGCCGGCATCCATGAAGAACATGCTGCCAGCCTCGCCCACCGCTGCTTCGCCGGGGTCGAGCTCGACCTCCACGAACTGCATCTCGGCGCCCTTGATCTCGTAGTCCACCACGTCCATGCCCATGCCGGCAACTCCTCAGCTCCAAACAGCCGGGGATGGTAACCAAGCGCTTCGCACGCGGTAGCAAAGCGTTGCAATGCGCCCCCTTCCGGGCGCCATTTCGGCCCGCTCGCCTGAACACAATGGCGGTCACCATGCCGGCCTCCATCGACCTCCTGCTGTTCGCGACCCTGGCCCTGGCCGCCGCGGCGGCCTCGCTCACCGCCTTTGGCCTGCGCCGAGACCGGCACCCCGGCTGGTGGTGGTGGCTGGCGGCGATGTGGCTCACCACGGCCGGTGCGGCCTGCGCCGCGCTGGCCCCCGCACCTTGGGCGGTGGCACTGGCACCGCCGCTGCTGCTGCAGTGGCCGCTGGTCACGCTGATGGGGCTGCGGCGCTTCCATGCGCGCCAGCACTGGCCCGGGCACTGGGGCGTGGACGCGGGCCTGCTGGCACTGGCCAGCACGGTGGCCTGGTCCGTGGGTCTGCTGATGCCGGCACAGGCCACCTGGCCGGTGGTCGCCTGCGGGCTGGCGGTGCACCTCTACGCCGCCGCGGTGATGTTCAACGGCCCGGCGGGCAGCGAGGCCACGCCGGTGCACTTTCTGGGCGGCACCGTGGCCCTGCTGGCCTTCGCGCCGGGCCTCGCGGTGCTGGGCACCGATCTCGCTGCGCAGGCGCCCGCGCCGTCCCTGGCCGCACACGCCGCGCGCGTGCTGGCAGCCACGCTGGGCGCCATCGTGCTGGCCTTCGTGGCCTTGACGCTGCTGTTCGAACGCACCGAGCGCCAGTTGCGTGAATCACGCCGCCGCCTGCGCCTGCTGGCCAACGTGGATGCGCTGACCCAGGTACCCAACCGCCGCCGCTTCAACGAGCTGGCCACGCACGCGCTGCGCGCCGACCCGCCCGGCAGCGCCGTGCTGCTGCTCTTCGACATCGACCACTTCAAGCAGATCAACGACCGCCTGGGCCACCCGGCTGGCGACCGCGCCCTGTGCCTGGTGGCTGGCAGCGTGCTGGAACACCTGCGCGCGATGGACGCCGCCGGCCGCCATGGCGGCGACGAGTTCGTGCTTCTGCTGCGCCGCACGAACACCCAGCACGCGATGGGCGTGGCCGCGCGCATCGTGGCCGAGTTGCAGAAGCGCACGCAGAACACGCCGCTGCCGCCGCTGTCGCTCAGCTTCGGCCTGGTGCAGCTGCGCGGCGGCGAGGACATCGACGCCGCGCTGCGCCGGGCGGACCAGGCGCTGTACGAGGCCAAACGCCAGGGCCGATCGCGCGCCGTGGCGGCCTCGGGCAACGAAGACCAGCCGGTTTTCAGCGAGAGCCGTCCCCTCGGTCTGATGCCGGCCTGAGCGCGGGCGCGCCAGCGCCGCGGCTACAGTCCCGGCATGCTTGCCGCCATCCTCGCCGTCAGCCTGGGCGCCGCGCTCGGTGCGCTGCTGCGCTGGGGCCTGGGTGCGGGCCTGAACCACGTGTTTCCTTCGCTGCCCCCGGGCACGCTGGTGGCCAACCTGCTGGGGGGCTACCTCGTGGGCCTGACGGTGGCGCTGTTCGCGACGCGGCCCGAATGGCCCGTGGAATGGCGGCTTTTCGCCATCACCGGCTTCCTGGGGGGGCTGACCACTTTCTCCACCTTCAGCGCCGAAGTCGTGCAGGCCCTGCAGGCCGGGCGCACGGGCTGGGCGATGGCCACCGTGGCCACGCACCTGGCCGGCTCGCTGCTGCTCACGCTGGCCGGGATGGCCACGCCGTCGCTGTTCAAGTCCTGAGGCGGCATCAGCCTCATCCGCCCTGGGTGTGAGAGCCCCGGCACTCCGTGGCGACACCCCGCCGCTTAGGCATTCGGCTCTAGAGCGCGCTCGTAGAATCGCGCGGCCTTGCGGCCCGGGGTGACAGCCCCTCGGCCCGCCTTCAGCCACCCCGTCAGCGCACGCGAGACCGAAGTGAAAACCCCCGCAGAACTCCTGGCCGAGCACGGCCCCCGCGAAGCCATGGACTACGACGTCGTCGTGGTCGGCGCCGGCCCCGGCGGCCTGGCCACGGCCATCCGGCTGAAGCAGCTCAACGCCGATCTGTCGGTGGTGGTGCTGGAGAAAGGCAGCGAGCCGGGCGCGCACATCCTCTCGGGCGCGGTGATGGACCCGCGCGCGCTGACCGAGCTCTTCCCCGACTGGAAGGAACGCGGCGCACCGCTGCACCAGGCCGTGACGGGCGACGAGGTGCTCTTCCTCAGCGAGACGCAGCACACCACCACGCCGAAGTGGCTGCTGCCGAACTGCTTCCACAACGAAGGCATGTACGTGGTGCGCCTGGGCGCGGTGACGAAGTGGCTGGGCGAGCAGGCCGAGGCGCTGGGCGTGGAAATCTTCCCCGGCTTCACGGCTGCAGAGATCCTTTACGACGATCACGGCGCCGTGCGCGGCGTGGCCACCGGCCACATGGGCATCGGCAAGGACGGCCAGCCTACCGGCAACTTCCAGCTCGGCATGGAACTGCTCGGCAAGTACACCGTGTTCGCCGAAGGTGCACGTGGGCATCTGGGCAAACAGCTGATCCGCGAATTCAAGCTCGACAAGGGCCGAGACCCGCAAAGCTACGCCTTGGGCGTGAAAGAGCTGTGGGAGATTCCGGCCGACAAGGCCAAGCCCGGCCTCGTGGTGCACACCGCCGGCTGGCCGATGGACGAGCACACCTACGGCGGTGGTTTCCTCTACCACCTGGAAGGCAACAAGGTCACCCTGGGCTTCGTCACCGGGCTGGACTACCAGAACCCCTGGATCAGCCCGTTCGAGGAGATGCAGCGCTGGAAGCTGCACCCGGCCATCCGCCAGCACCTGGAAGGCGGCAAGCGCATCGGCTACGGCGCGCGCGCCATCACCGCCGGCGGTTTGCTGAGCCTGCCCAAGCTGGTGTTCCCGGGCGGTGCCTTGGTGGGCTGCGATGCCGGCACGCTGAACGCCGCGCGCATCAAGGGCAGCCACGCGGCGATCAAGACCGGCATGCTGGTGGCGGATGCCATCGTGCCGGCGCTGGCCGCCGGCCGCTACGGTGACGAGCTCAGCGCCTACCCCGAAGCCTTCGAGAAGAGCTGGCTGTTCGAGGAACTCAACGCCAGCCGCAACTTCAAGCAGTGGTTCAAGCAGGGCAACACCGTGGGCACGGTGATGACGGGCATCGAGCAGTGGCTGCTGCCCAAGCTGGGCTTCAAGAGCCCGCCCTGGACCATCCACCGCAAGGCCGGCGACCACACGCGCCTGCACGCGGCCAACCAGATCGCGCCGATCAAGTACCCCAAGCCCGACAACGTGCTGACCTTCGACCGCCTGAGCTCGGTCTTCCTCAGCAGCACCAACCACGAAGAGAACCAACCCGCGCACCTGACGCTGAAGGATGCCTCGGTGCCGGTGGCCATCAACCTCGAGAAGTACGCCGGGCCCGAAGGCCGCTACTGCCCGGCCGGCGTCTACGAGTACGTGAAGAACACCGACGGCAGCGACCGCTTGCAGATCAACGCGCAGAACTGCGTGCACTGCAAGACCTGCGACATCAAGGACCCGACGCAGAACATCGTCTGGGTCACGCCCGAGGGTGGCGGTGGGCCCAATTACGCCGGGATGTAAGGCCGGCGCCGCCGGCCCGGGCGTGCGTTGAAGACCGTCTCGCTGCCGCGCCCCTCGTTCCGCCAGCTGCTGCTGGTGGCCTTTCTGCTGGTGGCCACGCTGATGGGCGGCGTGGCGCTGCGCGGGCAGCTCACGCTCGAAGGCCTGCTGGAACGCAGCCGGGCCGAGAACCAGCGCACGCTGCAGCTCAGCAGCCATGCCGAGCGCCTGGGTGAAGCCACGCTGACGATGGAACGCGCGGCGCGCCAGTACCTGGTGCTCGGCGACGCCACGCTGCGCCAGACCTACGAGCGCAACGCCACCGAGGCGGCCGGCCACGTGCGTGCGCTGGCCGCCGAGGACGTCGCGCCCGAAGCCACCCGCGCCTGGTTGGCGCAGCGCGCGCAGATCGAACGCGAACTGCGCGAGCCCGAAGCCGTACCCGGCAGCCGCGACCGCGCGCTGGCCGCCGCCTTCCGCGAGCTGGGCGTGCAGCAGGCGCGCATGGGCGAGCAGCTGCGCCGCGTGACCGAATCCCGCAACGCCGCGCTGCAGGCCGAGCTGGACGCCGGCCGCGCCGCTTTGGGCCGCCTGGTGGCCGGCGCCACGGTGCTGACCTTGGCCCTGGCGCTGGGCCTGGCGCTGCTGCTGGCGCGGCCGCTGCGGCGTGTGGAAGAGGCCATCGACGCGCTGGGCGAAAACCGGTTCGATGCGCGCATCGACATCCGCGGCCCGTCGGACGTGCGGCAGATCGGCCGCCGGCTCGACTGGCTGCGCCAGCGCCTGGCCGGCATCGACGCCGACAAGGCGCGTTTCCTGCGGCATGTCTCGCACGAGCTGAAGACACCGCTGGCCGCGCTGCGCGAAGGTGTGGCGCTGCTGCAGGACGGCGTGGCCGGGCCGCTGAGTGACAACCAGCGCGAGGTGGCGCGCATCCTGCACGACAACACCGCCACGCTGCAGCGCCGCATCGAAGACCTGCTCAAGTTCAACGCCGCGGCCTTCGCCGCCGAACGCCTGGTGCGCAAGCCCACCGAGCTGGGCGCGCTGGTAGCGGGCCTGGTGCAAGAGCAGCAACTGCAGTGGCGCGCACGCCGGCTGCAGGTGCAGCTGCACTGCCGCCCGGCCGGTGCACCCGAAGGCTCGCCGCTGGTGGCCGATGTGGATGCCGAACTGCTCGGCAGCGCCATCGGCAACCTGCTGAGCAACGCCATCCGCTACAGCCCCGAGGGCGGCACCGTCACGCTGACGCTGCAGCAGCAAGGCGACGGCCTGACGATCGACGTGCAGGATCAGGGCACCGGCGTGCCCGTGACCGAAACCGAGCGCATCTTCGAGCCCTTCTTCCGTGGTGCGCAGCAGCCGGCGGACGGCTTGCCGGGCACCGGCATCGGGCTGTCCATCGTGGCCGAGGCCGTGGCCGCGCACGGGGGCCGCGTGCAGCTGCTGGCTGCCGCGGAGCCCGCCGGTTCTGCCGCCCAATTGGCGCCCGGGCTTGAACCCGGCGCGCATTTCCGCATCACACTGCCCCATGCCCTTGCCGATTGATCCGAAACGCGGCCGCACCGCCGCCAGCCTGGCCGCTGCCACCCTGCTGTCGGCCTGCGCCTGGCTGCAGCCGCCCGCCGCCACCCCGCCCAGCCCATCGCCGACGCCCGCCCCTGCCCCTGTGCCGGCCCCCGCCCCGGCAACGAGCCCCGCCCCCAGCCCGGAGCCCGACCCCACGGCCCTGGCCGATGCCGCCACGCGCCAAGTGCTGGCGGCACACGAGCGCCTGCGTCAGCTCTCGGCCGCCGAACTGGCGCGCGAGTACCTGGCCGCGGCCGAGCGCCCGTTAGCGCCCGGCCCGGATGCCGCGGCCGCCATGGAACGCGCGCTCCTGCTGGTGCTGGTGAACCGCCCCCAGGCCGGCGACCTGGCCCGTGCCACGGCGCTGCTGGAGCCCCACGCCAAGACGCCCGGCCCCTGGCGGCCCGTGGCGCAGCTGCTGCTGGCCCGCGTGCAAGAGCAACGCCGGCTCGAAGAGCAGATCGACAAGCAAGGCCAGCAACTGCGCGAGCAGCAACGCCGCATCGAGCAACTGGCCAGCCAGCTGGAAGCGCTGAAGGCCATCGAGCGCAGCCTCAACAACCCGCGGCCTGCGACACCCGCGCCTGCGCCCCGTTCGGCGCCCTAAGCCCGCCACCCCGCCCGCCATGGCCGCCCACGTCCTCATCGTCGACGACGACACCGACCTGCTGCGCCTGCTGGCCATGCGCCTGGGCGCGGCCGGCTACCGCGTCAGCAGCGCAGAGTCGGCCGAAGACGCGCTGGCGCAGATCGCGCTGCAGCGGCCGCAGCTCGTCATCAGCGACGTGCAGCTGCCCGGCGCCGATGGGCTGCAGCTCTTCGAGACCATCCGCGCGCAACACGCGGCGCTGCCGGTCATCCTGCTCACCGCCCACGGCACCATTCCTGACGCCGTGGAGGCCACCTCGCGCGGCGTCTTCACCTACCTGACCAAACCCTTCGACGGCAAGCAGCTGCTGGAGCAGGTGGCCCAGGCCCTGGCCCTGGCCGGCCCCGGCGCGGCCGACGGACGCGGCGCGGCCGAACCCGCGGCCTGGCGCGCCGGCATCGTGAGCCACAGCGCGCGCATGGAAGAGCTGCTGGCCGAAGCCCTGCTGGTGGCCAAGAGCGACGCCAGCGTGCTGATCCGCGGCGAAAGCGGCACCGGCAAGGAGCTGCTGGCCCAGGCCCTGCACCGCGCCAGCCGCAGGGCCAGCCGGCCTTTCGTGGCGGTGAACTGCAGTGCCATCCCCGAAACACTGCTGGAGAGCGAACTCTTCGGCCACGTGAAGGGCGCCTTCACTGGGGCCACGCAGAACCACCGCGGCTTGTTCCAGGCCGCCGACGGCGGCACGCTGTTCCTGGACGAGATCGGCGACATGCCGCCGGCCCTGCAGGTGAAGCTGCTGCGGGTGCTGCAGGAGCGCAGCGTGCGGCCGGTGGGTGCGAACCAGCCGGTGCCCATCGACGTGCGCATCCTCTCGGCCACGCACCGCGACCTGGACGCGATGCTGGCCGACGGCAGCTTCCGCGAAGACCTGTTCTACCGGCTCAACGTGGTCTCGCTGCAGCTGCCCACGCTGGCCGAGCGGCGCGAAGACATCCCGCTGCTGGCGCAGCACTTCCTCACCACGCTGGCCGCGCGCCACGGCCGGCGCATCCGCGGCTTCGCGCCCGAGGCGCTGCGCGCGCTGGCCACCGCGGCCTGGCCCGGCAACGTGCGCCAGTTGCACAACGTGGTGGAGCAGGTGTGCGCACTGGCCACCGCGCCGCTGATCCCGCTGAGCCTGGTGCAGCGCGCGCTGCGCACGCCGGGCGTGCAGGTGCTGAGTTATGCCGAGGCACGCCAGCGCTTCGAGCGCGACTACCTCGTGGGCCTGCTCAAGCTCACCGACGGCCACGTGGCCGACGCTGCGCGCCTGGCCGAACGCAACCGCACCGAGTTCTACCGGCTGCTGCAGAAACACGGGCTGACGCCGGGGCGCTTCAGGGGCGATGACGGCGGCGAGACCGGTGATATCGCCGCCGACGAAGGCCCTGTCGCCGGCTAGCGACAAGGACCGCTGAGGGCGTTTTCCCAGGGGCTGCGGGCACTTGCACCACCCTGTGGGCAGCCCGGCCCGAGGGCTTGTCGCCAATCGGCGACGCTTTGACGGCTTTTGCCGTGCCCATGGCCAGCAAAACACCGCCAAGTCCTTGATTCACAAGGCTTCAGACCCCGCGGCACGGCGCTTGCGCTGAAGGCCCCGAGGGCGCGCTGTCTGCGCCCGTCGGAACACCCCACGGGATGACCCGCCTTGCCCTGCTGATCCTGAGTTGCATCGCCACGCTGCTGCTGCCGCCGGCGTACGCGTCGGCCGGCACCGGCTTCGGCTTCGACGATGTGGCCGCCATCGCGCAGCGCGAGGCCGCCCTGCCCTACACGGCGCCCGTGGTGCGCCTGCCGGCCGAGCTGCAGGCCTTGAACTACGACGGCCTGCGCGACATCCGCTACCGGCCCGAGAAGGCCGTCTGGCGCGAGCAGGGCCTGCCCTTCGAGCTGCAGTTCTTCCACCTCGGCGGCGGCAACGTGCTGCCGGTGCAGATCTTCGAGGTGCACGAAGGCCGCGCGCGCCTGCTGGGCTACGACCCCGCGGCCTGGGACTTCGGCCGCCACCGTTTCGACCGCACGGCTTGGACAGCGCTCGGCCACGCCGGCTTCCGCGTGCACCACGCACTCAACAGCCCGGCCTACAAGGACGAGCTGGTGGTCTTCCTGGGCGCGAGCTACTTCCGCGCACTCGGCAAGGGCCAGCAGTACGGCCTGTCGGCACGCGGCTTGGCGCTGGACACCGTGGGCGGCGCCGGGCCCGAGGAGTTCCCGCGTTTCAAGGCCTTCTGGATCGAACGCCCGGCCGCCAACGCCAGCACGCTGACCATCCACGCGCTGCTCGACAGCCCGCGCGCCACGGCCGCCGTGCGCTTCGTCTTCCAGCCGGGCGAAACCACGCTGGTGGATGTGCAGCAACGCCTCTTCCTGCGCGCCCCTGCCGCCGGCGGCGCGCCGCTGGCCATGCTGGGCCTGGCCCCGCTGACCAGCATGTACCTGCACGGCGAGAACCAGCCGCAGGCGGTGGACTTCCGCCCCGAGGTGCACGACAGCGACGGCCTCATGGTGGCCGGCCAGCCGGCTGCCAACAGCGCCACCGAATGGCTCTGGCGCCCGCTGGTGAACCCGCGCACGCCGATGGCCAGCAGCTTTGCATTGCAGCGGCTGGAAGGCTTCGGCCTGATGCAGCGCGACCGCCGCTTCGCCAGCTACGAAGACCCGGAAGCCCGCTACGAGCGCCGCCCCAGCGCGTGGGTGCAGCCGCTGGGCGACTGGGGCCCGGGCCGCGTGCTGCTGCTGCAACTGCCCACGCCCGACGAGACCGAGGACAACATCGTCGCCGCCTGGGTGCCGGCCACGTTGCCCGCGCCGGGCCAACCGCTGGACATCGCCTACCGCCTGCACTGGCAGGGCAGCACGCTCACGCAGCCGCCAGGCGCGCAGGCCGTGCAGAGCCGCCGCGGCCGCAGCTGGGCGCCGCTGGCCACTGGCGAGCTGCAGTTCCTCATCGACTTCGAAGGCACGGCCTTGCGCGCCCTGCCGCCAGGCGCTGCCGTGCAGGCCGTCGCGAGCACCTCCACCCCGGGCGCCCGCATCACCGACGCCCAGGCCTACCCGCACCCGCAGGGCGGCTGGCGCCTGCGCCTGCGCGTGCAGCGCAGTGACGCCACGCAGCCGCTGGAGCTGCGCGCCTTCCTGCAGAACGGTCCGCACGCCCTCAGCGAAACCTGGGCCGCGCTCATCCCCGGTGACCCCGCGGATGAACGCGCCCGCATCCCCACACCCCCCGCGCCGGAGACCCGCCGATGAAACCCCTGTCGACGACAAGCAAGCCTGCCGCCCGGGTGCTGACACCCGAAGCCCTGGCCCGCAAGGCGCAGCGCCGCTACACGCACAACGCCGCGCCGGCGCTGCAGCGGGGCTCGATGGTGCCGCGCCCCTGGCGCGGCCTGCGCGCAGGCCTGGGTGAGTTGCTCACCGGCCGCGCCGAAGCCCCGGCCGAGATGCCGCTGCAGGCCTGGCAGCTCAGCGCCGTGCGCCGCCGCCATGCGCTGCTGGCTTGCGTGCTGCTCTGCGCCGCCCTGGCCACCGCGCTGCTGCTGCAGACGCAGCCGCCGGTGGACGGCGGCTGGGTGATGAACGCGCTGCGCACGGTGCAGGTGGGCCTGTTCGCGCTGCTCTTCGCGTGGGTGGCGGCCGGTTGCGTGACAGCGGTGATGGGCTACTTCAGCCTGCGCCGCGGTGATGCGCACGGCCTGCGCTATGCCGACGTGGCCCACCGTGCCATCTCGGCCGATGCGCGCACCGCGGTCATCATGCCCATCTGCAACGAGAACGTGGCCACGGTCTTCGCGGGGCTGGCGGCCACGGCCGAATCGGTGGTGGCCGCCGGTGGTGCACGGCTGGTGGAGTTCTACGTGCTGTCGGACACCGCCGACACCGCGCTGCGCGCCAACGAGCGCCAGGCCTGGGAAGCATTGCGTGACCGCTTCGCCGCCACCGGCCTGCGCGTGCACTACCGCTGGCGCGCGCGCCGCACCCAGCGCAAGGCCGGCAACGTGGCCGACTTCTGCCGCCGGTGGGGCCGGCGCCACCGCTACATGGTGGTGCTGGACGCCGACAGCGTGATGAGCGGCGAGGCCGTGCTCGGCCTGGTGCGCCTGATGGAAGCCACGCCGCAGGCCGGCATCATCCAGTCGGCCCCGGTCACCTGCGGTCTGGACACGCTGCACGCGCGTTCGCAGCAGTTCGCCGGGCGCGTGACGGGCCGCCTCTTCGGCGCCGGCATGCAGTACTGGCAGCTGGGTGAATCGCACTACTGGGGCCACAACGCCATCATCCGCATCGCGCCCTTCATGCAGCACTGCGCGCTGGCGGCGCTGCCGGGCCGCGGGGGTTTGTCGGGCCACATCCTCAGCCACGATTTCGTGGAGGCTGCGCTGATGCGCCGCGCCGGCTGGCAGACCTGGCTGGTGCCCGACCTGCCCGGCAGCTGGGAACAGCAGCCCCCGCACCTGCTGGCCGAGCTGCAGCGCGACCGCCGCTGGTGCCAGGGCAACCTGCAGAACGCACGCCTCATCGCCGAGCCCGGCCTGCACGGCGTGCACCGCGCGATGTTCTTCACCGGCGCCATGGCCTATCTCTCGGCGCCGCTGTGGCTGGGCTTCGTGGGCCTGGGCCTGGTGCTGTGGGCCTTCGGCGGGCACAGCCTCGTCAACGTGAGTCAGGTGCTGGGTGATGCCTCGCTGGCCGCGCTGTGGGCCGCTACCCTGGTACTGCTGATGCTGCCGCGTGCCTTGGGCGTGGCGCTGGTGCTGCACGAAGGCAAGGAAGCGCAGTACGGCGGCACGCTGGCGCTGCTGGGCAGCGCGCTGCTGGAAGCGCTGATGTCGGCGCTGCAGGCCCCGGTGCGCATGGCTGCGCACACGGTCTTCGTGCTGGGCGCGCTGACCGGTCTGCAGTTGCAGTGGAAATCGCCCCCGCGCGAAGCTGAGCGGCTGCGCTGGCGCGATGCCGCACCCGCGCTGCTGCCGCTGTCGGTGCTGGCCGGCGTGGGCCTGGGCGCAGCAGCCTGGGCCGGCAGCGATGCCGTGCTGTGGCTGCTGCCGGTGGCGCTGCCGCTGCTGGCGGCCTGGCCGGTGGCCGTGTGGGCCGGCCGGCCCGGCCCGGGCCTGGCGCTGCGCCGCGCCGGCCTGCTGCTGACGCCTGAAGAAGTGGCGCCGGCCCCGGCACTGCGCCGCGCCTGGGCGCAGGCCGCGATGCCGGCGCCCGAGGCTTACTTCAAGCCGGTGCAGTTGGCGTAGAAGGTGACGGCGGCGGGCCAGTCGCTGAAGATGCCCAGCACGCCGACGTCGCGCGCCAGCACGTCGATCACACGGAAGAGGTCGCCCTCGCGCTTGATGGCCGTGTCGAAGGTCTGGAAGTAGAAGCCGTTGTTGCCGTCGGCCAGGAGGCCCGAACGCTCCAGCGTCCAGGTGATGAGGTCCAGGCCGGCGGCCTTGGCGTCCAGCGCGGCCTGTGAGGCGCGCAGGTTGCCGTTCGCATCGGTGGCGATCAGTGCGAAGGTCGGCGGCGCCCAGATGCGGATGCCCTGCTGGCGGTAGCCCTGCAGCGTGGCAGCGCTGGGCAGGTCGGCCACCGTGTTGGCGTCATCGAGGTACACCGCCTGGCGGCCGAAGGCGGGCTCGTTGTTCACCCAGTACAGCACGTCGTTGATGTCGAAGGACTGCGGCCACACGTTGCGCGCCGGCACGTTCGCGGCCTTGTACTCGTCGATCATCTTCTGCGCGTAAGCCTGCTGCGTGAAGCCGTTGAAGGGCATGGTCACGCTGGGGCTCTTCAGCTCGGGCGTCATCTTGGCGCCCAGGCGCTTGAAGAGCTCGATGCTCTCCTTGTGCGTGAGCAGCGTACCGCTGGTAGGGCCGCTGTAGAGGTCGGTGCGCCAGTTGGCGGTGCCGGCCAGGTACTCGGCCACGGTGCGCGCGCGCGGGTTGAAGGCGTCCATCTTGCCGCGCAGGGACTTGAACTCGGCCAGCGTCACCTCACTGGTGCGGCACTCGGCCGTGGCGGGCGTGAGCAGTGCGCCGTTGGCGTCGAAGGTGGCGGGCGTGAAGGGCCGGATGCAGGTGGACGCCAGCGGCGTGGCCAGGATGTTGGTGGTGGTGTGCAAGTCGTTCTGCGCGTGGCGGCAGACGAGTTGCTGGTCCTTGGTGAAGGTGACGTCGCACTCCAGGATGCCGGCGCCCATGCGTGCGGCGGCCTCGTAGCTCTCTTTCGTGTGCTCGGGGAACTGCATCGCCGCGCCGCGGTGGCCGATGGAGAAATCGCTGGTGCGGTAGGCCTTGGTGCGCGCCGCGCAGCTCTGCAGGCGCTCGCGCAGCGGGCTCTCGCTCATCTCGTTGACCAGGAAGAAGGGCCGCGGCCCGAGTTGCACGCTGGGCGTGGTGGTGCGCGCTTCGGACCACACGCCGCTGCTGGCCTGTGCCAAGGTGCAGGCGGCAGCCGCCGCAACAAAAGCTAACGAACGAAGTGAATGGAACATGCTCAGGCCTCCCGGTGCCGGTCTTGTGCAGCGCCCACCTTGGGCGCCGCGGTGCCGGTGACGCTAGGGCCGCGAGATGTCGGCGCGGTGACGGGGCGGTGACAGCGCCTGCGGCGCCGTCGGCTGGCAGGGCTCACCGGCCAGCACCGCGCTGAGCGCCTTGCCCATCCACTCGCCGGCCGGCGGATCGAAGTTCGACAGCACCACCAGCCACGCACCGCGATCGAGGAAGACCCAGAAGCCGGTGTTGCTGCCAGCTGATCCGCCGGCCTGCCCGGCACGCCATGTTTGTGCCCGAACAGGGAACAAGGCGGCCTTCGTCGCCACGGTCAAGAACCTGTCCCCGAGCAGGGCACCCGCAAAGATCTCCATGTCGGCCGCACTGCTCAGCGCATCACCCGCGCTCGACGCCTTCAATGCGGCGAACTCGATGCGGGGTTGCGGCTGGGCGGCCGGTGGCTGCCCAGGCCCGGTCAGCCGGGTCATCGGCACGGCCGCTGCAGCACCAGGTTCGAAGCCCGAGGACTTCATGCCCAGCGGCACAAAGATCTGCTGTGTCACGAACTCTCGGTAGGGCTGGCCCGAGGCCGCTTCGATCACCGCACCCAGCAGCAGATAGCCGCCGTTGGAGTACTGGGTCTGGCTACCGGGTTCGAAGCTCAAGGGCTTGGCTGCGATCAGCGGGACGAGCTCGCGCGCCCTCGTCGCCGCCGCCATCACCGGGGCGTCGGCCAGTGCCGGGCGCGTCATCGGTGCGACGCCGGCACGATGCTGAAGCAACTGCGCAATCGTGATGGCTTCGAAGGAAGCCGGCAACTCGGGCAGATGCCGCCGCACCGGATCGTCCAGCTTGAGCTTGCCGGCATCGACCAGCAGGCCGATCGCCACCTGCGTGAACAGCTTGCCCACCGAAGCCAGGCGGAAGGGCGTGCTGCGCGCCAACGGCACCTGGCCGCCGGCATCGGCGAATCCGACAGCCGACTCGAAGCGCACGCTGCCCATGCCGGCGGCGATGACCCCGTTGAAGGGCGCCAGCTTCGCCTGTTCGTCGGCGCACAGGCCCAAGTCACGCGGCAGGGCCGGTTCGGCGGCGAGTGCCGGTACGCCCGCCGCGAACACCAGACCCCATGCCAGACCCAATGCCAGAACCTTCATGCGCAACCCCGATCGCCAGCGAATGCCAAAGCGTACGATCGCCTCTACTCAGCATGCAACACGATCCCCGGAGTAGACAGTGCACGATCCGCGATCCCCGCGCGGCAGCCGTGTTCACGCAATCGCAGTTGCGGCGGATCCTGCTGCAGTTCGCAGGGCAGCCGCGCGGCATTGCCGAGGTGGCCGCCGAACTGGCCATGGACCTGAAGCGACTGCATCACGCGGTGACCAAGCTTCACCGGCTGGGCTTGCTGGAAGTGGCCGAAGAACGCCCGCGCGCCGGGCGCAACATCAAGCTCTACCGTTGCGCCGGCGAGCGCTACTTCATTCCGTGTGAAGTGACGCCCGCGCCCTTCAGCGAGGGCCTGGCGCGGGAGCTGCAGGGCGCCATCGCACGCGACGTGGCCGCGACGACCGAAGGCATGGAGTTCTGGCTGGACGGCCAGGGGCGGGTGTCGGGCCGGATGGTGCCAAGGCGCGGCGCCGGATCACCGCCGCTGGACAGCTGGCGCATCCTGCGCCTGAGTGCCGCCAAGGCCGCGCAGCTGCAGCAAGCCTTGACCCAGGTGCTCGACCGTTTCCAGAACGAGGCAGGCAGCGGCAGCCAGGTCTTCCTCGTGCACACTGGCATGGCAAGGCGGCCAGATCACGTCGGCCCCACGGACAACCCCGCGCAGCCTCGCAGCGCCTTGCGTCGCAAACCGTGAGGCGATGGTCTGCCTCTCGGGGTGAAGGGAAGCCGTCGCGGCTTGGACAAGCAAGGAAAGGAATCCGCATGCACCCCACCACGCTCTTCATTGCCGGCTTGCTCGTGCTGGGCAGCATTGCGAGTGCCGCCGTCGCCGCCCCCGACCAGGTGATCGTGGTGCGGCACGCCGAGCGAGCGCCCGAGCCCAAGGACGACCCGGCGCTGTCGGCCGAAGGCGCGACGCGCGCGGAACTGCTGGCCACCACCCTGGCCTCAGCAAAGGTGCAGACCATCATCACCACGCACTACCGCCGCACGCGCGAGACGGCCGCGCCCCTGGCCCGCCAACTGGGCCTGACGCCCACGGTGCTCACCATCCGCCGCGGTGAAGTGCCAGCGCACATCGAGGAGGTGCTGGCCGAAGTGCGCAAGGCCACGGGTGTGGTGCTGGTGGTCGGCCACAGCAACACCGTGGCCGGCATCGTGGCCGGGCTGTCGGGCAGCAGCCCGGTGAAGCTGTGCGAGACGACGTTCGCGAACCTCTTCGTCGTCACGCCCGGCGCGGCCGGCACCCCGGCGCTGCAACTGAAGTACGGCAAGCCCGACCCAGCGCCTGAAGCCGGCTGCCAGTGAGGACCACCGGCCCTGCCGGCCGCTGCGGCTAAACGCCCGCCAAGGCCCGCACGGCGCGCTGCACGCCGCCGGCCCCGATGGGGATGCCCAGTTGCAGCAAGGCCGCCTCGATGCCACCGAGGGCACCGAGGATCATCGCCGGGTTGCAGTCGCCCAGGTGCCCGATGCGGAAGGCGCGCCCCTGCTGCGCGCCCAGGCCGCCGGCCATCGCCACCTGGAAGTTCTCGCGCGCCAGCGTGCGCAAGGCCAGCGCATCGAAGCCCTCGGCCACGCTGACGGTGGTGACGCTGACCGAGCGTGTCTCGGGCCGCTGTGCAAAGAAGTCCAGCGCTCCGCCCTCGCGCCAGCCCTCTACCGCGGCATGCACGGCCCCGGCCAGCTGCGCATGGCGCGCATGCACCTGGGCCAGGCCTTCACCGAAGATCAGTTCCAGCGCCGCCTGCATGCCGAAGAGCAGGTTCAGCGGCGGCGTGCCGCAGTACTTGCGATAGCTGGCGTTGTGGCGGCGGTGCACCCAATCCCAGTAGAAGCGCGGCGCCAGGTTGGCCTCGGCTCGCTGGAAGGCGCGGCGGTTCACGGCCACGAAGCCGGCACCGGGCGGGCACATCAGGCCCTTCTGCGAGGCGCCGAGCGCCACGTCCACGCCCAGCGCGTCCATCTCGAAAGGGGCAGCGCCGAGCGAAGCCACCACGTCGGCCACCAGCAGCGCCGGGTGGCCGGCGGCGTCGATGGCGCGGCGCACGGCGGCCAGGTCGCTGGTGACGCTGGTGCTGGTGTCGGTGTGCACCGCAAACACGGCGCGGATGCGGTGCTCGCGGTCGTCGCGCAGCGCCTGCTCCACCGCCGCGGCATCCACCGGCCAGCCTTCGCGCACCGGCGTGCGCACCACGGTGCGGCCCAGGCTCTCGGTCTGCACGGCCCAGCCTTCGCTGAAGACACCGGTGCCCGGCACCAGCACGGCACCGCCCGCCTCGGCCAGGTTCTCGACCACGGCCTCCCAAACGCCATGGCCGTTGCTGGCGTAGAGGAACACATCGCCCGTGGTGCCCATCAGGCGCTGCAGGCCTTCTTCACAAGCGGTGATGCAGGCATCCACGCGCGGGTCTGCCAGGTCCATGGGTTGCTGCGCCATGGCCTGCATCACGGCCTCGGGCAGCGGCGTGGGGCCGGGGGAATGCAGGAAGCGCCGGCCCGGTATGCGGGCCGCGGCGGTGGGGGCGGTGGGGTGGAGATCGCTCATCGCCGCATGCTAAGCGGCCCGCACCGGCACAAGGGCTTGGAGGCCTGTTGACGGGCGCCAGGTTTGATCCTAAAGTGATATCACTTTCAGATCAGTCCAAGGAGAGCTCCATGCAGCCCCAAGCATCCCGCCGCCACGAACGCGCCGCCGCCACGCGCAACGGCTACCCGATGGCCGCGCTGGGCATTGCCTTGCTGCTGGCCACGCCGCTCATCGGCCTGCTGGCGGCGCGTGGCGGCGGCCTGCCGATGCTGGCGCTGCTGCCCTTCACATTGGCCGGCGGCGTGCTGACGCTGCTGGGCCTGTACATGCTGCAGCCCAACGAGGCGGCGAACCTC
Organism: Rubrivivax sp.; assembly: GCA_051861265.1. Classification (GTDB taxonomy): domain Bacteria; phylum Pseudomonadota; class Gammaproteobacteria; order Burkholderiales; family Burkholderiaceae_C; genus Rubrivivax. The sequence goes on from JBHYDA010000003.1 coordinate 206,031, forward strand.
ACGCTCTTCGGCGAGTACACCGGCACCGACCGCGGCGAGGGCCTGCGCTGGGCCAACCCGCTGGCGCGCAAGGGCCGCCTCTCGCTGCGTTCGCGCAATCTCAACGTGGCGCCGCTGAAGGTGAACGACCAGCGCGGCAACCCGGTGGAGATCGGCGCCGTGGTGGTCTGGCGCGTGCGCGACACGGCGCAGGCCGCCTTCGACGTGGACGACTACGAAACCTATGTCTCCGTGCAGGCCGAGGCCGCCATCCGCCACCTGGCCAGCCTCTACGCCTACGACGACGGCGAAGACCTGCCCGCCGGCCAGCCCACGCTGCGCGGCGGCATGGACGCGGTGTCGATGGCGCTGCGCGATGAACTGCAGGCCCGCTTCGACGCCGCTGGCGTGGAAGTGCAGGACGCCAAGCTCAGCCACCTGGCCTACGCCCCTGAGATCGCGCAGGTGATGCTGCGCCGCCAGCAGGCCGAAGCCATCGTCAGCGCGCGCCACAAGATCGTGCAGGGCGCGGTGGGCATGGTGGAAGCCGCCCTCCAGGGCCTGAGCGAGCGCAACGTGGTGCATCTGGACGACGAGCGCAAGGCCAGCATGGTGAGCAACCTGCTCGTGGTGCTTTGCAGCGACCGCGAGACACAGCCGGTGGTGAACACCGGCACGCTCTACAGCTGAAGCGCCCCGCGCTGCTGCGGCATGGCCAGCCCAGGCAAGAAGCAGTTCCCACTGCGCATCGACCCCGAGGTGTGGGCCGAGGTGGAGAAACTCGCCGCGCAGGAGTTGCGCAGCGTCAACGCGCAGGTGGAGTACCTGCTGCGCGAGGCGCTGGCCAAACGCGGGCGGCGCGTGACGCCGCCACCGCCGCGCCCCCTGGCCGATGACGCCGACTGAACGGGGGCTTTGCTCGGCCTGAGCCGCGGCGCAGCGCGAGCCGGCTCACGGCCAGCGCAGCGCCATGCTGTGCACCAGTGCAGCCAATGGCGCCTGCGCGTCCAGCGGCAGCACATCGGGCCCCTGGTCGGTCGCCTCCAGACTGGCGAACTGGCTGTCCACCAGCGCCGCCGGGAAGAAGTGCCCCGGCCGCGCCGCGCAGCGCGCCACGGCCACCGCCAGCGGCAACTGCAGGTGCACGAAGGCCAAGCCGGGCAGCGCCACCCTCAACTGCTGGCGATGCCGCCGGCGCAGCAGCGAAGCCGTGGCCACCACGGGCCCGGGCGCTGCGGCCATGGCGCGGGCCAGACGGGCCAGCCAGGGCCGGCGGTGGCGCTCGTCCAAGGCCCGCCCGGCCGCCATGCGCGCGCGGGCCGCTGCGCTGTGCAGCGCATCGCCTTCGATGAAACACCAGCCGCGCTGCGCGGCCCAGGCCTGCGCCAGGCTGCTCTTGCCGCAGCCGGCCACGCCCATCACGACGATCATGGCCCGCGGCGGGCTCTCGAAAACCATGATGAAAACGTTATCACGCCACCACCCAGATAGCAAAAAATCCTGGGCATCGAAGCTTGACGACGTTTTCAGACATGCCCGATTCCCTGCCCGCCTGGCCGGCCCGCACCGCCTTCACGCCCGGCTTCCTGTTCGGCGCCGCCACCTCGGCCTTCCAGATCGAAGGCGGCGTGAACGCCGAGGGCCGCGGCGCCAGCTGGTGGGACCGTTACGCCCACCAGCCCGGCCGCATCCGCGACGGCCGCCATGCCGACACCGCCTGCGACCACCACCGCCTGTGGCAGCAAGACCTCGACCTGATGCAGACGCTGGGCCTGCAGGCCTACCGCTTCTCCATCGCCTGGCCGCGTGTGCTGCCCGGCGGCCGCGGCCGACCCAACGAGGCCGGCCTGGCCTTCTACGACCGCCTGGTGGATGGCTTGCTCGCGCGCGGCATCGTGCCCTACGCCACGCTGTACCACTGGGACTTGCCGCTGCCCCTGGCCGATGCCGGCGGCTGGCAGAGCCGCGAAACCGCGGCGGCCCTGGCCGACTACGCGGCGCTGATGGTGCAGCGCCTGGGCGACCGCGTGCAGCACTGGGCCACGCTGAACGAACCACGCTGCTGCGCGTGGGTGGGCCACTTCGAAGGCCGCCACGCACCGGGCCTGCAGGGCGACCTGCGCGCCACGCTGGCCGCCGTGCACCACCAGTTGCTCGGCCACGGTCTGGCGGTGCAGGCCATGCGCGCCGCCCGGCCCACAGCGCAACTGGGCCTGGTGCTGGACCTCAAACCCCACCTGCCCGCCAGCAGCCACGCCGACGACGTGGCCGCCGCAAGGCGCGGCGACGGCGTGTTCAACCGCTGTCTGCTCGACCCCGTCTTCCACGCCAGCTACCCCCAAGACGTGGTGCAGGCCTGCGCCGCCGAGATGCCCGAGATCCGCGCCGGCGACATGGCCACCATCGCCACGCCCATCGACGAGCTCGGCATCAATTACTACACCCGCGCCGTGGTGGCGCACGACGCCAGCCGCCCCTGGCCCAGCCTGCGTGAAGAGCGGGTGCCCGGGGTGCACCACTCCACCATGGGCTGGGAAGACTGGCCCGAGGGCCTGGAGCAGACGCTGCGGCGTGTGCAGCGTGAGTACGCGCCCAAGGCCGTCTACATCGCCGAAAACGGCGCGGCCGAGCCCGATGAAGTCAGCGCCGACGATCAGGTGCACGACCCCGCGCGCCAGCACTACCTGCGCGGCCACGTGCAGGCCTGTGCCCGCGCGCTGGCCCAGGGGGTGCCGCTGCAGGCCTACCTGGCCTGGAGCCTGATGGACAACTTCGAGTGGGGCCGCGGCTACACGCAGCGTTTCGGGCTGGTGCATGTCGACTTCGAGACCCTGCAGCGCCGCGTGAAGGACTCGGGCGCCGACTACGCGGCCTTCATCGCCAGCCCGCGCGCCTGAAGCCGCGGCCGCATGAAAAAAGGCCGGGCGGTGCCCGGCTCTTTTCATCGCGGTGCGGTGCGTGTCAGAAGTTCACGCGGCCGCGCAGGCCGTAGCTGCGCGCGTCGTTGACGAAGCGCACGTTGACGCCCGAACCCACCAGCGCCTTCTGCGAGACCTGCTCGTTGGTGGCGTTGTTGACGAAGAGCTCCACCCGCAGCGGTCCCGTGGTGTAGCCCAGGCCGAGGTTCAGCGTGGCGTAGCCCTTCTGCTTGTCGGGGAAGCCGGCCGACAGCGCCGTCTGCGTGGTGTTGTCGAGGCGGCGAACTTCGTCTTCGTTGAACTGCGTGAGGTAGTAGTCCGAGCGGTAGCTCAACAGGGCCTGCCAGTCGAAGCGGCCACCGCCCAGCGCGAAGGCCTGCTGCAGACGCGCCGAGAGGTTCAGCTCAGAAGCCAGCGGCAGGCGGTTGCCCGCCAGGTTCACCAGCGGCGTGTTGCCACCGACGCTGAAGTCCTGCGCACGGGCATCGGCCACCTGGCCCTTGGTGATCTTGGTGTCCAGCCAGGTGAAGTTGACGTCCAGCGTGGTGCTGCGCGCCAGCACGAAGCGGCCTTCCATTTCCACGCCCGCGATGCGCGACTTGCCGATGTTGCGGTTGACGAGCGAGTAGCCTGTGCATGGCGGCGTGGCCGTGGGGTCGATGTTGATGCAGGTGAGGTCCTGGAAGGTCTGGTCGGTGTAGTCGTACCAGAAGCCGGTGACGTTGAACACGGCGCGGCGGCCGGCCAGCATGAAGGTCTGGCGCGAGCCCACCTCCAGCACGCTCACCTTCTCGGGCTTGAAGATCTCGGGCACGGGCGTGGTGCGGAAGCTGTCGTTGAAACCACCCGACTTGTGGCCGGTGGACAGCTTCGCGTAGACCAGGTGGTCGCGCGAGAGGTCGTGCTCGAAGCCGATGCGGAAGTCGCCATAACGCGCGTTGCTGCTGCCCACCTGCTGGTCGGGGATGGTCAGGTTCGCGTAGCTGAAACCGCCGTTGGTGTTGGCCGGGTTGGTGCTGGGGCACTGCACGAAGCCGTTGTCGATGTCGGGCCGCGTGAAGCAGGTGCCGCGCGGGTTGCTGCCGTTGGCGATGGCCTGGATCTGGCGCACCAGCGTGTCACGCTGGCCCGGCACCCGGGTGGCGTCGATGAGGAACTGCGCCTTCTGGGCCTCGGTCACCACCTGGCTGAGGTCGAAGTTCGGACGGTCCAGCAGCGTCGGCACAAAACCCTCGGTGCCGAATCGCGTGGCCACGCAGCAGGCGAAGTCTTGGCCGCCCAACGTCAGCGCCAGGTTGCCGCCGATGCCGTAGCGGTACTTGCTCTCTTCGGTGTAGCGCAGGCCGGCCAGCACACGCCAGGCCGGAGCCAGCTCGAAGCTGCCGTCGGCAAAGACGGCGCTGCTGCGGCCGTTCACGTCAGGCATCGTGAACTCGGTGCCCGAGTAGCAGCAGTAGCCACGGTCGGCCAGGGAGAGAAAGCCGACCTGCTGGTCTTCGTCGAAGTGGAAGATGCCCGCCGTCCACTTCAGTTTCGCGTTGGGGTCCGAAGAGCTCAGGCGCAGTTCATGGATCTGGCTCTGCGAACGCGTCTGCCACCACTGGTTGCTGTAGTTGTCGTAGTTGATGCCCGCCAGGTTGCGGCCGGGCCAGTTGACGCTGTCGGTGCCCGAGTTGCGCTGGTAGAAGTCCACCTCGCGGTAGCTGCTGGACCACTCGGCGTCAAAGCTGCCCAAAGCCAGGCTGGCCTTGAACTGCAGGCCGCCCAGGCGGTTCTCCATCCGGCCTTCGAGGCCGCGGTAGACCACCTGGCGCAGATCCAGGTCTTCGGCGCGCAGGCCGCTGTTGACCACAGCGGCGTGGATGTTGGCCGCGGGGTAGCCGGTGCCGCGCTCGTTGCCGATGTCGCCCACGGCCGTCAGGCGCAGGCGCTCGGTGGGCTCCCAGGTGCCTGACAGGCGCAGCGCCCAGGTCTCTTCATGGCCGGCGGCGCGCAAGCCGCTGGCCGCCGGGTTCACGGAGACGTTGCGGAAACCATGGTCGCGCTCCTGGTACTGGCCGGCCAGGCGCAGTGCTGCGGTGCTGCCCAGCGGCACGTTGTAGGCGCCCTCGGCGGCGCGGCCGCCACGGTTGCTGAACTCGCCCTGGAAGTAGCCGCCGCTCTGCCCGAGGCGCGCGCGTGACGTGATGATGTTCAGCGTGCCGGCCATGGCATTGCGGCCGTAGAGCGTGCCTTGCGGGCCCTTGTTCACTTCCACGCGTTCGAGGTCGTAGAACATCAAGCCCAGGCCGCGCGGGCGCGGGATGTAGATGCCGTTCAGGTGCGGTGCCGCGCCGGGGTCGCCCAGCTCGGTGTTGTTGGCCGAACCGACACCGCGGATGAAGATCTCGACGTTGCCTTCCTGGTTCGAGATCGACAGGCCGGGCACGGCCTGCTGCAGCGCCTCGACCTTGTTGACCCCGTCGCGACGCAGCTGGTCGCCCGAGATGGACTGCACCACGCCCGAGACCTTCTGCTGCTCTTGTTCACGCCGGTTGGCGGTGACGGTGATCTGCTGCACGCCGGCAGCCGCAGCCGGTGCGGAGGCTGCAGCCGCTGGGGCCGCCGCGGTCTGCGCCAGGGCGCCGCTGGCGCCGACGAAAGCCAGCATGCCGCAGGCGAGCAGCGCGCCCATCGCGCGCCAGGGCCGGCGTGGCGGTGTGCCTTGGGTGTGCACCGCGTGCAGCGGCGGTGGGTCGGCCTGGGCCGACGACGGTCGGGGGGTGAACTGCATGTCGGGGTCTCCTTCGCCAGCCGTCAGGGCCCGGGGCGGGCAGCGCTGGCATCGTTGTGGGGCTTGCGCGGGGTTCGCGCGGTCTTCAGGGCATTGCATCCAAGCGTGAAATCGTTGTCAAGCGGGGCCTCCTGGGTTTGCGGGTTCGGGTGGCGGGCGGGGACGGGGGCGCAGCCCTGCAGGGGCTGGTGCAGGGGTCGGATCGGTGGCGTGTTCAGTCACCTGTTCGGCGGCCATACAGCGCCTCGAAGACTTCAGGGCGAAAGGCTTGTGCCATCGGGTCGTAGACGCCGAAACCCGAGGCCAGCTCCCAGTACATCCAGGGCATCTGGCGGGCTTCCATCGCGCTGCGCATGAAGCGCAGGTAGGTCACGCGCGCGGCCAGCGGGGCTTTGCTGTACGCGCCGAACTCGCCCACCAGCAGCGGCCGCTGTCGGACCTGAGCGTCGGCAGCGGCCAGGTCGAGCAGGCGCAGCATCAAGGCCTGCTCTTCGGCGCTGCAGCAGCCCGCGCCCAAGGGCTTCATCGGCTGCACCCATTCAGCGCCTTGGTGCGTGAAGGCAAACGGTTCGTAGTGGTGCACCGTCAGCGCCACAAAGCGGTCGGGGGGCAGCACGAGCCGCGGCAGGGCGTTGGCGCTGTTCCATTCCGTGGGGCCGATCACCACCACGCGCTCGGCGTTGCGCTGGCGGATCACGCGCAAGGCGCGCGACAGCAGGTCGTTCCACAGCGGCTCGAGGCGGCCGTGGGGCTCGTTGTAGATCTCGAACATCAGCGCCGGGCCGCGGTTCGCGAAACGCTCGGCGATCTGCTGCCACATCGCCAGGAAACGCAGGTCCACCACGGCCGGGTCGACAGCGAATTCGCCCGGGTCCAGCGGGTCGCCGTCGAACTGGCGGTAGTGGTGGATGTTCAGCAGCACGCTGGCGCCACGCGCCAGCAGGCGGTCGACGGTTTGCTCCACGCGGGCAAAGAACGCAGGGTCGATGCGGGCCGAGGCATCCGCACTGGCGTGGTTGCTCCAGCGCACCGGCAGGCGCACGCTGCGCGTGAAGCCGCCCTCGCCCACCAGCCGGATGTAGGCCTCGTCGGCCTTCAGGCCCCAGGCGCCTTCGGTGGGGGCGTCGAAGATGTTGCCGAAGTTGATGCCGCGGCCCAGGCCCAGCACCTGCTGGAAGACCGCGGGCGCGGCGCCGCTGCCCGGCCCGGTTTCGGGGCCGGCGGGCATCGGCGGGTAGGCCGAAAGATCGGCAGCAGCCGCGGGGGCCGTGGCCGTGCCGGCCCCGCCACCGGCGCAGCCCGCCAGCAGCAGCGGCAGGGCCGCCAGGCAGGCGCGGCGCCCGGGCTGGAAGTTGCCGCTGGCGGCAGGATGGAGAACGGCGGTCATCGGTACCTCAATGCAGGGCCGGGCGCGGCAGGGCGCGGCCGGCAGGGTTGAACACGTGCACCTGCCCGGCCACTGGCGCCAGGCGCAGCGTGCTGCCGGTGGCCGGCACGGCCTGATCGGGCGCCAGGCGCAGCGCCACCGGGCAGCCCGAGCCGCGCAGCGTGGTGTGCACGAAGAGGGCATCGCCCAGGTGCTCCACGAAGGCCACCTGCGCTTGCAGACCCGGGCCGCCCGCAAGGGGCTGCAGGTGCTCGGGCCGTACGCCGAGCATGTCTTCGGGTGCATGGGCGGGGCCTGGCACCGCGCCGTCGGCAGCAGCCGCCCAGTCGGCCGCAGCGATGAAGTTCATGCGCGGCGAGCCCAGAAAACCCGCCACGAAGCGGTTGGCCGGTTCGCGGAACAACGCCAGCGGCGTGCCCACCTGCTCCACGCGGCCGGCGTTGAAGAGCGCGATGCGCTGGCCCAGCGTCATCGCCTCCACCTGGTCGTGCGTGACGTAGACCATGGTCGTGCCCAGTTCGCGGTGCAGGCGCGCCAGTTCGCTGCGCATCTGCACGCGCAGCGCGGCGTCCAGGTTGCTCAGCGGCTCGTCGAAGAGAAACACGCGCGGCCGCCGCACGATGGCGCGACCGATGGCCACCCGCTGGCGCTGGCCGCCCGACAGCTCGCGCGGCTTGCGCTGCAGCAGCGGCGTGATCTGCAACGTCTCGGCCACCGCGCCCACGGCAGCGCGCACCTGGGCCGCGTTCTGGCCGGCCATGCGCAGGCCGAAGCCCATGTTCTCGGCCACCGTCATGTGCGGGTAGAGCGCGTAGCTCTGGAAGACCATGGCCACGCCGCGCTGCGCCGGCGGCAGGTGGCCCACCGGCGTGCCGCCGACGCTGATGTCGCCGCCGTCCAGCGTTTCCAGCCCGGCCACCAGGCGCAGCAGCGTCGATTTGCCGCAGCCCGAAGGCCCGACGAAGACCATGAACTCGCCGCTGTGCACGTCCAGGTCCAGCGCCTGCAGCACGGGCACGCCGGCGTAGGCCTTGTGCAGGCAGCGCATCAGCAGTTCAGCCACGGGCGGTCTCCAGGGGCGCCGCAGCGCCGGCACGCTGGCGCAGCGCCGCGATGGTGTTGCGGTACCAGTGCGCGCTGTCTTTCAGCGTGCGCTGCTGGGTGGCGTAGTCCACGTGCACGATGCCGAAACGTTTGGCGTAACCCGAGTCCCACTCGTAGTTGTCCATCAGGCTCCAGTAGAAGTAGCCGCGCAGGTCCACGCCAGCCTCGCGCGCTGCGGCCACGGCCTGCAGGTGCGCGCGCAGGTAGTCGATGCGGCGCGGGTCGTGCACGGCGCCGGCCTGCAGCACATCGGCCTCGGCCATGCCGTTTTCGGTGATGTAGACCGGCGGCAGCGTGTAGTGGCGGTGGTTGTGCAGCAGCAGTTCGCGCAGGCCGTCGGGGTAGATCTCCCAGCCCATGTCGTTGACGCCCTGCAGGCAGGGTGCGGGCACCGGCGGCTGCGCCGCGCTGCACCAGTTGCGCGTGTAGTAGTTGATGCCCAGCCAGTCCAGCGGCTGCCGGATGCAGGCCATGTCACCCGGGGCCACCTGCAGCGGCGCGCGTTGCTCACCGGCGTCTTCGGGGTATCGGCCGTGGAAGATGGGGTCCATGAACCACGCGACAAAACCGCGGTGGTTGGCCGCTGCGGCGGCGCGGTCGGCCTCGCTGTCGCTGGCGGCGTGCGCCGGCGCCTGGTTCAGCACGATGCCCAACGGCACACGCGCGCCATCGGCACGCAGCGCCTGCAGCGCCAGCCCGTGCGAGAGCAGCAGGTGGTGCGCCACCTGGGTGGCCAGCACCATGCTGCGTTCGCCGGGCGCGAACTTGCCCTGCTGGTGGCCGAGAAAGGCCGTGCACCAGGGCTCGTTGTGCGTGGCCAGGCTGGCCAGGCGGTCGCCGAGCACACGGCCCATCTTCTCGGCATACCGAGCGAAGTGGTGCGCGGTGTCGCGCACGGCCCAGCCGCCCTCGTCTTGCAGCGCTTGCGGCAGGTCCCAGTGGTAGAGCGTGGCGTGGGGCTGCAGGCCGCGTTCGAGCAGGCGGTCGACGAGGCGGTCGTAGAACGCAATGCCCTCGGTGTTCCACGCGCCGCGCCCCAGCGGCTGCACACGCGGCCAGGCGATGGAGAAGCGGTAGGCATCCACGCCCAGGCCGGCGATGAGGTCGACGTCTTCGCGCCAGCGGTGGTAGTGGTCGCAGGCGACATCGCCGGTGTCGCCGTTCACGGTTTTGCCGGGGGTGTGCGAAAAGGTGTCCCAGATCGACGGGCCGCGGCCGCCCTCGCGCGCGCCGCCTTCGATCTGGTAGGCCGCGGTGGCCACGCCGAAGCTGAAGCCGGCGGCGCCAGCTTGCGGCGGCTGCCCCAGCGCCGCCAGCGTGTCCAGCTCTTCTCGGGTGGCGCTTGTTGCGCTAGAAATCGTTTTCATGATTGGCAAGGCCTGCAGCAGGCATCAGGGGTTCGGGGACAGCCCGACGGGGCTGACAGGCCGTGGGGCCAGGGGGCTGTGGCGCGCTTCACTTCACGGCCCCGGCACTCAAGCCTTCGATGAGACGGCGCGAGGCCAGCATGAACATCAGCATCAGGGGCAGCACGGCCAGGGCCGCACCGGCGCACAAGGCGCCCCACGACACCTGCCCCGTGGATTGCAAGGAACGCAGCGCCAGCGGCAGCGTGAAACGCTCGGGCTCGGAGATCACGACCAGCGGCCCGACGAAGTTGTTCCAGGCGCCGATGAAGGTGATGAGGCCCAGCGTGCCCAGCGCCGGCACCACCAGCGGCAGCACGATGCGCCAGAAGATGCCGAACTCGCTGCAGCCGTCGAGCCGCGCGGCGTCGACCAACTCGCGCGGCACGGCGGCGCGGATGTACTGGCGCATCATGAACACGCCCACGGCGCCACAGGCGGCGGGCACGATGAGCGCGCGGTGCTCGTTCATCCAGCCCAGCCAGCTCATCATCATCACCGTGGGCACCATGCCCAGGAAGGCCGGCAACAGCATGGTCGCCAGCACGGCGTTGAAGAGCCGCTCGCGCCCCGGGAAGTCCATCAGCGCAAACGCATGGCCCGCCAGCGCGCAGAAGAAGAGGTTCAGCGCGGTGATGGCCAGCGCCACGTAGAGGCTGTAGCCCAGGTTCTGCCAGAGTGCCGGCAGCTTGGTGAGCAGCATGCGCAGGTTGTCGCCCAGGGCATCACCGAACCACAGCGGCGGCGGCAGCGTGAGGATGGCGCTGTCGGTGTGCGTGGCAAAGACGAACATCAGGTAGAAGGGCGCCACCATCAGCAGCGCGCCGGCCAGCACCAGCACCAGGGCCACGGCGGCGGCCGGGTTCGGCAGGCGGCGGGCCACGCCGGGGCGGGCCGGCAGCGCAGGGCGGGCTTGCACGGCCTTCATGTCTCACGCCCCAGCAGGCGGCGGTTGAGCCAGGTGCCCCCGGCCACCAGCAGGAAGAGCAGCCAGGCGATGGCCGAAGCCGTGCCGAAATCACCTTCGCTGAAGGCCACGGCGTACAGGTGCATGGCCGCGGTCTTGCCGGCCTGGTCGGTGCCGCCGGTGCCGCTGGTGAGGATGAAAGGCTCTTCGAAGAGCTGCAGGTTGCCGATGATGGTGAGCGTGACGGCGAAGAAGGTCATCGGCCGCAACATCGGCAGCACGATGTGCAGGAAACGCCGCACCGGGCCGGCGCCGTCCATCGCGGCGGCTTCCAGCAGGTCTTTCGGGATGGTCTGCATGGCCGAGAGGTAGAGCACCACGTTCCAGCCGACATAACGCCAGAAGACCACGGCGCTGATCATCGTGGGCAGGTGCTGGGGCTGCGTCCAGTCCACCGGCATGGCCGGGAACAACGCGCCCAGGATGGGCACCGTGTGCATCGCGCCCAGGGCCTGGTTCACAACACCGAACTCGCGCGAGAACAGCGCCCCGAACACCAGCGTGATGGCCACCGTGCTGGTGATGAAGGGCAGGAAATACAGACCCAGCACCGCATTGCGCCAGCGCCCCAGCTGCGTGTGCAGAAACCAGGCCAGCGGCAGCGCTACCAGGTGCTGCGGCACGCCCGAGAGCAGCGCGATCCACACCGTGTTCCACATCGAGCGGTGAAACCAGTCGTCGTTGAACAGGGTGTGGGTGTAGTTCTCCAGACCCACCCACTGCATGGCGCCCAGGCCGGCGGCGGGGTCCCATGCATGCAGCGACATCCACACCGAGAACAGCAGCGGGAAGAGGCCGAAGACCCCGAAGAGGATGAAGAAGGGGCTGATGAAGAGGTAGGGCAGCCAGCGCCGGCTGTCGCCGAGACGGCGCGGGCCAGGGGCGGATGCCGGCGGGGTGGATGCGGTGCGCGTCATGCTCAGCCCTCAGCGCCTGCGCACGCGGCGTTCGAGCGTGCGGCGGGCATCGCTCAGCGCCGCGGCCACGCCCTTGCCCTGGTCCAGCACCTTCATCAGTTCGGCCTGCACCACCAGACCGGCGATGGGGTCGTAGCGGTCCGAGGCGGTGGGGGCGATGCGCCCCGCCGCCGCGCGCCACAGCTGGCGTGCGGGCTGGCCGCCGAGGTAGGGCAAGGGCTCGTCCATCACCGGGTCGGCCTGCGCGTCCAGCAGGGCCGGGAAGGCATCCAGCGCCTGGAAGGCCGCGACCTGCTGCGCCTTCTCCAGCGCCATCAGTTGCAACATCTCCCACGCGAGCGCCGGCTGGCGCGCGCCCTTGGGGATGGCGTAGTAGGAACCGCCCCAGGCCGCAAAGGCCCCTTCTGGCAGCTGCGCGGCACGCCAGAGCCCGGCGGCACCCGGTGCGATCCAATTCTTCAGGTGGCCCGCCAGCCACGAGCCCATCATCTGCGCGGCCACGCGGCCGCTGCGCAGGCCCTGGGTCCACTCGTTGGTCCAGGCGCGCATGCGGCCGTCGATGCCGGCCTGGCGGGCCGCACGGGCGCGCTCAAAGGCACGCGCGAACCGCGGCGTCTCCACCAGGGGCCGGCCCTGGCCGTCGAAGTACACGCCCTCGCCTGCCGCAAGGCCCGAACGGATGCCGATGTCGGCCAGATCGGCCGCATGGGCCACGAGGTAGGCGCCCGTCTGCTGGCGCAGGCGACGCCCGGCTTCGATGAAATCAGCCCAGCTGCGCGTGAGCTGCGCCTCGCTGACGTCGACACCCTGCAGCAGATCGGCCCGGTAGAAGAGCGCGCCCGGCCCGATGTCCACGGGCAGCGCCGCCTGCACGCCGGGCTTGGGCTGCGCGGCCACCAGCGCGTAGGCGGCCAGGCGCTGCGGTGCCGCCAGGCCTCCATCGTTGGGGGCGCCTGCGGCCCCCATGAAGGGTGCGGCCGCCAGGTTGTGCAGACCGGCCGAGCGCGAGAGGCGGCCGATGTAGTCCACGTCGATGGCCATCAGGTCGGGCAGATTGGCCCCAGTGGCGAGCGCCGTGGTCATGGCGGTGTGGTGGTCGCTCACGCCCAGCGCGGTGATGCGCACCTGCACTGCCGGATGGCGGCGCTGGAAGGCAGGCAGCGCGGCGCGCACGCCGCGGTCCAGATCAGGGAAAGACGCCACGCGCAGGACCTGGGGCCCGGCCGCGGCCTCGCGGCTCCAGACGGCGGCCGGTGCGCAGCCCAGCGCGGCCAGGCTCAGCAAGGCTGCGCGGCGCCCGCCAGACACCGAGCCCGCCGCGCGCCCAGTCGTGAAATCGTTTTCTTGCTCAACCTGAGAAATCGACCCTGCCGCCTGGACCTCATCGCCCCGCGGTTCGCGCACGGCGACACCACCCAAGAAAGCTTCCACGTCAACAGCCAAGCGCTGCTTTTGGGAACTTGGGGCGGCGCGCGAGCGTCGAGTGGGTGGAACCAGGGACATCGAGAGGGCCTGTGCAGGTGCCATCGCACCGATTGCGAGGACAGCGTGAAAACGATATCCTGACCGTCCGAGCTGCGCCCCTAGGACTTCCCCCAACACCCGCAACCTGCAAGCCCACGGCCTGCCTGAACGATGCCCACGCGCTTTTCCCAGCCGCCTACACCGCCGCCCACCCCGGCGCCTTCCATGCCCCCCCAGGCCGCCGCCGACACCGTGACCACGGTGCATGACGTCGCCCGCCTGGCCGGCGTGTCGCCCAGCACCGTTTCTCGCATCCTCAATGGCACGGCGCGTGTGGCGGCCGACAAGCGCCAGGCCGTGGAGCAGGCCATCGAGCGCCTGCGCTTCAAGCCCAACCTTTCGGCGCGCAGCCTGCGCAACGGCTCCACACGCACGGTGGGCATCCTCACGCAGGAGATCGAAAGCGCCTACTTCGCACGCGGTGTGCGGGGCATCGACGACGGCCTGCGCGACAGCGGCTACGCGCCCATCATCGTGCCCGGCCACTGGAACCCGCAAGAGGAAGCCGAGCGTGTGCGCCTCCTGATCGCGCGGCGGGTGGACGCCATCGCCATCCTCGGCGGCCACCTGAGCAATACCGAGATCGCCGAGTTCGCGCGCCGCCAACCCATCGCCGTGACCGACCGCTCGCTGCAGGCGCCCAACGTGCTGTCCTTCGAGTTCGACCAGTTCGAAGGCGGGCGCCTGGCCACGCAGCACCTCATCGAACTGGGCCACCGCCGCTTCGCCCACATGGCTGGCGTGGGGGCGCTGCCCGACGCCGCGCCGCGCAAGGAGGGTTACCTGCGGGCCCATGCCGACGCCGGCCTGGCCGTGGAGCCGCGCCTCATCGCGGAAGGCAACTTCCTGGAGACCGGCGGCATCCTGGCCATGAACCAGTTGCTCGACACCCACCTGCCCTTCACCGCGGTGTTCTGCGCCAACGACCAGACCGCCTGGGGCGCGCGCCTGGCACTGCAGCGCCGCGGCCTGCGGGTGCCGGAGGACATCTCGCTGGTGGGGTTTGATGACTTGCCGCAATCGGCCTTCATGTCGCCCCCCGTGACCACCGTGCGCCAGCCGGTCTACGAGATGGGCCTGGCGGTGGCGGCCTCGCTGCTGCAGGCCCTGGGGCAGAGCACGCGGATCTCCACCACCTTCCCTGGGCTCTCGCTGTCCGTGCGCGAATCGGCGCGGCGGCTTTGAAAGCCCGCCGCGCGGCGGCGCTTCAGGCCGGCCAGCGCGGTGGGCGTTTGTCGATGAACGCCTGCACGCCTTCCAGCGCGCTCTCGTCCATCATGTTGCAGGCCATGGTGCGCGCAGCGTCTGCATACGCCGCAGCAATGCCGCCTTCGAGCTGGCGGTAGAACAGTGCCTTGCCCATGGTCAGCGCCACGCGCGGCTTGGCGGCGATGCGCTCGACCAGGCGCGCCACTTCGGCGTCGAGTTCGGCTGCGTCAACCACGCGGTTGACCAGGCCACGCTCACGCGCTTCATCGGCGCTGACGAAGTCGCCCGTCACCAGCATCTCGAAGGCCGCCTTCCGGCCCAGGTTGCGGCTCAGCGCCACGCTGGGCGTGCTGCAGAACAGGCCCAGGTTCACGCCGCTGACGGCGAACTTCGCGTCGCGGCTGGCCACGGCCAGGTCGCACATCGCCACCAGCTGGCAGCCCGCCGCGGTGGCAATGCCCTGCACGCGCGCCACCACGGGCACGGGCAGTTGCTGCACGGCCATCATCATGCGGCCGCACTGTTCAAAGAGGCGCTCGTAGTAAGCCTGGGCCGGCTCGGCGCGCATCTCCTTCAGGTCGTGCCCGGCGCAGAAGGCACGGCCGGCAGCGGCCAGCACCAGCACCTTCACGGTGTCGTCGGCGGCCACACGCTGCAGCGCGGTGTGCAGCGCCTCGATGAGGCCTTCGCTCAGCGCGTTGAAGGCCTGCGGCCGGTTCAGCGTGAGCGTGGCCACGCCGCGGGTATCTTGTTCGAACAGCACGAGATCGGTATCGCTGGTGCTCATGCGCGTCTCCTCATTCGATGGCCGAGTGGCTCTTGGCACGCTCGCGCAGCTGGAACTTCTGGATCTTGCCGGTGCTGGTTTTCGGGATCGCCTCGAAGCGGATCTCGCGCGGCACCTTGTAGCCCGCCAGCAGCGCCTTGCAGTGCGCCACGAGCTCGGCCGCGGTCACCGTGCTGCCGGCCTTGGTCTCCACGTAAGCCACCGGTGTCTCGCCCCACTTGGCATCGGGCCGCGCCACCACGGCGCAGGCCAGCACGGCGGGGTGGCGGTAGAGCGCGTCTTCCACCTCCAGGCTGCTGATGTTCTCGCCGCCGCTGATGATGATGTCCTTGCTGCGGTCCTTGATCTTCACGTAGCGGTCGGGCTCCAGCACGGCCAGGTCGCCGGTGTGGAACCAGCCGCCTTCGAAGGCCTTGTCGGTGGCCGCCGGGTTCTTCAGGTAGCCCTTCATCACCAGGTTGCCGCGGAACATGATCTCGCCCATGGTCTGGCCGTCGGCCGGCACTTCGGCCAGGGTCTCGGGGTGCAACACCGTCATGCCTTCCTGCAGCATGTAGCGCACGCCCTGGCGGCCGTTCAGGCGGGTCTGCTCGCTCAAGCTCTCACCGCCCCAGCAGTCACGCTTCACGGCCACGGCCGCGGGGCCGTAGACCTCGGTGAGGCCGTAGACGTGGGTGATGTCGAAACCGATCTTCGCCATGCCTTCGATCATCGCGGCCGGCGGTGCGGCGCCGGCCACCATGCCGCGCACCTGCTGGGTGATGTCTTCGCGCAGCGCGGGGTCGGCGTTGATGATCAGGTTGTGCACGATGGGTGCGGCGCAGTAGTGGTTCACGCCGTGCTCACACATGGCCTGCAGGATGGCGCCGGCCTCCACGCGGCGCAGGCACACGTGGGTGCCGCCGAGCATGGCCACGGTCCAAGGAAAACACCACCCGTTGCAGTGGAACATCGGCAAGGTCCACAGGTAGACCGGGAAGTGCGGCATGGACCAGGTGGCCGCGTTGCACACCGCGTTGAGGTAGGCGCCGCGGTGGTGGGTGACCACACCCTTGGGGTCGCCCGTGGTGCCGCTGGTGTAGCTCACGGCAATCGCATCCCACTCGTCGGCCGGGCCAGGCAGCACCGGCAGCGGTGCGTGGGCGGCGAGCAGGTCTTCGTAGAGCCAGGCGCCCAGGCGTTCGTGCGGACCGGCGTGCTCGGTGTCGGCCACGTCGATGACCACAGGCGTGCAGCCGTGCTCGTCGCGGAGCAGCCGCAGCGCCTCCTTCATCACCGGCGCGAACTCGGTGTCGGTGATGAGCACCGCGGCCTCGCAGTGCTTCATCTGCCAGGCCAGCAGCGGTGCGTCCAGCCGCGTGTTCAGCGTGTTGAGCACCGCGTTCAGCGCCGGCACAGCGTAGTGCGCTTCCACCATCTCGGGCGTGTTGGGCAGCATCACGCTCACGGTGCACAGGCGCCCCACCCCCAGCGCCTGCAAGGCCGCGGCCAGGCGCGCGCTGCGGTCGCGCACCTGCGCCCAGGTGTAGCGGCGCGCGCTGTGCACCACCGCCGGCAGATCGCCGAAAACCTCGGCACTGCGCTCGACAAAACTCACCGGCGACAAGGCCGTGTAGTTGGCCACGTGGCGGCCGAGGTGCTGCTCGTAGATGCTCATGCGGCGCGTGCTCCTGCGCTGGAGGGGTTCAGGGCCGGCCGGGGTTCAGCAGTTCCTGCACCAGCGCCGGTGCATCGTAGACCGTGCGCAGCGCCTCGACGATGGCCCCGGCATGCACCGACACCGCGCGGTTGCGGCTGCCGTCGTAGCTGAAGCTGCCGCCCAGCGAGTGGATGTTGCCGTCGAAGATCAGGCCCACCACGCGACCCTCGCGGTCGATCATCGGGCTGCCGCTGTTGCCGCCGATGATGTCGTGCGTGGTCACGAAGTTGAAGCGCTGCGCCGGGTTCAGCTTCTCGCGGGCCGCCATCCAAGGCGCCGGCAACGCGAAGGGCGCCGCGCCAGTGTGGCGGCGGAAGGCGCCAGCGAAATCGGTGTAGGGCGCCACGGGCTGGCCCTTCTCGGTCCACCCGGCCACCTCGCCATAACTCAGGCGCAGCGAGAAAGTGGCGTCGGGGTAGGCGTTGCGTCCGCTCTGCGCGAATTGCGCCTGCGCGATGCGCGTGGCGGCGCGGCGCTCCACAGCCTGCACCTCCGACTCAGACCGCTTGCGCAGCGCACGCGCCTGCGCATCGATGGCCTGCACCAGCCGGATGAAGCTGTCACTGCTGGCGTCGATGGCGGCCTGCCCGCCGGCCCACAGGCGCAGGCGTTCGGCCGGGTCGGCCAGCTGGCTGCCGGCCACCAGTTCGGCGGCCACCTGCTCGGGCGTGCGCTGGCCAAGCACCTGGCGCACCAGCGCGTGGTCGGCGCCGAGCTGCGAGCGCATGCGCGTCAGCGACCAGGCCAGCCGCGCCTGCTCGAAGGCCGGGTAAACCGGCGTCACGGCGCGCAGGCGCTGCTCGATCTGCGGCAGGTTGGTCTCGTTGAACTCGCGCAGGCGTTCGGCATTGGGCTTGCTGCGCTCGGCCGCGCCGCGCACCAGCGTGCGTGCGTAGCCGAAGTGCGCGGCCAGGAAACCGCGGCCCTCTTCCAGCAATTGCATCTCGGCGTCCAGGTCGCGCTTGATGCGCTGCGCCGCCTCGATCTCGGCCCAGGGGTCGCCCGTGCGCGCCGCCAGTTCGGGCTGGCTGGCCACAAAGGCCTTCAGCGAGGCCTCGGCGCGGCGCTTGGCATCCATCACGGCCGGGTCGTTCAGCGCCATCAACTGGCCGCGTTGCACCTTCAGGCCGTTCTCGATGCCTTGCAGCGCGCCTTGCGCGAGCCGCTGAGCCTCGGCGTCGATGCGCGCGTACTGCAGCATCAGGCCGCGCTGCTCGCTGTTGCGCGGGATGACTTCGGTGCCCAGGTTCTCGCGCAGGAACTCCAGTTGCGCCACCGTCAGCAGGCGCTGCGTGTTGCCGGGGTGGCCCGTCACGTACAGCGGCTCGCCGGGCTGCGGGCCCTCGGCGCGGAAAGGGAAGTGGTGCTGCACGGGCGCCGGCTTGCCGCCCTCGTAGACCCGCAGGAAGGCCGCGTCCAGGCACCAGCGCGGGAAGTTGAAGTTGTCGGGGTCGCCGCCGAAAGACGCCACCGCCGCCTCGGGAGCCCATACCAGCCGCACGTCGGCATAACGCCGGTACTTGTAGAGCTGGTGCTGGCCGCCGCGGTAGAGCGTGACCATGTCGCAGCGCGTGTTCTCCACGTCGTGGCCGCGGCACTCGCGCGTGAGCCGCGCACGGGCGGCGTCTTCAGCCGCCTGGTAAGCGGCGCCCTGCTTGCCGGCGGTGGCCGCGCGCACCTGCTCGGTGACGTCGGTGATGGCCTCGAGCCGGTTGACCTCGAAGTCAGGGCAGCGGATCTCCTGCTCGCGCTCGCGCGCCAGGAAGCCCTTGGCCATGCGGTCGAGCGTGGGGCTGCTCAGCTGCTGCAGGCAGCGCGTGATGCAGTGGTGGTTGGTCATCACCAATCCCGAGGACGAGACGAAACTCGCCGAACACCCCCCGGCCAGCCTTGCCGCGGCGCGCATCGCGCGGTCGACCCAGGCGGCATCGGGCGCGAAGCCCTGGCTGGCCTGCATCTGCGCGCGCGGCAGGTTGTCCAGCGTCCACATCCCCTCGGCGGCCCACAAGGGCGCGGTGCCCGCAAGGCCCACCCACAACGCCGCAGCGCGCAGCGCGGCCGCCCGCATCCGATCCACTGACCTCGACATCAAAGACAACTCCTCAAGTGCCAGCCCTGCGCTGGCAAGGCCCGATGATGCCGTGCTGCCACGCGCAGCCTCACAACGTGTACAACCGCAGGGTGCCCCCAAGGCCGCAGACGGAAGCTGCCATGCCGCCCCCTCCAGCCCCAGCCGCCCCGCGCACCCAGCGCCCACTGCCCTACCTGGCCCTGCTGGCAGCAGCGGCGGTGGCCGGCACGCTGCTGATCGGCCATCTGCTCTGGCAGGCGCGCGTGGAGGCCATCGAAGGCGCACAAACCTCGGCCCTGAACTACGCACGGACGATGCAGGTGCGGCTGGACGCCACCTTCCGCCGCACCGATGCGGTGGTGCAGGCCATGGCGCGCAGCACGCCGCTGCAAGCCCTGGAACCCGGCGCCGAGGCGATGTTCGGGCCACGCGTCAACGGCGAACTGGCGGCGCTGGCGCGGGCTTTCGAAGAACTCATCGCGTTGCGCATCGTCGATGCTCAAGGCGAACAGCGTTACGCCTCCACGCCAGGTGTGACCGCACGGGTGAACTATGCCGACCGCGATTTTTTCAAGCGGCTGCAGGCCGAGCCGAACAACAAACTGGTCTTCTCAGAAGTGGTGACGGGCCGGCTGAGCGGGCGGCCGACGATGGTCATCGCCTATCCCATCCGCGCGCCCGGCGGCGAGCTGGCCGGGGCCGTGCTCGCGCCCATGGACCTGAGCTTCTTCCAGCGCCAGTTCCAGCAGCTCGACATTGGCAAGCAGGGTGTCGTCTTCCTGCGCCGCACCGACGGGAACGGCGCCATGGTGCTGCGCTGGCCGCACATCGAGGCCGAGGTCAACAGCCCGATGCCGGCCACGCACGTGATCTGGAAGGCCATGTCCGCCGGCCAGTCCGAAGCCCTGAGCCAGTACCGCGCCTTCACCGACGGCGTGGAGCGCATGTCGGGCACGGTGCGCGTGCAGGGCTACCCCTTCTTCCTGACGGTGGCGATGAGCCGGCAGGAAGTGCTGGCCGGCTGGCGGCGCCTGGCCTGGGCCACGGGCGGCATCTGGCTGGCGCTGCTGGCAGCGATGTCGGTGCTGGTGTGGCGCGTGCAGCAGGCCGAACGCACGCGGCTCTCGCTGGAGCAGCAGTTGCTCGAGTCGCGACGCATCGAATCGCTGGGCACGCTGGCCGGTGGCATCGCGCACGACTTCAACAACATCCTGGCGGCCATCATCGGCAACGTGGCACTGGCCAGGCGTGAACTCGACGGCACGCACCCCGCGGTGGGCAGCCTGGAACAGGTGCGCACGGCCGCAGCGCGCGGGCGCACGCTGGTGCAGCAGATCCTGGCCATCGGCCGCCGCCAGCCGCAGGCACTGGCCCAACAGCCCCTGCTGCCGCTGCTGGAAGAAACCGCCGCCTTGCTGCGCCCCACGCTGCCAGCCAGCGTGCAGATGCAGGTGCAGCCCGATCTGGCACCCGTGCACGCCGCCGTGGATGCCGCGCGGCTGCAACAGGTGCTGATGAACCTGTGCACCAACGCCAGCCACGCGATGCAGGGCCGCAGCGGCTGCATCGAGATCGGTCTGAGCGCGCGCGCCGCGCCCCTGCACGCACTGCGCCCGGACAGCCCGCTGGCCGGGCAGCGCTGCGCCCACCTGTGGGTGCGCGACGAAGGCGCAGGCATGGACGCGGCCACGCAGGCCCGCATCTTCGAGCCCTTCTTCACCACCAAGCCCAGCGGCGAGGGCACGGGCCTGGGCCTGCCGGTGGTGCAGGGCATCGTGGCGGCGCATGGCGGCGAGATCGCCATCGACAGCGCCCCTGGCCAAGGCACCACGGTGCACGTGTACCTGCCGCTGACCGAGCCCCAGCCCGCCGCGCACGGCAGCACCGCCGAGGCCACCGCGCCAATGCCCGCTGCGCCCGCGCCTGCGCCCCTGCCCAGCGGTGCCGTGGGCCAGCGCGTGCTGTACATCGACGACGACCCGGTGGTGGCCCTCATGGTCGAGCGCCTGCTTGGCCAGGCCGGCTACCGCGCCGAGGTGCAAGGCAGCGGCACGGAGGCCCTGCAGCGGCTGCGCGGCGAGCCCGGGGCCTTCGACATCGTCATCACCGACTACAACATGCCCGGCCTCTCGGGCCTGGACGTGGCGCGCGAGCTGGCAGACCTGTGCCCCGGCACGCCGGTCTACATCAGCTCGGGCTACATCACCGAAGAGCTGCTGAGCAAGGCCCAGGCGGCCGGCGTGCGCGGTGTGCTGCAGAAGCAGAACACGCTGGAAGACCTGCTGCCGATGTTGCAGGGCCGCGCCGAGACGCTGTCGCCGGCACGACCTTAGACTGCGCCCCGGCGCAAGACCGGCCGTCGCAACGCGCGCAGACGCGGGCCGCCAGGCGCAGGTTCATCCAACAGGGAGTTCACGCTTGAAACCACGTTCTTCACCGCCGCCGCGCAAGCTCGCGCTGTCGGCCACCCTCGCCGTGCTCGGCTTCGCCACCACGGCCTTCACCGCCCCGGCCTGGGCGCAGGCCAGCGAAGCACCGGCTGCCCGCAGCGGCCCGCGCAACCTCTTCGATTTCGGCCTGTGGCAGGCCACCCACGACCACCGCCTGCAGGCCGGGCTGCGCGACAGCACCTTCAGCGGTGGCCTCGGCGAAGCCTTCAGCCTGGAAAGCGACTTCGGGCTGCGCCGCAAGAACGACATCACGACGCTCGGCTACACCCGCTTGATCGGCGCGGCCTGGCACTTCAGCCTCGACCGCCTGGAGAACGAGCGCAGCGCCACCGCGACAACGCCGCGCAGCCTCCTCATCTTCGGGCAGACCTTGCCGGCCGGCACCGTCGTGAGCTCGAGCCAGCGCTTCGCCTACACCAGCGTGGCCGGCGGCCTGGCGCTGCTGCAGCGCGGTGACACCGAGTTCGGCGTGCGCTTCGGCGGCGGCTCGGTGCGCGACCGCGTGAGCTACCGGTGGCCCAGCACCACTTACGAGTCGAACCTGATGAACATCGACCTGCTGCCGCTGCTGGGCCTGTTCGTCAGCGCGCGGGCTGGCGCCACGCTGCAGTTCGATGCACGCGTGGACCACTTGCGCGAGCGCAGCTCACGCAGCACCCTGCTGCGCGCGGGCCTTCGTTGGCAGCCCAAGCCCTACATCGGCGTGGAGGCCGCCTACTGGCGCCTGAGCGGCACTTCCACGCCTGACGACGACATCTTCAACGGCAACGAAGAAAGCCGCTACAAGCTTTCAGGGCCGCGCGTGGCACTGCGCCTGGCTTTCTGAGGCCCAGAGCGCCGGGGCCGCTTCAACCCGGCGCGAGAAACCCGCGCTCGCGCAGCACGGCTTCGATGGCGGTGGAGTTCTCGGCCAGCACGTCGGGGTCGTACTTGATGGGGCTGGTGTAGTACTGCGCCAGCGAGGTGATGCCGTGCTGCTGCCAAGCGGCCACCATCTCGGGCCCCATGGCCAGGTAACGCTCGCGGCCGCGCTGTTCACGCTGCGCGAAGTGGGTGTCGATGTCCTGCGGCGTGGGCCGGTGGTAGCGCTCTTCGTGGATCCAGGCCTTGGGCGGCAGGCGGTCGCGCTGCGCCGGGGCTTCATCGGGCCAGCCCACCACCAGGCTGGTGACGGGCAGGCAGTGCGGCGGCAGTTCGAGAAAGTCGGCGATGGCGCGCATCGAACTCATCGTGGTGCCCATGTAGCAGATGCCCAGGCCGTGGCTTTCCAGCGCCAGCGAGGTGGTCTGCGCGAGGATCATCGCGTCGAAGGCCCCCACGTGCCAGCTGTGGAAGTCGGCGAAGCCCGGCCGCGCCTGGCGCTGCGCCAGCCACTGCCGCGTGCGGTGGGTGTCGGCGCAGAAGGTCAGCACCAGCGGTGCCTGCCGCACCATGGGTTGGCCGGCGTGCAGCGTGCACAGGTGGGCGCGGCGGTCGGCGTCGAAGCTCTTCACCACGCTGACCATGTTCAGGTTGCCGCTGGACGAGCTGCCGGCCCAGGCCTCGGTGAGCACGCGGTCGATGAGGGCGCTGTCGACAGGATCGGGCTTGTACTGGCGTATCGAGCGGTGGGCCTGCATCAGCCTGGAGAAGGCCTGCGCGGGTGGGGGGACTGCGGCGTCGGTCACGGCGGGTTCGGGCGGTCGAGGAGAACGCATCATGCCAAGGCCCAAGGCTGCCGCCGAGCGGCCGCATGACAATCAGCGGCTCAAGCTGCGCACGACTGCACCCCCTTCCCTACCGTGAACACCGACTTCTGGCCCGCCTGCGGCTACACGCTGCTGCAACGCAACGCCCAGGGCTGGCTGCAGCCCACCCCGGCCTGGCTGGGCGCCTGGCTGGCCCGGCCCGAGCTGGCCCTGGTGCCCGAGAGCTGCCGCGCCGAAACGCGCCTGCACCAGGCCCTGGCCGCCGACCCGCTGCGGCCCGTGCCGCCGGCCGAGCTGGCGGCGCTGAAGGACGCCGATGCGCGCGAGAACTACGGCCACTACCTCGCGCTGCGCGATGCGCTGCTGCAGGCCGGCACGCTGGAAGCCTGGTTGCTCGGCCTGTGGCGCAGCGGCAGCATCCGCGTGCCGCCGCTCTTCATCGACCTGGTGGTGCAGGCCGTGGTGCGCGGTCTGCTCGAGGGCAGTGAAGACGCCTTCGAGGCGCGCGCCGCCGAGATGTTTTTCCGCACCCAGCGGCTGAGCGTGCAGGACGGCCGCCAGCTCGCCGGCGACAAGGAGACGCTGGACCTGCAACGCGAGACGCACGGCTTCGGCGACCTCGGCCGCCTGCTGGCCCAGGCTGCGCAGCCGCTGAAGTCGGCGCAGCTGCAGGTGCTGCAGGCCGGCGGCGAGCTCGACAACCGGGCCACCTACTGGACCGAGGCCGCCAAGCCTGCCGGGCGCCACGTCTTCCTGCTCGACCTCACCCACGAGATCAAGCAGGAGCTCGGCCACGGTCTGGCCTTCCACCTCACGAACGCGCACTCGGGCCTCAAGGCGCTGAGCACGCTGCTCGCCCGCTGGGTGCAGCACTTCCTGGGCGTGGTGGTGCGCATCACGCCGCTGCAGAAGATCGACGACGCGCAGTGGCGCTGGCACCTCGGCCTGGACGCCGAGGCCAGCCGGCTGATGGACGACCTGTACGAAGGCCGCGAGGTCGAGCCCGAACGCCTGGCGCGGCTGGTGAGCCTGTTCCGCCTGGAATTCGAAGACGCGCGCGACATGCACCCCGACGTGGCCGGCAAGCCCGTCTACCTGGGCCTGATGGCCACGGCCGAGCAGACGCTGCGCCTGAAGCCACAGAACCTGCTGCTGAACCTGCCGCTGGCGCCGGCCGGCGCCTGAAGCCACCGCTGGCGGGCGCTGCGGCAAGGCACCGCGCGGCCCGGGGCCACCACGGTCGGGTTTGGTGCCGCAGCAGGAGGCCGGAACAATCACACGCCATGCCAGTGCCGACCCTGCCGCCCCGCCCTGTCTGGCGCCCGCACCACGCGTTTTGCGCCGGCCTGCTGGCCGCCGGCCCCTGGGCCGCAGCGCTGGCGCAGAGCACCGAAGAAACCGAGGTCGAACGCGCCGCGCCGCGCGCCTGGGACGCGGCCATCGGCTTCGTCGTCAACCACGGCCCGCGCTACCCGGGCTCGGCCCAGCGCGACACCAGCCTCACGCCCGGGCTGGCGGTGCGCTGGGGGCGCTTCAGCCTGGCCAGCCGCAGCGCGTTCTCGGTGCGCGGGGCCGAGGCCGCCAGCGGTGGCGGCCTGCGTGTGGAGCTGGCCCAGGGCGAGCGCCTGCGCAGCAGCCTGGGCCTGCGGCTGGACAGTGGCCGGCGTGAATCGGAGAGCGAAGAGCTGCGCGGCCTGGGCGACGTGCGCCGCACGCTGCGCCTGCGGCTGAGCCTCACTTACCGGCTCGACGACGGCTGGCGGCTGCGCAGCGTCACCACCACCGACGCCCTGGGCCGCGGGGGTGGCACGCAGGGCGAATTCCAGCTCGGGCGCGACCTGCCGCTCACCCCCGCGCTGGGTGTGAACGGCACGCTCTCGCTGGGCTGGGCCGACCGGCGGCACCTGCAGAGCTACTTCGGCATCACGCCCGAACAGGCCGCGGGCAGCGGCTACCCCGTCACGCCGATGTCGGCGGGCCTGCGCGATGTCACGCTCGGCGCCGGCTGGCGCTACGCGCTCGCGCCGCGGTGGGCGCTCTTCGGCGGCGCCAGCGCCACGCGGCTGATCGACGAGGCCGCCAGCAGCCCGCTGGTGCGCGAGCGCAGCGGCTGGAACGTCAACGCCGGGCTCGTGCACCGTTTCTGAAAGCCCGCATGGCACCCTCGCAAGCGCCTTCACCAGCCGGCTTGCCGCTGTGGCCGCTGGCCCTGGCCGCCGGGCTGGTGCCGGCAGTCGCGGCGCTGGTGGCTTTCGCGCTGTCGGTGCAGTTGCAACTGGTGCCGGGCTGCAACCCCTTCGTCGACGGCTGTACCTCCATCAGCCGCGCCGCACGCCACGACCTGCCCAACCACCTCTTCCGCGCGCTGATGCTGCCGGCCGCCACGCTGCAGGGGCTGGTGTGGCTGCTGGCGGCGCACTGGCTGGCCGGCGAGCTGGGCCCGCGGCGCGCGCTGCGAGCGATGGCCGCGCTGGGCGCGGTGGCCGCCGCCGCGCTGGTGCTCTACGCCACCTTCCTGGGCACCGAGGGCGCGGTCTACCGGCTGCTGCGGCAGTACGGCACGGTGGTGTATTTCGGCTTCACCTGCCTGTGCATGCTGCTGCTGGGCCAGGGCGTGCAGGCGCTGGCGCGGCAGCGGCCCACCCTGCTGCCGCACTGGCTGGTGCGCACCCACGTAGCGCTGGCCTGCACGCTGGTGGCGCTGGGCGTGGCCAACGCCATCGTCGCGGCACTGCTTTCGCCAGAAGCCAAGGCGCGCACCGAGAACGTTACCGAGTGGTGGGGCGCGCTGATCTTCGTGCTGTGTTTCTGCGCGCTGGCGCTGATGTGGGCGCGTTGCGCGCTGCGCCTGCGGCTGCAGGGCGCGAGCACCTAGAATGCGTCCGGCGGCGCTTGACATAGCGCCGCACCCGTCATCGGGGAGTAGCCGCCCTGCCGCACCTGGCAGGGGCCCGCGTCAACACACTTGATCCTCACGATCATGGCGCGGGCAGCATCCAGCCTGGCAAGACCTTTGACTGCACGCCTACCGGTCGGGCCGGGGTGGCGCTGCAGTCCATCGTCTTCTGCCGGCCCCAGGATCCCATTGCATGGAAGCTTTCCTCGTCTCCACCGGTGTCGTCGCCCTCGGCGAAATGGGCGACAAGACCCAGTTGCTCGCCATGCTGCTGGCGGCGCGTTTCCGCAAGCCCTGGCCCATCATCGCGGGCATCTTCGTGGCCACCATCGCCAACCATGCCGCGGCCGGCGCAGTGGGCGGCTGGGTGGCGCAGGCGCTGGGCCCGGACGTGCTGCGCTGGGTCATCGGCCTGGGTTTCCTGGCGATGGCGGCCTGGATGCTCATCCCCGACAAGATCGACGGCGACGAGGTGCTGAAGCAACCCGCGCGCTGGGGCGTCTTCGGCACCACCTTCGTCGCCTTCTTCCTGGCCGAAATGGGCGACAAGACGCAGATCGCCACCGTGGCCCTGGCCGCGCGCTACCCCGACCTGGTGGCGGTGGTGCTGGGCACCACGCTGGGCATGATGATCAGCAACGTGCCGGCGGTCTTCCTCGGTGACGCCATCGCCAAGCGCGTGAAGATGGCGCTGGTGCACGGCATCGCGGCGCTGATCTTCGCGGTGCTGGGCGTGCTGACGCTCTTCAACGTCGGCCGGTTTTTCTGATTCGCGAAGCAGGGCCGCTGCTACACTGCGCGCCGTCAGGAGAGAGCCCCCCGGCATCACGTTGTGCGGGGCCGCCGAAGGCGCAGAGGCGGTGTCCACCACCTCGAACGCTCAGGCAAAAGGACTGACTTCCTCACCTCACTGGAGAGAGGCCGCCAGCTTGCACAGGCGGCCCACCGAAGGGGCAAGGCCCAGGGGTCGCGACGCGATGCCCTGGCGCTGAATCTCTCAGGTAAAGCGGACAGCGAGGGCCCGGCACACCTTCCATGGCCTTTCGGGGTTTTTCATGGCGGTGTTCGCATCGACGCCCTCGAAAGGTCTCTCCGTGTCCGCTGACGCCCCCCTGCTCCAGACTCCCCTGCACGCCCTGCACCAACGCCTGGGCGCGCGCATGGTGCCCTTCGCCGGCTATGCAATGCCGGTGCAGTACCCCGCCGGCCTGATGGCCGAGCACAAGCAGTGCCGCGAATCGGCCGCGCTTTTCGACGTCTCGCACATGGGCCAGGTGCGACTGGTCGGCGCCGACGCCGCCGCCGCGCTGGAAACGCTGGTGCCGGTGGACGTGGTCGACCTCGGCGTGGGCCGCCAGCGCTACGCCTTCTTCACCAACGCCAGCGGCGGCCTGCTCGACGACCTGATGGTGGTGCGGCCTGAAGAGAGCGCCCGCGCCGCCTTCGGCGACCTTTTTCTGGTGGTGAACGCCGGCTGCAAGGACGCCGACGTGAAGCACCTGCAAACCCACATCGGCCACCGCTGCAGCGTGGTGCCCATGCCCGAGCGGGCGCTGCTGGCGCTGCAAGGGCCCAAGGCCGTGGACGCGCTTTCGCGCCTGAACCCGGGCGTGGCCGGCCTCGTCTTCATGAGCGGCGGCGTGTTCGAACTGGCCGGTGCGACCTGTTTCGTCACGCGCTCGGGCTACACCGGCGAAGACGGCTTCGAGATCAGCGTGCCCGCCGAGCAGGCCGTCACGCTGGCCGAAGCGCTGCTGGCCCAGCCCGAGGTGGCCCCCGCCGGCCTGGGCGCACGCGACACGCTGCGCCTGGAAGCCGGCCTGTGCCTCTACGGCCACGACATCAACGAAACCACCAGCCCGGTGGAAGCCGGCCTCACCTGGGCCATCCAGAAAGTGCGCCGCCCTGGCGGTGCGCGCGCCGGCGGCTACCCGGGCGCCAACGTCATCGAAAGCCACCTCGCCGGCGCAGCGCCGAGCAAGCGTGTGGGCCTGGTGGGCCTGGAGCGGGCGCCGGTGCGTGAAGGCGCGCCCATCGTCGATGCCCAGGGCCACAAGCTCGGCGTGGTGACCAGCGGCACGCTGGGCCCGACGGTGAACCAGCCCGTCGCGATGGCCTACCTGCCACTGAACCACACCACGGCGGGCGCCGAGGTGTATGCCGAGGTGCGCGGCAAACGCTTGCCGATGCGCATCGCGCCCATGCCCTTCGCCCCGCACCACTACAAGCGCTGAATCGTTCTTTCTCCATCCATCCCCACCCGGAGCCCCGACCCATGAGCACCAAGTTCACCCCCGACCACGAATGGATCAACACCACCGACACCGCCGCTGCGGTGGTGGGCATCACGCCGCACGCGCAGGACGCCCTGGGTGACGTGGTCTTCGTCGACCTGCCCGAGGTGGGCAAGAGCTACAAGAAGGGCGAAGTCGCCGGCGTGGTGGAGAGCGTGAAGGCCGCTGCCGACATCTACATGCCCGTGACGGGCGAAGTCGTGGAAATCAACGGCGCGCTGAAGGACGACCCGTCGCTGGCCAACAGCGACCCGCTGAACACCGGCTGGTTCTTCAAGGTCAAGGTGGCCGACACCGCCGAGCTCGACGGCCTGATGGACCCGCCGGCCTACGACGCGCTGCTGAAGACGCTGTAAGCCCCAGCCCTGTCCTGTACCGCCGCACCACCGCCTACGCCGGAACCCTTGCCATGTTGATGTCCGCCCTGAAGCCCCTGGGTGAGCTCGAGAACGCCACCGAGTTCGCCGCCCGCCACATCGGCCCCTACGAAGACGACGAGCGGCACATGCTCAGCGTCATCGGGGCGGCCAGCCGACGCGCGCTGATCGAGGCCATCGTGCCGCGCACCATCGCGCGCACCAAGCCCATGAGCCTGCCCGCGCCAGTGTCGGAAGCGCAGGCGCTGGCCGAGATGAAGGCCCTGGCGCAGAAGAACCAGGTGCTCAAGAGCTTCATCGGCCAGGGTTACCACGGCACGCACACGCCGGGCGTCATCCTGCGCAACATCCTCGAGAACCCGGCCTGGTACACGGCCTACACGCCCTACCAGGCCGAGATCAGCCAAGGCCGCATGGAGGCGCTGGTGAACTTCCAGACCATGGTCTGCGAACTCACCGGCATGGCCATGGCCAACGCCAGCATGCTGGACGAAGCCACGGCCGCCGCCGAGGCGATGACGCTGGCCAAGCGCAGCGTGAAGAGCAAGAGCGACACGATCATCGTCGCCGGCGACTGCCACCCGCAGACCATCGAGGTGCTGCAGACGCGCGCCGCGCCGCTGGGCCTGAAGGTGGTGGTGGGCGTGGCGCCGCAGCTGATGCAGGAAAACGACTACTTCGCGGTGATCGCGCAGTACCCCAGCACCAGCGGCTTGATCCACGACCTGAAGCCTTTCGTGGAACAGGCGCACGCCAAGGGCGCGGCCTTCATCGTCGCGGCCGACCTGCTGGCGCTGACGCTGCTGGTGCCGCCGGGCGAGTTCGGTGCCGACATCGTGGTGGGCACCACGCAGCGTTTCGGCGTGCCCATGGGCGCCGGTGGCCCGCACGCCGCGTACATGGCCTGCCGCGACGAGTGGAAGCGCAGCATGCCCGGCCGCCTGGTGGGCGTGAGCATCGACAGCCACGGCAACCCCGCCTACCGGCTGGCGCTGCAGACGCGCGAGCAGCACATCCGCCGCGAGAAGGCCACCAGCAACATCTGCACGGCGCAGGTGCTGCTGGCGGTGATCGCGAGCATGTACGCGGTCTACCACGGGCCCGCGGGCCTGAAGCGAATTGCACAGCGCGTGGCCAGCTACACTGCCATCCTGTCGCAGGGCCTGCAGCAGCTGGGCCGCCAGGTCATCACGCCGGCCGCGTTCGACACCATCACCATCGAGACCGGCGCCGACACCGACACGGTGCTCGCAAAGGCCCTGGCCGCGGGCGCCAACCTGCGTCGCCTCTCGGCCACGCACCTCAGCGTGGCGCTGGACGAAACCACCACACGCGCCGACATCAACGCGCTGTGGTCGTGGTTCTCGAAAGACGGCCAGGCCCTGCCCGAGTGGGCCGCCTTCGAGAAGGGCGTGGACAGCCTCATCCCCGAAGCCCTGCGCCGCACCAGCGCCTACCTCACGCACCCGGTGTTCAACACGCACCACAGCGAGACGCAGATGCTGCGCTACATCCGCAGCTTGAGCGACAAGGACCTGGCGCTCGACCGCACGATGATCCCGCTGGGCAGCTGCACGATGAAGCTGAACGCCACCAGCGAGATGATCCCCATCACCTGGCCCGAGTTCGCGCACATGCACCCCTTCGCGCCGCGCGATCAACTCGCGGGCTACTGGGCGATGAACGACCAGCTGTGTGCTTGGCTGAGCCAGGCCACGGGCTACGCCGGCGTGAGCCTGCAGCCCAACGCCGGCAGCCAGGGCGAATACGCCGGCCTGCTGGTGATCAAGGCCTGGCACGAGAGCCGCGGCGAAGGCCACCGCAACATCTGCCTGATCCCTGAAAGCGCGCACGGCACCAACCCGGCCAGCGCGCAGATGGTGGGCATGACGGTGGTCGTCACCAAATGCGATGCGATGGGCAACGTCGACATCGACGACTTGAAGGCCAAGTGCGAGCAGCACAGCGCGAACCTGGCCGCGGTGATGATCACCTACCCCAGCACGCACGGCGTGTTCGAGGTGCGCGTGAAGGAGCTCTGCGCGCTGGTGCACCAGCACGGCGGGCGTGTGTACGTGGACGGCGCGAACATGAACGCGCTGGTGGGCGTGGCCGCGCCGGGTGAGTTCGGCGGCGACGTGAGCCACCTGAACCTGCACAAGACCTTCTGCATCCCGCACGGCGGCGGCGGCCCGGGCGTGGGCCCGGTGGCGGTGGTGGAAGACCTGGTGCCTTTCCTGCCCGCGCACCGCACGGCGGGTGTGGGCGGCGCGCACAGCGTGGGCGCCGTGAGCGCCGCACCGCTGGGCAACGCCGCGGTGCTGCCCATCAGCTGGATGTACTGCCGCATGATGGGCGCCGAGGGCCTGCGCGATGCCACCGAGGTGGCGATCCTCAGCGCCAACTACATCGCCGCGCGCCTGGCCGGGCACTTCCCGGTGCTCTACAGCGGCGGCGACGCCGGCCTGAAGGGCGGCGGCGTGGCGCACGAGTGCATCCTCGACATCCGCCCGCTGGCCAAGACCAGCGGCGTGGGTGCCGAAGACGTGGCCAAGCGCCTCATCGACTACGGCTTCCACGCGCCCACGCTCAGCTTCCCGGTGGCCGGCACGCTGATGATCGAGCCCACCGAGAGCGAGCCGCTGGCCGAGCTCGACCGTTTCTGCGACGCGATGATCGCCATCCGCACCGAGATCGCGAAGGTGGAAGCGGGTGCCTGGCCGCAGGACGACAACCCGCTGAAAAACGCGCCGCACACCGCGGCCTCGCTGCTCAAGAGCGAGTGGGCCCATGCCTACACGCGCGAAGAAGCGGCCTACCCGGTGGCCAGCCTGCGCGGCCAGAAGTACTGGGCGCCGGTGGGCCGCGTGGACAACGTCTGGGGCGACCGCAACCTCAGCTGCAGCTGCCCGCCGCTGAGCGACTACACCTGAGTCTGCTGCCATGGCCGTTTCCGTCTTCGACCTCTTCAAGATCGGCATCGGCCCGAGCAGCAGCCACACGGTGGGGCCGATGCGCGCCGCGCGGCTGTTCACGCTGCGGCTCGAACACGAGGGGCTGCTGCTGGGCACGGCGCGCGTGCTCAGCCAGCTCTACGGCAGCCTCGGCGCCACCGGCAAGGGTCACGGCAGCGACAAGGCCGTGCTGCTGGGCCTGGCCGGGCACGAACCCGACACGGTAGATGTCGATGCCGTGCCGGCGCTGCTGGCGGCCATGCGCGGCGAAGGCCGCATCGCGCTGCTGGGCCGGCAGGTGGTGGGCTTCAACGAGAAGGACGACCTGAAGTTCTTCCGGCGTGAGACCTTGCCCTTCCACGCCAACGGGCTGCGCTTCACGGCCTTCGACGCAGCGGGGGCCGAACTGGCCAGCCGCGTGTACTACTCGGTGGGCGGCGGCTTCGTCGTCAGCGACGAGGTGGCGGCCGACGGCGCCAAGCAGAAGGTCATCGCGCCCGACACGACGGTGCTGCCCCACCCTTTCCGCAGCGGTGAGGAACTGCTGCAGCGCTGCCAGCAGATCGGCGGCAGCATCGCTGCGGTGATGCGCGCCAACGAAGGCCACTGGCGCAGCGACGCCGAGATCGACGCCGGCCTGCTGAAGATCTGGGGTGTGATGCAGGCCTGCGTGGAGCGCGGCTGCCGCACCGAGGGCGTGCTGCCGGGCGGCTTCCAGGTCAAGCGCCGCGCCAAGCCGCTGCGCGACGCGCTCACCGCCAACCCCGAACAAGCCCTGCGCGACCCGCTGCAGGTGCTGGACTGGGTGAACCTCTACGCCCTGGCCGTCAACGAAGAAAACGCCGCCGGCGGCCGCGTGGTGACGGCGCCCACCAACGGCGCGGCCGGCATCGTGCCGGCGGTGCTGCACTACTACACGCGCTTCGTGCCGGGCGCGAACGACGCCGGCGTCATCGACTTCCTGCTCACCGCCGCAGCCATCGGCATCCTATACAAGGAGAACGCCAGCATCAGTGGCGCCGAGGTCGGCTGCCAGGGCGAGGTGGGCGTGGCTTGCAGCATGGCCGCCGGCGCGCTGTGCGCGGTGATGGGCGGCACGCCCGAGCAGGTGGAGAACGCGGCCGAGATCGGCATGGAACACCACCTGGGCCTGACCTGTGACCCGGTGGGCGGGCTGGTGCAGATCCCCTGCATCGAGCGCAATGCGATCGCCAGCGTGAAGGCCATCAACGCCGCGCGCATGGCGCTGCGCGGCGACGGCACGCACTTCGTGAGCCTGGACAAGGTCATCAAGACCATGCGCGAGACCGGCGCCGACATGATGAGCAAGTACAAGGAAACGGCGCGCGGCGGCCTGGCGGTCAACATCGTCGAGTGTTGAACATGCCACGGCGGCGGGTGACGGCCCTGGCCACAAATCACTGAAGTTCGTCGGGCGGCGGCCGAAACTTCCGGGACAGGGGGCCGTGAGAGCTCCTCTGGAGACCCGCATGTCCCGTGTTTTGCGTTCCCCCCTGGCGCCCGGCCTGTGGCTGATGCGGCGCCTTCGCCTGCCCTGGAAGCTGGGCTTGGTGGGCGTGACCTTGTTCGTGCCCCTGCTGCTGCTGCTGGTGCTGCATGTTCAGGTGCTGCGCACTCAACTGGCCATCACAGCGGCCGAGGCCGAGGGCGCGCGGGTCGTGAAGGCCATGCTCGACGTGGCAGACCAGTTGCAGAAGCACCGCGGCCTCACCAACCGGGTGCTCAGCGGCGACGCCGCCGCCGCGGCGCAGCGCGACACCGTGCGGGGCGCCCTCGAACAAGCCCTCAAGCGCACCGACGAGACACTCGCCGCGAGCTCCAGCTTCTCCATGCAAGACCGCTGGCCCGCGGTCCGCGAGGCGGTGGCAGCGCTGGGCCAGGGCCGCCACGATGCGATGCGCCAGCGCGCATTCGCGCAGCACTCCGAGCAAGTCGAAGCGCTGCGCACAACGGTGCTCCTGACCGGTGAACGTTCGGGCCTGCTGCTCGACCCGGAGGCGTAGACCTTTTTCCTGATGGACCTGTTGGTCGAGCGCACCCTGCCCTGGACCGAAACCTTGGGCCTGATGCGCGGCCAGGGCGCCGGTCTGCTGAGCCGCGGCGACGCCTCGGCCACCGAGCGCGCGCAGATGCTGGGCCGCGTGGAACAGGTGCGCCAGCGCCTGCTGGATACCGAACACCGCGTGCAGGCCCTGCAGCGCGCCGGCGGGGCTGTACCCGCGGGCTTTGAAGATTCGATGCGACTCAGCCGCGCGTTCACGGAACAGACCGAGAAGGCTTTCACCGCCGAGGCGCTGGAAGGCGAGGCCCCCGCCTTCTTCGCGGCCGGCTCGGGCGCCATCCAGGCCGTCAACGCCTTCGGGCACGCGGCCGGTGACCAACTGCTGACGGCGCTGGAAGAACGCGCCGGCCGGCAATCGCGTGAGATCTGGCTGACGACCGGCGCCTCCAGCCTGGGCGTGCTGCTCGTGATCTACCTCTCTGCTGCCTTCTACATCGCCTTCACCGGCGCGCTGCGCCACCTGGGCAAAGGCATGGCCGCGGTGGCCAGCGGCGATCTCTCGCACCGCTTCGAGATCCACGGCCGCGACGAGGTGGCCGAGATCGGTCACGTGGTGGAAAGCATGGCCGCGCAGCTGTCGAGCCTGGTGGCCGAGATCCGCAGCAGCGCGGTGCGCGTCTCGGAAACCGGGCGCACGCTGGCCGATGGCGGTGGCGCGCTGGCCCTGCGCACCGAGCAGCAGGCGGCGAGCCTGGCCGAGTTCGTGGCCACCGTGCAAGAGACCAGCGGCAAGGTCGCGGCCAACGCCAGTTCGGTGGCCGAACTGGACGACCTCTCCGCCGCGTTGCATCGCAAGGCCGAAGGCGGCAACCACGAGATGGCGCAGACCGTGGGCGCACTCGGCCTGCTGGAGAACGGTTCACGCCGTGTGGGCGAGATCATCGGCGTCATCGACGGCATCGCCTTCCAGACCAACATCCTGGCGCTGAACGCCGCGGTGGAAGCCGCGCGCGCCGGCGAGGCCGGCCGTGGCTTCGCCGTGGTGGCCAGCGAGGTGCGACAGCTCGCGCAGCGCAGCAGCGCCGCGGCGGCCGAGATCCGCCAGCTCATCGGCCAATCGCGCGAGCAGGTCGACAGCACGGTCGACAGCGTGCAGCGCACCAGTGCCGTGCTGGGTGAGCTGGTGGACGGCGTTCGCCAGGTCTCGCAGCGCCTGCGCGAGATCGCCAGCACCAGCCAGCAGCAGAGCCAGGGGCTGGAGGAAATGAGCGCGGCGGTGGGCAACCTCGACGAGATCACGCGGCAGAACGCCGCGATGGTGGACGACTCGCGCACCGCCTCGCAGGCACTGGTGACACGGGCGGAAGCGCTGTCCACCGCCGTGGCCACCATGCGCCTGCGCCAGGGCAGCGCCGACGAAGCCATGGGCCTGGTGCAGCGCGCGCAGGCGCTCATCGCCCAGCGTGGGCTGGAAGGCGCCAGCGCCGAACTGCACAGCGCCGAGGCCGGTTTCGTCGACCGCGATCTCTACGTCTTCGTCATCGACCGCGAAGGCCGCTACCGCCTGCACGGCGCGAAGACGGCGATGGAAGGCCACCGCGTGCACGAAGTGCCAGGCATCGAGGGCGACCGCTTCGTGCGCGATGCCTGGGCCGCGGCCGAGGCCGGCGGCGGCTGGATCGACTACACCATCGTGCAGCCCAACACCGGCGAAGTGCTGCCCAAGATCTCCTGGGTGGTGCCGCTGAAGGGCGACCTGCTGCTGGGCTGCGGCATCTACCGCCAGGCCGGCGCCGGGACGCCGGCGCCGGCGCCGAGCGCTCAGTCGCGGTCGGCCGGCATCTCCAGCGGCATCGCACCGCCCGCGGCCGGCAGTGCGGCAACGGCCGGCTTGCGCTTGCGCACCAGGTAGCTGTAAAGCACCGGCACCACCACCAGCGTCAGCACGGTGCTGGTGATGACGCCGCCGATGATGGCGCGGCCCATGGGCGCCTGGATCTCGCCACCGTCGTTCAGCGCCAGGGCCAGCGGCAGCATGCCGAAGACCATGGCCGCCGTCGTCATGATGATGGGCCGCATGCGGGTCATGCCGGCGGCCAGCAGCGCATCGGGCACGCTGGCGCCGCGGGCGCGCTCGTGGTTGGCGTAGTCCACCAGCAGGATGGCGTTCTTCGTCACCAGGCCCATCAGCATCACCAGGCCGATCATGCTGAAGACGTTGAGCGTGCTGTTCCAGAACAGCAGCGCCAGCATCACGCCGATCAGTGCCAGCGGCAGGCTGGCCATGATGGCCAGCGGCTGCAGGAAGCTGCCGAACTGGCTGGCCAGCACGATGTAGATGAAGATCACCGCCAGCGCCATGGCGCCCAGCAGCCCGCCGAAGGCTTCCTGCTGCTGCTGCATGCCGCCGCCGATGTCGAAGCTGTAGCCAGGCGGCAGCGTGGTCTCGCGCACGAGCTTCTGCACGTCGGCGCCCACCTCGCCGGCACTGCGGCCCTGCACGCCGGCGAACACGGCCTCGCGGCGCTGCAGGTTCTGGCGGCGGATGACCTCGGGGTTGAACACCGTCTCGATGGTGGCCACGCTGTCCAGCGCGATGGGCGTGCCGTCCTTCGCGAAGGCCACCGGCAGGCTGCGCAGCTGCTCGATGCGCTCGCGCTGGCTCTCGTTCAGGCGCAGCACGACGTCGACCTGGTCGCCATCGGGCGTGGTCCAGTAGGTGGCGGTTTCGCCGTTGACGTAGGCGCGCAGGCTGCTCGCCAGCTGCGGTGCGGTGAGGCCGAGCTCGCGCACGGCGCCGGGGCGCAGCTTCACCGCATAGGCCGGCAGGCCCTGCTGCACCGAGCTTTCGACGTCGGCGATGCCCGGCACCGCCTTGACCTTCTCGGCGAAGTCTTTCGCCACCTTGGCCAGGCCTTCGGCATCGCTGCCCAGGATGGCCACGTAGATGGGCCGGTTGAAGCCCACGCTGGCGTCGGTGCCGGGGATGCCGGCGATGGCTTTGCGGATGGCCTCTTCCACCTCTTTCTGGCTGCGCTTGCGATCCTTCTTGTCCTTCAGCGCGATGCTCAGCCAGGCCTGGTTGCGCTGGCCCGGGCCGCCCACCCAGGTGGAGACATCGCGCACCTCGGGCATGGCCATCACGATCTCTTCGATCTGGCGCGCCTTGGCATCGCTGCGCTCCAGGCTGCTGCCCACGGGCATGCGCAGCGACAGGCGGGTGAAGCCCTGGTCGGTCTCGGGCGTGAACTCGCTGCCCACCAGCGGCGCCAGGGCCAAGGCGAGCACGAAGCTGGCGATGCCGCCGCCCACCACCACGCCGCGCGGCGTGATCGTGGCGCTGCGGAAACGCCGCGCGAGGGTGCGCTGGCGCTGGCCGTCGGCACCGAAGGGCCGCCCGTAGGCCGGCAGCCAGATGCGCCAGCGGCGGTCGCTGAAGATCCAGCGGATGGCGCGCTCGTAGACGCGGTGCAGCAGGTCCATGCCGGCATCGGTGGCGCGCAGCGCGTGGCCGATGCCGGGCCAGCGCTTCAGGCGCGTGCCCGGGGGGTCGTGCCACACGCTGCTGAGCATGGGGTCGAGCGTGAAGCTGACGAACAGGCTCACCAGCACCGCCACCACCACGGTGATGCCGAAGGGGTAGAAGAACTTGCCGATGATGCCGCCCATGAAGGCCACCGGCGCGAACACCGCCACGATGGCGAAGGTGGTGGCCATCACGGCCAGGCCGATCTCCTCGGTGCCTTCGCGCGCGGCGCGGAAGTGGTCTTTCCCCATGCCGACGTGGCGCACGATGTTCTCGCGCACGACGATGGCGTCGTCGATCAAGAGGCCGATGCACAGGCTCAGCGCCATCATCGTCATGAAGTTCAGCGTGAAGCCGAAGGCGTAGACGGCGATGAAGCTGCTGATCACCGCGATGGGCAGCGTCAGGCCGGTGATGATGGTGCTGCGCCAGCTGTGCAGGAACAGGAAGACGATGGCCACCGTCAGCAGCGCGCCTTCGATCAGCGTGTTGCGCAGGCCGCTCAGGCTGCCCTTGACCCAGTCGCTGCTGGCGTTGATGACGCGCACTTCCACGTCGGGCGGCAGCTGCGGCTTGAGCTCTTCCAGCGCCTTCTTCACCGCATCGCCGGCGGCCACGATGTTGGCGTCCTGCTGCTTGAAGATGTTGAAGCTGATGGCGCGCTGGCCGTTGATGCGGGCCACGGAATCGGGCTCGCGTTCGCGTTCCACCAGCGTGCCCAGGTCTGAGAGCGTCAGGCTCAGGTTGCCGCGCTTGGCCACCACCACGTTCTCGAACTGGCGCGGGTCGCGCACGCGGCCTTCCACGCGCAGCAGCGCGTCCTGCGTGCGGTCGCTGATCAGGCCCACGGGCTGATCGGCATTGGCCTCGCGCAGCGCGGTGGCGATCTCCGCCGGCGTCACGCCGTAGGCGCGCAGGCGCACTGGGTCGAGGTCGATGCGCACCTCGCGTTCGGTCAGGCCGTTGACCTCCACGCGCGCCACGCCTTCCACGCGCTGCAGGCGCTTGGCCACGGTCTGCTCGCCCAGGATGGAGAGCTCCCGTGCGCTGCGCGTCTTGCTGACGATGGCCATGGTGACCACCGGCTCGCTGTTGTCGTTGTTCCAGCGCGCGATCGTCGGCGCCTTCACGTCCTTCGGAAAGCTGCCCTGCACGCCGGCCACGCGGTCGCGCAGGTCTTCCATGGCGCGGCCCATGTCGGCGTCGAGCTTGAACTCGACGTTGACCCAACCCGTGCCCTCGCGCGCGCCGGAGGTGATGCGCTTGACACCGGCGATGCTGTTGACGGCCTCTTCGAGCGGCTTGACGAGTTCACGCTCCACGGCCTCGGGCGAGGCGCCGGGGTAGCGCACCTCCATCCAGGCGCCGGGGAAGGTGATGTCGGGCATCTGCTCGACGCCCAGCTTGTTGTAGCTGAACAGGCCCAGCACACACAGCGCCACCATCACCATGGCGGCGAAGACGGGGTTCTGGATGGAAACGCGGGTGATCCACATGGCCGCGCCCCTTACTTCACCAGCGGCGCAGACGCCGCAGCCGAGGCCACGGCCGCGGCGCTGCCGCTGCCCTTGGCGCCGGCCACCGAGGCCTTGGCGCCTTCACGCAGGTTGTCGAAGCGCGCCGCCAGCACCTGGCTGGCCGGCGTCACGCCCTGCAGCACCTCCACCCGCCCGGCGCGCGGGTCGCGCCGGCCCAGGGTGACGGCGCGGCGCGCCAGCGTGCCGTTCTCGATCACCCACACGTGGTCCTGCCCCGAGGTGCTGCCCACGGCGCTGTCGGGCAGCGTCAGGCGCTCGGCCTCGTCGTTCAAGGTGGCCCGGGCCAGGGCGTACTGGCCGGCGCGCAGGCGCTCCTTGGGGTTGGCCAGCTCGATGGTCACGCCGATGCTGCGCGTGCCCGCCTCGGCGGCCGGGGCGATGCGCGCCACGCGGCCGGCCACAGGCGTGTCCATGCCCTCGACCTGCACCTGCACCGCCAGCCCCGGGGCGATGCGCGAGACCTCGTGCGTGCCCACGCTGCCGGCCAGTTCCAGCTTGGCCAGATCGACGATGCTGAGCACCTGCTGCTCGACGCTGAGCTTCTCGCCCGGCACCGCGTGGCGCTTGGACACGATGCCCGAGATGGGCGCCACCAGCGTGGCGTCGCGCAGGCCCACGCGGGTGGTGTCCAGCGAGGCCTGCGCAGCATTGAGCTGCGCGCGGGCCGTGGCCAGCGCCGCGGCCGAGCTCTCCAGCGCGTTGGGCGAGATGAACTTCTGCGCCGCCAGGCTCTCGTTGCTGGCGTGGGTGCGTTCGGCCTGCACCAGCGCTGCACGCGCCGATTCCAGCATCGCGCTGCGCTCGGCCACGCGGCTGGCCAGGTCGGCCATCTCGATGCGGCCGATCGCCTGCCCGGCCATCACGCGGCTGCCTTCGGCCACGTTCAGCGCCAACAGCGTGCCGCTGGCGCGGGCACGCACCGTGGCCGTCTGCGGCGCCACCAGCGGGCCGGAGAACTCCACCACCACCGGCAGGCGCGCCACCACCGGCTGCACCACCTCACGCGCGGCGAAGTCCAGCGGGGTCTCGGGCTTCTTGCCGTCCTTGGCGTCCTTGCCGTCCTTGCCGGCGGCTTGGGCGGTGGCCGCTGGCGGCTTCCCGCCCGGCTTCAGCACCCCGGCATACCAGGCCCCGCCGGCACCGGCCAGCACCACGGCCCCCAGGCTTGCGCCCCACAACCACTTCTTGTTCATCGTCCGTCCTCCTCGGCGGTAGCCGGCGGGCTCCGGGGCCCGTCAGCGCTGCGCAGTCTAGGAAGCGGGGCATGGGGCTGCGCGCCGGCTGCGACGAAGCGCAGAAAGCCGACGATGAAATGCTCACGCCCCCGACCGGGCGTGCGGCGTCAGACCGCAGGTGGCGGATTCAGGCCGCGATGGCGGCAGGGCGGCGCTGCGCCTGGGCCTCGGCCCAACGCTCCAGTTCGGCGGCCTCCAGCGGCCGAGCGAACAGGTAGCCCTGGCCACGGTCACAGGTGAGCGTCCGCATCAGTTCGGCCTGGCCCTCGGTCTCGATGCCCTCGGCCACCGTGGTCATGCCCATGGTGCGCGCCACGCGGATGGTGGCCTCGATGAGCACGCGGTGGTACTCCACCGTCTCGGCATGCTTGACGAAGCTGCGGTCCACCTTCACGGTGTCCACCGGCATCTGGTGCAGGCAGGCCAGGCTGCTGTAGCCGGTGCCGAAGTCGTCCAGCGCCAGGCGCACGCCCAGGGCCTTCAGCTCGCGCAGCGTGGTCTGCACGCGCTCGTCCTGCGCGGCCAGGCTCTCGGTCACCTCCAGCTGCAGCTGGGCGGGCGCCATGCCGTTGCTCTGCAACACGGCGCGCACGTCTTCCACCAGGCCGTTGCGCTGTAGTTGCGCGCGCGACATGTTCACCGCCAGCTGCCGCGGCCCCGCCGCGCCCAGGCGCTGCTGCCACTGCACGAACTGGCGGCAGGCGCTCTCCAGCACGAAGGCGCCCAGCGCATCGATGAGACCCGACTCCTCGGCGATGGCGATGAACTCGCCCGGCGGCACCAGCCCGCGCTGCGGGTGGCGCCAGCGCACCAGCGCCTCCACGCCCACGAGACTGCGGTCGCCCAGGTCCACCACGGGCTGGTAGACGACGAAGAGCTCGTCTTCCTTCAGCGCGCGGCGCAGGTCGCCTTCCACCTCGAGCGCGCGCACCACGCGCTCGTGCATCGAATCGTCGAACAGCACCCAGCGCGCCCGCCCGGCGCGCTTGGCTTCGTACATCGCGGTGTCGGCATTGCGCAGCACCTCTTCGGCCACCACGCTGGCATCGAAATCTTCGCCGGCCGTGGCCGCAGCCTCCTTGCACAGCACCACGCCGATGCTCACGCTGCTCTGCACCGGCATGTTCTCCAGCGTGTAGGGCTCGCTCAGATCGGCCAGCAAGCAGTGCGCGATGCCGGCCACGCGCTCGGGGTCGCTGATGCCATCGAGCACCACCACGAACTCGTCGCCGCCCAGCCGCGCGGCCATCGGCGCGCCGGGCTCGTCGCCCTGCGCCAGGCGGGCCACCGCGTCGCCCGGGCGCAGCGCACGCAGCAACCGCTGGGCAATCTGGCGCAGCAGTTCGTCGCCGGCGCCGTGGCCCAGGGTGTCGTTGACCTGCTTGAAGCGGTCGAAGTCCATGAAGAGCACGGCGAAGCCGTAACCCGGGTGCCGGTGCGCGTGCTGGATGGCGCGCTGCAGCCGCTCCATCACCACGTCGCGGTTGGGCAGGCGCGTCAGGGCGTCGGTGCGGGCGTTGGCGCGCAGGCGCTCCTGCAGCGCGCGGCTCTCGGTGATGTCGCTGAAGCAGGCCACCAGGCCCATCACCTGGCCACTGGCATCGGTCTGCGGCAGGGTGTTGACGAGCAGCCAGCCCACGCTGCCGTCACGGCGGCGCACGCCCATGGTTTCGTTGTGCACGGGCTGGCGCGAGTTCAGGGTGCGCATCGCCGGCAGGTCGTCCAGCTGGTAGAGCGAACCGTCGGCACGCAGCAGGTGGCGCTGCGCCTGGCGCGCGGTGAAGCCCTGCAGCTGCTGCCGGCTCAGGCCCAGCATGCGCTCGGCCTCCAGGTTGGCTTCGATGACCTGGCCGTCGGGGCCCATGACCGTCACGCCCACGGGCAGCGCGGCCCACAGCGTGCGCAGCTTGGCCTGCTGCTGCACGCGCGCCGAGGTGTCGCTGCACACGCGCACATGGCCGGTGATGGCGCCCGCGTCGCCCAGCAGCGGGCGCAGGTCGACGTCCAGCCAGAGGTCGCGGCCGTCGCGCGCGCGGTGCAGCCACTCCTGACGCACGCCCTGGCCCTCGCGCAGCGCCTGCTGCACGCGGGTGAGCACGGCCTCGTCGGCCTGCGGGCGGCCCAGCAGTTCGCCGGGCCTGCGGCCCAGCGCATCGGCCAGGGGCCAGCCGGTGCTGCGCGTGAAGGCGCTGTTGGCCCAGACGATCAGGTCCTGCGCATCGGTGATGAGCACCAGCGCGCTGGTGTGCTCGGCCACCAGTGCCAGGCGCTGCAACTCGGCCGCCTGCTCGCGCAGGCGCTGGCCGTGGCGCTGCACGGCGCGCGCCGTGGGTTCCACCACCGCCAGGCCGAGCAGCCCCAGCAGCACCAGGATGCCGGCCATGCCCCAGCGCATCTCGTCCACCATGCGCTCTGCGCGCAGTTCGGCGGCGCGGCGCAGTGCGTCGGTGAGCCCCTGGGCCGCGCCCATGGCGGGGTCGGCGGCCTGGTGCAGCGCGGTCACACGCTGGCGCAGGCCGTCGGCACCGCCGATCTCGGCGCTCAGCAACAGGGCCTGGGCGCGGTACCAGAGCTTTTCGCGGGCGTCCTGCCAGTGCTCCAGCGGCTGCGCGGCCAGCGTCTGGGCGTCGGGCGAACGCGCCATCTGCTCGGCCAGCTGGTGCTCCAGCGCCAGCGCGTCCTGCGCGCTCTTGGACAGCAGGTCCTGCAGGATCTGCATCTGGCGCATGCGCTCGGTATCGCTCTCGGCCAGGGCCAGCATCGCCCCGGTGCGCGCCACC
Source organism: Rubrivivax sp. (assembly GCA_051861265.1). Classification (GTDB taxonomy): domain Bacteria; phylum Pseudomonadota; class Gammaproteobacteria; order Burkholderiales; family Burkholderiaceae_C; genus Rubrivivax. Next base: position 248,533 of record JBHYDA010000003.1, read on the forward strand.
TGCTGCAGGAAAGTGCGCTGCAGGCCGGCGCGGTCAAGGATCTCGGCATCGGCGCTGCGCATCGACTCCAGCCGCATCATGCCCAGGCCCTGCAGGCCCACGGCCAGCGCCAGCACGGCGAAGGCCAGGTACATGGCCCAGCGCACGCGCCGCGGGCCGGTGTTGGCGCGCAGCTCTCCGCCATCGCCCGGGGGGGCTGCGGCGGTGGGTGGCAGGTTGGAGGCTGGGGGCATGGGGTGAGGAGGTCGCCGCCGGGCGGCTGGAGCACCGGCAAACACGCCCGGTGCTGATCTCCTTATCGGCCGCCACCGCCGTCAATGAAGGGGCGTTGCGGCAGGCCGGCCCTTCGCAAAGGGCCGGCGGGGGCGCGGCCGCTCAGGCCGGCTCAGTCCCGGTCATGCCGGGTCATGCCGGGTCATGCAGGCTCGGGCAACTTGAACTGCGCCACGCCGGCGGCCAGGGCTTCGGCCTGGTCTTTCAGCGAGCCGGCGGCGGCCGCCGTCTGCTCCACGAGCGCGGCGTTCTGCTGCGTGACCTTGTCCAGCTCCTGCACGGCCTCGGCGCTCTGGGTCACGCCCAGGCTCTGCTCGCGCGAACCCTGGGCCACGGCCTCGAGCAGCTCGCGCACGCGCCGGGCGCTGCCCTGCATCTCGCTCATGCTCTGGCCGGCTTCGCGCACCACGCGCACGCCGCCTTCCACCTGCTCGACGCTGGCGGTGATCAGCGTCTTGATCTCGCGCGCCGCGGCGCCCGAGCGCTGCGCCAGCGCGCGCACCTCGCTGGCCACCACGGCGAAACCGCGGCCCTGTTCCCCGGCACGCGCCGCTTCCACGGCCGCGTTCAAGGCCAGGATGTTGGTCTGGAAGGCGATGCCGTCGATGGTGCCGATGATGTCGCTGATGCGGCCCGAGGACTGGTTGATGCCCTGCATGGTCTCCACCACCTGCGCCACCACAGCACCGCCGCGTTCGGCCGCCGCGGCGTTGGCCACGGCCAGTGCGGTGGCCTGGTCGACGGTGTCGCTGCCGCGCGAGACCGTGGCCGACACCTCTTCCATGGCGGCTGCGGTCTGCTGCAGGTTCGCAGCCGATTCCTCGGTGCGGGTGCTCAGGTCCATGGCACCACCCGCGATCTGCGTGCTGGCCACGACGATGTTGCTGGAGGCGCCGCGCACCTCGCTGACGATCTTGCGCAGCGAGGCCTGCATCTCGGCCAGCGTCTGCATCAGCCCGGCCGCCTCGTCACTGCCCCAGGCACGCGGCCGGGTGGTGAGATCGCCGTCGCGCATGGCGTTGATGTGGAAAGCCACCTCTTTCAGGCCGCCTTCCAGCACCTTGCGGAACGACAGGAACAGGTACCACACGATCATGAGGCTCGCGAAGAGCGCCACGACTGTCAGCTCGCGGGCCTCTTCCAGGCGGTCGATGCGCGCCTGCAGCAGGGTGTCCAGCTTTTCCAGGCTCTTGTCCTGCGCAGCGTGCAGCGCGGTCAGGGTCGCATCAGCGGCCGCCAGCACACGCGGTGCCGATTCGCTGGCTGCAGCCACCTTGTGGAAGCTTTGCAGCGCCTCGCGGGCGGCCGGCGCACCGAGCTCGGCTTCGATGTCGGCATGCTGGGTCTTGACCTTGGCCACGCCTGCGGCCCAGCGCTCGTCGGTGAGGTCGCCGATGACTTCCTGCGCACCCAGTTGCTTGACGAGATCGCTGCCCGCGCTGTGGCCAGACAGCATCGCCAGCGCGATGTCGCGTTGCAGCGCGGTGGCTTCCAGCAGCACGGGCAAGGCGCCCAGGCTGCCGTCCATCAGGTAGTAGGTGTCGAGATCGGGGTCGAGCGTGAGGTTGGAGTTGTCGGTCGAGGTGGTCAGCAAGGCGAGCTGCGCGTGCACCAGCGCGTTGTGCGCCGTGAGCACCGGCTCCACGCTCGCCGAAGGCGCCGGCAAGGCCTGCAGCAGCTTCAGCACCTGCGCGTGGGCATCGCCGGTCTGGAGCTGGGCGCCCAGCCGGGCCTGGGCCTCGGCCAGGGGCTTCAGCGCGGCCTGCACGGCGGCTTTCGCGGCGTCTGCGCCGGGTGCGGGCTGGCCACTGGCGGCCTCCTGCACTGCCATCGTGCGCTGCTGGTGCAACGCGGTCAGCAGAGGCAGCGCAGCGCGTGCGTAGGCCACGCCCACACGCTCGTCGGCCGAGAACTGGATGGCCGCGGCCTTGTCCTTGAAGTAGTTGAAGGCCAGCCAGGCGATCGGCAGCAGGAACACGGCCGTGATCGTGAGCGCCTTGGCGCGAAACCCGATCGAGCGAAACAGCCGCACGCCCGGGGCCCAGATGCCGTGGTAACGAAAGAAGCGCGTGATCGCGCTGGCGTCGTCGATGTCGGCGGAGCGACGAGCACCGGTTGCGGCGAATGCATCGTTCATGGGCGGTTCCTCTCAAGCCAAAAGCAGGCCCGACGCTTCGGCCCGCGATGTGTCATCTTCGGCAGACACCGGCCGTGGCTTGAGGAGAAATGCAGCCTTTCACCGCATCAATTCATTTCCTGCGAATAAATCACTGAGAAGCCCGATCCGGCGTGGGGCCAGGCCCTGCCCGCCGGGCGCAGAACCAGGCGGCGCAGCCGCAGCCGGCGGCCGCCCAGAACGCCGCCGCAAAGCCCAGCTTGGAAATCAACCACCCCCCGCCCAGGCCCCCCAGCACGCCCGAGATGCCGTAGCCGAGCATGGTGTACAGCGCCTGCCCCCGGCCGCGCAGGCGGCCCGGGAACAGTTGGTGCACCAGCGCGATGCAGGCCGCGTGGTGCGCGGCAAAGGTGATGGCGTGCGTCAGCTGCGCCAGCACCAGCACCGGCGCCCAGGCCCCGCCCGCGGCGGTGGCCACGAAGCGCAGCGTGGTGACGGCGGCTGCCGCCTCCAGCCAGCGCCGGGGGCTGAGCAGCGGAAACCAGCGCCCCTGCGTCCAGAAGAAGACGATCTCCACGCCCACGCTCACCGCCCACAGCGCGCCCACCGTCCACTTGCCGTAGCCCAGGCTCACGAGGTACAGCGAGAAGAAGGCATAGAGGCTCGTGTGCGCCAGCACCGTGAAGAAGATGGACGCGAAGAACCACGCCACCTCGGGCCGGCGCAGCAAGGGCAGCACCGGTGGGGCCGGCTCGTCGTGCACGGCGGCGGTGTGCGTGGCCGGCAGGCGCAGCGCCGCCAGCAGCAGCAGCGCGTTCATCGCGGCCACGAAGGCCGGGAAGATGGCGATGCCCGTCCACTCCAGCAGCACGCCGAAGCTGGCCGCCGCGGCGATGAAACCGATGGAGCCCCACACGCGCACGCGGCCATAGCGGGCGCTGTCGATGCCGCCGCCGGGGGTGTGCAGCAATTGCGAGAGCAACGCCTCCGACAGCGGCACCACGCCGCTGTTGGCCAGGAACATGCACAGCGTCACCACCGCCACCGGCAGCGCCGCTTCCACGCCCAGCAGCGCCAGCGCCGAAAGCAAGGCCCCGAAAGCCGCGATGCGGATGAGTTCGGCACGGCGCCCGCTGTGGTCGCCCGACCAGCTCCAGGCGTAGGGCGCGAACAGCCGGGTGACCGACTGCAGCGCCGAGATGCCGCCGATCAGCAGCGTGGAGTAACCCAGGCTCTGGAACCACAGCGGCGCGTAGGGGTTGAAGAGCCCGATGGCCGCGAAGTAGCAGAAAGACAGCGTGCCGAAGCGCACCAGCACGCCGGTGGACGCCGGCGCTGGCGCCTCGGCGCCGGCAGGCGCTGGCGTCAAGGCGTGCCGGGCCGCGCCGCGGCGATGGGCGGCAGCGCGAGCTGCACATCACCGTTCTGGGCGCGGTGGCGCAGCGCGTGGTCCATCACCACCAGCGCCAGCATGGCCTCGGCAATGGGCGTGGCGCGGATGCCCACGCAAGGGTCGTGGCGGCCGTGCGTCTCCACCACCGTGGGCTGGCCCTGGCGGTCGATGCTGGGCTTGGGCAGGCGGATGGAACTGGTGGGCTTGATGGCGATGCTGACCACCAGGTCTTGCCCGGTGCTGATGCCGCCGAGCACGCCGCCGGCGTGGTTGCTGGCGAAGCCTTCGGGCGTGAGCTCGTCGCCGTGCTGGCTGCCGCGCTCCTGCACGGTGGCAAAGCCGCTGCCGATCTCCACGCCCTTGACCGCGTTGATGCCCATCATCGCGTAGGCGATGTCGGCATCCAGCTTGTCGAACAGGGGCGCGCCCAGGCCCACGGGCATGCCGCTGGCGCGCACCTCGATGCGCGCACCGCAGCTGTCGCCGGCCTTGCGCAGGGCGTCCATGTGCGCTTCCAGCGCCGGCACGATCTCGGCGTTGGGCGCGAAGAAGGGGTTGTGCGGGATGTGCTCGGCGCTGTGGAAGGGGATCTCCACCTCGCCCAAGGCGCTCATCCAGCCCAGGAAGGTGGTGCCGTGTTTTTCCAGCAGCCACTTCTTGGCCACGGCGCCGGCGGCCACCATGGGCGCGGTGAGCCGGGCCGAAGAACGCCCGCCGCCGCGCGGGTCGCGCAGGCCGTACTTGCGCCAGTAGGTGTAGTCGGCGTGGCCGGGGCGGAAGGTGTCGAGGATGTTGCCGTAGTCCCTGCTGCGCTGATCGGTGTTGCGGATCAGCAGGCAGATGGGCGTGCCGGTGGTGTGGCCCTCGTAGACGCCGGAGAGGATCTCCACCGCATCGGGCTCGTTGCGCTGCGTCACGTGGCGGCTGGTGCCGGGGCGGCGGCGGTCGAGGTCGCCCTGGATGTCGGCCTCGCTCAAGGCCAGCCCGGGCGGGCAGCCGTCGATCACGCAGCCGATGGCCGGGCCGTGGCTTTCACCGAAATTGGTGACGCGGAAGAGCTCGCCGAAGGTGCTGCCGGACATGTGCGGGGCTGGGCTGGGGAAAACCGCGAATTGTAGAGAGCGGGCTGCGCGGCCCGCAGGGCGGGAGGTGGCAGGCGCTTCAGGCGGCAGCCACTTCGCGCAGCGCGCGCTCGGCCAGCGCGGCGGCATCGCCCGACTTCTGCAGCACGGCCCGCACGACCGGGCCTTCCAGCGCCGCGGCCTCGGTGTCGCGGTCGGCCGTCATGGCCAGCAGCCAGGGCGCCGGTGCGGGCAGCTCGGCCTGGGCCCAGGCCAGCAGCTCGGCGCCCGAGCCATCGGGCAGGTGCAGGTCGCTCAGCAGCAGGTCGATGCCGCCAGCCGCCAGCCGCAGCCGTGCCTGCGCGACGGTGGCCGCCACTTCCACGCGGTGACCGCGCTGCTCGAAGGCACGGGCCAGCAGCAGCGCCAGCACCTCGGCGTCTTCCACCACCAGCACATGCAGCGCGCGCACCGGCTGCGGCACAGGGGCATCGGCCAGCGGTTCGGCCTGCAGCGTGATGCGCACCACCGTGCCGCCGCCAGGCCGCGCCTGCAGCGTGAGGTCACCGCCCATCAGGCGCGCCAGCTCGCGGCTGATGGGCAGGCCCAAGCCGGCGCTGGTGGTGTCGCGGTGGGCTGCGCCGTAGGGCTCGAAGAGCCCCGGCACCTCGGCCTCGGGCACACCACGGCCACGGTCGCGCACTTCCAGTACCACGGTGGCCGGGGCCTGCGGATCCGGTGGCAGCGTCACCAGTTCCACGTCGGCCGGGCCGCCTTCGGTGCCGTACTTGATGGCGTTGGACAGCACGTTGCGCAGCACCTGCTGCAGGCGCAGCGCGTCGATCTGCCGGCGCGGGTCGGCCACCGGGCCCTGCAGTTGCAACTGCAGGCCGGCCATCTCGGCCGCGGGCGCCATCTCGCGCAGCACGGCCTGCAGCAAGGGCCCCAGGCGCGTGGGCTCGGGGTGCAGGCGCAGGCGGCCGGCGTCGAGGCGGTCGCGGTCGATGAGGTTGTTCAGCAGGCGCAGCGTGCTGCGGGCCGCTTCGGCCAGGCGGGCCGCGTCGGCCGGCCCCGGGGCAGCCTGGGGCGGGCCGGCGGGCAGCTCGCGCGCCAGTTCGGCGCCGGCGATCACGCTGTGCAGCGAGTTGCGCACCTCGTGTGCCAGGAAGGCGGCGAAACGCGCCTTTTCAGCGCCCACGCGCTCGGCGGCCTGCTGCGCCTGCTGCGTGCGCCGCACTTCGGCATGCAGGCGGCGGCTGTGCCACCACCACAGCCCGGCCAGCAGCGCCAGCAGGGCAGCCCCCCAGGGGCCATAGCGCCGCAGCAGCGCGCCCAGCACGTCGGCCTGCACCGGACGGCTGAACCAGCGCGTCTTCAGCGTCGGCATGTCCTGCTCGACGGCGACGTCCAGCGCGCGCTTGAACAGCGGCACCAGCGCTGCGTGGCGCTCGGCCAGCGCCAGGCTGTGGAAGCGGCGCAGCGCCGGCTCGGCGCCGATGACCTGCAGGTCGGCGCGCGGCTGCCGCGCCATGGCCACCATGGTGGCGACCACGTCGGTCATCGTCGCGTCGGCTTCGCCGTCGCGCACGGCCTCCAGGCAGGCTTCCAGCCCGGCGCAGTCGACGATGCGCACGCCCGGGTGGCGCGATTCGACGTAGGGCCGTGCCGCGTTGCCCGGGGGCAGCGCCAGGCGCCGGCCGTACATCTGCACGAGGTCGAAGGCGCCGCTCTCGGGGCGGCCCACCAGCACCGTGGGGTACTCGATGAAGGGGCCGACGAAACGCAGCAGGCTGGCGCGCTCGGCGGCCTCGTCGGCGCCCACGAGCAGGTCGACCCGGCCCTCGGCCAGGGCCGCGGGCACCTCGTCGGCGCGCAGGGCGATCCAGGCCTTGGGCTCCTTGCCCAGGCGCTGCAGCACGCCGCGCAGCATGTCCACCGACAGGCCCTCGGGCTGGCCCTGGGCATTCAGGCTGGCGAACGGAGGCTCCCGTCCGACCACGCCCACCACGGGGGCGGGCCAGGCGGCCAGCTGCGCGCTGTCTTCGGCGCTGAGCTGCAGCGCCTGTGGGCGGCTGTCGGGTGCGCGCACGCTCCAGGCCTCCACCAGGCTGTCCACGCGCGTGGGCGGGTAGGCGCGCACGGCCTCCGACAGGCGCTGCGCCAGGCCCGGCTGCGAGGCCGGCACGGCCAGGTGCAGGCGGCCGCTGGGGGCGTCGATGCGGCGTACCACCGACAGGCCGCGGATCTGCTCGCGCTCGATGATGTCCACCAGCACCGGCAGCGATTCGAGCAGCGTGTCGGCGCGGCCGGTGCGCACGGCCTCGATGCCCTCGCGCGGGCTGCCCACCACCACGCGCGAGGCCAGCGGGAAGAGGCGGTCGGCCTGGGCCTGGCTGGCATAGCCGTTGACCACGGCGATGCTGCGGCCGGCCAGATCGGGCAGCAGCGCGGCCGAAGGCTGTTCGGCCCGGGTCAGCAGCGCCAGCTGGAACTGCGCATAGGGCGGCGTGAAGAGGAACTGCGTTTCGCGGCCGGCCGTGCGCGCCATCGAACTGGCCAGGTGCAGGCGGCCCGCGGCGAGGTCGGCTTCGAGCTGGCGGTAATCGGTGTAACGCACGGGCAGCAGGGCCAGACCGGCCTCGCGCGCCAGTTCGCCGACGATCTCGATGTCGGCACCGCCGGGCACACCGTCTTTCGGCCATACCTGGAAAGGCGGGAAGCTGGCGAGCACGCCGTACCGGACCAATGGGGGCACCGGCAAGGCGGCCGATGCCGCCGGATCACCGGGTGCGGCCCAGGCCGGCGCGGCCAGCAAGCACAGCGCAGCCCACAGCACGCGGCATGGGCCGCCGGCGAAGGCAGCGCCCAGCGCTTGCCGGGCAAGAAGGATCATGCGGAGCACTCGCTGCAGCCCAGGCCGGTGTCGGTGCGGGGCGCTGCTGCAGCGCCTCAGGCCTCGGAGCTGTCCTTCTCGGGCCAGTCGCGGATGTAGGCCTTGAGCATGCGGTTCTCGAAATCCTGCGCGTCGACCACGGTCTTGGCCACGTCGTAGAACGAGATCACGCCCATCAGCGTGCGGCGGTCGAGCACCGGCATGTAGCGCGCATGGCGCTGCAGCATCATGCGGCGCACTTCGTCGACACCGGTTTCGGGCGTGCAGGTCAGCGGCGCGTCGTCCATCACGCTGCGCACCAGGCGCGTGCCCACGCTGCCGCCGCCGGCCACCACCGCAGCGATCACCTCGCGGAAGGTGAGCATGCCCACCACGTCGCCATGCTCCATCACGACCAGCGAGCCGATGTCGAGTTCGGCCATGGTCTGCACGGCTTCGGACAGGGCCTGATCGGGCTGCACAGTGAAGAGCGTGTTGCCCTTGACGCGCAGGATGTCGGTGACTTTCATGGCAACTTGGCACCCGGTTGACGGCCGCATCCACGGCCTTGGAACGCAGTCAATATAGCCCACAATGCCCGCGCCGAAGGGCGGCCAGGGCGGCGGACGCCCGCGGTGCCCGGCCCCACCCCACCCTGATCAAGGACAGCCATGCCCGGCTACGGCGACCCCGGTTTCGACACCCTGGCCCTGCACGCGGGCGCCGCGCCCGACCCGGCCACCGGCGCACGCGCGGTGCCGCTGCACCTGAGCACGAGCTTCGTGTTCCAGAACAGCGAGCACGCGGCCAGCCTCTTCAACCTGGAACGCAGCGGCCACGTCTACAGCCGGATCAGCAACCCCACCAACGCGGTGCTGGAAGAACGCATCGCGGCGCTGGAGGGCGGCGTGGGGGCGATCGCCACGGCCAGCGGGCAGGCGGCGCTCTTCCTGGCCATCAGCACGCTGGCCGGCGCGGGCTCGCACATCGTGGCCAGCTCCGCGCTCTACGGCGGCAGCCACAACCTGCTGCACTACACGCTGGCACGCTTCGGCATCAGCACCAGCTTCGTGAAGCCGGGCGACATCGACGGCTGGCGCGCCGCCATCCGCCCCGAGACCAAGCTGCTCTTTGGCGAGACCCTGGGCAACCCCGGCCTGGACGTGCTGGACATCCCCACCGTGAGCGCCATCGCCCACGAAGCCGGCGTGCCGCTGCTGGTGGACAGCACCTTCACCACGCCCTGGCTGATGCAGCCTTTTGCGCACGGCGCGGATCTGGTCTTCCACAGCGCCACCAAGTTCCTCTGCGGACACGGCACCGTGGTGGGCGGGCTGCTGGTGGATGGCGGGCGTTTCCCCTGGCATGCGGCTGAGCGCTTCCCTGAACTGAACCAGCCCTACGCCGGCTTCCACGGCATGGTGTTCAGCGAAGAAAGCACCGACGGTGCCTTCCTGCTGCGCGCGCGCCGCGAGGGCTTGCGCGATTTCGGCGCCTGCATGAGCCCGCACACCGCGTGGCTGATGCTGCAGGGCATCGAGACGCTGCCGCTGCGCATGGCGCGGCACGTGGAGAACACACGCAAGGTGGTGGATTTCCTGAGCCGCCACGCGCAGGTGGCGCGCGTCGGCTACCCCGAGTTGGAAGACCACCCCAGCCATGCATTGGCGCAGCGCCTGCTGCCGCGCGGCTGCGGCGCGGTGTTCAGCTTCGACCTGAAAGGCTCGCGCGCCCAGGGCCGCGCCTTCATCGAGGCGCTGAAGATCTTCAGCCACCTGGCCAACGTGGGCGATTGCCGCAGCCTCGTCATCCACCCGGCCAGCACCACGCACTTCCGCATGGACGACGCGGCGCTGGCCGCAGCCGGCATCACCGCCGGCACCATCCGCCTGAGCATCGGCCTGGAAGACCCCGACGACCTCATCGACGACCTCAAGCGCGCCTTCAAGGTGGCCGAGAAGGTGGCCGCATGAAGCTGACTGTCGACGGCCGCGAGGTCTACGCCTACACCGGCGGCAAGCCCTTCGACCCCACCCTGCCCTGCGTGGTGTTCGTGCACGGCGCGCTCAACGACCACAGCGTCTTCACGCTGCTGGCGCGCTGGTTCGCGCACCACGGCCACGGCGTGCTGGCGGTGGACCTGCCCGGCCACATGCGCAGTGCCGGCCCGGCGCTGACGAGCGTGGAGGCCATGGCCGACTGGCTGTGGGCGCTGCTGGATGCCGCCGACGTGCAGCAGGCCGCGCTGGCCGGCCACAGCATGGGCTCGCTGGTGGCGCTGGAGGCCGCGGCACGCCAGCCCGAACGCGCCACGCGCCTGGTGATGCTGGGCACCTGCGTGCCGATGCCGGTGCCGCAGGCGCTGCTGGATCTGTCGCTCACCGACACCACGGCGGCCATCCACCGCGTGTCCAGCTTCTCGATCTCGAGTTGGGCCACCAAGCCCGGCTATCCCTCCCCGGGCGTCTGGCTGCACGGCGCCAGCCGCGCGCTGATGCACCAGGTGCTGGCGGCGCACGGCGATGCGCGGCTCTTCCACACCGACTTTTCGGCCTGCAACGCCTACGCCGGCGGGCTGGCCGCGGCGGAAGCGGTGCGCTGCCCGGCCGCGTTGGTGCTGGGCCAGGCCGACCAGATGACCTTGCCGCGCGGCGCCCGCGAGGTGGCGCAGCGGCTGAAGGCCCAGGTGCACACCCTGGCCGCCGGGCACCACCTGATGGCGGAAGCGCCCGACGCCGCGCTGGCAGCGCTGCGCGCGGCGCTGGCCTGAGCCGACGGCGTCTCAGCCGCCGAGCGCGTCGACCAGCATCACTTTCTCGAAAGCCGCGCTGCGGCGGAAACCCGCCGCGGTGGCGCTGGGCGCCAGCAGCGTGCGGTCGATGAGGGGCTGCAGCGGCGTGCGCGCCGGGTCGCACAGCAGCACGTGGCGCGCGCTGCCGTCTTCGTCCAGGCGTTGCACCCAGTCCAGCTCGGCCAGCAGGTCCACGAGCGGTTCCAACTGCAGCGGGTCGGCACGCAGCGCCTCGCCCAGCGCGGCCAGCGACAGGCCCCGCTGCGGCCCGTGCCGTGCAGCGTCGAGCAAGCGCAGCACGGCCAGCGCCAGCTCAAACCGCCAGCCTGGCACGGCCGGGCGCGCGGCCACGCGCATCTGCAGGCTGGGCGCGTAGGCCGCGATCACCGCGCCCAGCAGCACGATGACCCAGCCGAGGTAGATCCACAGCAGCAGGATGGGCAGCGTGGCGAAGGCGCCGTACACCGCCGAGAAGGTGGGCACGGCATCGACGTACCAGGCCAGCGCCTTCTTGGCCAGTTCGAAAGCCGCCGCCACGAAGAATCCGCCGGCCCAGGCATGGCGCCAGCGCACCGAGGTGTTGGGCACGTAATGGAACATCGCCGCGGTGGCGCCAGCGAACAACAGGAACTGCACCGACTCCAGCAGCAGGCCCACGCCGCCCGGCAGGGTGCCCACGAGACCGCGCGAGGCCGAGACCGCGTAGGACGTCAGCCAGACGCTGAAACCCAGCACCAGCGGCCCGAGCGTGAGCCCGGCCCAGTAGACCAGCACGCGCTGCGCGAAAGAGCGCGGCCGGCGCACGCGCCAGATGGCGTTGAGCGTGCGGTCGATGGTGAGCGACATCGCCAGCGCCGTGGCCACCAGCAGCACCAGCCCCACCGTGCCGATGCCCCGCGCCTTGGCCGCGAACTGCGTCAGCGAGCGCAGCACCGGCCGCGCGATGCCATCGGGCACGAGGTTCTGCAGGAAGTACTTCTGCAGCGCACCTTCGATGCCGGCGAACATCGGGAAGGCGGTGAAGATGGCCAGCGTCACCGTGACCAGCGGTACCAGCGCGATCAAGGTGGTGAAGGTGAGGCTGCCGGCGGTGAGGCCCAGGCGGTCCTCGCTGAAACGCTGGCGCAAGGTGCGCAGGGTTTCGAACCAGGGCCAGGTGCGCAAGGTCTCCAGCAACAGCGTGGCCTGCAGGCGGGCCTGCGCCACCAGGCCGGCCAGCGAGCGCCCCTGCGGGCGCGAGAGCATGTTCATGCTGGCTATGATGCCCCATGACCTCTGGACCGACCCCCGACGACACGCCCCCGCGCGCCCCCGATGCCGTGGTGCGCAGCACCCGCGCCGCGGCCCTGGCCGCCCTGCTGGCCCTGATTGCACTGGGCCTGGCCTGGGAACTCTGGCTGGCCCCCACCGGCAGCGGCACGCTGGCACTGAAGGTGCTGCCTTTGGTGCTGTGCGTGGCCGGGCTGCTGCGCCACCGGATGTACACCTTCCGCTGGCTGAGCCTGCTGGTGTGGCTGTACTTCATGGAAGGCGTGGTTCGCGCCACCACCGAAAGCGGCGTGAGCCAGCTGATGGCGGTGCTGGAGATCCTGCTGAGCCTGGTGCTCTTCGTCGTGAGCGGCATCTACATCCGCTGGCGGCAGCGCAACGGCGCCGCGCTCGCGGCCGCCGAGAAAGCCAAGGCCGCCGGCGAGGCCGCGGCGTGACGGCACTGCTGGACACGCTGCGCGGCCTGGTGGGCGCCGCGAACGTGCTGAACGAAGGCGACCTCAGCGCCTGGGAACAAGACTGGCGCCGCCGCTGGCGCGGCAAGGCGCTGGCGGTCGTGCGGCCCGGCAGCACGGCCGAGGTGGCTGCGGTGCTGCAGGCCTGCGCGGCCGCCGGCGTGAGCGTGGTGCCGCAAGGGGGCAACACCGGCCTCGTGGGTGGCGGCGTGCCCGATGCCAGCGGCACACAGGTGCTGCTGAGCCTGCAGCGCATGAACCGCGTGCGCGACATCGACGAAGCCAACCTCACGCTCACGGCCGAGGCCGGCTGCGTGCTGCAGGCCGTGCAGCAGGCGGCCGAGGCGCGCGGGTTGCTCTTCCCCTTGAGCCTGGCGGCCGAAGGCAGCTGCACGCTGGGCGGCAACCTCGCCACCAACGCCGGCGGCACGCAGGTGCTGCGCTGGGGCAATGCGCGCGATCTCTGCCTGGGCTTGGAGGTGGTGACGGCCGAAGGCGAGGTCTGGAGCGGCCTCTCAGGCTTGCGCAAGGACAACACCGGCTACGACCTGCGCGATCTCTTCATCGGCAGCGAAGGCACGCTGGGCGTGATCACCGCGGCCACGATGAAGCTCGCCCCGCAGCCCGCCGCCACAGGCACAGCGCTGGCCGCCTGCGCCAGCGTGGCCGATTGCGTGGCGCTGCTGCAGCTGGCGCGCGCGCGGCTGGGCGCGGGTCTGACCGGCTTCGAGATGATGGGCGCCTACGCGCTGGCGCTCACCGCGAAGCACTTCCCCGCCCTGCCCCGCCCGCTGCCCGGGGCGGCGTGGACGGTGCTGCTGGAGCACAGCGACACCGAGAGCGAAGCCCATGCGCGCGAGGCCTTCGAAGGCCTGCTGGGCGCGGCCCTGGGAGCCGGCATCGTGCAGGACGCCGTGGTCGCCGAAAGCCTGGCCCAAGGCCAGGCGCTGTGGCACGTGCGCGAGAGCATCCCGCTGGCGCAGGCCGAAGAAGGCCCGAACATCAAGCACGACATCTCGGTGCCGGTCTCGCGCATCCCGGCCTTCGTCGATGAGGCCGATGCGGCGCTGCAGGCGCAGTTCCCGGGGGTGCAACTGGTGAACTTCGGCCACCTGGGCGATGGCAACCTGCACTACAACGTGCAGGCCCCGCGCGGTGAGGACGGCCGGCGTTTCCTGGCCGAGCAAGAGCACGCGGTGAACACCGTCGTGTTCGACGCCGTGGCGCGGCACGGCGGCTCGTTCAGCGCCGAACACGGCATCGGCGCGCTCAAGCGCGAAGAGCTGGCGCAGCGCAAGTCGCCCGTGGCCCTGGCCCTGATGCGGCGCATCAAGGCCGCGCTGGACCCGCAGAACCTCTTGAACCCAGGGCGTGTGATCTAGACGCCGCGGCGGCGCCCGGTCTTCACTGCACCGGGCCGTCGAGCGCGCGCGGCACGGGAATCGCCACCGTCTCGATGCCCTCGTCGAGCAGCGCCTCGCGCTCTTCCGGTGTGGCGTGACCGCGGATGCCGCGTGGTGGCGTCTCGCCGTAGTGGATGCGGCGCGCCTCTTCAGGAAAACGGGTGCCGACGTCTTCGGTGCGGGCCATCAGCTGGCGCACGCCCTGCAGCCATGCGGCCTGCACCTGTTCAACACGGGCCTGCTCGGGCAAGACCGCGGGCTCGATGGCGGCAGGTGAGCCTGGCAGCGGCACCACCTCACGCGCACCCGAGAGGTTCAGGCGCGGGGCCGAGGGCGTGCGGCTGATGGCGTGATCGCCGCACAGCGGGCAGGCGATCAAGGAACGGCCGTTCTGCGCGAGGAAGTCGTCTTCCGAGGCGAACCAGCCCTCGAAGGCGTGACCATGGGAGCAACGCAGGTCCAGCACTTTCATCGTGCGGGCATCATAGGTGGCTGCCGCTGGAGCCGCTCCGCCAAGGTAATGACATCTTGCCGGCGCGCGCGCGCAGCAACCAAAACAAACCGATCTGGGTTTTGACGTCGGGCAATTCGCCGCGGTCGCTGAGTGCCTCCAGCGCCGACAGCGGCATCGTCACCGTCTCGACGAACTCGCCCGCGTCGGGCCGGGCCGGGCCGGGCTGCAGACCGCGGGCGAACCAGATCCAGATGCTCTCGGTGCTGTAGGCGGCGGCGTTGTGGATCTCGCCGCCGTAGGCCCACTCACGGGCGATGTAGCCGGTCTCTTCCTGCAGTTCGCGCATCGCGCAGGCCAGCGTGTCTTCACCGGCCTCCAGCTTGCCGGCCGGCAACTCCAGCAGCACCTTCTGCAGCGGGTAGCGGTACTGGCGCACCAGCACGAGGCGGGGCTCGCTGCCGCCTTCGCTGTCCAGCAGCGGCACCACGGCCACGGCGCCGTTGTGCCGCAGGTATTCGCGGGTGGCACGGCTGCCATCGGGCAGCTCCACCACGTCCTTGCGCAGCTCGATCCAGCCACGGTGCAGCACCGTGCTTTCGCCGGTGCTGCGCTCGATCAGGTGCTTGTCGCCATGTTCGTCGTCATGGGCGGCCATGGGGTGCTGCCGCCCGCGCTCAGCTCGCCAGCGCCTTGACGATGGCGTCGCGGCACAGCGCCATCACGCCGCCGCTGAAGGGGCCGAACAGCAGCACCGCAGCGCCGTTGATCGCCAGCAGCAGCGTCACGCCCTGTGGCTGCAACACGGCCGCGGTCTGCGACGGCTCGTCGAACCACATCACCTTCACCACCCGCAGGTAGTAGTAGGCGCCGATCAGCGAGAACACCACCGCCACCACGGCCAGGCCGATGTAGAAGGGCACGTTGGTCGTGACCAGGGCCTGGATCACCGAGAGCTTGGCGAAGAAGCCCACCATCGGCGGCACGCCGGCCAGCGAGAACATGAAGACCGTCATCACGCCGGCCACCCAGGGGCTGCGCTTGGCCAGACCGGCGAAATCGCTGATCTCTTCGCTCTCGAAGCCCTGGCGGCTCAGGAACATGATCAGGCCGAAGGTGCCCAGCGTGGTGAGCACGTAGGCCACCAGGTAGAACATCGCCGAGCTGTAGGCGTTGCCCGCGCTCAGCGTGTTGCCGCTGACGACGCCGGCGCTCAGGCCCAGCACGATGAAGCCCATCTGCGAGATGGTGCTGTAGGCCAGCATGCGCTTCAAGTTGCTCTGCGCGATGGCGGCCAGGTTGCCGATGGCCAGCGAGGCCACGGCCAGCACGATGAACATCTGCTGCCAGTCGACCGCCAGGCCCAGCATGCCTTCTACCAGCAGGCGGATGGTGATGGCGAAGGCCGCGAACTTGGGCGCGCCGCCGATCAGGAGCGTCACGGGCGTGGGCGCGCCCTGGTAGACGTCGGGCACCCACATGTGGAAGGGCGCGGCGCCCAGCTTGAAGGCCAGGCCGGCAACGACGAAGACGACGCCGAAGACCAGCACTTCCTTGTTGATGCTGCCGGTGGCGATGCGCTCGAAGACCTTGGGGATCTCCAGCGTGCCCGTGGCGCCGTACATCATGCTCAAGCCGTAGAGCAGGAAGCCGCTGGCCAGCGCGCCGAGCACGAAGTACTTCATCGCGGCTTCGGTGCTGATGGCGTGATCGCGGCGCAGCGCCGCCAGCGCGTACAGGCTCAGGCTCATCAGTTCCAGGCCGAGGTAGACGACGAGGAAGTTGTTGGCCGAGCACATCACGCTGATGCCCAGCAGCACGAAGAGCGCGAGCGTGAAGAACTCGCCCTTGAGCATGTCGCGCGAAGCCAGCGTGGGGCGCGCGTAGGCCAGCGTCACCATCACGCTCAGGCCCGCCAGCGCGGCCAGCAGCCGGCCCATGGGGTCGACCACCACCATGCCCTGCATGCCGTAGGCCGTGATGCCGGCGCCGTGGTCTTGCAATTGCAGGAACACGAAGATGGCGATGGACGCCTGCGTCAGCCAGAAGGTGGGGCGGCGCTCCGGATCGCTGTTGAAGATGTCGACCAGCAGCACCACGCAGGCCGCCAGCAACAGCCACAACTCGGGGTGGACGACGTGCCAGTTCATCGAGCTCATGTTTCTTGTCTTCTTTCGGCCGTCAGTTCAGCTTGGAACGCGCCACGTGCTGCAGCAGTTCGGCCACCGAGGCGTTCATCACGTCGGTGAAAGGCTTGGGGTAGAGGCCCATCCACAGCACCGCCAGCGCGAGCACGGCGAGCATCAGGAACTCGCGGCCGTTGATGTCCTGCAGTTGCTTGACGTCGTCGTTGGCGACATCGCCGAAGTACACGCGCTTGACCATCCACAGCGTGTAGGCGGCGCCGAAGATCAGCGTGGTGGCGGCCAGCAGCGCGATGAAGAAGTTGTATTCAACAGCGCCCAGGATGACCATCCACTCGCCCACGAAACCGGCGGTGCCTGGCAGGCCGCAGTTGGCCATGGCGAACAGCACCGCGAAGGCTGCGAATTTGGGCATGGTGTTGGCCACGCCGCCGTAGCTGGCGATCTCGCGGCTGTGCACGCGGTCGTAGAGCACGCCGATGCACAGGAACATCGCGCCCGAGACGAAGCCGTGGCTGACCATCTGCACGATGCCGCCGGCCACGCCGAGCTCGTTGAACATGAAGAAGCCCAAGGTCACGAAGCCCATGTGCGCGATGGAGCTGTAGGCCACCAGCTTCTTCATGTCCTGCTGCACCAGGGCCACCAGGCCGATGTAGAGCACGGCCACGAGGCTGAGCGTGACGATGAACCAGTCGAACTCGCGCGCGGCGTCGGGCGCAATCGGCATGCTGAAACGCAGGAAGCCGTAGGCGCCCAGCTTCAGCATGATGGCCGCCAGCACCACCGAGCCGCCGGTGGGCGCCTCGACGTGGGCATCGGGCAGCCAGGTGTGCACCGGCCACATCGGCACCTTCACAGCGAAGGCCGCGAAGAAGGCGAAGAACAGCAGCGTCTGCGCGTGCAGGTCCAGTGGCAGCTTGTGCCAGGCCTGGATGTCGAAGCTGCCGCCGCTCTTGAAGTAGAGGTAGACCAGCGCCACCAGCATCAGCAGGCTGCCGGCCAGCGTGTAGAGGAAGAACTTGAAGGCCGCGTAGACGCGCTTCGGGCCGCCCCAGACACCGATGATGATGTACATCGGGATCAGCGTGGCCTCGAAGAACACGTAGAACAGCATGCCGTCGAGCGCGCAGAACACGCCGATCATCAAGCCGCTCAGGATCAGGAAGGCACCCATGTACTGGGCCACGCGCTCCTGGATGACTTCCCACGCGGCGATGACCACGATGACGGTGATGAAGGCCGTCAGCGGCACGAACCACATCGACAGGCCGTCCACGCCCAGGTGGTAATGCAGGTTGAAGCGCTCGATCCACGAGAACTTCTCGACGAACTGCATCTTCGCGGTGCCGATCTCGAAGCGCGTGATGACCGGCAAGGTCACGAGGAAGGACGCGATGGCACCGACCAGCGCAATGCCGCGCACGGTGCTGGCGTTCTGGTCGCGGCCCACGGCGAGCAGCAGCACGCCGAAGGCTATGGGCAACCAGATGGACAGGCTCAGCAGACCCATTACTTGTTCTCTCTGTCTTGTTCTGTCGGGTTCAGGCGGGGCTCAGCGCCGGCTCAGCGGATCAGGCTGCCGAAGTAAGGCCACAGCTGCCACGTGAGCAGGCCGAATATGCCCAGCAGCATCACCAGCGCGTACTGGTAGAGGTGGCCGGTCTGCAACTGACGCACGAGGCCCGCGATCCAGCCCACCAGGCTGGCCGAGCCGTTGACCAGCGTGCCGTCGATCACCGCCTGGTCGCCGCCCTTCCACAGGCCCGTGCCGATGAGGCGCGAGCCCTTGGCCAGCACGTGCTCGTTGAACCAGTCGAGGTAGTACTTGTTCTCCAGCACGCGCACGACGGGGCTCAGCGCCTTGCCGATGGCCGCGGGGATGGCCGGCTGCTTCAGGTAGAACCACCAAGCGGTGACGACACCGGCCACGGCCAGCCAGAAGGGCAGCGTCTGCAGCCCGTGCAGCGCCATGGCCGAAGCACCGTGGAAGTCTTTCGCCAGCGAGGCCATGGCCGGGTGCTTGGCCCCGTCGACGAAGATCGCGTCCTTCAGGAAATCGCCGAACAGCATGGGCTGGATGGCCATGAAGCCGATCAGCACCGAGGGGATGGCCAGCAGGATCAGCGGCGCCGTCACCACCCAGGGCGATTCGTGCGGCGTGTGGTCGTGGTGGTCGTCATGCCCGTGGCTGTGGTCGTCTGCCGGCGGGAAGGGCTTGTGGTGGAAGCGCTCTTCGCCATGGAAGACAAGGAAGTACATGCGGAAGGAATAGAAGGCCGTGACGAACACACCCGCCACCACCGCCAGCTCCGCGAACCACTTGCCCGGCAGCGTGGTGGCATGCACCGCGAGGATGATGCTGTCCTTGCTGTAGAAGCCCGCGAAGAGCGGCGTGCCGATCAGCGCCAGACTGCCCAGCAGGGAGGTGATCCACGTCACAGGCATGTGCTTGCGCAGCCCGCCCATGTTGCGGATGTCCTGATCGTGGTGCATGCCGATGATCACGCTGCCGGCGGCCAGGAAGAGCAGCGCCTTGAAGAAGGCGTGCGTCATCAGGTGGAACACCGCCACGCTGTAGGCGCTGGCGCCGAGGGCCACCGTCATGTAGCCCAGCTGGCTGAGCGTGGAGTAGGCCACCACGCGTTTGATGTCGTTCTGGATGATGCCCAGGAAGCCCATGAACAGTGCCGTGATGGCACCGATGACGAGCACGAAGTTCAGCGCCGTGTCGCTCAGCTCGAACAGCGGCGACATCCGCGCCACCATGAAGATGCCGGCCGTCACCATCGTGGCGGCGTGGATCAGCGCCGAAATCGGCGTCGGGCCTTCCATCGAATCGGGCAGCCACACGTGCAGCGGGAACTGCGCGCTCTTGCCCATCGCACCGATGAACAGGCAGATGCAGATCACCGTGATCAGCATCCAGTCGCCGCCAATCGTCGGGTACGGGAAGGTGACCTTGGCGAGTTCAGGCGCCTTGGCGAAGACTTCCGTGTAGTTCAGCGAGCCGGTGTAGGCCAGCACCAGGCCGATGCCCAGGATGAAGCCGAAGTCGCCGACGCGGTTGACGAGGAAGGCCTTCATGTTGGCGAACACCGCCGTCGGCTTCTTGAACCAGAAGCCGATGAGCAGGTAGCTCACCAGGCCCACAGCTTCCCAGCCGAAAAAGAGCTGCAGGAAGTTGTTGGCCATCACCAGCATCAGCATGCTGAAGGTGAAGAGGCTGATGTACGAGAAGAAGCGCTGGTAGCCCGGGTCGCCTTCCATGTAGCCGATGGTGTAGACGTGCACCATCAAGCTGACGAAGGTCACCACCACCATCATCATCGCGGTCAGGCCGTCGACCATGAAGCCGACTTCCATCACCGTGCGGCCGACCACGCTCCACTGGTAGAGCGTCTCGTTGAAGCGGGCGCCGCCGGCCACCTGCGAGAGCACCACGCAAGAGCCGATGAAGGCGATGAGCACGCCCAGGATGGTGAAGAAGTGGGCGCCGCGCTGGCCCACCCACTTGCCGGCCAGGCCGGCGATCATGGCGCCGGCCAGGGGGGCCAGCGCAACGGTCAGCAGCAGATTCTGAGAGATGGCCATGTCAGCCCTTGAGCTCGTCGAGCTCTTGAACGTTGATCGACGCGCGGTTGCGGAACAGCACCACCAGGATGGCCAGGCCGATGGCCGATTCGGCCGCCGCCACCGTGAGAATGAAGAACACGAACACTTGGCCGGCCATGCGGTCGGCCTCCAGCGGCAGGTAGTGCGAGAAGGCGATGAAGTTCAGGTTCACGGCCAGCAGCATCAGCTCGATGGCCATCAACAGCACGATGAGGTTGCGCCGGTTCAGGAAGATGCCGATGACCGACAGCGCAAACAGGATGCCGCCGAGAGACAGGTAGTGCCCCAGCGTGATCGAACCCAGGCCGCTCATGCCGCACCGCCTTCCTGCTTGGGCGCCGAAGGCTGTTCCACCGTCGCATCCATCTTCACCAGCCGCACGCGGTCGGCCTTCTTCACACGCACCTGCTGGCCCGGGTCCATGTGGCGGCTGTCCTTGCGCTCACGCAGCGTGAGTGCGATGGCCGCGATGATGGCCACCAGCAGCAGCACCGCCGCCAGCTGCAGCGGGTAGAGGTAGTGCGTGTAGATCTCGATGCCCAGCAGCTTGGTGTTGCCCATCTCCAGCGCCTTGGCCGTGGGGGCCGGCGCCTCGAGCTGGAAGCCCCGCATCAGCACCAGCGCCATCTGCAGCGCAATCAGCGCGCCCACCAAGCCCGCGATGGGCAGGTGGGTCCAGAAACCCTCACGGAACTTGTCGCTGTTGATGTCGAGCATCATCACGACGAAGAGGAAGAGCACCATGACCGCGCCCACGTAGACGAGCACCAGCGTGATGGCCAGGAACTCGGCGCGCAGCAGCATCCAGATGCAGCTGGCGCTGAAGAAGCTGAGCACGAGGAACAGCGCCGCGTGCACGGTGCTGCGCGCGGTGATGACCCGGAAGGCTGCAAACAGCAGCACAGCCGAGAACAGGTAGAAGAGACCGGTGATGGTGTTCATGGGTGCGGGGCTCTCACGAGGAGGCCCTGGTTCTTCTGGGCTGCAAGGCCCTCAGCGGTATTTCGCGTCGGCGGCGCGGTTGGCAGCGATGTCTTTCTCGAAGCGGTCGCCCACCGCCAGCAGCATGTCTTTCGTGAAGTAGAGATCGCCGCGCTTTTCGCCGTGGTACTCGAAGTGGTGCGTCTCGACGATGCTGTCCACCGGGCAGCTCTCTTCGCAGAAGCCGCAGAAGATGCACTTGGTGAGGTCGATGTCGTAGCGCGTGGTGCGGCGGCTGCCGTCCTGGCGCACGTCGCTCTCGATGGTGATGGCCATGGCCGGGCACACGGCCTCGCACAGCTTGCAGGCGATGCAGCGCTCTTCGCCGTTTTCATAGCGGCGCAGCGCGTGCAGGCCGCGGAAGCGGGGCGATTGCGGCGTCTTCTCTTCCGGGAACTGCACCGTGATGGTCTTGCTCAGGAAGTGCTTGCCCGTGATGGCCATGCCCTTGAAGAGCTCGGTCAGGAAGAGGCTGGAGACGACGTCCTTGATGGCAGCGATGGTCGACATGGTCTTGCCTTCACTTCCAGATGTTGAAGGGCGACTGGATCCACAGGCCGACAACGACCAGCCAGATCAGCGTGAGAGGAATGAACACCTTCCAGCCCAGACGCATGATCTGGTCGTAGCGGAAGCGCGGGAAGGTGGCCCGGACCCACAGGAACATCGTGACGACCACGAAGACCTTCAGCGCCAGCCAGATCCAACCCGGGATGAAGTCGAGGAAGGCCACCGGCGGCAGCCAGCCGCCCAGGAAGAGCAGCACGGTCAGCGTGCTGACCAGGATCATGTTGGCGTACTCGGCCAGGAAGAACATGGCGAAGCTCATGCCCGAGTACTCGATCATGTGGCCGGCCACGATCTCGGATTCACCCTCGACGACGTCGAAGGGGTGGCGGTTGGTCTCCGCCAGACCCGAGATGAAGAAGATCACGAAGATGGGCAGCAACGGCAGCCAGTTCCAGCTGAGGAAACCCAGGCCCATGTCGGCCATCATCCCGCGGCCCTGCACGGCGACGATCTCGCTGAGGTTCATGCTCGCCGAGACCATCAGCACGACCACGAGGCAGAAGCCCATGGCGATCTCGTAGCTGACCATCTGCGCGCTGGCCCGCAGTGCGCCCAGGAAGGCGTACTTCGAGTTGCTGGCCCAGCCGGCGATGATGACGCCGTAGACCTCCAGGCTGGTGATGGCCATCAGGAAGAGCAGGCCGGCGTTGATGTTGGCCAGCGCGACTTCAGGGCCGAAGGGGATGACGGCCCACGCGGCCAGCGCCGGCATGATGGTCATCACCGGGGCCAGGAAGAACAGGCCCTTGTTGGCGGCGGTGGGGCGGATGATCTCCTTGAAGATCAGCTTCACCGCATCGGCGATGGGCGTCAGCAGACCGTAGGGGCCCACGCGGTTGGGGCCGGGGCGGATCTGGCTCCAGCCAATCGCCTTGCGCTCCCACAGCGTGAGGTAGGCGACACAGCCGAGCAGTGGCAGCACCACCGCGACGATCTTGACCAAGCTCCACAGCACCAGCCACAGGCCGGTGCCGAAGGTGGCGTTGCCGAATTGATGCAGGGTTTCGAACATGTCAGTACCGCCCGGCCGTCCGAAGGGACTGACACGCCCCTTGGGGGCCGCGAACGAAGTGAGCTTGGGGCCTCATGTCATCTGGCCCTTTCCACAGTGATGGCGCCGAACAACGCGCCGAGAGAAGCCGTCGCCTGGTGACCTGCGGCAACCCGCACGGCATGGGCGGCCAGCGTGGCGTCTTCACGCGCGGCCAGCACGGCGCTGGCTTCGCCTTGCGTCACACGCACCTTGGCGCCGGGCGCCAAGCCCAGCTGCTGCCACAGCGCGCTGGGCAGGCCCACGAGCGGCGCCTTCGCGTCGGCGGTGAGCTGCAGCGAGACGGCGCGGCGCACGGTGGCGTCGCTGGCGTAGATGGGCACGTCGGCCACGCGCTGCAGGCCACCGTCGGCCGCCGGCAGGGCTGCGCTGAGTGCGCCGGCATCGGCTTGGTTGTTCAGGCGCTGCGCCAACGTAGAGGTGTCGCCCAGGGCGGCAGCGCGCACGTCTTCGGCGGTCTCGAAATCGAAGCCCGGCAGGCCCAGCAAGTTACCGAGGACACGCAGCACCTTCCAGCCCGGCCGTGCATCGCCCGCGGGCTTGACCACGCCGTGGAAGCTCTGGGCCAGGCCTTCGGCGTTGACGAAGCAGCCGGCGGTTTCGGTGAAGGGCGCGATAGGCAGCAGCACGTCGGCCACATCGGCCATGGTGTCCTTGAAGGCCGTGAGGCCCACCACCAGGCCCGAGCCGCCGAGGGCCTGGCGCGCGGCGGCGGCGTTGGCGGCGTCGAGCACCGGCTCGGTGTTCAGCAGCAGCAGCGCCTTCATGGGTTGGCTCAGCATCTGGCCGGCGTTGAGGCCGCCCGGGCCGGGCAGCGCGCCGACGAGCTGCGCGCCCACTGCGTTGCCGCCCTCACCCATGTAGCCCACGGTGGCGCCGGTGTGCTCGGCGATCCAGCCGGCCAGCGCCAGCAGTTGGGCGGCTTGCGGGTGCTGCGCGGCAGCGTTGCCCAGCAGCACGGCCTTGCGTTCGCCCGTCAGCAGCGCGGCGGCAACGGCCTGGGCGTGGGCGCCCGGCGCTGCGGCCACAGGGGCGGCAACACCCTGGCTCTGCGCGATGGCAGCGGCCACTTCGGCCAGTTGCTGCGCCCAGGCCGCGGGGGCGGCGGTGAGCGTGCCGGCCACGGGCATGGCCCAGTCGTCGTGCACGGCGTTCAGGCTGTAGACCTGCGCGCCGCGGCGAACGGCTTGGCGGATGCGCTGCGCGAACAGCGGGTGGTCCTTGCGCAGGAAGCTGCCGATGACGAAGACACGCTCCAGTGTCGACAGCGACGCAACGCTCGTGCCCAGCCAGCGCGCCTGGCCCGCGGGCGCGGCGCTGAAATCGGCATGGCGCAGGCGGTGGTCGACGCTTTCGCTGCCCAGGCCGCGCACGAGCTTGGCCAGCAGGTGCAGCTCTTCCACCGTGCTGCTCACGTGGCCCAGGGCGCCGATACCGGCGGCGCCAAACTCGGCCTTCACGCGTTTCAGGCCGTCGGCCACGTAGCCCAGGGCGGTGTTCCAGTCCACCGCCTGCCACTGGCCGCCCTGCTTGATCATGGGCTGCTTCAGGCGCGAATCACCGTTCAGCGCTTCGTAGCTGAAGCGGTCGCGGTCGGCGATCCAACACTCGTTGACGGCCTCGTTTTCCAGCGGCACGACGCGCATCACCTGGTTGGCCTTGACCTGCACGACGAGGTTGGCGCCGGTGCTGTCGTGCGGGCTCACGCTCTTGCGGCGCGAGAGTTCCCAGGTGCGCGCGCTGTAGCGGAAAGGCTTGCTCGTGAGCGCGCCGACCGGGCAGATGTCGATCATGTTGCCCGAGAGTTCGCTGTCCACCGTCTTGCCGGCCACGGTGGTGATCTCGCTGTGCTCGCCACGGTGCACCATGCCGAGTTCCATGATCCCCGACACCTCTTGCCCGAAGCGCACGCAGCGGGTGCAGTGGATGCACCGGCTCATCTCTTCCATGCTGATGAGCGGGCCCACGTCCTTGTGGAAGACGACGCGCTTTTCTTCTTCGTAGCGGCTGCTGCTCTTGCCGTAGCCCACGGCCAGGTCTTGCAGCTGGCACTCGCCGCCCTGGTCGCAGATGGGGCAATCGAGCGGGTGGTTGATGAGCAGGAACTCCATCACCGACTGCTGCGCCTTCAGCGCCTTCTCGCTCTTGGTGCGCACGACCATGCCGTTGGTCACCGGCGTGGCGCAGGCGGGCATGGGCTTGGGCATCTTCTCGATGTCCACCAGGCACATGCGGCAGTTGGCCGCGATGCTGAGCTTCTTGTGGTAGCAGAAGTGCGGGATGTAGGTGCCCGCCGCGTCGGCCGCATGCATGACCATGCTGCCGTCGGGAACGGTGACGGTCTTGCCGTCGAGTTGGATGTCGGCCATGGCGGGCGCTGCTCTTTTGCTGCTCAGGCAGGAACCGAGACCATGCAGGTCTTGTGTTCGATGTGGTGGGCGAATTCGTCGCGGAAGTGCTTCAGCATGCCTTCCACCGGCATCGCGGCGGCATCACCCAGCGCGCAGATGGTGCGGCCCTTGATGTTGAAGGCCACGCTGTCCAGCAAGGCCAGGTCGTCGGGGCGGCCCTGGCCGTGTTCGATGCGGTGGATCACGCGCCACAGCCAGCCCGTGCCTTCACGGCAAGGCGTGCACTGGCCGCAGCTCTCGTGCTGGTAGAAGTAGGACAGGCGCAGCAGGCTCTTGACCATGCAGCGGTGCTCGTTCATCACGATCACGGCGCCCGAGCCCAGCATCGAGCCGGCCTTGGCGATGGCGTCGTAGTCCATCGTGATGTCCATCATCGTGGCAGCAGGCAGCACCGGGGCCGAGCTGCCGCCGGGGATCACGGCCTTGAGCTTGCCGCCCTTCACGCCACCAGCCAGCTCCAGCAGCTTGCTGAAAGGCGTGCCCAGCGGGATCTCGAAGTTGCCGGGCTGGTTGACGTCGCCCACCACGCTGAAGATCTTGGTGCCGCCGTTGTTGGGCTTGCCGCACTCCAGGTACTTCTGGCCGCCGTTGTTGATGATCCACGGCACCGCGGCGAAAGTCTCGGTGTTGTTGATCGTCGTCGGCTTGCCGTAGAGGCCGAAGCTGGCCGGGAACGGCGGCTTGAAACGCGGCTGGCCCTTCTTGCCTTCGAGCGACTCCAGCAGCGCGGTCTCTTCGCCGCAGATGTAGGCGCCGAAGCCGTGGAAGGCGTGCAGCTGGAAGCTGAAGTTGCTGCCCTGGATGTTGTCGCCCAGGAAGCCGGCGGCACGGGCTTCTTCCAGCGCGGCTTCGAAGCGTTCGTACACCTCGAAGATCTCGCCGTGGATGTAGTTGTAGCCTGTTCGGATGCCCATCGCGTAGGCAGCGATGGCCATGCCTTCGATGACGATGTGCGGGTTGTAGGCGAGGATGTCACGGTCCTTGCAGGTGCCGGGCTCGCCTTCGTCGCTGTTGCACACCAGGTACTTCGGCCCCGGGAACATGCGCGGCATGAAGCTCCACTTCAGCCCGGTGGGGAAACCCGCGCCGCCGCGGCCGCGCAGCGCGCTGAGCTTCACTTCGGCGATGACCTGGTCTTGCGTCATGCCCTCGCCGCCATCCAGCCCGAGGATCTTGCGCAGCGCGCTGTAGCCACCGCGGGCCACGTAGTCCTGCAGGTGCCAGTTGCTGCCGTTCAGGCCGGCGTAGATCTGGGCGCCGATGTGGCGGTCGTGGAAGCAGGTTTCCGTGCCTCGCGCCTGGAACTTCGACAGGTCGAGCGTCATTTCGCCACCTCGGCATTCGCCTTCAACAGGGTCAGCAGTTCGTCGAGCTTGCTGTTCGACATGAAGCTGAGCATCTGGCGGTCGTTCACCAGCATCACCGGCGCATCGGCGCAGGCACCCAGGCACTCGCTGGGCTGCACGGTGAACACGCCGTCGGCCGTGGTGCCGTAGGGCTCCACGCCCAGCTTCTTGCAGACGTGGGCCAGGGCCTGATCGCCGTCGCGCAGCGCGCAAGGCAGGTTGGTGCAGACGTTGAGCTTGAACTGGCCCACCGGCTGCGTGTTGTACATGTTGTAGAAGGTGCTGACCTCGTGCACCGCGATCGCCGGCATGCCCAGATAGGCGGCGATACCGTCTTCGGCCGCGGCCGACACGTGGCCCTGCTCGTGCTGCACGATGGCCAGACAAGCCATCACGGCGCTCTGCTTCTGGTCGGCCGGGTACTTGGCCACTTCCTTGGCGAAGCGCGCCAGCGTGGGTTCGGTGAACTGCATCGGGGTGTGCTCTTCAGGCGTTCAGCGATCGATCTCGCCGAACACGATGTCCATGGTGCCGATGATCGCCACGGCGTCGGCGATCATGTGGCCGCGCGCCATCTCGTCCAGCGCGGCGAGGTGCGGGAAACCGGGGGCGCGGATCTTCAGGCGGTAGGGCTTGTTCGCGCCGTCGCTCACCAGGTAGATGCCGAACTCGCCCTTGGGGTGTTCCACCGCGGCATAGGCCTCGCCCTCGGGCACGTGCATGCCTTCGGTGAAGAGCTTGAAGTGGTGGATCAACTCTTCCATGTTGGACTTCATGTCCACGCGCGCGGGCGGCGCCACCTTGTGGTTGTCGGTGATCACCGGGCCCGGGTTGGCCTTCAACCACTTCACGCACTGCTGCACGATGCGGTTGCTCTGGCGCATCTCTTCCACGCGCACGAGGTAGCGGTCGTAGGTGTCGCCGTTCACGCCCACGGGCACGTCGAAGTCCATGCGGTCGTAGACGTCGTAGGGCTGCTTCTTGCGCAGATCCCAAGCGATGCCGCTGCCGCGCAGCATGGCGCCTGTGAAGCCCAGGCTCAGGGCGCGCTCGGGGCTGACCACGCCCACCCCCACCGTGCGCTGTTTCCAGATGCGGTTGTCGGTGAGCAGGGTCTCGTAGTCGTCGACGTTCTTCGGGAAACGCGCGCAGAAGTCCTCGATGAAGTCGAGCAGGCTGCCCTGGCGGTTCTCGTTCAGCGCCTTGATGGCCTTCTCGTTCTTGATGCGCGAGACCTTGTACTGCGGCATCTGTTCGGGCAGATCGCGGTACACGCCGCCCGGGCGGAAGTAGGCGGCGTGCATGCGCGCGCCGCTGACGGCTTCGTACATGTCGAAGATGTCTTCGCGCTCGCGGAAGCAGTAGATGAGGATGTTCATCGCACCGCAGTCCAGCCCGTGGCAGCCCAGCCAGAGCAGGTGGTTCAGCAGGCGCGTGAGCTCGCTGAACATCACGCGGATGTACTGCGCGCGCTCGGGCACCTCGATGCCCATCAGCTTCTCGATGGCCAGGCAGTAGGCGTGCTCGTTGCACATCATCGAGACGTAATCCAGCCGGTCCATGTAGGGCAGGCTCTGGATGTAGGTCTTGCTCTCGGCCAGCTTCTCGGTGCCGCGGTGCAGCAGGCCGATGTGCGGGTCGGCGCGCTGGATGACTTCGCCGTCGAGCTCGAGCACGAGGCGCAGCACGCCGTGCGCGGCCGGGTGCTGCGGGCCGAAGTTCAGGGTGTAGTTCTTGATCTCTGCCATGGTGCGTTCAGGGCCGGTCAGTGCGTCAAGCCACCGTAGTTGTCTTCACGCACCACGCGCGGCACGACCTCGCGGGGCTCCACCGTCACCGGCTGGTAGATCACGCGCTTCTTCTCGGCGTCGTAGCGCATCTCGACGTTCCCGGTGACGGGGAAGTCCTTGCGCATCGGGTGGCCGATGAAGCCGTAGTCGGTGAGGATGCGGCGCAGGTCGAGGTGGCCCTCGAAAATGATGCCGTAGAGGTCGAAGGCCTCGCGCTCGAACCAGTTCGCCGAGCTCCAGATCTCGTTGACCGAGGCCAGCGCAGGCAGGTCGTCGTCGGGCGCGAACACACGCACCCGAACACGCCAGTTGTGCGTGACCGACAGCAGGTGCGACACCACCGCGTAGCGCGGGCCGTCCCAGGGCTGGTTCTTGTAGTCGCTGTAGTCGAGGCCGCACAGGTCGATCAGCTGTTCGAACTTCAGCGTGGGGTCGTCACGCAGGCGCAGCATGGTGGCCGCGTAGGCCGCCGCGGGCACGGTGAGGGTGATCTCGCCCAAGGCGCGCACGGTGGACTTCAGCGTGTCGCCGAAGGTCGCCTGCAGCGCTGCTTCGAGGGTGTCGAGCTTCTGGGTCATGGACAACGGCCCCGGTTAGCGCGTGGATGCATGGAATCGCACGGTCAGCGTGCGATGGTGTTTTCGCGGCGGATCTTGGCCTGCAGCTGCAGGATGCCGTAGAGCAGCGCCTCGGCCGTGGGCGGGCAGCCCGGCACGTACACGTCCACCGGCACGATGCGGTCGCAGCCGCGCACCACGCTGTAGCTGTAGTGGTAGTAGCCACCGCCGTTGGCGCACGAGCCCATGCTCAGCACCCAGCGCGGCTCGGCCATCTGGTCGTAGACCTTGCGCAGCGCCGGCGCCATCTTGTTGCACAGCGTGCCGGCCACGATCATCAGATCGCTCTGCCGCGGGCTGGGGCGGAAGAGCATGCCGAAACGGTCGATGTCGTAGCGCGCAGCACCCGCGTGCATCATCTCCACGGCACAGCAGGCCAGGCCGAAGGTCATCGGCCACAGCGAGCCGGTTTTCGACCAGTTGATCAGCGTGTCGACCGAGGTGGTGACGAAGCCTTCCTTCAGAACGCCTTCGATACCCATGTGTTTACTGCTCCAGCAGGCGGCCCAGAACGGTCGCGTTCATTCCCAATCGAGGGCACCCTTCTTCCACTCGTAGACGAAACCGACGACGAGGATGGTCAGGAAGATCATCATGGCCCAGAAGCCTGACGCCCCGATGTCGCGCAGCGCGACCGCCCACGGGAAGAGGAAGGCGATTTCGAGGTCGAAAAGGATGAAGAGGATCGCCACCAGGTAGTAGCGCACGTCGAACTTCATGCGCGCGTCTTCGAAGGCCTCGAAGCCGCACTCGTAGGGGCTGTTCTTTTCGACGTCGGGCCGGTTCGGGCCGAAGATGAAACCGAGCACCTGCGGGGCCACCCCGACCGCCACACCCACCAGGATGAACAGGATGACGGGCAGGTAGGGTTGCAGTTCCATACGGCTACAGCGGTGCTACAGGTCAGCGGCCGTGAGGCCACAAAAAAGCGCGCCTCGAAAGCCGCTGCAGAGCAACGGCGCCGGGCGCGCCTGAGTTCAGATGTTCGATCCCATTCAAGCGCAGTGCACTGCCTTGGAACCGTGGGGCGGCTCACCGGCCCAAGACCGGGAACCACCACTTCGCTGATGTTGGTGCCGACGGCGAGACTCGAACTCGCACAGCTTTCGCCACTACCCCCTCAAGATAGCGTGTCTACCAATTTCACCACGTCGGCACGACGTCAAATCCAATTCGCAGTGGGCCCGGAACGCTGGAGGTCATTGCGTTCCGAACAGCCTCAGATTCTAGCCCCAAAACCAGGGGTTTCCGAGGAGAAACCTACTTGGATGCTGCGGCAGCCGGCACAGAAGCGGCGGCTTGTGCTGGGGCCGGAATGGCCGCAGGCGCAGCCGCCGGAATGGCGCCGGTGGCCGGTGCGCTGGCGCTCCCGGCCGGGCGGTCGAGCACGCTGCTGCCGCCGCCGGCAGGCCCGACGCCGCGCTGGCTGTTGCTGTTGCTCATGAAGGCCAGGGCCAGCGTGCACACGAAGAACACGGTGGCCAGGGCGGCCGTGGAACGAGACAGGAAGTTGGCGCTGCCGGTGGCACCGAAGAGGCTGCCCGAGGCGCCGCCGCCGAACGAGGCGCCCATGTCGGCACCCTTGCCGTGCTGGATCAGCACCAGGCCGATCATGGCCAGGGCCGACAGCAATTGCACGGCCAGGATCAGCGTCATCCAGATTTGCATGATGAAAAAACTCCGGGGATCGAATCAAGAAGTGCCGGCGCGCACGGGGGCGGCACGGCAGATGGCGATGAAGTCGGCGGCCTTCAAGGCGGCGCCGCCGATGAGCCCGCCGTCGATGTCAGGCTGGGCAAAAAGCGTGGCGGCGTTGTCGGGCTTGACGCTGCCACCGTAGAGGATCTTCATGGTGTCGGCACGGCCCGTGGCCGCCTGCAGCTGCGCACGCAGCACGGCGTGCACAGCCTGCGCCTGCTCGGGGCTGGCGGTGCGGCCGGTGCCGATGGCCCAAACGGGCTCGTAGGCCACCACCATCTCGGCGGCGCAGTGCGCCAGCTGGTGGATGACGGCCGAGAGCTGGCGTTTGACGACCGCCTCGGTCTGACCCGCCTCGCGCTCGGCCAGCGTCTCGCCGACACAGACGATGGGCGTCACGCCGCGCGCCAGCGCGGCCTGGGCCTTCTGTGCCACGAGCTGGTCGCTTTCAGCGTGGTAAGCGCGGCGCTCGCTGTGGCCGACGATGGCGTAGCGGCAGCCGCACTCGTGCAGCATGCCGGCAGAGATTTCGCCGGTGTAGGCGCCCTGCTCGTGCGCCGAGACGTCTTGCGCGCCCCAACGCAGGTCGCTGCCCGCCAGCGTGGCCGCGGTTTCGGTCAGGAAGACCGCCGGCACGCACACCGCCACATCGGCCGTGTAGGGCCGCGCGGCCAGCAGGCCTGCCAGCAGCTCGGCGTTGGCCGGACGGCTGCCATGCATCTTCCAGTTGCCCACCACGAGCGTGCGTCGCATGCGGCTGCTCCTTCAGGTCCAGGTGAGAACGATCTTGCCGACGTGCGTGCTCGACTCCATCAGCGCGTGCGCCTGCGCCGCCTGGGCGGCCGGCAACACCTGGTGGATCACAGGCTTCACGCGGCCGCTTTCGATCAGGGGCCACACGCGGGCCTTGAGGGCCAGCGCGAGCTCGGTCTTGTAGGCCACCGAACGCGGACGCAGCGTCGAGCCCACGAGGCTCAGTCGCTTGCGCAGCAAGAGGCCGGCGTCGATGGCACTGGCCGTGCCGCCTTGCACCGCGATCAGCGCCAGGCGGCCGTCGTCGGCCATGCATTGCAGTTCGCGGCCGATGTACTCACCGGCCACCATGTCCAGCACCACGTCGGCGCCTTTGCCGCCCGTCAGGCGCTTCGTCTCGGCAACGAAGTCCTGCGTGCGGTAGTTGATGGCGTGGTCGGCACCCAAGGCCACGCAGGCGGCACACTTTTCGTCGCTGCCCGCGGTGACGATGACCTGGCAGCCCCAGGCCTTGGCCAGTTGCAGCGCCGTCACGCCGATGCCGCTGCTGCCACCTTGCACCAGCAGCGTCTCGCCAGCCTGCAGCCGCGCGATGTGGAAGACGTTCTGCCAGACGGTAAAGAAGGTCTCGGGCAGGCTCGCGGCCTGCACCATCGTCAGGCCTTGCGGCACCGGCAGGCACTGGCCCACGGGTGCCACGCAGAACTCGGCGTAACCGCCGCCGGCCACCAACGCGCAGACGCCATCGCCCAATGCCAGGCCGGCTGCAGCCAGGTCTTCGGGCGAGCCACCAGCCACCGTACCGGCGATCTCCAGGCCCGGCAGGTCACTCACGCCCGGCGGCATCGGATAGAGACCCTTGCGCTGCAGCACATCGGGGCGGTTCACGCCCGACGCCTGCACGGCGATGAGAAGCTCACCCGAACGGGGCTCGGGCCTGGGCCGTTCGCACGGCACCAGCACCTCGGGCCCGCCGGGCTGGCGGATCTCGATCGCACGCATGGCACTCACTCTCTGACCGCCAGCAAGCTCACTCGGGCTGCTTGGGGGCTTCGTCGGCCACGGGCTGGGCCACCGGTGCGCCCTGCTCGCCGCCTTCGGCCGGGGCGGCGTCGCGGCGGGGGCGGTCGTCACGGTCGCTGCGCTCGCGGCGCGGGCGGTCGTCACGGTCACGGCGCGGGCCACGGTCACCCCGGTCGCCACGGTCACCGCGCGGCTCGTAGCGCGGCTCTTCCATGCCTTCGGGGCGCTCGATCAGCGCCTTCATGCTCAGCTTGATGCGGCCCTTCTCGTCGGTCTCCAGCACCTTCACCTGCACGACCTGGCCTTCCTTGAGGAAGTCCTCGACGCGCTCCACGCGCTGGTGCGCGATCTGGCTGATGTGCAGCAGGCCGTCCTTGCCGGGCAGGATGTTCACGAGGGCACCGAAGTCCAGGATCTTGGTGACCGGGCCTTCGTAGACCTTGCCGATCTCGGCCTCGGCCGTGATCTCGGTGATGCGCTTCTTCGCGAACTCGGCCTTGTCGGCGTCAACGCTGGCGATGGTGATGGTGCCGTCTTCGCCGATGTCGATCGTGCAACCGGTCTCTTCGGTCAGCGCGCGGATGGTGGCGCCGCCCTTGCCGATGATGTCGCGGATCTTCTCCGGGTTGATCTTCATCGTGTACAGGCGCGGAGCGAACTGGCTCACCTCGGTCTTGGCGCCGCCGACGGCTTCCACCATCTTGGCCAGGATGTGCAGGCGCGCTTCCTTCGCTTGCGCCAGCGCGACCTGCATGATTTCCTTGGTGATGCCCTGGATCTTGATGTCCATCTGCAGGGCGGTGATGCCCGCGGTGGTGCCGGCCACCTTGAAGTCCATGTCGCCGAGGTGATCTTCGTCACCCAGGATGTCGGTCAGCACCGCGAAGCGGTTGCCTTCCTTGATCAGGCCCATGGCGATGCCGGCCACGTGCGCCTTCAGCGGCACGCCGGCGTCCAGCAGCGAGAGGCACCCGCCGCAGACCGAAGCCATCGACGAAGAGCCGTTGCTCTCGGTGATCTCGCTGACCACACGCAGGGTGTAGGGGAAGTCTTCCTTGCTCGGCAGCACGGCGACGAGCGCGCGCTTGGCCAGACGGCCGTGGCCGATTTCGCGACGCTTCGGTGAACCCACGCGGCCCGTTTCGCCCGTGGCGAAGGGGGGCATGTTGTAGTGCAGCATGAAGCGGTCTTCGAAGTCGCCGGCCAGCGCGTCGATGCGCTGCGCGTCGCGCTCGGTGCCCAGCGTGGCAGCCACCAGGGCCTGCGTCTCGCCGCGGGTGAACAGCGAAGAGCCGTGGGTGCGTGGCAGCACGCCCGAGCGGATCTCGATGGCGCGCACGGTGCGCGTGTCGCGGCCGTCGATGCGCGGCTCGCCGGCGAGGATCTGGCCACGCACGATGCGGGCTTCGATCTCGAACAGCAGGCCCTCGACCTCGACCTTGTCGAACTCCAGGCCTTCGGCCTTCAGCGCGGCCATCACGTTGCCGGTGACGGCGCGCGTGGCCTGCGTGCGGGCCTGCTTGCTGCGGATCTGGTAAGCAGCGCGCAGCGGCTCTTCGGCCAGCGCGGTGACCTTGGCGATGAAGGGCTCGTTCTTGGCCGGCGCTTCCCACTTCCACTCGGCCTTGCCGGCTTCGCGCACCAGTTCGTTGATGGCGTTGATGGCCACCTGGCCCTGCTGGTGGCCGAAGACCACGGCGCCCAGCATGATCTCTTCAGACAGTTGGTCGGCTTCCGATTCCACCATCAGCACGGCGGCTTCGGTACCGGCCACCACCAGTTCCATCTTGCTGTCGGCCAGTTGCGTCTGGCCCGGGTTCAGCACGTACTCGCCGTTGACATAGCCCACGCGCGCGGCGCCGATGGGGCCGTTGAAGGGGATGCCGCTGATGGCCAGCGCGGCGCTGGTGCCGATCATGGCGGCGATGTCGGCCTGCACCTCGGGGTTCAGGCTCAGCACGTGCACGACGACCTGCACTTCGTTGAAGAAGCCTTCGGGGAAGAGCGGGCGGATCGGACGGTCGATCAGGCGGCTGGTCAGCGTTTCCAGTTCGCTCGGGCGGCCTTCGCGCTTGAAGAAGCTGCCAGGGATCTTGCCGGCGGCGTAGGTCTTCTCGATGTAGTCGACGGTCAGCGGGAAGAAGTCCTGGCCGGGCTTGGCTTCGGTCTTGGCCACCACGGTGGCGAGCACCACGGTGTCGTCCATGCTGACCATGACGGCGCCGCTGCTCTGGCGCGCGATCTCGCCAGTTTCCAGCGTGACGGTGTGTTGACCCCAGGTGAAGGTCTTGGTGACTTTGTTGAACAGGCTCATGCGTTGTTTCCTTGCGTGAAGGTGGGCAGCGTCATGCCATTCCAGTGGAACCCATCAAGGGGGTGCCGTTGGAATGACACAGCAAATGCGGCCCGGTGTTGGCTCAGGTGCGAGCGGATGGAACACGGGGCCGAACCGGTCGGCCCCGTGCAGGGAGAACTTACTTGCGCAGGCCGAGCTTGGCGATCAGCGCGGTGTAGCGGTCGGCGTCGCGGTCCTTCAGGTAGGCCAGCAGACGCTTGCGGGCGTTGACCATCTTCAGCAGGCCGCGGCGGCCGTGGTGGTCTTTGGCGTGCAGCTTGAAGTGCGGCGTCAGTTCGTTGATGCGCGCGGTCAGCAGGGCAACCTGCACTTCGGGGCTGCCGGTGTCGGCGGCGCCGCGGGCGTTGGCCTTGACGATGTCGGCCTTCAGGGCGGTGGCGAGGGTCATGCGATTTCCTTGGTTTTTGCTTGGAAACCGCACGGTGGCACCCATAGCAAGAGGCGCCTGCGGTTTCCGGGTTGGACTTGCGGACACCAGTGAAACCGACCGGTGCCGTGCTTTCCGCTTTGCCGGCATGCCGGCGCTGAGGAACCGCTGAGTATAGCTCGGCGGCGCCTCATGGCCCCGGCGGCTGGGCCTCAGATCGCGTCCAGGGGCCAGCGGGGCCGCACGTCGAAGGCGCCGTCGGTCTGCGGCGTGGCCAGTCCGTGCTGCAGACGGAGCGCTGCAGCCAGCGCGATCATGGCGCCGTTGTCGGTGCACAGCGCCAGCGGCGGGTAGTGCACTTGCGCACGCAGCTTGGCTGCACCGGCGTTCAGCTGGGCCCGCAGCGGCCGGTTGGCACCCACGCCGCCGGCCACGACCAGCCGCCGCGCGCCGGTCGTCTTCAAAGCCTTCAGCGCCTTGGCCACCAGCACGTCGACGATGGCCGCCTGCGTGCTGGCGGCCAGGTCGGCCAGCAGTTGCGGCCCGGGTGCGGGGCCCAGCTTGCGGTGCTGCGTCATCACCGCCGTCTTCAGGCCTGCGAAGCTGAAATCGAGATCGCCGCTGTGCAGCAGCGGCCGCGGCAACGCGAAAGCCGCCGGATTGCCGCTTTCCGCCAGCCGCGAAAGCGCCGGCCCGCCCGGGTAGCCCAAGCCCATCAGCTTGGCGCTCTTGTCGAAGGCCTCGCCGGCAGCGTCGTCGATGGTCTCGCCCAGCAGCGTGTAGCGGCCGACGCCCTCCACCTGCATCAGCTGCGTGTGACCGCCCGAGACCAGCAGCGCGATGAAGGGAAACTCAGGCGCCCCGCCCTCTTCCGCCGTGGCGAGAAAGGGCGACAGCAGATGGCCTTCCAGGTGGTGGATGCCCAAGGCCGGTTTGCCCAGCGCGGCGGCGAGCGCCACCGCCACCCCCGCGCCGACCAGCAGCGCGCCGGCCAGGCCCGGGCCGCGGGTGTAGGCGATCAAGTCCACCTCCGCCAGGCCGCAGCCGGCCTCGGCCATCACCTGGCGCGCCAGCGGCAGCACGCGCCGGATGTGGTCGCGCGAGGCCAGCTCGGGCACCACGCCGCCATAGGCCGCGTGCATGTCGACCTGGCTGTACAGCGCCTCGGCCAGCAGGCGCGGCACGCCGCCCGGTTGCGTCTCGACCAGGGCCACGCCCGTTTCGTCGCAGGAAGATTCGAAACCCAGGACTTTCATGGAGCGGGCGGGCAGCAACTCGGCAGGTGGCAGAAACGCTGGCACAGGGCTTGCGTAAGTCTGCTCGGCACTTTCGAGTGTCTGTCTATCTCCTCAGCAGGGGCATGAGCCCTGGTCCAACCTCCTCGGCGCAAGCCGAGGGGGTTCTTTTTTTGGTGCAGCAGCCCCAGGCGCTGTACGCCCTTGGTGCGCCACCGCGCCGGGAACGGGCGCTCAGTGGTTCTCGCGGGCGTGGTTGATCGTGTATTTCGGGATCTC
This sequence comes from Rubrivivax sp., assembly GCA_051861265.1. Lineage (GTDB taxonomy): Bacteria > Pseudomonadota > Gammaproteobacteria > Burkholderiales > Burkholderiaceae_C > Rubrivivax. Next base: position 284,853 of record JBHYDA010000003.1, read on the forward strand.
GATCGTCACGTCCTGGTTCGACAGGATGGCCTGGCAGCTCAGGCGTGACGTGGGCGCCAGGCCCCAGGCGCGGTCGAGCAGGTCTTCTTCGCTCTCGTCCATCTCGCCCAGCGAGTTGAAGCCTTCCTTCACCACCACATGGCAGGTGGTGCAGGCGCTGCTCATGTCGCAGGCGTGTTCGATGGCGATGCCGTTCTCGAGCAGCGCTTCGCACAGCGAGGTGCCGGCGGGCGCTTGGATGCTGCCGCCCTGGGGGCAGAGCTCGGCGTGGGGGAGGATGCGGATGACGGGCATGGCGGCGGCTTGCTCAGGTCAGATGTCGTCGAGGCTGCGCCCGGCCAGGGCCTGGCGGATGCCTTGGTTCATGCGGGCGGCGGCAAAGGCTTCGGTGCCTTCGGCCAGGGCTTCGACCGCAGCTTCGATGGTGTCGGCGTCGTCGCCCTGGGCGGCTTGCGCGGTGGCGGTGATCAGGGCCTCCACGGCTTGGCGCTCGGCCTCGCTCAGCAGCGCGCCATCGGCGGCCAGCGCAGCACGCGTGGCCAGCCCCATGCGCTCAGCCTCCACGCGCGCTTCGCGCAGCTTGCGGGCGGCCATGTCGCCCTCGGCATGGGCGAAGCCGTCCTTCAGCATTTGCGCGATCTGGTCGTCAGCCAGGCCGTAGCTCGGCTTGACGGTGACGGCAGCTTCCACGCCGCTGGTGAGTTCACGTGCGCTCACGCTCAGCAAGCCGTCGGCGTCAACCTGGAAGGTGACGCGGATGCGGGCCGCGCCCGCCACCATGGGCGGGATGCCACGCAGCTCGAAGCGCGCGAGGCTGCGGCACTCGCTCACCAGGTCGCGCTCGCCCTGCAGCACGTGGATGGCCATCGCGGTCTGGCCGTCCTTGTAGGTGGTGAACTCCTGCGCCTTGGCCACGGGGATGGTGGTGTTGCGCTCGATCACGCGCTCGACCAGGCCGCCCATGGTTTCCAGGCCCAGGCTGAGCGCGATGACGTCGAGCAGCAGCAGTTCGCCGTCCTGCGCGTTGCCGGCCAGCGCGTTGGCCTGGACGGCGGCGCCGATGGCGACCACCTCGTCGGGGTTCACGTTGGTCAGCACTTCGCGACCGAACAACTCGCTCACGGCATGGCGCACCGCCGGCATGCGCGTGCTGCCGCCCACCATCACCACGCCCTGCACCTCGTCGCGCGCCACCTGGGCGTCGCGCAGCACCTTGCGCACGGCGGCCAGGGTGCGGTCGATCAGCGGACGCGCCAGCGCTTCCAGCTGCGCACGGCTCACGGTCACTTCGGCGATGCCGCCGGCGAGCTCGGCACGCCAGGGTGTGCTGTCACTGCTGCTCAGGGCTTCTTTCACCGCACGCGCAGCCACCAGCGCAGCGCGCTTGTCGTGCGGGCTGTCCGCGCGCAGGCCGGCCTCGGCGAGCGCCCAATCGGCCAGCGCGTGGTCGATGTCGTCACCGCCCAGGGCGGCATCACCGCCCGTGGCCACCACCTCGAAGACGCCGCGCGTCAGGCGCAGCAGGCTGATGTCGAAGGTGCCGCCGCCCAGGTCGTAGACGGCGTAGAGGCCTTCGCTGGCGTTGTCGAGCCCGTAGGCCACCGCGGCGGCCGTGGGCTCGCTGATCAGGCGCAGCACGTTCAGGCCGGCCAGCTGCGCGGCGTCTTTCGTCGCCTGGCGCTGCGCGTCGTCGAAATAGGCCGGCACGGTGATGACGGCGCCGAAGATCTCGTCGGTGTCGAAGGTGTCTTCAGCGCGCTGGCGCAGCGAAGCCAGGATCTCGGCGCTGACTTCCACCGGCGACTTGTCACCCTCGCGCGTGCCGATGGCCAGCATGCCGGCGCCATCGACGAAGCGGTAGGGCAGCTTCTCGGTGCCGGCCACGTCGGCCAGCTTGCGGCCCATGAAACGTTTGACCGAAACCAGCGTGTTCTCCGGGTCTTCCGCCTGCGCGGCCAGCGCCTCAGCGCCAATGTGCCGCCGGCCGCCCGGCAGGTAGCGCACGGCCGAAGGCAGCAGCAGCCGGCCCTGCGCATCGGGCAGGCACTCGGCCACGCCGTGCCGCACCGCGGCCACCAGCGAATGCGTGGTGCCGAGGTCGATGCCCACGGCAATGCGGCGCTGGTGCGGATCCGGCGCCTGGCCGGGTTCGGAGATCTGTAGCAGGGCCATCGGTGTTCTTCTTTTCAGGCTTCTCTTCGGGCTGTGCGCTGGGCGCTCAGCGGGTCGGGTCCAGGGTGTCGAGGCGGCGGGCAATGTCTTGCCGGAAGCGCGCCACGAACATCAGCGCGCGCACCTGCGCGGCAGCGGCCGGGGTGTCGTTCTTCTCGTCCAGCAGCACGGTCAGGGCTTCGAGATCCCGCTTCTGCTGCGCAGCCACCTCGGCGTCCAGGCGTTCGACGGCCGGCGCGTCAGCGGCGGCGTCCAGCGCCTCGCGCCAGGCCATCTGCTGCATCAGGAAAGCGCCCGGCATCGCGGTGTTGCGCTCGGCGTCGATCGCCACGCCGCGCAGTTCGCACAGGTAGGCCGCGCGGCTCAGCGGATCCTTCAAGCGCGCGTGCGCCTCGTTCACGCGCACGGCCCACTGCATGGCCAGGCGCTGTGCGGCGGCGCCCTCGTGGGCGAAGCGGTCGGGGTGCACCTGGGCCTGCAGTTCGCGGCGGCGTTCGTCCAGCGCGGCACGGTCCAGGGCCTGCCGAGGCGGCAGACCGAAGAGCGTGAAGTCGTCGTCGCTGAGGTGCATGGCTCGCATGAAATGGCAAGGCGCGGCTTGCTGGCCGCGCCCGGTGCCTGGAGGCTGAAACGCCTAGACGCGGAAGGACTCTCCACAGCCGCAGCGGTCTTTCTCGCGCGGGTTGTAGAACTTGAAGCCTTCGTTCAAGCCCTCGCGCACGAAATCGAGCTCGGTGCCGTCGAGGTAAGGCAGGCTCTTCGGGTCGATGAGCACCTTCACGCCGTGGTCTTCGAAGATCACGTCTTCAGGTGCCACGTCGTCGGCGTACTCGAGCTTGTAGGCCAGGCCCGAGCAGCCCGTGGTCTTCACGCCCAGGCGCACGCCCACGCCCTTGCCGCGCCGGCCCAGGTAGCGTGTGACGTGCCGCGCGGCGGCTTCGGTCAGGGTGACTGCCATGGGAGCCTGCTTCAGTGCGAGGCGGCAGCGCCCGTGGCTTGGCCGTGCCGCGACTTGTAGTCGTCCACGGCGGCCTTGATGGCGTCTTCGGCCAGGATGCTGCAGTGGATCTTCACCGGCGGCAGCGCCAGTTCCTCGGCGATCTGCGTGTTCTTGATCGCGACAGCCTCGTCCAGCGTCTTGCCCTTCACCCATTCGGTGACCAGCGAGCTGGACGCGATGGCCGAGCCGCAGCCGTAGGTCTTGAAGCGCGCGTCTTCGATCAGGCCGGTTTCGGGGTTGACCTTGATCTGCAGCTTCATCACGTCGCCGCAGGCCGGGGCGCCGACCATGCCGGTGCCGACGGTGTCGTCACCCTTGTCGAAGCTGCCGACGTTGCGGGGGTTCTCGTAGTGCTCAACGACTTTTTCGCTGTAGGCCATGGTGTGTGCTCCTTGTAGTTCTGCGGGCGCGCTTCAGTGCGCCGCCCACTGGATGGTGCTGAGGTCGACGCCGTCCTTGAACATCTCCCACAGGGGGGAGAGGTCGCGCAACTTGCCCACGTTGGCCTGCAGCGTGCTGACGGCGTAATCGATCTCTTCGGGCGTGGTGAACCGGCCGATGGTCATGCGCAGGCTGCTGTGCGCGAGTTCGTCGCTGCGGCCCAGGGCGCGCAGCACGTAGCTAGGCTCCAGGCTGGCGCTGGTGCAGGCGCTGCCTGAGCTGACCGCGATGCCCTTCACGCCCATGATCAGGCTCTCGCCTTCCACGAAGTTGAAGCTCGCGTTCAGGTTGTGCGGCACGCGGCGCTCGAGGTCGCCGTTGATGAACACCTGCTCGATGGTGCTGATGCCGTCCAGCAGGCGCTGCTGCAGGCCACGGATGCGCTCCAGCTCGGCCGGCATCTCGGCCTGCGCGATGGCAAAGGCCTCGCCCATGCCCACGATCTGGTGCGTGGGCAGCGTGCCGCTGCGCATGCCGCGCTCGTGGCCACCGCCGTGCATCTGCGCTTCCAGGCGCACACGCGGCTTGCGGCGCACGTAGAGCGCGCCCTGGCCCTTGGGCCCATAGGTCTTGTGCGCCGACATGCTGAACAAGTCGATGGGCAACTCGTTCATGTCGATGGCCACCTTGCCCGTGGCCTGGGCGCCGTCGACGTGGAAGACGATGCCGCGCTCGCGGCACATCGCGCCGATGGCCGGGATGTCCTGGATGACGCCGATCTCGTTGTTCACCATCAGAACCGAGACGAGGATGGTGTCCTTGCGCAGCGTGTCCTTGAACTTGTCGAGGTCCAGCAGGCCGTTTTCCTGCACCTCGAGGTAGCTGACCTCGAAGCCCTGGCGCTCCAGCTCGCGCATGGTGTCCAGCGTGGCCTTGTGCTCGGTCTTCAGCGTGATGAGGTGCTTGCCGCGGCTGGCATAGAAGTTCGCCGCGCCCTTGATGGCGAGGTTGATCGACTCGGTGGCGCCGCTGGTCCAGACGATCTCGCGCGGGTCGGCGTTGATCAGGCTGGCCACCTGGCCGCGCGCCTTCTCGACGGCGGCTTCAGCCTCCCAGCCCCAGGCATGGCTGCGGCTGGCGGGGTTGCCGAAATGCTCGCGCAACCAGGGAATCATGGCGTCGACGACACGCGGGTCGCAGGGGGTGGTGGCGCCGTAATCGAGGTAGATCGGGAAGTGCGGGGTCATCGCAGAGGCTCGTCGCTGGGGTTTACTTCGTGAAGGCGTTGCCAAGGGCAAACACCGAATTCGGCGCCGTCACCTTGATGGGCTTGACCACGGGCACGCTGCTGATCGCGCGCTTGATGGGCGCGGCGTCGATGGAAACACCCTTGGCCAGTTGCTCGTCCACCAGCTTCTGCAGCGAGATGGAGTCGAGGTACTCGATCATCTTGGTGTTCAGGCTGGCCCAGAGGTCGTGCGTCATGCACTTGCCGCTGTCTTCGCCCATGCAGCCTTCCTTGCCGGCGCAGCCGGTGGCGTCGATGGGCTCGTCCACCGCGACGATGATGTCGGCCACGGTGATCTCGCCGGCCGCGCGGCCCAGCGAGTAACCGCCGCCGGGGCCACGGGTGCTTTCCACCAGTTCGTGGCGGCGCAGCTTGCCGAAGAGCTGCTCGAGGTAGGACAGCGAGATCTGCTGGCGCTGGCTGATCGCGGCCAGGGCGACCGGGCCGGCGTTGGAGCGCAGGGCCAGGTCGATCATGGCGGTGACGGCAAAACGGCCTTTGGTGGTGAGTCGCATCGGGGTTCTCCAGGCGCGCGGGGCGCCAAGGCTGCGGTGTCGGTCGGCCGGCGCACAGGGCAGCTGCCCGGGCGCTGGTCGGGCCGGGCCTCCCCCAGAAGGAGGTGGTGCCCGACTGATTTGCTCAAGTTTAGCTGAACCTGAGCTTTTCAGTCAGGCATGGCCGCGCACCCCGCCGTCAAGGTGGTCTTGCACGCGGGCCAGCAGCCCGTCGCAGGCGTCTTCCACCAGGTCCAGCACGCGGTCGAAGCCGGCCGGGGCGCCGTAGTAGGGGTCGGGCACCTCGGCCACGCCGGGGTGGCGGCGGCCGTGAGGCATCAGCAGCTCGATGCGCGCGGTGCAGCCCGGCGGCGCCTTGCGGCGCAGCCAGGCGAGGTGGTTTTCGTCCATCGCGACGATCCAATGGAAGCGCTGGAAGTCGCCGGGCTGCACCGGCCGGGCGCGCAGGCTGCTCAGGTCGTAGCCACGCGCCGCGGCGGCCTTCACGGCGCGGGGGTCGGGTGCCTCGCCCGTGTGGTAGCCCTGGGTACCGGCAGAGTCGACCGCCACACGGCCGCCCAGCCCGGCACGCGCCAGCCTCGCGCGCAGCACGCCTTCGGCGGTGGGCGAGCGGCAGATGTTGCCGGTGCAGACCATCAGCACGCGCAGCTCGGCCGCCTGTGCCAGGTCTTCGGCGGGCGCGGCACCGCCCTGGAGCCAACCCTTCAAGCGCCCCAGCATCACGCGGCCCCTTTCAGGTTGGCGGCCGGGATCAGCGGCACCACGTCGTGCCCGGCGCCGCCGAAGGCCTGCTCGCGCAGCAGCGCCAGCTGGTCGCGCACGCGGGCCGCCTTCTCGAACTCGAGATTGCGCGCGTGCTCGAGCATCTGCTTCTCCAGCAGCTTGATGCGCTTGCCCAGGTCCTTCTCGCTCATCGATTCGACCTCGGCGGCGGCTTGCGCGGCCTTCAGGTCGTCCTTGGCGCTCTTGTCGGAAACCGCGCCGTCGATCATGTCGCGGATGCGCGTGGACACGCCCTTGGGCGTGATGCCCATGGCCAGGTTGTGCGCGATCTGCTTGGTGCGCCGGCGTTCGGTTTCACCGATGGCCGCCTTCATGCTGTCGGTCATCTTGTCGGCATACAGGATGGCGCGGCCGTTGAGGTTGCGCGCGGCGCGGCCGATGGTCTGGATGAGGCTGCGCTCGGCGCGCAGGAAACCTTCCTTGTCGGCGTCGAGGATGGCCACCAGGCTCACCTCGGGCAGGTCGAGGCCCTCGCGCAGCAGGTTGATGCCCACCAGCACGTCGAAGGTGCCCAGGCGCAGGTCGCGCAGGATCTCCACGCGTTCCACGGTGTCGACATCGCTGTGCAGGTAGCGCACCTTCACGCCGTTGTCAGACAGGTACTCGGTGAGCTGCTCGGCCATCCGCTTGGTGAGCGTGGTGACGAGCACACGCTCGTTGATCTTCACGCGCTCGCGGATCTCCTGCAGCACGTCGTCCACCTGCGTCCCGGCGGGGCGCACCTCCACGATGGGGTCGACCAGGCCGGTGGGACGCACCACCTGCTCCACCACGGCTCCGGTGTGTTCCTTCTCCCAGTTGCCCGGCGTCGCGCTGACGAAGATGCTCTGCCGCATCTTGCCCTCGAACTCCTCGAACTTCAGGGGCCGGTTGTCCAGCGCACTGGGCAGGCGGAAGCCGTACTCCACCAGCGTGGTCTTGCGCGCGCGGTCGCCGTTGTACATGCCGCCGAACTGGCCGATGAGCACGTGGCTCTCGTCCAAGAACATCAGCGCATCCGGCGCGAGGTAATCCACCAGCGTGGGCGGCGGGTCGCCCGGATTCGCGCCGCTGAGATGGCGCGTGTAGTTCTCGATGCCTTTGCAGTGGCCCACCTCCTGCAGCATCTCCAGGTCGAAACGCGTGCGCTGCTCCAGGCGCTGGGCCTCCACCAGCTTGCCGCTCTTCACCAGCTCATCCAGGCGTGTGCGCAACTCGGTCTTGATGCTCTCGATGGCGTCGACCACACGCTCGCGCGGCGTGACGTAATGGCTGCTCGGGTAGACGGTGAAGCGCGGAATCTTCTGCCGCACGCGGCCCGTCAGCGGGTCCAGCAGCTGCAGGCTTTCGACCTCGTCGTCGAAGAGCTCGATGCGCAGCGCGAGTTCGCTGTGTTCGGCCGGGAAGACGTCGATGGTGTCGCCGCGCACGCGGAAAGCGCCGCGGCTGAAATCGACCTCGTTGCGCTTGTACTGCATGCGGATCAGCTGCTGGATCACGTCGCGCTGGCTCATCTTGTCGCCCACGCGCAGCGTCATCACCATCTGGTGGTAATCGGCCGGGTTGCCGATGCCGTAGATGGCGCTGACGCTCGCCACGATGATCACGTCGCGCCGCTCCAGCAGGCTTTTCGTGGCGGAGAGGCGCATCTGCTCGATGTGCTCGTTGATCGCGCTGTCCTTCTCGATGAACAGGTCGCGCTGCGGTACGTAGGCCTCGGGCTGGTAGTAGTCGTAGTAGCTGACGAAATACTCGACCGCGTTCTTCGGAAAGAAATCGCGGAACTCGCTGTACAGCTGCGCGGCCAGCGTCTTGTTGGGCGCAAAGACGATGGCGGGCCGGCCCATGCGCGCAATCACGTTGGCCATGGTGAAGGTCTTGCCGGAGCCTGTGACGCCGAGCAGCGTCTGGTAGCTCAGGCCGTCCTGGATGCCTTCGACCAGCTGCGCGATGGCGGTGGGCTGGTCGCCGGCCGGCGCGAACTGCTGCAGCAGCTGGTAGGGCGAATCGGGGAAGCTGATGAACTGGCCCGTGAGCTCGTCTGCCGTGGGCTGCGTGGCGTCGCTGGGGCCGGCGGCTGCAGCGTGGGCGGCGGTGGCAACGGTGGCGGTCATGGCGGTTCCCTTGGGGTGCGGCACGTAGAATTCACGGGCTCGCCATGGGGGTCTTCCCGCGGCGGGCAACCCTTGAGCGTAGCGCAGCCCGCGCCGGCCTGCTCAAGCTTCCGCCCGCCCTTTGTCTCCTGAAAGACTTCCCATGTCCGCATCGCTCTTCGCCGCCGTCGAGATGGCGCCCCGCGACCCCATCCTGGGTCTGAACGAGCAGTTCAACGCCGACCCCAACCCTGCCAAGGTGAACCTGGGCGTGGGCGTGTACTTCGACGACGCCGGCAAGCTGCCCGTGCTGCGCTGCGTGGCGGCGGCCGAAAAACAGCTGCTGGAGAGCCCCAAGGCCAAGGGCTACCTGCCCATCGACGGCATTGCGGCCTATGACAAGGCCGTGCAGGGCCTGGTCTTCGGCGCCGACAGCGAGGCGGTCAGCAGCGGCCGCGTGGCCACCGTGCAGGCCCTGGGCGGCACCGGCGGCCTCAAGGTGGGTGCCGATTTCCTCAAGCGCCTGCGCCCCGAGGCCACCGTGCTGATCAGCGACCCGAGCTGGGAAAACCACCGCGCGCTGTTCACCAACGCCGGCTTCCCGGTGGACACCTACCCCTACTACGACGCCGCCACGCGCGGCGTCCGCTTCGACGCGCTGATCGCCAAGCTGCAGGCCGCCGCGGCCGGCACCGTGGTGGTGCTGCACGCCTGTTGCCACAACCCCACGGGCTGCGACCTGAGCCCGGCGCAGTGGCAGCAGATCGCTGCCACCTGCGCCGAGCGCGGCCTGGTGCCCTTCCTCGACATGGCCTACCAGGGCTTCGGCAAGGGCATCGCCGAAGACGGCGCGGCGGTGCAGTGTTTCCTGGCCACGGGCCAGCAGTTCTTCGTCAGCACCTCCTTCAGCAAGAGCTTCTCGCTCTACGGCGAGCGCGTGGGTGCCCTAAGCGTCGTGTGCGCCAGCAAGGACGAGTGCGCGCGCGTGCTGTCGCAGCTGAAGATCGTGATCCGCACCAACTACAGCAACCCGCCCACCTTCGGCGCCCAGGTGGTGGCCACCGTGCTCACCACGCCCGCGCTGCGCGCGATGTGGGAAGAAGAACTCGCAGGCATGCGCGAGCGCATCAAGGCCATGCGCGTGGCGCTGGTGCAGCAGCTGCAGGCCGCCGGCGTGCAGGGCGACCTGAGCTACATCACCACGCAGATGGGCATGTTCAGCTACTCGGGCCTGGGCAAGGAGCAGATGCAGCGCCTGCGCGGCGAGTTCGGCGTCTACGGCGTCGATTCGGGCCGCATCTGCGTGGCGGCGCTCAACAGCCGCAACCTCGGCCCGGTGGCGGCAGCGCTGGCCCAGGTGATGGCGGGCTGAGCCTGCACCCCGCCTTGTCTCCGAGGTGACAAGGCGGGTCGGAAAGGGCCGGCTCCTACGTGTTTTCCGGGCTTTGACGGCCGGCGGCGAGCGGCAAGATGCTGAGTGCGTCAATAGATTGCTGCACTGCAACATAAGTGGCGGGTTTGACGTTACATTCGGCTCACTGCCTGCCTGGCGCACCCTGCCCCAGGTCTTGCGGGCCGGTCAGCGCATTGGAGCGGATTGATGCTTTACCAGATCTACGAGAGCCAGCGTGCCTTGATGGCACCTTTCGCCGAGTTCGCCAGCGCCTCGGCCAAGCTCTACGACCATCCGCTGTCGCCCTTCGCCCAGATGCCGCTGTCGCAGCGCATCTCGGCGGGTTTCGACCTGCTGCACCGCCTTGCCAAGGAATACGAGAAGCCGCCCTTCGGCATCACCAGCGTCGTGGCTGGCGGCGCCGAGGTGGCCGTGCAGGAGCGCGTGGCGCTGCACAAACCCTTCTGCCGCCTGCTGCGCTTCAAGCGTTTCACCGACGACCTGCAGGCGCTGGCTGCGATCAAGGCCCAGCCCAAGGTGCTGGTGGTGGCACCGCTGTCGGGACACCACTCGACGCTGCTGCGCGACACGGTCAAGAGCCTGCTGCAAGACCACAAGGTCTACATCACCGACTGGACCGACGCGCGCATGGTGTCGCTGGCCAACGGCGCCTTCCACCTGGATGACTACGTCGAGTACGTCCAGGAATTCATCCGCCACGTCGGCCCCGACGTGCACGTGATCTCGGTGTGCCAGCCCACCGTGCCGGTGCTGGCCGCCGTATCGCTGATGGCCAGCCGCGGCGAAACCACGCCGCTGAGCATGACGATGATGGGCGGCCCCATCGACGCCCGCAAGAGCCCCACCGCCGTCAACAACCTGGCGATGAACAAGAGCCACAGCTGGTTCGAGAACAACGTGATCTTCCGCGTGCCGCAGAACTTCCCGGGCGCGGGGCGTGCGGTCTACCCCGGCTTCCTGCAGCACACCGGCTTCGTGGCAATGAACCCCGACCGCCACCTCAGCAGCCATTACGACTACTTCGCCGACCTCATCAAGGGCGACGACGACAGCGCCGAGAGCCACCGCCAGTTCTACGACGAGTACAACGCCGTGCTCGACATGCCGGCCGAGTACTACCTCGACACCATCAAGACCGTCTTCCAGGACTTCGCGCTGGTCAACGGCACCTGGCACGTGCGCGGCGAGTTGGTACGGCCGCAGGACATCGGCAGCACCGCGCTGCTGACCATCGAAGGCGAGCTCGACGACATCTCGGGCGCTGGCCAAACCCGCGCCGCGCACGACCTGTGCACGGGCGTGCCCACCTCGCGCAAGTTCCACTACGACGCCGTGGGCGCCGGCCACTACGGCATCTTCTCCGGCCGCCGCTGGCGCGAGAAGGTCTACCCCGAGGTGCGCCGCTTCATCACGCGCTTCAACCAGACGGCCGCCGATACCGCAGAGGCCTCGACGGGCACCGAAAGCGCCAAGGTCACGCGCCTGCCGCGCAGCAAGCGCAGCCGATAATCGGCGGGTGCTGCCGCCTGCCCCTGCCGCCCTCTCGCCGACCACCGACACCGCGGCGCTGGCCGAGCGCCTGAACGCTGCGCTGCCGCAGACGCAGTGCACCCGCTGCGGTTACCCCGATTGCCGCAGCTACGCGGTGGCCATCGCGCAGGGCGAGGCGGCACTGAACCGCTGCCCACCGGGTGGCGCCGAAGGCATCGCGCGGCTGGCGCAGATCACACGCAGCCCGGTGCTGCCGCTCGACCCCAGCCACGGCGTCGAAGCCCCACGCCAGCTGGCCGTCATCGACGAAGCCTGGTGCATCGGCTGCACGCTGTGCATCAAGGCCTGCCCGGTGGACTGCATCGTCGGCGCCTCCAAGCTCATGCACACCGTGATCGACGCGCAGTGCACGGGCTGCGAGCTGTGCATCCCGGTATGCCCGGTCGATTGCATCTCGCTGGTGCCGGTGAGCGGACTGCAGACTGGCTGGCAGGCGTGGAGCCAGCCGCAGGCCGACGAAGCGCGTGAACGCTACGAATTCCGCCAGCAGCGCCTGGTGCGTGAGCAACGCGAGAACGACGAGCGCCTGGCCGCCAAAGCCCGCGCCAAACTGGCCGATCTGGCCGCGCACAGCAAGCTCACCGAGCCCGCGGCGCTGGACGCCAAGCGCGCCGTCATCGAAGCCGCCCTGCGCCGCGCCGCCGAGAAACGCCAGGCCGCCACCGCCACGCCCACTGCTCCTGTCGCGCCAGTCGCACCCACCGATGAAGCCTGAAGCCGCCGAGACCTTCTTCGCCACGCTGGCCGCTGCCAACCCGCGGCCACAGACCGAGCTGGAGTACACCAGCGTCTTCGAGCTGCTGGCCGCTGTGCTGCTGTCGGCCCAAGCCACCGACGTGGGCGTCAACAAGGCCACCAAGCGGCTCTTCGCGCTGGCGCCCACGCCGCAGAAGATGGTGGAACTCGGGGTCGAGCGCGTCACCGAACTCGTCCGCACCATCGGCCTCTTCCGCAACAAGGCCAAGAACCTGGTGGCCACCTGCGAGATCCTGATCCAGCAGCACGGCGGCGAGGTGCCGCGCTCGCGCGAGGCGCTGGAAGCCCTGCCAGGCGTGGGCCGCAAGACGGCGAATGTGGTGCTGAACGTCGCCTTCGGCGAGCCGACGATGGCGGTGGACACGCACGTCTACCGCGTCAGCCGCCGCGCCGGCCTGGCGCGCAGCGAGAGCGTGCGCGGCGTCGAAGACGAACTGATGCGGCGCGTGCCCAAGGCCTACCTCGTCGATGCGCACCACTGGCTCATCCTGCACGGCCGCTATGTCTGCACGGCGCGCGCGCCGCGCTGCGATGTGTGCACCGTGCGCGGTGTCTGCGACCACGGGCGCCGCCTGCCCGCTCCTACAATGCCCGCCAAGGGGAAGCCTTGAGATGGCCAAGCTGGAAGACCTTGCCGAACGTGTCGACCGCCTGGTGCTGCGGCACCAGGAACTCAAGCGCACGAGCGCCTTGATCGAGCAGCAGCTCGCGGCCGTCAACGCCGAACGCGACAGCCTGCGTTCGCGCCTGGCCGCCGCGCGCGGGCGCATCGACGCGCTGCTCGAGCGCATCCCGGCCGAGCCTGCGCCGGCCCCCGCCCGTGAGCCCGAGGCTGGCGCATGAAGCAGCTCGAAGTTTCCATCCTCGGACAGGTCTACATGCTGGGCTGCCCTGAAGGCGGCGAGGCCCTGCTGCAGGCGGCCGTGGCCGCCGTCGACCGCGAGATGAGCTCCATCCGCGATTCCGGCAAGGTCAAGGCGCGCGAGCGCATCGCCGTGCTGGCCGCGCTGAACCTGGCCTACCAGCTGGCCGAACGCCAGAGCGCGCCCCCACCGGCGCCGGCGGCACCGGCTGGCGCGGCGGCCGAAGGCGATGGCGAGCTCGAAGCCCTGATCCGCCGCGTCGACGCGGCCCTGGGCGAAGACGGCCAGCTTCTGTGAGTTCCGGCGCGGCCCCACGCCGCACGCAGGGCGGGGCCGAGGTCTAGAATGAATCTGTCCGTCGTGGGCTTGTGAGCCTTTCATGTCCTTGAGCCGATGGTCTATGACCAAGGGCTTGGAACATCGCCACGCAGGCGTGATCGTCTCGCGTCAGATGAACCCAATGCATGGCTGACCTCGCCCACCTGAACTTCCCCCTTGGTTCAGGCACCCGGGTTCACGCGTTCCACGACGGACACCTTTCCTGGCCGGCCCGCCCCTCCCCCGCACCAGCCCCATGAACAGCCATTGGCTGATGAAGAGCGAGCCCGACGAGGCCTCGATCGACCACCTCGCACAGGCCCCGCAGCAGACGCTGCCCTGGACCGGCGTGCGCAACTACCAGGCGCGCAACTTCATGCGCGACGCCATGCGCCCGGGCGATGGCGTGCTCTTCTATCACTCGTCATGCCCGCAACCCGGCATTGCCGGCCTGGCGCGGGTGGTGGGCGACGTCCGGCCCGATCCGACGCAGTTCGACGCCACCAGCCCCTACTTCGACCCGAAGTCGTCGCATGACGCGCCGCGCTGGTTGCTGCGCGACGTGCAACTGCTGCGCAAGACGCGCCTGGTCGGCTTGGCCGAAATGCGCGCGGCCCCCGCTCTGGCCACGATGCAGGTGCTGCAGCGCGGCAACCGGCTGTCCATCACCCCCGTCACGCCGGCCGAATGGCAGGCGGTGCTGGCCATGCTGGACACCTGAATGGACCTCGGCTTCACATTGGTGGCCGAACTGCTGGCCCTGGGTGCCTTCGCGGGCTTCCTGGCCGGGCTGCTGGGCATCGGCGGCGGCATGCTGATGGTGCCGGTGATGACCTGGCTGCTCACGCAGCGGGGCGTTGATGGCGGCCTGGCGGTGAAGATGGCGATCGCCACCTCGATGGCCACCATCCTCTTCACCTCGCTGTCCAGCGTGCGCGCGCACCACCGGCTGGGCGCCGTTCGCTGGCCTATCGCGCGGCGCATGGCCCCGGGCATCGTGCTGGGCGGCCTGCTCGCCGGTGCCGGCGCGTTCGCGGTGCTCAAGGGTCAGGGTCTGGCGCTGATCTTCGCGGCCTTCATCGGCTACACCGCCGTGCAGATGGCGCTGGACCGCAAACCGAGCCCCGGCCGCGAGATGCCCGGCGCCTGGGGCCAGGCCGGCGTGGGCACCGGCATTGGCTTCATCTCGGGCCTGCTGGGTGCTGGCGGCGCTTTTCTGTCGGTGCCCTTCATGACCTGGTGCAATGTGCCGCCGCGGCACGCCGTGGGCACGAGTTCGGCGCTGGGTTTTCCCATCGCGCTGGCCAGCACCGTGGGTTACGTGATCAGCGGCTGGCACCTGCCGCCCGCTCTGCCCGGGGCCTTCGGCTACCTCTACCTGCCGGCGCTGGCGATCGTGGCGGCTGCCAGCGTGGCCTTGGCGCCACTGGGCGCGCGGGTGGCCCAGCGCATCAACGTGAAGGTACTGAAGCGGCTTTTCGCGGTGCTGCTGATGGCACTGGCGGCCAGCATGCTGCACCGCGGGCTCAACGGCTGAAGCGCTGAACGGCTGACGACTCAGGCGCCGTCGAAACGGATGGCCGCCAGGGTGACGTGGTTGCCGCCGCGGCGCATGGCCTCGGCCAGCGCGGCCTCGCAGGCGGCGACGAGTGCGTCCTGGCTCTGCGCGGTGTGCGGGAAGCTGGCCACGCCCATCGAGACCGTGAAGCCCAGGTCCTGCCCCTCGTGCACGACGATCTGCGCCGCGCACTTGCGGCGCAGGCCTTCCATGCGGGCGTGCGCCGTGGCCAGGCCCACGCCCGAGAGCAGCACGGCGAAGCGGCCGTCGTCGTAGACACACGAGGCGTCCATCGCGCGCGTGCCGCCTCGCAGCAGGCGACCGATCGCCTCGAACACGCGCTGCAGGCCGGGCGCGCCGAGCGCACGGGCCTGGGCGGTGGGCGGGTCGATGGCGAGAAAGACGATCGCGAATTCGCGGTGCTCGCGCGTCGACAGGTCGACCTCTCGGCGCAATTGGTCGTCGAAGTGCGCACGGCGGTACAGGCCCGAGGCCGGATCGCGCAGGGCCTGGTCGGCCAGTTCGCGTTGCAGCAGCTCATTCGCGTGCTGCTGCTGCTCGATCTGCACGAGCGCGGCGCGCAGCTGGGCTTCACGCTGGCGCTCGGGCGCCAGATCGCGCCAGACGCTGCACAGCCAGCGTTGGCCATCGTTGCGCACCGGGCTCAGCCAGCGCAGCACCGAGAACTCACGCCGCTGGCCGTGAATCTCGAACCGGTGCTCGCTGGTCAGCGGCTCGCCATGGGCCAGGGCCGTGTGCTCGGCCGCGCGCAGCACGGTGGCCACACCCGGCTCGAAGATCTCGGCGTCCGAGTGCCCCAGCAGTTCCAGCAGGGGAAGCCCCAGCGTGCTGGCCATGGCCTCGTTGGCGTGCACCCACAGGCCGGTGCGGAGGTCTTTCACCGACAGCAAGTCGCCATCGCGTTGCAACACGCAAGGCAGCAAGCCCGCCAGCACCGGGGGCAGCTCGGTGTGGGCGTTGAGGGCCGCGGCTGGCGCGTCAAGCATCGTGGTCATGGTGGAGAAGTTCGACCCTCGAAGTCCGGGCCTGCTGCTGCACCAATCTACGGCCCGTGCCCTATCTTGGTGGGGCCTTCGGTGCAGATCAAGCAGCGTTTGGATTCTGGCCCCTAGTTTGTCGCTGGCACCGCCACAAATGCGGGGTAAACACCGGACTGAAGGCCCCGATGCAGGGCCGCGGCCCGGAACTTGCGTACCTGCCGATGGTCAGCCCCCTACAGGCTGCCCCAGCACACCACCGCCGACACCGCACACCCCATGAGCATCGCCCCCTACCTCAAGGACATCGGCCGCGGCGCGGCCGGCGCCCGCGATCTCGGCATGGCGGCCGCCGAGGCCCTGATGGGCGAAGTGCTGGACGGCCGGGCCAGCGCGGCCGAGTGCGGGGCCTTCGTCATGGCCATGCGCATGAAGGGCGAGACGCTGGACGAACTGGCCGGCTTCCTGAACGCCGTGCAAGCGCGCTGCCTCGTGGTGCCGAGCGAGCGCCCTGTCGTGCTGCTGCCGTCCTACAACGGCTCGCGGCGGCTGCCGAACCTCACGCCGCTGCTCGCGATGTCGCTCGCTCGCGAAGGGCTCAACGTGCTGGTGCACGGCCCGCTGACCGAACCCCAGCGCGTGGCCAGCGCGGCGATCCTGGCCGACCTGGGTCTGGCGCCGGCCCAGCAGGCGCAGGACATCGAGCGCGCCTGGGCACGCCGCGAGCCCGCTTTCGTGCCGACGGCCGTGCTGTGCCCACCGCTGCAACAGCTGCTGGAACTGCGCGCCCTCATCGGCCTGCGCGGCCCCGGCCACACGGTGGCCAAGATGCTCAACCCGGTGCAGGGCGCCCCGGCCTTGCGCGTGGTGAACCACACGCACCCCGAATTCGGCGCGCTGATGGCCGCCTGGGCCCAGCGCCACGCCGTGAATGCGCAACTGTTGCGCGGCACCGAAGGCGAGCCGGTGGCCGATCCGCGGCGGCTGCCCCGCATCGACACCTGGCTGGGCGGCGTGCACCGGCCCGAGCTCTCGGTGGCAGCACAGGAAGGCGTGCTGGCCGAGTTGCCCGTGCTGCCGCGCAGCACCGACGCCGCCTGCACCGCGCTCTACGTGCAAGAGGTGCTGAGCGGCTCGAGGCCGGCACCGGCGCCCGTGGCCCGGCAGCTGGCGCTGCTGTCGGCGGCCGTGGCGGCGTTGCAGGCGCGGCCGGGCGGCCGGGCCTTGTCGGCCTGAACGCAGGGCCGCTGCAACAGGGGGCTGGTGGCCGGCTGCGATTCCCGGTCTATAATCTTCGGCTTTGCTGGCAAACCTGCGTGTCGATCTGCAAGCGGTTTCGATCAGCGTCCGGCTCGGAAACATCGTGTTCTTGAGTCGGGTGCTGTCGGGGCCGTTCCGGAACATGGCCCCCGTGACCGCCCTTGCAGACACCGAGCGCGAAACTTCAGGATTCCTGACCCCATGACCACCATCCGCGTCAAAGAGAACGAGCCGTTCGACGTTGCCCTGCGCCGTTTCAAGCGCACCATCGAGAAGATCGGCCTGCTGACCGAACTGCGCGCCCGCGAGTTCTACGAAAAGCCCACCGCCGAACGCAAGCGCAAGAAGGCTGCGGCCGTCAAGCGCCACTTCAAGCGCGTGCGCAGCATGCAGCTGCCGAAAAAGCTCTACTGAGCCTTTTCACCCGCGTATCCACACAAGCCCGCGCGGGACGCCGCTGCGGGCTTGTTTCATTCCGGAGCCCGCCATGTCGAGCCTCAAAGACCGCATCACCGAAGACATGAAGACCGCGATGCGCGCCAAGGACAGCGAGCGCCTGGGCACCATCCGCATGCTGCTGGCCGCCTGCAAGCAGCGCGAAGTGGACGAGCGCATCGTGCTCGACGACACCGCCGTGGTGGCCATCGTCGACAAGCTGGTCAAGCAGCGCAAGGACAGCATCACCGCCTTCCAGCAAGGTGGGCGTGAAGACCTGGTCGCCAAGGAAAGCGCCGAACTGGCCGTGCTCGAGGGCTACCTGCCGCAGCGCCTGTCGGCCGAGGAAGTGGCCGCCGAGATCGCCGCGCTGGTGGCCGAGCTCGGCGCTGCCGGCCCCGGCGACATGGGCAAGGTGATGGGCGCGGCCAAGGCCCGCCTGGCCGGCAAGGCCGACATGGGTGCGGTGTCAGCCGCCGTCAAACAAGCTCTGGCAAAGTGAACGAGATGAGCCAACTTCCCCTCCGTCAAATCGCCGCCGACGTCTGCGTGGCCCCGCAACTCACTCCCGAAGCGATGGCTGAAGCCGCCGCGATGGGCTTCAGGAGCGTGGTGAACAACCGCCCCGATTTCGAGCACGGTCCCGACCAGCCGACCAGCGCCGCCATTGAGGCCGCCGCGCGCGCCGCCGGTCTGGAGTACCGCCACCTGCCGGTGGACGGCGGCTACCAGTCGCCCGAAGAGATCGCCGCGATGGCGGCGCTGCTGGCCGAACTGCCACGGCCGCTTCTGGCCTTCTGCCGCTCGGGCGCACGCTCCACCAACCTGTACCTGCAGGCCCAGAACCTCTGAGGCCGCCGCAAGCGGCCCACCCTCTCGGGAGACGAGATGCGTGCCTTGCTGAAGCTGTCTGCCGGCATCGATGCGTTCAACGAGCTGCTGGGCAAGCTGGTGATGTGGCTGGTGCTGGCAGCGGTGCTCATCAGCGCCGGCAATGCGGTGATGCGCAAGGCCTTCGACATCGGCTCGAACGCCTACCTCGAAATCCAGTGGTACCTGTTCTCGGCCGTTTTCCTGCTGGGCTCGGGCTACGTCTGGCTGCGCAACGCGCACGTGCGCATCGACTTCATCGCCAGCAAGCTGAGCAAGCGCACCAACACGCTGATCGACATCGCCGGGATGCTGCTCTTCACCATCCCGCTGTGCCTCATCCTCATCAAGCTCTCGTGGCCGGTCTTCGAGCGCGCCTGGGTGTCGGGCGAGATGAGCCAGAACGCCGGCGGCCTGATCCGCTGGCCGGCGCTGCTGCTCATCCCCGCAGGCTTCGGGGTGCTGCTACTGCAATGCGCCTCTGAGTTGATCAAACGCGTGGCCTTCCTCACCGGCCACCGCACCGAGCCGATGAGCGAGGTGCAGGAGCAGACCGAAGAAGAACGCCTGGCCGAAGCCCTTGCCCTGACATCCCAGAAGGCCCAGGCTGACGCCCGCCAGGCTGCGACCGAGGCCCGCTGAGATGAGCGCCTTCATCGCCCAGAACTTCGTCCCGCTGATGTTCGCGGGCCTGCTGTTCTTCCTGCTCTCCGGCATTCCGGTGGCCTTCGGCTTGGCGGCCACAGGCCTGCTCTTCGGCTTCATCGGCATGGAAGCGGGGCTGTTCCCGCTGAACATGTTCCAAGCGCTGCCGCTGCGGGTGTTTGGCATCATGCAGAACGACACGCTGCTGGCCATCCCCTTCTTCACGCTGATGGGCATCGTGCTCGAACGTTCGGGCATGGCCGAAGACCTGCTCGAGACCGTGGGCCAGGTCTTCGGCCCGCTGCGCGGCGGCCTGGCGGTGGCCGTCATCCTGGTCGGCGCACTGCTGGCCGCGACCACCGGCGTGGTGGCCGCTGCCGTCATCAGCATGGGACTGATCTCGCTGCCCATCATGCTGCGCTACGGCTACAACCGCACCATCGCCACCGGCACCATCACGGCCAGTGGCACCTTGGCGCAGGCGATACCGCCCTCGCTGGTGCTCATCGTGCTGGCCGACCAGCTCGGCCGCTCGGTGGGCGACATGTACGCCGGTGCGCTGATTCCCGGGCTGATGCTGGTGGGCCTGTACCTGCTGTTCATCGCCGGCGTGGCGCTGGTCAAGCCGCAGTGGGTACCGGCGCTGCCGCCCGAGGCCCGCATCTACCGCGAGGGCAACGGCGCCAGCGGCCATCGCTCGCTGCTCGCGCTGCTGGTCGTGTGCGCGGTGGCGGGCTACGCCTGGTCGCAGGTGCACGAGCCGCTGATCAACGGCTGGACCGAACGCAGCACGCCCGCCCCGGGCGACGAGGTCTTCATCCTCTCGATGACGGTGGCCTCGCTGCTGGCCCTGCTGCTGGCGCTGGCCAACCGGGTGCTGCGCTTCGGCCTGCTGTCCAAGCTGGCCGAGCAGGTGACCTTCGTGCTGATCCCGCCGCTGGTGCTGATCTTCCTGGTGCTGGGCACCATCTTCCTCGGCGTGGCAACGCCCACCGAGGGCGGTGCGATGGGTGCGGTGGGCGCGCTGGTGATGGCCTTCGCGCGCCGCCAGCTCACGATGAAGCTCATGCGCCAGGCGCTGGACAGCACGGCCAAGCTCTCGACTTTCGTGCTCTTCATCCTGATCGGCTCCACGATCTTCAGCTTCACCTTCAATGCGGCAGACGGCCACTATTGGGTGGAGCACCTGTTCGACAAGCTGCCCGGTGGCGAGCTCGGCTTCCTGCTGGTGGTGAACCTGCTGGTCTTCGTGCTGGGCATGTTCATCGACTTCTTCGAGATCGCCTTCATCGTCGTGCCCATCCTCGCGCCGGTGGCCGACAAGATGGGCATCGACCTGATCTGGTTCGGCGTCATCCTGGCGATGAACCTGCAGACGAGCTTCCTCACGCCACCCTTCGGCTTTGCGCTCTTCTACCTGCGCAGCGTGGCCGCGAAGAAGGACTACCAGGACCGCGTGACGGGCCAGACCATCCCGGCCGTGACCACGGCGCAGATCTACAAGGGCAGCATCGCCTTCATCATCCTGCAGCTGTGCATGGTGGCGGCCGTCATCGCCTTCCCGGGGCTGGTGTCGGGCGGCCTGCAGAAGACCGAGACCATCGACGCCGACAAGGCGCTGGAGACCATGGGCCTGCCCGAGCCCATGACCGAGCCCGGGGTGGAGGCGGCCGACCCCGCCGCCAGCGCCGCGAGCGCGGCCGAAGAGGGCCTGCCGGCCCCCGAGCCCGCCGCCAGCGAACCCGCCGAAGACGACCCGATGAAGGCGCTGGAAGAAGCGATGAAGAAGGACGCGAAGAAGTAGCGGGCACCCCGCCGAGAAAGCAGAAGGCCCCGCATGCGGGGCCTTCTTTCTGGGCAGCCGCAGCCGGCGGCTTACAGCTTCACGCTCTGCATGTAGCTGTCGAAGCGCGCCTCGGTGAAGCGGAACCACAGGTTCGCCTCACGGCGGAACGAAGCCATGTCGGTGTAGATCTTCTTGAACACGGGGTTGCTCGCGCTGACCTCGCTGTACAGCGCCATGGCTTCCTTGTAGGCGGCGTCCAGCACCGGCTTCGGGAAGGCCACCAGGCGCGTCTTGTTCGACACCAGGGTCTTCAGCGCCGCCGGGTTGCGCGCGTCGTACTTGGCCTGCATCTCGGTGTGCGCAAAGGCCGCTGCGCTTTCGATGATGGCCTTGTACTCGCTGCTCAGGCTGTCGAAGGCCTTCTGGTTGACGTACAGGTCGAGCTGCGGGCCGCCTTCCCACCAACCCGGGTAGTGGTAGATCGGCGCCACCTTGTTGAAGCCCAGCTTCAGGTCGTCGTACGGCCCGACCCACTCGGCGGCGTCGATGGTGCCCTTCTCCAGCGCCTGGTAGATCTCGCCACCGGGGATGTTCTGCGAGACCGTGCCCATGCGCGAAGTCACCTTGCCGGCGAAACCGCCGACGCGGAACTTCAGGCCCTTCATGTCGGCGACGGTCTTGATTTCCTTGCGGTACCAGCCGCCCATCTGCGCACCCGTGTTGCCCATCGGGAAACTGGTGAAGCCATAGCCGCTGTAGAACTCGCGCATCAGCTTCAGGCCGTTGCCGTCGTACATCCAGGCCGTCATCTGGCGGCTGTTCAGGCCGAAGGGCACGGCGCAGCCCAGGGCGAAGGCGTCGTTCTTGCCGAAGTAGTAGTAGGGCGCGGTATGGCCCATCTCCACGGTGCCGTTTTGCACCGCGTCCACCAGGCCGGGCATGGGCACCAGTTCACCGGCGGCGTGCACCGAGATCTCGAACTTGCCGCCGGTCATGTCCTTGACCTTGCGGGCGAAAGATTCGGCCGCGCCGTAGATGGTGTCCAGCGACTTCGGGAAGCCCGAGGTCAGGCGCCAACGCAGGTTGGCCTGGGCGTGCACGATGGCTGGCGCGGTGCCGGCGGCGATCACGCCAGCCAGGCCGGCGCCCTGAACGAAGGAACGACGTTCCATGCAGATCTCCTCTGAACTCGGTGGCGGGGGGCTCCCCAACGCGCCGGGATTCTAGGAGTGGCCCCGGTAGCACCCGGGTGGGTTTTCCCGCTGCGCCGCAGGGCTCAGGCGCCGGCCATCTTCATGCGCCCGACGAGCACCGAGCCGACCGATTTGCTGCCCGAGTTGTAGACATCGGCACCGATGGCCACGATGTCCTTGAACATGTGCTTCAGGTTGCCGGCGATGGTGACCTCGTGCACCGGGTGCACGATGCGGCCGCCCTCCACCCAGAAGCCCGCGGCGCCGCGCGAGTAGTCGCCGGTCACGTAGTTCACGCCTTGCCCCATCAGCTCGGTGACGAAGAGGCCGCGGCCCAGCTTGCGCAGCATGGCGTCGAGGTCGTCGCCGGGCTGGGTGTGGCGGCTGGTCATGGCCAGGTTCTGCGAACCGCCGGCGTGGCCGGTGGTCTTCATGCCGAGCTTGCGCGCCGAGTAGCTGCTGAGGAAGTAGCCCTGCACCACGCCGGCCTTGACCACCTGGCGCGAACGCGTGCGCACGCCCTCGTCGTCAAAGGGCGCACTGCCCTTGCCCTTGAGTTCGTGCGGGTTCTCGTGGATGTGGATGTGCGGCGCCAGCACCCGTTTGCCCAGGCTGTCGACGAGAAAGGTGGTCTTGCGGTAGATCGCCCCGCCTGAAGTAGCCTGCACGAAGGCCCCCAGAAGGCCTGCGGCCACGGTGCTCTCGAACAGCACCGGCACCTCGGCCGTGGCCACGCTGCGCGACTTCAGGCGCGAAAGCGTGCGCTCGGCAGCGTAGCGGCCCACGGCTTCGGGCGTGGCCAGATCGGCGGCATCGCGCATGCTGGTGTACCAGCCGTCGCGCTGCATGTTCTTGCCGCGACCGGCGATGGCCGACACCGAAAGGTAGTGGCGTGAACTGGCATAGCCCCCGCGGAAACCCCGCGAGTTGCCGGCCCAGAAGTGCGCCTGCTGCGCCGAGACGCCCGCGCCCTCGCTGTTGGTGATGAGCTTGTGGGTCTTGATCGCTGCATCTTCGCAGCGTCGCGCCAGTTCGGCCGCGGCCGCGGCGTCGATGGCCCAGGGGTGGAAGAGATCGAGGTCACGCGCCACCTCTTCGGGCGTGGCCAGGTCTTCGGCCTCGGGCAGGCCGGCGGCCGGGTCTTCGGCGGTGAAGCGGGCGATGTCGTAGGCGGCCTGCACCGTCTGCTTCAGGGCCGCAGCCGAGAAGTCGCTGGTGCTCGCGTTGCCGCGGCGCTGGCCGAGGTAGACGCTCACGCCCAGGCTCTTGTCGCGGTTGCGCTCGACGTTCTCGATCTCGCCCTTGCGCACGCTCACGCTCAGGCCCACGCCTTCTGACACCTCGGCACCAGCGTCGCTGGCCCCGAGGCTCTGGGCCAGGGCCAGCGTGTCTTCGACGATCTGCTGGAACTGTTCCTGGCGGTAGGCAAAGCCGGTGTCGGCGCGTTCGTTGCTCATCGGCGTAGGGCCTCAATCAAGTCCACACTTATGATAACGACCCCCTATCCCAGCGCGCCCGGGCCGACGCCCGCGCCTCCTACCATGGCACGACGCGCCGCCCCGCACCGCGGCATCGACGTTCACTACGGCGACGCCGAAGAAGCCGATACCGACGACCGCCCGAGCAAGACGCAGCTCAAGCAGCAATCGCACGCGCTGCAAGACCTCGGCAAGGCCCTGGCCGAACTCTCGCCCCAGGCCTTCAAGGCCATCGAGATGCCCGAAGTGCTGCGCGACGCCATCGAGCTGTACCGCCGCACCACGGCCCACGAAGGCAAGCGCCGGCAGCTGCAGTACGTGGGCAAGCTGATGCGCAACGCCGACGAAGACGCGCTGCGCCAGGCCGTGGCCGCCGCCACGCTGGGCACGGCCGAGAACGCACTGGCGCTGCACGAAGCCGAACGCTGGCGCGCCGAGCTGATCGCCAGCGATGACGCGATGACGCGTTGGCTGCACGAGCACCCCGAGACCGACACGCAGCAGCTGCGCAGCCTGGTGCGCCAGGCACGCAAGGACGCCGCTGGCCTGGTGGCCGAAGACCGCCAGCCCAAGAGCTTCCGCGAGCTGTTCCAGTTCATCAAGCCCATGCTGGCCGGCTGAACGCCCGCCAGCCCTTGTCACTGCAGAAATCCGCCGCCATGAGTGCTTTCGATCCCGTCCGCATCGGCGTCGTTTCCATCAGCGACCGCGCCTCCAGCGGCGTCTACGAAGACAAGGGCATCCCGGCCCTGCAGGACTGGCTGGGCCGCGCGGTGAAGAACCCCGTCGAGTGGCACACGCGGCTGATCCCCGACGAGCAGGACGGCATCAGCGCCGCACTGCGCGAACTGGTGGACGAGGTGCACTGCGACCTGGTGCTCACCACCGGCGGCACCGGCCCGGCCCCGCGCGACGTGACGCCCGAAGCCACCTTGGCCGTGGCCGACAAGGTGATGCCGGGTTTCGGTGAGCAGATGCGCCAGATCAGCCTGGCCTTCGTGCCCACCGCCATCCTCTCGCGCCAGGTCGCCGTGGTGCGCGGCCGCGCGCTGATCATCAACCTGCCCGGCCAGCCCAAGAGCATCGCCGAGACGCTGCAGGGCCTGCCGACGCGCAGCCCGCCGGTGCACGGCATCTTCGCGGCCGTGCCTTACTGCGTCGATCTGATCGGCGGGCCGTACATCGAGACCGACACCGAGGTCTGCGCCGCCTTCCGCCCCAAGTCGGCACAACGCCCGCCCGCCGGGGCCTGAGCTCGACGGCGGGGGGCCCGCGCGGCTCAAGCCGCGCCCGCAGCGGCCGAAAACGCGGTTTGAGCCGTCTCAAACCGCCTTCGCGCCCCGCCGATGTCCATCGATCCGTCTCCGCCGGTGCGCCTGCTGCCCACCGTGTCCATCGTCGAGGAGACGATGCGCCAGGCCCGCCGTGCGGTGGCGCTGGCCCTGGTCGGCGCGGCGCTGCTGGCGGCGCTGCTGCTGGGGCAGCACCAATGGTCGTCGGCGGCGCTGCAGCAGGCGGCCGACCGCCACGCGATGGCGCACAAGCTCGTGGGCGAGGTTCGCGTGGCCGACCAGCAGCTCGCACTGGCCGCGCAGATGGCCGCCATCACCGGCGAAGCGCACTGGATCGATCGCTTCGACAAGCTGGTGCCCGAACTGGCGCTCGCCATCGAACACGCCAGCCTGCTGGCGCCGCAGGCCGTGGCCGAGCGCTACCGCGAGCGCACCGCGGAAGCCACCCAATTGCTGGCGCGCATGAACGCCTCGGCGGCCGAGGCCCTGAAGTCGGGTGCCTTCGAGTCGGCACGCGCACTCTTCGACAGCGAACGCTACGTGGCGCCATCGCGCCTGCTGCGCGCCGCCACCGAAGAGCTGACGCAAGCCTCGCTGGCCGCCACCGAACAGGAGGTGCGCGCGTTGCGCCACGCCGCACTGATCAGCACCGCCGTCGTGCTGACCTTGAGCGTGGCCTTGGGTGCCGTGCTGTGGCGGCGGCTGACCAACGGCCTGGGCCGCTCGCGCGGCTCGTTGCTGGAGGCTGAAGAACGCGTGCAGCGCCTGGCCGCCAGCGACCTGCTCACGGGCCTGGACAACCGCGCCGCCTTGCACGACGCCATGCAGTCGCTGATGGGCCGCGCGCGCCGCCACCACGAAGGCCTGGCGGTGCTGATGGTCGACCTCGACCGCTTCAAACCCGTCAACGACCGCTACGGCCACATGGTGGGCGATCTGGTGCTCAAGGAGGTGGCGCGGCGCCTGTCGCGCTGCCTGCGCGCCAGCGACCTGCGTGCGCGTTACGGTGGCGACGAATTCGTCGTGGTGGTGGACGAGAGCGAAGGCCCAGGCACCGCACAGGCCGCGGCCGAGCGCATCGTCGAGCGCCTGAGCTGGCCCATGCAGTTCGGGGAGATCGCGGTGAACATCGGCGCCAGCGTAGGCATTGCGCGCTTCCCGCACGATGCCGAGAGCGACGACGAACTGCTGCGCAAGGCCGACAGCGCGCTCTACCGCGCCAAGCAGGCCGGCCGCGGCACGGTGTGCCTCTACGACCTGCAGCTCGACGAAGCCCTGGCCGAGCGCCACACGCTCGAGATGGCGCTGCGCGAAGGCATCGCTGCCGGGCAGATGGTGCCCTACTACCAGCCCATCGTCGACCTGCACACGCGGCAGGTGCGCTCGGTGGAGCTGCTGTGCCGCTGGAAACACCCGGAGCGCGGCCTGCTCGGCCCCGACCGCTTCATCCAGCTGGCCGAAGACACCGGCCTCATCGGCCCGCTGACCATGAGCCTGCTGCGCCAGGCCTGCAAGGACCTGGCGCGGTTCCCGGCGCATTGGCGGCTCTCGTTCAACGTGGCACCGCAGCAGATCCAGGATGAAACGCTGGTGCCGGCGCTGCTGGCGCAGTTGAAGGACGCCGGCGTGCCGCCACAACGCCTGGACGTGGAGCTGACGGAAACCGCACTGGTCAACGACACGGCGCGGGCGCGCGAAGTCATCCTCGCGCTCAAGCGCGCCGGCATGACGGTGACGCTGGACGACTTCGGCACCGGCTACAGCAGCCTGAGCTACCTGGCCGAGATGACCTTCGACAAGATCAAGATCGACCGCAGCTTCGTGCGCACGCTGCGCAGCCGGCCCGAAAGCGCCAAGATCGTGGCGGCCATCGTGGGCCTGTCGCGCAGCCTCGCGGTGGACACCGTGGCCGAAGGCGTGGAAACCGAAGACGAGGCCGAGATGCTCAAGGACCTGGGCTGCAAGAACGGCCAGGGCTACCTCTTCGGCCGCCCCGGGCTGGCCAAGGACGTGGGCCCGCTGGAGCGCGTGCCCGACGCGGATGCCTGGGCGCTGGTGGACTGAGCCGCCGCCGCTCGGGGCCGCCCGCGCGGAACCGCCTCACTTCACCAGGCGGTTCAGGCGCTCGGCGTCGAAGGTCTCGGTGGTGTTGGCATCCTGCGGCACGCAGTCGCCCGCCGGCAGTTCGCGCGCACGGGCCGAGAGCTTCTCGATGGCGGCCCACAGCAGAGCGATCTGGTGCTCGTGGCCCGAGGCGTTGTCGATCAGCCCCTTCATGGCCTGCGAAACCGGGTCGTCACCCTGCGTCACGCCGTAGGCGCTGAAGCCCATCTTGGCCGCCGCGGCCTCGCGGGCGGCCTCCGCATCGTGCTGGATGACGCGCGCCGGGTTGCCCACGGCCGTGGCACCGGGTGGCACCGGCTTGACCACCACCGCGCTGCTGCCGATGCGCGCGCCATCGCCCACCGTGAAGCCACCCAGCACCTGCGAGTTGGCGCCGACGATCACATCGCGCCCCAGTGTCGGGTGCCGCTTGGCGCCCTTGCTCAGCGAAGTGCCGCCCAGCGTCACGCCCTGGTAGATGGTGCAGCCGTCACCGATCTCGGCCGTCTCGCCAATGACGACGCCCATGCCGTGGTCGATGAACACCCGCCGGCCGATGGTGGCGCCGGGGTGGATCTCGATGCCGGTGAGGAAGCGGCCGATGTGCGAAGTGAAGCGCGCCAGCCAGCGGAAGCCGTGGCCCCAGAACCAGTGCGCACGCCGGTGCAGCACCAGCGCATGCAGGCCGGGGTAACAGGTGAGCACCTCCCAGCGTGAACGCGCGGCGGGGTCGCGTTCCAGGATGCAGGCGATGTCTTCACGCAGGCGGGCAAACATGCGCGGCAGTGTAGCGGCGGGGGTGCCGGCGCGCTTCAGCGCGGTGTCTTGTCCACTTTGTCCACGGCGCGGGCGATGCCACGCAGGATGTGCAGCTCTTCCTGTGTGAGCTGCGCCCGGTTCAGCGCCTGGTGCAGGCGCGGCATCAGCTTCTTGGGCGCGGCGGGGTCGAGGAAACCGATGTCCTGCAGCACCTGCTGCCAGTGCTGCAGCAGGCCTTCGAGCGCAGCGCCATCGGCCAGCGCGGCGTCCATCGTGCGTGGCGCGACCTCGTAGCCGCCCAGCGCCTGGCGCCATTCGTAGGCCAGCACCTGCACGGCCTGCGCGAGGTTCAGCGAGCCGTAGCCTGGGGCGGCGGGGATGCTCAGGCAGGCGTGACAGCGGTAGACGTCTTCGTTCAGCAAGCCGGTGCGTTCAGGCCCGAAGACGAAGGCCACGCGGTGGGGGCCGCCGGCCAGCGTGGCGAAGTGCTCGCGCGGGGTGTGCGTGGGCGGGCCGAAATCGCGCGGCGTCATCGCGGTGGCGCAGGCCCAGGTGATGCCGTCCAGCGCCTCGGCCAGGCTGGGCACGATGCGGGCGCGGGTCAGCACGTCGGCCGCGCCGCTGGCCATGGCCACCGTTTCCTCCTGGCTCAGCACGTCGGCGAAACGCGGCGCCACCAGCACCAGATCGGCAAAACCCATCACCTTCATCGCACGCGCTGCCGCGCCCACGTTGCCGGCGTGGCTGGGCCGCACGAGCACGAAACGTGTCGGGTCTGCCACGGTGGTTGCGGTGCTGGAGGCTTCGGTCGGGCTGGGCGGGGCGTTCACGGCCGTAAAATGGGCTTCATCGGTGCACGGCATTGTCGGCGCACCCCGCTCTTTATCCCGTCCACGCCCGTCTTCCTTCCTCAGCCCGTCAGGCCGCCCCATGTCGCAAGCGCTCCACCCCATGCTGAACATCGCCATCAAGGCGGCCCGCACAGCAGGTTCCATCATCAACCGCGCCGCGCTCGACCTGGAAGTGCTGAAGATCGGCAGCAAAGGCCCGAACGACTACGTCTCCGAAGTCGACCGCGCCGCCGAGGAAGCCATCATCAACACGGTGCTGGAGGCCTACCCGGGCCATGGCATCCTGGCCGAAGAATCGGGCCGCGCCCACGGCGCCAAACACAGCGACTACGTCTGGATCATCGACCCGCTCGATGGCACCACCAACTTCCTGCACGGCTTCCCCGTCTACGCCGTCAGCATCGCGCTGGCCTACCGCGGGCAGGTGCAGCAGGCGGTGGTCTACGACCCGACGCGCAACGACCTCTTCTACGCCAGCAAGGGCCGCGGCGCCTTCCTGAACGACCGCCGCCTGCGCGTGAGCAAGCGCACCCGGCTGAGCGATTCGCTGATCGGCACCGGCTTCCCCTTCCGCAAGGGCGACAACTTCAAGCGCTACGTGAAGATGTTCGAGGAGCTGATGGCCAGCTGCGCCGGCCTGCGCCGCCCGGGCGCTGCCGCGCTGGACCTCTGCTACGTGGCCGCCGGCTACTACGACGGCTTCTTCGAGACCGGCCTGAACCCCTGGGACGCCGCCGCCGGCGCGCTCATCATCACCGAGGCCGGTGGCCTGGTGGGCAACTTCACCGGCGAGAGCGATTTCCTCTACCAGCGCGAAATCGTGGCCGGCAACCCGAAGGTCTACGGCCAGATGGTGCAGATCCTGGCGCCCTACACCCGCGTGATCAAGGAAGACGCGCCGGCCGACGGCCCGCTCGCAGCCGCTGCGGCCGGCCTGGCAGCCGCCGACGCCACGGCAGCCGTGCTGGCCGCCAGTGCGGAGACGCCGGCCGCCCCGGCTGCGCCCGCCAAGAAGGCCGTGCGCATCCGCAAGGCCGATGCCGCCGCTGCGCCGCAAGGCGACGACGCGCCGATGTGAGGCCCGCCGCCATGGACCTGCCGGCCCACCAGCTGACGATGACGGTGCTGATGACACCGGACACCGCCAACTTCGCCGGCAACGTGCACGGCGGCACCATCCTCAAGCTGCTCGACCAGGCGGCCTACGCCTGCGCCAGCCGCTACGCCGGGCGCTACTGCGTGACGCTCAGCGTCGACCAGGTGATGTTCCGCCAGCCCGTGCACGTGGGCGAGCTGGTGCACGTGCTGGCCAGCGTCAACCACACGGGCAGTTCGTCGATGGAAGTGGGCATCAAGGTGGTGGCCGAGCAGATCCGCGAGAAGAGCGTGCGCCACGTCAACAGCTGCTTCTTCACGATGGTGGCGGTGGACGACGAGCGCAAGCCCACCCCGGTGCCGCCGCTGCAGCCCAGCACGCCCGACGAACACCGCCGCTGGGCCGCAGCGCTGGTGCGCAAGGAAATGCGGCGCGAGGCCGAGCTGCGCTACGCGGCACTTCGCCAGGCCGGCGCCGCCGCGGCAGCGCCCGGCGCCTAGAACAAGCCCGTCAACGCCCGCACCAGCCCCGCACGCAGCGCGGGCACGGCCTCTTCGAAATCGAGGTTCACCTTGTTCGCGGTGGAGACGATGCGCGTCTGGTAGGTCTTCATGTCCACGCGGTCGGTGTAGCTCACGGTGTCGCCGCCGCTCGTGCCCTGGCGGTTGCTGAGGGCCGAGTTCTGCGTGGCTGCACGGCCTTCGGGCAGGCGCTCCTTGATCTGCACGTCGGTGACGATGGAGAAGTACACGTCCTTCACCAGCGAGCCGATCACCACCTCGCCGAAGCCTCCGGTGGCGGCCCCGGTGGCCACCGCGCGGCCTGTGGGCCCGAAGGCACCGGCCGCGGCGCTGGCCGCAACGATGCCCGAGGCCCCGCCCGACACCCCCGCGCCGAAACCCCCGCCCACCACCTGGCGGATGGCCGAGGGGTCGCTCTTGCCCACCGCCAGCACGTTGGCCTGCAGGTAGAACTTGGCCTGACGCGGGTCGGTGACGACGCGGTAGCCCTTGGCCTGCATCGCGGCGGCCACTTCAGGCGCGAGGTCGAGCTCGGGCTTGTCGGAGGTGTTGCGGATCTGCACGAACACCGTCTGCTCTTCCACCGGCACCGGGTCGAGGAAGATGGTGACCGACATGCGTGTCTGCACATCGAGGTTGCGTTTCTCGATGGCCACCTGTGTGGCGGCGCAGCCGCCCAGCAGCAGGGCCGCGGCGATCAAGGCCGGCACGCTGGGCCGGTGGCGGAGGGTGTTTTCAGGCATGCGGGCTCCCGGGGCGATCTCGCCCGGACCCCCCGATTGTTCCAGCCCCTGGTGCGGGCCGCTGCCGCCGGGGCCAGAATCGTCCGCTTGTCGACCACGCAGGACACCGCCGTGCCCCGTTTCCTCCAGCGTCTCACCTCCCTGCTGCCCCTGGCGCTGTGCGCTGCCAGCGCCCTGGCCCAGGCCCCCGCCCAGCCCTCCTCTGCACCTGCCGCACCACCCACCCCGGCCGCCAAGGCCAAGTGGGACGTCAACAAGGCGCCCGGCGTGGCGCGCACGGTGAAGATCGACACGCGCACCGGCACCTGGATGAGCGTGGACGTCAGCCCTGACGGCCAGACGCTGGTCTTCGACCTGCTCGGCGACCTGTACGTCGTGCCCATCACCGGCGGCGACGCCAAGCCCCTGACCACCAGCATGGCCTGGGACCACCAGGCCCGCTTCTCGCCCGACGGCAAGCGCATCGCCTACGTGACGGACGCCGGCGGCGGCGACAACGTCTGGGTGATGAACACAGACGGCACGGGGGCCCGCGCGGTCACGAGCGAGGACTACCGCCTGCTCAACAACCCCGTGTGGCACCCGAACGGCCAGTACATCGCCGCGCGCAAGCACTACACCGGCACACGTTCGGCCGGCAGCGGCGAGATCTGGCTCTACCACCTGGACGGTGGCAAGGGCGTGCAGCTCAACGAGAAGCCGAACTGGCAGAAGGACCTGGGCGAGCCCGCGCTCTCGCCCGACGGGCAGTGGCTCTACTACTCGCGCGACACCACGCCGGGCAACACGTTCGAGTACAACAAGGACTCGAACAAGGAGATCTTCCGCATCTTCCGCCAGAGCCTGGTGGACGGCAGCGTGGAACCCTTCGTCACCGGCCCCGGCGGCGCCATCCGGCCCGTGCCTTCGCCCGACGGCAAGCACCTGGCCTTCGTGCGGCGCGTGCGCAACCAGAGCACGCTCTTCCTGAAGAACCTGCAGACGGGCGAGGAGAAGCCGGCCTGGGGCAAGCTGGAGCGTGACCTGCAGGAGGCCTGGTCGGTCTACGGCGTCTACCCCAGCTTCGCGTGGACGCCCGACAGCCGCCACATCGTGGTGTGGGCCCAGGGCAAGCTGTGGAAGGTGGAGCCCTTCGCAGGCACGGCCAGCGAGATCCCCTTCCGCGTGCAGCACACGCGCGAGGTGCGCGAGGCGCTGCGCGTGCCGCAGACCGTCTCGCCCGACCGCTTCGACGTCAAGCAGCTGCGCTGGGCCACGGTCTCGCCCGATGGCGCGCAGGTGGTGTACTCGGCCCTCGGCCAGCTCTACCTCAAGAACCTGAAGGACGGCAGCGCGCCGAAACGGCTGAATCCGCAGGCCGACAGCTTCGAGTTCTTCCCGAGCTTCAGCCGCGATGGCAAGGAGGTGGTCTACGTGCGCTGGCACGACCAGCGCCTGGGCCGCGTGGTGGTGCAGAACCTCGCCAGCGGCACCGAGCGCCTCGTCACGCCCCAGCCCGGCAAGTACCTCAGCCCGCGCCTGAGCCCCGACGGCCTGAGCGTGGCCTACGTGAAATCGCGCGGGAGTTTTCTCACTTCGCCCTGGCAGGGCCTGGACACGGGCATCTACCTGGCCCGTGCCGATGGCAGCGGCGAACCCGTGCGCATCAGCAAGGACGGCGACGCGCCCATCTTCGGCGCGCGCAGCGACGAGGTCTACATCACCCGCACCAGCCAACCCAGCGAGGTGGACGTGCGCCGCGCGCTGTGGCGCATCCACACCGGCACGCGGCAAGAGACCGAAGTAGCGCGCGGTGAGTTCGTCAGCGAATACGCGCTCTCGCCCGACGGCCGCTGGATCGGCTGGGTGGAGCGTTTCCACGCCTACGCCGCGCCCATGCCGGCCACCGGCAAGCCGCTGACGGTGGGCCCGCGCATGGACGCCGTGCCCGTGCGCCAGCTCAGCTTCAACACCGGCCTGCACCTGCACTTCAGCGGCGACAGCCAGCGCGCGCACTTCAGCGCCGGTGACGAGCTCTTCACCGCGCCGCTGGCCGAGGCCTTCCCGCCCATGGCTGCCGGCGACAAGCCCGCGGCCTTCAAGGCGCCGACGGCGGGCACGAAGATCGGCTTCGCGCAGGCCAGCGACCGGCCCACGGGCCGCATCGCGCTGGTGGGCGCGCGCGTGGCCACCATGCGTGGCGCGAAGATGGACGAGGTCATCGACAACGCCGTCATCGTGGTGGACGGCCACCGCATCGCGGCCATCGGCCCGGCCTCGCGCGTGGCCATCCCGGCGGACGCGCGCCGCGTGGACGTGCGCGGCAAGACCATCGTGCCGGGCTTCATCGACGCGCACTGGCACGGCGGCATGGGCGAAGACGGCCTCGTGCCGCAGCAGAGCTGGGTGAACCTGGCCTCGCTGGCCTTCGGCGTGACGGCCTTCCACGACCCCAGCAACCAGAACGGCCACATCTTCACGCAGGCCGAACTGCAGCGCGCCGGCACGGTGCTGGGCCCGCGCATCTACAGCACGGGCAGCATCCTCTACGGCGCCAAGGGCGGGGCCACGGCCGCCGTCAACAACCTGGAAGACGCGCTCACGCACCTGAAGCGCCAGCAGGGTGCCGGCGCGATCAGCGTGAAGAGCTACAACCAGCCGCGGCGCGAGCAGCGCCAGATGGTGCTGGAGGCCGGGCGCCAGACAGGCATGATGGTGGTGCCCGAGGGCGGCTCGGTCTTCCAGGCCAACATGAGCATGGTGGTGGACGGACACACCGGCCTGGAGCACGCGCTGCCGCTGGCCGAGGTGTACGACGACGTGGTGCAGCTCTGGCAGCAGACGAAGGTGGGCTACACGCCCACGCTCAACGTGGCCTACGGCGGCCTGGACGGCGAGCACTACTGGTACGCGCGCACCGAGGTCTGGAAGCACCCGCTGCTGACCAAGTTCGTGCCCGCCGGCAACCTGCAGGCCCGCGCGGTGCGCCGGCCCACGGCGCCCGAGGAAGACTTCAACGTCATCCGCGTGGCGCGCACCGCCACGATGCTGCAGCGCGCGGGCGTGCCGGCCATGATCGGCGCGCACGGCCAGCGTGAGGGCCTGGGCTCGCACTGGGAGATGTGGATGTTCGCGCTGGGCGGCATGACGCCGCTGGAAGCGCTGCGCACCGCCACCATCAACCCGGCACGCCACTTCGGCCTGGACGCCGACCTCGGCAGCCTGGACGTGGGCAAGCTCGCCGACCTGGTGGTGATCGATGGCGACGTGCTCAAGGACATCCGCCAGAGCGACCGCATCACGCACGTGATGCAGAACGGCCGCCTGTTCGAGGCCGGCACGCTCAACGAGGTGGTCTCGCGCGCCCGGCCGCGCGCGCCGCTGTTCTTCGAGAACGTGATGAGCCGCCATCTGGCCACCGACAACCACGCCTTCTGCCTGGGCCACGGCGAGAACTGAAGTTTTTTCGCGCGGGCCTGTATCGGCCCGCCGCGGGCGCGCTCTGTGGGGCGGGCTGCCATCCGGCGGCCCGAACCACCACCCCTTTGAGGAGCGCGCGACATGAAGACTTCCCTGATGGCCGGCTGCCTGGTGCTCGGCCTGAGCTTCGGTCTGGTGTCGGCGGCCACGGCCGCCGTCAACTGCAACACCTACCCGAACAACACGATCACCAACTTCGTCAACGACGACGTGATCGCCGTGGGCTACACCTGCACCATCGCCGCCACCGGCACGGTGAACGGCAACCTCGTGCAGACCGGTGCCGGCGGTGTCGTCATCCGCGGCGTGGTGAACGGCTCGATCAGCGAATCGGGCGCGGGTGACGTCAGCATCGCCCGCGGCACCGTGGGCGGCGACGTGAGCGAAGCCGACCTCGGCAACGTGGTGCTGCGCGGCGGCAGCACCGTCAACGGCAAGATCGAGGAGGCTGGCGACGGCTCGGTCAACGTCACCGTCGACGTGCCCGGCCGCGTGAACGTGGAGATCACCGAGACCGGCACCGGCGGCATCAGCATCACCACGCTGGAAGGCGACTTCGAAGGCACCGTCACAGAAAGCGGCATCGGCGGCGTGACGATCAACGTGGCACCCGGCACCTCGTTCAAGGGCGACGTGGAGGAGTACGACGCCGGCGGCGTGAACGCCAACGTCGAAGGCATGTTCGAGGGCAACCTCGTCGAGCGCCTGGGTGGCAACTTCATCACCACGGGCAACGGCATCTTCAAGGGCAACAGCGAGCACGAGCTCGCGGGCACCTGCAGCAACACGATCCTGAACTTCCAGGGCGCGGCCTGCAACCTGATCTGAGTGCGGCGGTTCGCGGGGGCCCCGGCGGGGCCCCCGCGAACGCAGGCCTCGGTGCTGCAGCGCACAGAAGGGCCGGCGGCCAGGGCGCAGGCTGCGCAGCGTCGGGGCGGCTGCCTTTTCGGAGAGCCGCCCCGTCACCCTGCCCCTCCACGCCCCACGAAAGCACCCGCCATGAAGCGTTCTACTGCCCGCCCCTCCCCCGCCCGCCCGGCCCTGCAGCGCCTGGCGCTGCTGACGCCCCTGCTGTTGACCCTGCTGACGCCGCTGGCCGCCACGGCCAACATCATTCCGTCGGTCGTCTCCGTCGTCGGCGCCGGCCCTTACACCTGGACCTACCGCCTGGAGCTTTCGGCCGACCAGGACGTGCGCAGCGGCCCGCTGCCTTCGGGCCCCACGGTCTCCAGCAGCAACCTGAGCTTCGGCTCCTTCCTCACCATCTTCGACTTCCAGGGCTACGTCGCCGGCAGTTGCACCAGCCCCACCGGCTGGGTGTGCGTGGTGCAGAACCTGGGCTACACGCCTTCGGACGTGCTGCCTGACGACGATGCCAGCGTGGTGAACCTGACCTGGCTGTACGCCAGCGGGCCCGACATCAGCGGCCAGCCCAATGGCCTGGACCTGGGCATCTTCTCGGCGCAATCCATCTGGGGTGACGAGGGCCTGGTCAGCTACGCCGGCCGCGGCATCAAGAACAGCGGCCTGTCGGCCGGCACCGTGGCGGCCAACGTCGGCAAGGTGGCAGGCCCGCAAGGCCAGGCCGTGCCCGAGCCGGGTTCACTGGCACTGGCCGGGCTGGCGCTCGTGGCGCTGGCGGGCCTGCGCAAGCCGGCACAGCGCCGGCGCCAGGCCAAGGCGGCCTGATCCACCCAGGCACCGCCTCCTCAGCGCACGCGGGGCCCGTCCCCGCGGCGCTGCGGCCGCGCGCGCGACAGCAACAGGCCTTCCCAGGCACAAGCGTTCGCGGCGCAGCGGTAACGCTTGCCTGGGCGGCCCCAGCCCAGCAGGCGATCGAACCAGCGCCGCGCCACGCGTTCCAGGCATTGGCCGCATTGCGGGCAGCCCCGCTGCCGCAGCGGGGCCGCAGCGGCAGGCCGGGGTTGGAGGCTGGGGGCCACGAACTTCATGGCTGCGCACTCTGTCGGCGCGCGCCAGCAGGGTCGGTTCGGCAGCGCACACTGACGGCGGCACGCTGTAGGACAAGGCCCACGTGCCCGGCACCTCCCCGCCGATGGCGGAGGGCCGGCCCGCAGGCCCACACTGCCCGCGCCGTCAGGCCGCGCATGCGCACGTTCCACATCTATCTCATCGAAGACCACCCGCTCATCCACGCCAAGCTCGCGGCCACGCTGCAAGAGCTGCCGGGCGTGCAGCTGGCGGGTTGGGCGCGCAGCGAGGGCGAAGCGAAGGCGTGGCTGGCCGAACCCGCCCACCGGCCCGAGTTGCTGATCGTCGACCTCTTCCTCGACGGCGGCTCGGGCCTGGGCGTGCTGCGTCTGGCGCGCGCCTGCAGCCCGCCGCTGCGCTGCGTGGTGCTGAGCAACTACGTCACGCCCGAGGTGCGCCAGCGTTGCCTGGCCCTGGGCGCCGAACAGGTGTTCGACAAGTCGGTCGACATCGAGGCCTTGCTGCAGCTGTGCCGCGATGCCGGCGCCGCGCAGGCCCCGGCGCCCGCGCAACCCTAGCGGATGAGCCCGTGCCGCAACGCGTAATGCGTCAGCTCGCTGTTGCTCGACAAGCCCATCTTCAGCATCACGCGGCTGCGGTAGGTGCTGACGGTCTTGACGCTGAGCGACAGGCCCAGCGCCAGCTGCCCCACCGTCTGCCCGCCGGCCAGGCGCAGCAGCACCTGCAGCTCGCGTTCGGACAGCTGCTCGTGCGCGGCGCCCACATGGCCGCTGGCCAGCCCGTCGGCCAGGCGCAGCGCGGTCTCGGCACTGACGTAGCGCCGCCCACTGGCCAGCGCCCGCACCGCGGCCACGATCTCGGCCGGGTCGCCCTCCTTGTTGAGGTAGGCGCTGGCGCCCAGGCGCAGCAGCGTGGTGGCGTAGTGCGCTTCGGGGTGGGCGCTGAGCATCAGCACCGGCAGGCCTGGCGCGCGCGCGCGGATGGCCGCCAGCGTGTCCACGCCGTTCTGGCCCGGCATCGCGATGTCCAGCACGATGACATCGGCCACCGCGCTGCGCACGATCTCCAGCGCCTGGCGGCCGTCGGCGGCTTCGGCCACCACCTCGAAGTCCGGCTGCTCGCCGAAGAAGCGGCACAGCCCGGCGCGAACGAGCGCGTGGTCGTCGATGATGGCGATGCGGATCACGCGGCCGCCCCCGGTCCGCGGCGGCCATGAAGCCGCCCTCGCCCGCGCGCCCGCGCCCACGCAGCCGGCCGGGCCTGCCCGCCCCGGGCAGCACCGCCCCCGAAGCCCTGCAGGCCCAGGCGCAGGCGCGCCAACTCACCGAGTTGGCGCAGCACCTGCAAAGCGCGCGCGAAGACGAGCGCGCACGCCTGGCGCGCGACCTGCACGACGAGCTGGGCGCGCTGCTCACCGCGGCACAGCTCGACGCCGCCCGCCTGCGCGCCCGGCTGCTCGCCACCACGCCGCCCGCCACCGAAGCGCTGGCCTGCCTGGATTCGCTGGTGGCCTCGCTGGACGGGGTGATCACGCTCAAGCGCAGCATCACCGAAGACCTGCGGCCCTCGTCGCTGAGCCACCTCGGCCTGGCCACGACGCTGCACACGCTGGCGCGCGAGTTCGGCCTGCGCAGCGGCTTGCAGTTGCACCTGGCTCTGGCCGAGGCCGGCGTGCCGCTCACGCCCACGGCGGAACTGGCGGCCTACCGCGTGGCGCAAGAGGCGCTGAGCAACATCGCCCGGCACGCGCAGGCCCGGCAGCTGTGGCTCACGCTGCGCCGGCAGGGCGGGCGCGTGGTGCTCACGGTGCGCGACGACGGCCGCGGCTTCGAGCCCGCCGAGGTGCCCGCGCGCCGCCACGGCCTGCTGGGCATGCGCTTCCGCGCCGAGGCCGAAGGTGGCCGGCTCACGCTGCGCGCCGCCCCTGGGCAGGGCACGCGGCTGACGCTGAGCCTGCCTGCGGCCGTGCAGCGCGAAGACCCGGGCGGCTGAGCAGGTGCGGCCGGACCGCGGCGCCGTCCTACAGCCGCGCAGCGCCCAGGCTGGCCGCCTGGGCACTCGCCGGCCGATGGCCGCCGCGGACCGCCCCGCGCAGACTGCAGGCAACCGCGCGCCGCGTGTGTCTGCCCTTGCTCGAAAGCCCGCCCCATGACCCCGATGCCCCCTGACAGCACCACCCCCCGCCTGCTCGACCGCGCCGTCACCGGTGCCGAGAACGCCGCCCACAACGCCCAGACCAACTTCGATGGTGCGATGCACGGCGCCGTCGACGGTGTCCACCGCGGCGCCGCTGCGCTGCGCGAAGGCTCGCAGAAGCTGATGGACCGCGCGCAGCACGTCGGCACCGACACCGTCACCTACATCCGCGGTGAGCCGGTGAAGGCGATGTTCATCGCCGCCGCCGCCGGCGCAGCCCTGGCCTTGCTGGCCGGCCTGCTGAGCCGCCGCCACTGAGCGGCCCCTGAGCGCTGCGCCCGCACTGTGCTGAACCCGGTTTTGCAACTGCTGGCGCTGCGCCCGGCTGCCCTGGCCGAACACGCCGAGGCCTATGCGCAGCTGGCCGCGGCCGAGGCCGGTGACGTGCTGGCCGCCAAGCTGCGGCTGGCGCTGCTGTGGGCTTCGGCCCTGTGCGGCGTGGCCGTGGCCGCGGTGCTGGGCGGCGTGGCCTGGATGCTGGCCGCCTTGCAGCCCGAAGCGGCAGCGCCGCCCTGGCCCCTGTGGGCCGCGCCCGCGCTGCCGCTGGCGCTGGCGCTGCTGGCCGTGTGGGCGGCACGCCGGCAACAGGCCGGCGGCACGCGGCCCTTTGCGGTGCTGCAGGCGCAATGGCAGATCGACCGCGCCTGGCTGCGCGGTGACGCTGCGCCGCCTGCAGCCCCACCGCCGCCACCCGGAGAACCTGCATGAACACCCCCGAGCACGCAGCCCCACATGCTGCCCAAAGCGCCGCCCAAGACGCGACCCAACGCAGGTCTGTCGGCAGCCCGGCCCAGCAGCGCGAGGCCCGGCGCCGTGCGGCCGTGGCCCGGCTGGTGGCGTCCCGTCTGCACCTGCAGAAACCTGCGGGCGCAGCTCGGCCTTGGGCCCAGCAATGGACGGCCCTGAGCCCCGTGCTGGCCGGCCTGGTGCAAGGCCACCCCTGGGCCAGCGCCGCGGCAGCGGCCGCCGTGGGCGCGCTGTTCGCGCAGCTGCGCCCCTGGCGCTGGCTTTCGGGGCTGGGCACCCTGGTGGGGCCTGCCGTGCTGGCCGTCTGCACGCGGCAGATCGCGGTCTGGCTGGCCGCGCTGCAGCCGGCCGAAGCCGGCCCTGCAGCGGGCGCCGATCAGGCGTCCACACGCGCATCGAAGAACGCATAGCCCAGCTGGCGGCGTTTCGCGCGGTACATCGCGGCATCGGCGCGCTCCAGCAGTTGCTGGGCGCTGTCGCCATCGCGCGGGCACATGGCGATGCCGATGCTGGGCCGCACCGTCAGGGCCAGCGCTTCCACCTTCAGCGGCGCCGACACCGTGTCGAACAACTTGGCCGCGACCTGCCCGAGATGTTCACGCGACATGGGCGTGGTCAGCAGACAGGCGAACTCGTCGCCGCCCAGACGGCAGACCATGTCCTGCGCGCGCATCGCGCGCCGCAGGCGCTGCGCCACGATGCGCAGCAACTCGTCACCCACGGCATGGCCGTGGCGGTCGTTGACGGGCTTGAAGTCGTCGAGATCGAGGTACATCACGGCCAGCAAGGGGGCCGCCGTCGGGTCGGCCTCCGGTGCGCCAGCCTGTGCGCCAGTCTGGGCCCCGGCTTGCGCGCCGGCCAGCGCGCCTTCCAGCCGCGCCTGCAGCGCGCTGCGCCGCGGCAAGGTGGTCAGCTCGTCATGCGCGGCCAGGTGCCGCGCCTGCTGCTCGCTGGCGCGGGTGCCGGCCAGTTCCAGGCGCGCGGCGGCCAGTGCGGCGCGCAGGCCGCCCAGATCGCGCGAGGCGCTCTCGCGCTGGCGCCTCTCACGCGCCAGCGCGGGGCGCAGGCGGTCGAGAGCGTGGGCGCATTCGCACAGGCCGGCGGGGTCCAGGCGGGTCTCGGCCCCGTCGGCGCGCGCCAGCGCGGCGGCGCTGCAGGGCGGCTCGGCGCTGGCACAGCGGCGCAGGCGCTGCGCCACCGCCGACAGCAGCAACTCGTGGTCGGGCACCGAGAGATCGGTGTCCGCATCGGCGGGCGGCACCAGGGCCAGGGTGCGCGCCGCGCCGGCCAGGCGCGCCGCGGGGTGGCGCCACAAGGGCAGCGTCGGCATCACAAGCGCCCGGTGAGCAGCAGCACGATCAGCACCACCACGATGACCCCCAGCACGCCGCTCGGGCCGTAGCCCCAGCTGGCGCTGTGGGGCCACAGCGGCACCACGCCCAGCAGCATCAACACCAGCACGATCAGCAAAATGGTGGTCAGACTCATCGAAGGCTCCTGCCCCCGGGCATCGGGGATCCATGGCCAAAGCTTAGGCAGCACGGCCAGGCGCTTCGGTGCGGTGGCGCACGCTGGGCGGGCGGCTGGCAACGCTGTTGCCGACGGGCGCCACAGCGTGCGCCCGCGCACCGACAAGCGCGCCCCTGCCCGCCAAGCTGGGGCCATGACCTTGACTCCCTTGCCTGGCGTGGCGCTCGCCTGCCCGGTGTGCGGCCACAGCCTGCACCGCCGCCAGCGCCGCTGGCACGAGCGGCTGCTGTCGCTGTTGCGCCCGGCGAGCCGCTACCGCCGCTACGCCTGCACGCACGCCCTCTGCGGCTGGCAGGGCCTGCTGCAGGGCGCGCCGATGCGGCAGCCGGGGGGCTACCTGCCCGTCAGGGTGCTGGACGCGGCGCAAGGCGCCGCCCAGGCGCCGCCAGCACCGCAGCCCGCGCGCAAATCGCGCGGGTGAGCGTGCCGTACCTCACCCAAGCTGCTGCGTGTACACCGCCCGGTCGGCCGCATAGCAGCTGCAGGCTGCGGCCTCCAGACCCGCCCGGTCGGTGACGGTGAGCTCACCGCGCTGGTAGTGGATGAAACCGCGGCGCTGCAGGTCGCCGGCGGCCACCGTCACGCCCACGCGGCGCACGCCCAGCATGTAGGCCAGGAACTCGTGCGTGACGTGGAACTGCGCGGAGTGCGCGCGGTCCTGGCTCATCAGCAGCCAGCGCGCCAGGCGCTGGCCGACATGGTGGAAGCGCAGGCAGCCGGCCGAAGACACGGCCTGCGCCATCAGCACATAGACGTAACGCGTGAGCTGCAGCCGCAAGGCCGGGCTGGCCTGCAACTCGTGCGTGAAGGCCGCAGCCCCGACGCGCCAC
Source organism: Rubrivivax sp. (assembly GCA_051861265.1). Classification (GTDB taxonomy): domain Bacteria; phylum Pseudomonadota; class Gammaproteobacteria; order Burkholderiales; family Burkholderiaceae_C; genus Rubrivivax. The sequence goes on from JBHYDA010000003.1 coordinate 326,269, forward strand.
GAAGCCCCGGCGCCCTGCACCAGGGCGCGGGCCGGCACGAGCGCCACGCCCAGCACCAGCGGCGTGCCCACCATGCCTTCGCGGCCGACCATGCCCACCTCCAGCCCCGGGTGCTCGTCCACGCGCGAAACCAGCGAGATGAAGCCCTCGGTCGGAAAGTAGACGTGCTGCGCCTGCGCACCGGTCTCTTCCAGCTGCTCGCTCAAGACCAGCTGCACGGGCTCGCACAAGGCCAGCAAGCGGCCCCGCTCGCGCGCGGGCAGACAGGCGATGAGGTGGTTCTGGGGCGGCGGCGCGACAGGGGTGGGTTGCATGCGTGCAGTCTGTGGCCAGGGGCGCTGGCGTTCTGTGCTGCGGCGCACGCACCCGGGCAGGCTGCCCGTGGCGCGCTACTGCGCCTGGCGGTCGGGCAGGAGGCGGTCGTACTCTTTCTTCACGACCGCGTAGCACTCGCAGCTGCCGGCCTCCAGGCCGGAACGGTCGAGCACGCTGATGCGACCACGTGCGTAGCGGATGAGGCCGCGGCGCTGCAGCTTCAGCGCCGCTTCGGTCACGCCTTCGCGGCGCACGCCCAGCATGTTGGCGATGAGCTCCTGCGTCATCACGAGCTCGTTGCCGCTCAGGCGGTCCAGGCTCAGCAGCAGCCAGCGGCACAGCTGCTGGTCCAGGCTGTGGTGGCGGTTGCACACGGCGGTCTGCGCCATCTGCGTGATCAGGGCCTGCGTGTAGCGCAGCAGCAGGTGCATCACCGGGCCGGGGCTGCGCTCGAACTCGTCTTTCACCACGCGGGCGCGCATGCGCCAGCCCTCGCCAGCGCTCTGCACCACGGCGCGGCTGGGCGTGGTCTCGCCGCCCATGAAGAGCGAGATGCCGACCACGCCTTCGTTGCCCACCACGGCGATTTCGGCCGAAGCGCCGTCCTCCATCACGTAGAGCAGCGAGACGATGGAGGTGGTGGGGAAGTAGACATGGCTCAGCGGCCGGCCCGATTCGTACATCACCTGGCCCAGGGGCATGGCCACCCATTCCAGTTCCGAGCGCCAGCGCTGGAAATCGGCGGCGGGCAGGTTGGCGATGAGGTGGTTGAGGCGGGGGTCAGGCCCGGCTGCGGGCGGTGCCGGCGGCGGGGTGGACGGAGGGGCGGGCAAGGTGTTGGTCATGGGCTTCCTGTCACTGCGGATGAACGGGCAGGCTGCAGAACAACACAACGCTGGGCGCACCCGGACTGTAGGCAGCCCCGGCGCCTCAGTATGTGCGCTAACGAACACAACGCTCCCCGGTGCGCCAGCGCACCGACACCCCGTGCCCGGCGCCCTACAAAGGCTGCATGAACGCCGGCCACCCGCTCCACCCCGACCACACCCCCACCGCAGACGCCCCGGCGCCGCTGTGGGCCACCTCCGCCGAGGGCCAGGGCCCCGACACCCGCCCGCAGGAACTGGACGGCCTGGGCCTCCACCTGCGCCAGTGCACCGCCGTGCACGCCCGCCTGGACGCGCTGCAGTGCAGCCTGCTGCGGCTGCGCGCCTGGGTGCTGGGCCGCAGGGTCTCCAGCGTGGCCCTGCTCGTCCTGGTGGGCGGCGTGGCGCTGGTGCTGCTGGCGCCTTGAGTGCGTGGCGTGGCTGGCCCGGCGCCGGGCTGCGGACGGCGCCGCCAGCGCCCCCACTGACCCTCGCCGCCCTGCCCGAGCCGCTGGCGCGGCTGCTCGATCCGGCCAGCGGCCCGCTGCTGCCGCCAGTGCGGGCCGAAGTCTTCGGCCCGCAGCGTTTCGCGCTGCACGGCCACAGCCTCGGGCTGACGCACGCCGCAGCGCGCGCCGGCTGGCAAGGCAGCGCCTTCTTCCCGCGGCTGCGCGACAACATCCGCATGCTGCGGCTGGCCCACGGCGTGCTGGGCGCACCCTTGGCCGGCGACGAAGAGCCTGGCCCGGCGGCGCAGTGGCTGCTCGACAACTTCGCACTGATCGACGCACAACTGCTCGCCATCCACGAAGGCTTGCCGCGCGGCTATTTCCGCAGCCTGCCGGTGCTGCAGGGCGAGCCGCTGGCCGGGCTGCCGCGCGTCTACGGCGTGGCCTGGGCCTTCGTGGCCCACGCCGACAGCGCCTTCGACGAAGACCTGCTGGTGCACTACCTCGGCGGCTACCAAGGCGCCCGCGCACTCGGCCTGGCCGAGCTGTGGGCCCTGCCCACCACGCTGCGCGTGGTGCTGGTGGAGAACCTGCGCCGCCTGGCCGAAGGCCTGGCCACGCGGCAGGCCGCGCGCGAGCTGGCGCGGCTGTGCTGCGAAGGCCCCGCGCCCTGCAGCCTGGCCACCGTGCAGGCCCTCGGCGCGACGCTGGCCTTGCGCGGCGTGGAAGACGTCTTCCTCGAACAACTGGGGCAGCGTCTGCTCGACCCCCTGGCCACGGGCGCTTCCGGCGGCCCACGGCCTGAAAACGTCGAAGCCGCGCTCGACGCCGGCCCCGAAGCCCCCGCCGCCCAGCCCGCGCTGCGCCTCTGGCTGGCCGGCCGCCTGCCCGCGGCCGGGCTGCAACCCACGCGCCGCAACGCCGAGCAGACCGCCGACAACCTGAGCGTGAGCAACGCCGTCAACGCGCTGCGCGCGCTGAACGACGCCGACTGGCCCGAGATCGTGGCGCGCAGCAGCCCGCTGACGCAATGGATGCTGGCCGATCCGCTGTTCGCGGCCGAGCACCACCGCAGCCGCGACCAGACGCTGCACGGCATCGAGGCCCTGGCCCGCCGCAGTGGCCGGCCCGAGCTGGAAGTGGCGCAGGCGCTGCGCGCGCTCATCGACGAAGCCAGCCGGCCGCTGCTGGCCGCGCAGCCCGACACCGCCCCCAGCGCCCTGCCCCACACCGCCGCCGCGAGCCACTGGCTGCGCGGGCCGGGACAGGCCGCCCTGCACCAGGCGCTGGGCCTGCGCCGGCCGGCCTTCAGGGGACGGCTGGCGCTGCAGACGCTGCGTCGCCACACCGCGCTGCCGCTGTACCTGGCGGCGGTGATGGCGGGCACCGCGGCGCTGGTGCTGGCCGTGGCCGGCACGGGCGCCGCAGTGGCCGCCGGCGCGGAAAACGCAGCGCTGCTGCCCCGCTGGGCCTGGTGGTTGCTGCTGGCCGCGCCCGCGGCCGAAGCCGTCATCGCGCTGCTGCACCGGCTGGTGGGCGAAAGCACGCAGCCGCGGCCGCTGGCGCGGCTGGCGCTGGCCCAGGGCATCCCCGAGGCGCAGCGCGTGCTGGTGGTCATCCCGGCCATGCTCAGCGACCGCGAGGCCATCGACGCCCTGGTGCACCGCCTGCACCTGCACCAGCTGGCCAACCCCGAGCCGCATGCGCAGTTCGCGCTGCTCACCGACTGGGCCGACGCCGACACCGCCGGCGCCAGCGCCGACGCCGCCCTGCTGGCCCACGCCACCGTGGGTGTGGCCGCGCTGAACGCACGCTACACCGGCCCCAACGCAGCACTAGGTGCCGCGCCACGCTTCCTGCTGCTGCACCGCGAACGCCGCTACAGCCTCAGCGAAAGCCGCTGGATCGGCTGGGAGCGCAAGCGCGGCAAGCTCGAGGAACTGGTGGCGCTGCTGATGCAGCCCGCGCCCGAAGAGGCGCTCCGCGGCGCGGCGCCGGTCTCGCCTTTCGTCGACCTGGGCGCGCTCTCGCACCCCGCGCCGGGCACGCGCTACCTCGTCACGCTCGACAGCGACACCCAGCTGCCCCCCGGCCGCCTGCGCGAGCTGGTGGGCGTGGCCGCGCACCCGGCGCAGCGCCCGCGCCTGGCCGCCGGCGGCCGCCGCGTGGTGGGCGGCTACGGCATCCTGCAGCCGCGCCTGGTGACGCCGCTGCCGCAGCCGCACGAAGACACCTTCTTCCACCGCCTCTTCGCGGGCCACAACGGCATCGACCCCTACGGCGCGGCGAGCGCCGAGGTCTATCAAGACCTGTTCGAGGAAGCCAGCTACAGCGGCAAGGGCCTGCTCGACGTCGCTGCCATGCACGCCGTGCTGGGCGGCCACCTGCCCGAAGGCCAGGTGCTCAGCCACGACCTGCTGGAAGGTGCGCTCGCGCGCTGCGCCGCCGTCACCGACATCACGCTGGTGGAGGACGCGCCCTTCCATGCCGAGGTGGCCGCCTCGCGCGTGCACCGCTGGACGCGGGGCGACTGGCAGCTGCTGCCCATCCTGCTGCGCTCCTTGCTGCAGCCGGCGCGTTACCCGCTGGGCGCGCTGAACCGCTGGAAGATGGCCGACAACCTGCGCCGCTCGCTGGTGGCGCCGGCATCGCTGGCCGTGATGCTGCTGGCCCTGGCCGGCCAGGGCCCGGCGCTGGCGGCCGCGCTGGCGCTGGTGTTCGCGGCCTTTGCCGCCGGGCCGCTGCTGGGCGCGCTGGCTTCGCTGCTGCCTGCGCGCAGTGACGTGGCCTGGCGCCACTTCCTGCACGGCGCCGCGGGTGAGTTGCTGCGCGCCTTCGGCGGCGGGCTTTGGCAGTTGGCGCTGCTGCTGGCGCATGCGCTGGCGGCGCTGGACGCCATCGCGCGCGCGCTGTGGCGGCTGCTCTTCAGCCACCGCCTGCTGCTGCAGTGGACCACCGCCGCGGCCGCGCAGGCCGCCGCCAGCCAGGGCCTGGGAGCCGCGCTGCGCCGCCAAGCCGCCGTGCCGCTGGTGGCCGCGCTGCTCGGCGCTGCATTGCTCGCCTTCGGCACGCCCTACCCGGGCTGGAGCGTGCTGCTGTGCCTGCTGTGGGGCGCCGCGCCACTGTGGAGCTGGGCCGCCAGCCGCGCCGGCTTGCTGCCGCAGCAGGCCGCCTGCCCCGACGAGGACCGCGCCTACCTGCGCAGCGTGGCGCGCGACACCTGGCGCAGCTTCGAGCGCACCGTCAGCGCGGCCGACCGCCACCTGCCGCCCGACAACCTGCAGACCGACCCGCACGAGATGCTGGCCCACCGCACCTCGCCCACCAACATCGGCCTGTACCTGCTGAGCGTGGCCTGCGCGCGCGAGTTCGGCTGGATCGACACGCCCGAGATGCTGCAGCGCCTGCAGGCCACGCTGGACAGCGTGGACACGCTGCCGCGCCACCGCGGCCACCTGCTGAACTGGTACGACACCGAGACCGGGCAGCCGCTGCCGCCGATGTACGTGAGCACCGTGGACAGCGGCAACCTCTGCGGCCACCTGCTGGCCGTGGCGCAGGCCTGCCTGGCGCATGCGCGCTACCTGGCGCGCCTGCAGGCGCAGGGGCCGGTGACGATGGCGGCGCAGACGCTCGTCACCGCACAGCAGCTGGCGCAGCTGCACGCGCTGGCCGCGCGCTGCCAGGCCCTGGCCTGGGCGCCGGACTTCCGCTTTCTCTACCACCCGCGGCGCCACCTGCTGCACATCGGCTGGCGCGTGGCCGAGCAGCAGCTCGACGCCGGCTTCTACGACCTGCTGGCCAGCGAATCGCGCCTGACCAGCCTGTGGGCCATCGCCAAGGGCGACGTGCCGGTGCAGCACTGGGCCGCCTTGGGCCGGCCCTTCTACGCCGTGGGCACCACGGCCGGGCTGCGTTCGTGGTCGGGCTCGATGTTCGAGTACCTGATGCCCACGCTGGTGCTGAGCGAGCCCACCGGCAGCGTGCTGCACGCCGCCGGCTGCGCCGCGCTGGCCGAGCAGCGCAGCTACGCCGCCGCGCTGAGCGTGCCCTGGGGCATCTCGGAATCGGCCCATGCCGGGCGCGACCACACCCTGGCCTACCAGTACGCGCCGCAGGGCGTGCCGGCGCTGGCGCTGCGGCGCACGCCGCCCGACGAGCTGGTGATCGCGCCCTACGCCACGGCGCTGGCCGCGCAGCTGGCACCGCACGCCGCCAGCGTGAACTACGCCGTGCTGCAGGGCCTGGGCGCGCGCGGGCCCATGGGCTTCATCGAGGCGCTGGACTACAGCCCCGCGCGCCAGGCCGGCGCGCAAGCCTGCACGCCCGTGCACACCGTGATGGCCCACCACCAGGGCATGAGCCTGGTGGCGCTGGCCAACGTGCTGCTGGGTGGCGTGGTGCAGCGCTGGGGCGGGGCCGACCCCCACCTGGAGGCCGTGGCCTCGCTGCTGCACGAGCGCACGCCGCGCGAGGTGTCGCGCCTGGTCACGCCGCTGGCCGCGCCGGCGCCCGCGCTGCAGCGCCGCCGCGCGCCCACGCTGGCCCGCGAGCTGGTGCCGGGCCGTTTGGCCATCGAGCCGACGCAACTGCTCGGCCACGGCCGCTACGCCGTGGCGCTGCGCGCCAACGGCGCCGGGCGCAGCAGCCTGTTCGGGCGCGAACTCGGCCGCTGGCGCGACGACGCGCTGCGCGACGCGCACGGCCACTTCTTCTGGTTGCGCCGCCCTGGGAGCGCACCCGTCACGCTGAGCCAGCACCCCGCGCCCTGCCCGCACGCCAGCTACCGCGCGCACTTCCACCCCGACCGCGTGGTGCTGCTGGCCGAATGGCCCACGCTGCGCACGCAGCTGACGGTGTGGGTCAGCCCCGAGGACGACATCGAGTTCCGCCAGGTCGAGCTGCAGCACACCGGCACCGAGGTGCTGGAGATCGAGCTCATCTCGGCCTTCGAGCCCACGCTGGCCGAAGCGCGTGCCGACGAGGCCCACCCGGCCTTCAGCCAGATGTTCCTGCAGGCGCGCGGCCACACGGCGCAGCGCGCGCTGTTCTTCGAGCGCCGGCCGCGCCTGGCCGACGAGGCGGGCCTGCACCTGGCGCACTTTCTTGCCGAGAGCGCGCCCGAGGTGCAGGGCCTGCAGCAACAGACGCAGCGCGCCGCCTGGGCCGGCCGCAACCGCAGCGCGGCGCGGCCGCTGGGCGAGCTGCAAGACCTGGACGGCGCCGATGCCGACGCCGAGGGCTTCAGGACGCTGGACACCGGCCTCGACCCGGTGTGCGTGCTGGCCGTGAAGCTGCGGCTCGAGCCCGGCGCGCAGGTGCGCCTGTGTTTCGCCACCGCCGCCGCGGCCGATGGCGCCACGCTGCAGGCCGTGGTGGACAAGCACCGCCAGGCCAGCGCCATCGAACGCAGCTCGCTGATGTCGGCCACGCTGGCCGGCATCCGCCTGCGCACCTTGCGCATGGGCGCCGAGAGCTACGCCGCGCTGCAGACGCTCAACACCGCGCTGCTGCTGACGCTGGCGCGACCGCGGCGCGCCGCCCTGCCGCAGGCCGCGCTGCCGGTGAGCGACCGCCGCGGGCTCTGGCGCCTGGGCCTCAGTGGCGAAAGGCCGCTGGTACTCGTGGCCGCCGCCGGGCTGCAGGGCCTGGCGCTGTTGCGCGCGCTGAACCCCGCGCTGGCGCTGTGGCAATGGGGCGGTGTGGGCTGCGACCTGGTGGTGGTGAACGCCGAGCCGGCGTCTTACGAGATGCCGTTGCAGCGCGAGCTGATGGCGCTGCGCGACCGCCACGAGGCCGATGCCACCGGCCACCCCGGCCGCGTGCGCTGCGGCTGGCACCTGCTGCGCCACGCCGATCTCAGCACCGAGGAGCACGCCACGCTGCGCGCACTGGCGCGCCTGCGCCTGCGCGCCGACGGCCGCCCGCTGGCCGCCCAGGTGGCCGCCTGGGCCGCACTGCACGACACCGACCACGAAGCCCGCGCCACGCAAGCCCAGGCCGTGCTGCCCGGCGGTTGGGGAGCAGCCCTGCCGGCCCCCGCCCCGCCGGCGGCCGACGGACAGTTCGGCGCTGCGGGCGGGCCCGCGGAAGGCCGCTACACCTTCCACGCCGGGCCGCGGGCACGGCCACAGCGGCCCTGGCTCAACGTGCTGGCCAACGAGGGCTTCGGCAGCCTCGTCACGGAGGTCGGCGCCGGCAGCAGCTGGGCGCTGAACAGTCGCCTGAACCAGATCACCGCCTGGCAGAACGACGCCGTGGCCGACGCGCCTTCGGAGTGGCTGCTGCTGCAAGACCTGGACAGCGGCCAAGCCTGGAGCCTGACGGCCAGCGCCGAGGGCGCGCCGGGGGCCGACTACACCGTGCAGCACTGCGCCGGCAGCACCGCCATCGCGCACCGGCACGCCGGCCTGGCGGTGCAGGCGCGCTGGTGCGTGGACCCGGGCAGCGCCGTGCGCCAGCTGCAGGTGCGCGTGGCGAACCTGGGCAGCACGCCGCGCCGGCTGCGCCTGGTGGCGGTGTGCGCGTGGATGCTGGGCCAGCAGCGCAGCGACCGCGCCAGCGTGCACACGCAAGCCGAAACGCGGCCCGGTGCGCCCTTGGGCGCGAACGGCCCGGGCGCGCTCTACGCCACGCAGACCGACGCCGCCGGCGGCTTCGGTGGCGGCACGGCCTTCCTGGCCTGGCACCCCGCGCCCGCGGACAGCGGGCTCGACGACACCGCCGACTGGACCTGCGACCGCCGCGAGTTCTTCAACGCCGCCGGCCAGCCGGTGTTGCCCACGCCCTTGGGCCGTCACGCCGGCAGCGGCGGCGACCCCTGCGCCGCCTGGGCACTGACGCTGCCGCTCGCACCCGGCGGCGCGGCCGAGCGCACGCTGCTGCTGGGCTGGGCGCCGAGCCCAGGTGGCGCGCGCACGCTGCTGCAGGCCGCGCTGGCCGTGGCACCGGCGGCGCGGCGCGAGGCCGTGCGCCAGCATTGGGCGGGGCTGCTGGGCGCCGCCACCGTGGCCACGCCCGACGCGCTCTTCGACGCGCTCGTCAACCACTGGCTGCTCTACCAGGCCGTGGCCTGCCGGCTGTGGGCCAAGGCCGGCTTCTACCAGGCTGGCGGCGCCACCGGCTTCCGCGACCAGCTGCAGGACAGCCTGGCCCTGGCCTGGGCTGCGCCGCAGATGCTGCGCGCGCAGATCGTGCGCTGCGCCGGCCGCCAGTTCAGCGAAGGCGACGTGCAGCACTGGTGGCACGCGCCCGGCGGCGCGGGCGTGCGCACGCATTTCTCGGACGATCTGCTCTGGCTGCCGTTCGCGCTGTCGCTCTACCTGGCGCGTGTGGGCGATGCCGGCGTGCTGGACGAGCCGCTGGCCTTCCTCGAAGGCCAGACCATCGCGCCGGGTGCCGAGGACGCCTACGGCACGCCCAGCGCCAGCACCGAAACGGCCAGCGTCTACGAACATGCCGCGCGCTGCATCGACCGCAGCCTGCGCACCGGTGCGCACGGCCTGCCGCTGATGGGCAGCGGCGACTGGAACGACGGCATGAACCGCGTGGGCCACGGCGGCCGGGGTGAATCGGTGTGGCTGGCCTGGTTCCTGTGCCGCGTGGTGGCCGACTTCGCGCCGCTGGCCCTTGCACGCGGCGAGCGCGGGCGTGCGCAGCGCTGGCTGGATGCCGCCGCCGGCTGGCGCGAGGCGCTGCAGGGCCCGGCCTGGGACGGCGCCTGGTACCGCCGCGCCTTCTTCGACGACGGCAGCCCGCTGGGCGCCAGCAGCAACGCCGAGGCGCGCATCGACCTCATCGCACAGGCGTGGTCGGTGCTCGGCGGCGTGGCGCCAGCAACCCGCCAGCAGCAGGCGCTGCTGTCAGCGCACACGCAACTGGTGGACGCCGAACACGGCCTCGTGCGGCTGCTGCACCCGCCGCTGCGCCACCAGCAGCCCAGCGCCGGCTACATCCAGGCCTACCCGCCCGGCGTGCGCGAGAACGGCGGCCAGTACACGCACGCCGGGGTGTGGTGGCTGATGGCACAGGTGGCGCATGCCCACACCCTGCCGGCACCGCAGGCCGGCTTTGACGAAGCCTGGCGCACTTGGTGCCAGCTCAGCCCCGCGCACCGCAGCGCCGAGCCCGCGCAGGCCGCGGCCTACGGGCTGGAGCCTTATGCCGTGGCGGCCGATGTCTACACCGCCGCGCCCTTCATCGGCCGCGGCGGCTGGAGCTGGTACACGGGCGCTGCCGCCTGGCTGCACCGCGCGGCGCTGGAATCGGTCTTCGGCCTGCAGTTCGGGCCGCAGACGCTGCAGCTGCAGCCCGCGTTGCCCAGCCACTGGGCGCAGGCCACGCTGACGCTGCGCCGCGAAGGCCGCAGCTTGCACTTCACGCTGCTGCGCGGTGCGCCGCCACAGGGGGCCGTTCTGCTGCAGCCTGGCGAATCGCTGCACTGGCAGGATCTCCAAGGCGAGCACCGCTTCGTGGTGCCGCTGCCGCGCTGAGCGCGGCGCCCATAAAAAAGGGGCTGCACGCATTGCACGCGTGCAGCCCCGAAAGCGAAAACGGGTCGGTGCAAATGCGCTGGTTCAGCGCCCTTTCACCGCCCCGTTTTCGTCCGAGAGCACGATCTCCACACGCCGGTTGGCCTGGCGGCCGGTGGCGCTGTCGTTGTCAGCCACTGGGCTGGTTTCACCATAACCCTGGGCCGCCACCTGGCCGCGGGCCACGCCCATGGCCAGCAACGCGCCCATCACCGTCTCTGCACGCTGGCCCGAGAGCGCCTGGTTCATCTGCTCGCCGCCCACGCTGTCGGTGTGGCCCTCGATCAGCGCCTTGCGCTGCGGGTACTCCTTGAGAAAGCTGCCCAGGCGCTGCAGGTTCTGCGCGGCCCCGGGGCGCAGGCGGGCGCGGCCGGTGTCGAAGAGCACGTCGCCCAGCGTGATGACGAGGCCGCGGTCGGTCTGCTGCGCGTTGAGCTCGCGCAGCTGCGTGGCCAGCATCGCGCTGCGGCGCTCGGCGTCGCCCGCCTGCTGCTGCGAAGCCGCGGCGTTGCGTTGCGAGGCCTCGGCCTGGCGCTGCGAGGCGGCGGCGTCGCGTTGTGAAGCGGCAGCGTCCCGCTGCGAGGCCGCGGCATTGCGCTGAGAAGCCGCAGCGTCTTGCGTGGCGGCGGCGGCCGCGGCAGTGGCGTTGTCGGCCTGCTGCGTGCGCGCGGCCAGGCGCATGCGGTCGGTCTCGGCGCCGGCCTGCGCGATGCGCGCCTCGGCGGCCTTGCGGGCGCCGGTTTCGCGGGCGATGCCGGTGCGCTGGCGCGCCAGGTAGGCCAGCTGGTCGATCTCGGCCAGGCTGTCACCGCGCTGGCGCGCGGCTTCGGCTTGCGCCAGGGCCTCACCGGCCAGGCGCAACTCGTTCGGCGCCAGGGCCTGGGTGTCGGCATCGGCCAGCGCGGCGCGCTGTTCGCTGCGCGCCTGGCCGAGCAGCACGGTGTCATCGCTGACGGTGCTGCAGGCGGCGGCCAGGGCCAGCACGGCCAGGGCCACCAGGGTGTGGGCCGGGCGCAGGGCGCGGGGGGTCGGGGTCTTGTGCATGAGGATGTCCTTCGAATCAGGGTGAACGTTGGGCGTGGCGCCGCGCGGCAGGCTGGCGCTCATTTCGGCTGACGCGCCATCTCTTCGCGCAGCACGCGGCCGGCTTCCTGCAGCGCCTGTGCCGAGCGGCGGGCCTTCTCGGCCTGTGCCTTGGCTTCGGCCAGCTGCGCATCGGCCTGCGCCTGCTGCGACAGGCGCAGCGCGCCGGCGTGGTCCTCGGTGGCCATGGCGGCCTGGGCGCGGCGCAGCTTCTCGCGCGCCAGGGCGGTTTCGGTGGGCGCCATCTCCACGCCGCCGGCGGCCACCGCGCTGTTGACGGCGGCATTGGCCAGGGCCATCTGTGCCGTCGGTGCGGGCACGCTGGCGCAGGCGGCCAGCGCGAGCACGGCCACCGCCGTCAGCAGCAGGTGCCGCGGGGTGCGGCGGCTTGCGATGAAGGCGGTGCCGGCGGCCGCGGGCCGCAGGAAATGGGTGATGGGTTCAGGATGCATGAGGCTCTTTCGTTCGAGGGCAGCGCGCTGCGGGGGCCTGGGCGGATGGGGCGCCGGCATGCCGGCAGACCCCGGCCCAAGCCGTAGCGGCACAGCATGGGTGCGGGGCGGGCGGCGGTCGGTGCGGCTCCGCACACGGCGGTGCTGCCCAGCGCAAAAAGGCTGCCGTCCTACAGCCGGCGGCGGCCGTGGCTGCTCGCGCCCGGAACGCCCGCCGCCTAAGGTGCCTGCCATGGTCGACAGCCGCCCTCCGGGCCGCATCCGGGCGCTGCTTGCAGCGGCCCGGCCCGACCGCCCTGCCCACGCACCGGAGCCCCCATGCCACCTCTCAACGACCCGCCCCGCATCACCCCGCTGGCACTGGCCGAGCCCGTGCCGCCCACGCTGGACACCGCGGCGCTGGAGCGCGTGCGCCGGCAGCCGCTGCAGCACCGCCACAGCGCGGCCGAACTGCAGTGGCGCAGCGGCCTCGTGAAGCTGCTCAACGACGCGCTGGCCACCGAGCTGGTGTGCGTGCTGCGCTACAAGCGCCATCACTTCACGGCGCACGGCCTGGCTTCGCCACACATCGCCGAAGAGTTTGCGGTGCACGCGTCCGAGGAGATGGTGCATGCCGACCGCCTGGCGCGGCGCATCGTGCAGCTCGGCGGTGAGCCCGATTTCGCACCCGAAACGCTGCTGCAGCGCAGCCACGCACCCTACGACAACGCCACCGCCCTGCACGCCATGATCCGCGTGAACCTGGTGGCCGAACGCGTGGCGGTAGAGAGCTACGGCCAGCTCGTGCGCGTGGTGGGCGATCGCGACCCCAGCACGCGCCGCCTGCTCGAAGACCTGCTCGCCGACGAACAGCGCCACGCCGACGAACTGCAGGGCTGGCTGGACGACTGAGCCGGCCCCGCCCTTTTCACTTGCCCCTTTTCAACCCACCGGAGTTCCGCATGTACAAGTCCATCCCCACGCACCGCCCCCTGGCCGTCCTGCTGACCGCCCTGGCCACCACCACGGTGCTCGTCACCGCCACGGGCTGCGCGGTCTCGCGCGGCCAGGAGTCCGTCGGTGCCTACATCGACGACACCGCCATCACCACCGCGGTGAAGGCGCGATTCGTCGACAACAAGACCGTCGACGCCTCGGCCATCAGCGTGGAAACGCTCAAGGGCACCGTGATGCTCTCGGGCTTCGCGAAGAGCGACAGCGAGAAGCGCGTCGCCGAAAGCGTGGCCTGGAAGGTGGAGGGCGTGAAGGCGGTGAAGAACGAGATCACCGTGCGCCCGTGATGAACCCCGTCACCCCCCGCCGGGAGCCACGCGCATGAACTGGCACGAGATCCAGGGCAACTGGAAGCAGGCCGTCGGCAAGGTGAAGGAACGCTGGGGCGAACTCACCGACGACGATCTCGACGTGGTGGCCGGCCGCCGCGAGCAGCTGGCCGGCAAGATCCAGGAACGCTACGGCGGTGCGCTGCACGACGCCGAGAAGCAGATCGCGGAATGGCAGCGCCAGGCCAGCGACCAGTGGTTCAAGCCCAGCCCACCCAAGGACTGAGGCTCGCCCACCACCGCGGCTGGCTCTGGCTGGCTGCGGTGGTGGCGCTGGCCTTGCTGGTCAGCTACGGCCGCGCGGTGCAGGTGGTCAAGACCCAGGGCGCCGAGCGCCGCGCGGCCACGCTGCAGCGCGCGCAGGCCCAGTGGCAATGCCGCACGCTGGCCGGTGAACGCGCACGGCGCGAATGCCACGCCCGGCTGCCTTGAAGGCAACCGGGCCGCAGACTCAGACGCGCGGCTCGCCCTGGCGGTTGACGGTGACCGTGGCCCCCGGGGCTTCGGCCAGCTGCACGTGGTGTTCACGCCCGCGGTAGACGTAGCTCACATCCCAGAAGCTCGGCGTTGCCGATCCTGGCACCGTGCGGCAACGTTCGATCTCGCGGCCGTTGCTGGCGTTGCCGTCACGGTCGTTGCGCGCGTTGCCGATGCGCGAACCCACCGCCGCCCCTGCCACCACACCACCGATGGTGGCGAGATCGCGCCCGCTGCCCCCGCCCACCTGGTGGCCGAGGATGCCGCCGATCACCGCGCCCAGCAGGGCACCCGGCACGCGGCTGTTGCGCTCGGGCTCCGGCGCCGCGCTGCGCTCCAGCCAGCAGCGCTGCTGCTCGGGCGCGCCGTACACCGCCCGCGAACCGGTGACACGCGCCTCGTACAGGCGCTCGTTGCCGCGGCGCCGGTAGTCGGCGGCCACCACGGGCAGCGGCGCCTCGCGCACCGCCTCGGGCCGGGCGTTGCGACCGAGCTCGCGCACCGACGACACGCGGTCGCTCAGCCCCATCGCGCCGAGCGAGGCGTACTGGCCTGGGCGCAGCACACGGCAGCTACCGCCGTAGCCGGCGTCCTCGCAGATTTCCCAGCGTGTGCCCACCACCACGGCCGAGGAGCCGCGGTCGTTGAAGCCGCGTTCGCGCAGGTCGTCGATGGCCGTTCGCGTGGTGACGCTGCGGCCCTGGAAACCGTCGTGTTCGTAGACCGTGATCTGCGCCTGGGCCGCGCCGGCCAGCGCGGCCAGCAGAACCACCAGGCCGAAGCGGCCGGTGGCAGGGGGCAAGACAGTGAGCTTGTGCATGGGGAACCTCGAGGGGGATGGAAGGGTGTGCTGAAGGAACAAGGGCCCGGAGCCTTGCAGCACCGGGCCCGGGCCACGAACGTGGCCGAACGGAACGCCGCTCAGCGCGAGCCGCTGACTTCGATCTCCACGCGGCGGTCAGGCTGCAGGCAGGCGATGACGGGCGCGCTCATCACACCTTTGCAGGCGTCGGGCAGCGTGACCGGCTCGCTCTCGCTGCGGCCGGTGGCCATCACGCGGCTGGCATCGATGCGGCCGCTCTGCACGAGGTAGGCCTTCACCGCCTCGGCGCGCGCGAGCGAGAGCGTCTGGTTGTAGTCGGTGCTGCCCAGGCGGTCGGCATGGCCTTGCACGGTGATCGACTCGAAGCGCGTGTTGCCGAGTTCGGTGACGAAGGTGTCGAGCACCGCCTTGCCCTCGGGCCGCAGCTCGGTGCTGTCGAAGCTGAAGAACGATTCGGCCGCGTAGCTCACGCGGCGTGTGGCCGGCATGGGCGCGGGCAGCGCCTGGGGCTGCACGGGCTCGGCCATCAGCACCGGGGCGGGTGTGGCCGCCATCGGGGCCATCGGCGCCATCGGGACCATGGGCGCAGCCTCGGCACGGCGCTCCATCATCGGCGTGGCCATCGCGCTGCGCGGCGCGGTGTTGCGGCCGCCGAAGGGGAAGACCAGGCTCACCGAGTACATCGCCACGCGCGGGTGGTTGCCCACCGCGTCGCTGACGCGGAAGCGCTCCACCTCGGCGCGCATCAGCACCGAGGGGCTGAAGGCGTACTGCAGGCCGAGGCCGATCTTCGGGTTGGTCTTGCGGTCGGAGGGACGGCCGTCGGCCACGACCACCGCGCCGGTGCCGGTGAGCGAGCCACGGCTGCGGGCGTACTGGCCGCCGATGCGGGCCAGCAGCGCGAAGTTGTCGGTCATCGGCAGCGTGCCCACGATGCCCAGGTTGCCGCCCTGCACGCGGAAGCTGCTGGCCAGACTGCCGGCCGGCGAGGTGCTGGCCGTGTAGCCGAACTTGCCGAGGTCGAAGAAGCCGAGTTCGGCCGCGAGGTAGCGGTTGAACTGGTAGCCGACGAAGGCCTTGTAGCCGACGTGGCGCTCGTCGTGCGCGATGGCCGTGGTGGCGAAGCCGCGCGCGGCCAGGTCTTCGGTGACGCGGCGGTCGTCGATGCGCAGGCGCGACTGACCGACGCCGAGGCCCCAGTAGTACTCGCCGCCCTGCAGCGGCTGCGCGTGCAGCGGGCCGCCGAGCAGGCCACCCAGACAAAGCAAGGCGGCGTGCGCGGTGGCGGTGGGGCGGTATAGGCGGTTCATGGCGGGCTTTCTGAAGTGGATGGGGCTGCGGTGGGCCGGGGCCGGCACCGCAACGAAGAACCGGTTGTAGAGGGCACGACCGCGCCGGTCTGTGCGCTGTCGAACCCGTTGCCCGGGCCCGACGGCGAGGCACGCGCCCGCGTCGTGCCACTCCTCCACCCGGAGGAGACCCCGGGCGCTCCGCCTTGCCCGGCCGCGGGCTTTGCTGCAGAGTCCGCGCCGCGGCGCAACCCCTTGCGCGTGCTGCCGGAGCCCCGCTGCCATGGTCGACCCCGTCACCCCCTCTGCCTTGAGCCCGATCACTGCCGCCATCGCCGCGGGCATACCCCACGCGGCCACCGTGCCCGAGCTGCTGGCCCTGGCCATGCGCGCCCACCAGGAGGCCCGCGTCGACGACGCCCGCCTGGCCTACCGCACGCTGCTGCAGCGGGCGCCCGACCACCCCGACGGGCTGCACCTGCTGGGCATGCTGGAAGGGCAGTTCGGTTCCGGCACCGAAGCCTTGGCGCTGCTGCGCAAGGCGGTGGCCATGTACCCGCAGGAGGCGATGTTCCACAACAACCTGGGCAATGCCTTGCTGCAGGCCGGCTTGCAGGACGACGCCGAAGCCGCGTACGCGCAGGCCCTGGCGCTCGATCCGCAGCGCTACGACGCGCTGAACAACCGCGCGCTGATCCTGTCGCGGCGCGGTGACCTGAAGGGCGCCGAGGCGGCCTTCCTGGCGCTGCTGAAGGTGGCCCCGGGCTTCACCGAGGCGCGCCAGAACCTCGTGCACGTCTGCCTGCGCCTGGGGCGCGTGCAGGATGCGATGGCGCACTGCGTCACGGGCCTGGTGACGGCCCCGCACGACCGCCACCTGCGCGGCCTGCTCGGGCGCGCCTACGTGCAATGCAAGATGCCCGAGAAGGCCTGCGAGGTGTACCGCCAGTGGATCGAGGAAGACCCCGACGACCCGGTACCCCGCCACCACCTGGCAGCCTTGGAAGGACGGCCGCCCGAGCGCGCCTCGGACGACTACGTGGCCAGCACCTTCGACGAGTTCGCGGGCAGCTTCGACCAGATCCTCGGCCGGCTGGAGTACCAGGCACCGGCTCTGGTGGGCCGCGCGGTGCAGGCACGGCTGGGCACGCCCGCCGCAGCGCTGCAGGTGCTGGACGCAGGCTGCGGCACCGGCCTGTGCGGCGAGCACCTGGCGCCCTACGCCAAGCGGCTGGTGGGCGTGGACCTCTCGCGCCGCATGCTTGAGCGCGCGGCCGACCGGCCGCACTACCACGCCCTGCACCAGGACGAACTGGTGAGCTTCCTGCACGCCCACCCCACGGCCTACGACCTCGTCGTCTCGGCCGACACCTTGTGCTACTTCGGCGCGCTGGAAGCCTTTGCCGGGGCCACGCAGGCGGCCTTGGTGACCGGCGGCTGGCTGGTCTTCACGGTGGAAGCCCATGACGACGAACCCGGTGCACCCGACTACCGGCTCTACCCGCACGGCCGCTACTCGCACCGCGAAGGCTATGTGGCCCAGGCGCTGCGCGACGGCGGCTTTGCCGAGGTGGACTTCGAGCCGGTGACACTGCGCCACGAGATGTGCCAGCCGGTGAAGGGCTGGCTGGTCAGCGCCCGCACCTGAAGCCTGCGCCAGGGCGGGCCCAGGGCGGGCCCGGGGCGCGCCGAGAATGCGCGCCCATGCAAGCCCTGCTCGACACCCTGCGCACCTTGGCGCGGCCCACCGAGGCGCAGCGCCTCTTCCACGGCCGTGGCGGCCTGCACCCGGGCCACGAAGCATGGAGCTTCGACGCCTACCCGCCGGTCTTCGTGTTCACCAGCTTCGAGCCGGTGGCCGATGAAACGCTGGCCACGCTGCACACGGTGCTGGCCGAACGCTGGGCGCAGATCGCACCGGGCGAGACGCTGAACTGGGTCTACCAGGCCCGCCACGGCGTGCGCACGGAGACGCGGCTGATGGCCGGCAGCGTGCCCGAGCCGCACACCGTGGCCGAAGACGGGCTGCAGTTCCACGTGCACGTGCTCAAGGGCCAGAACCACGGCCTCTTCCTCGACATGGCCGAGGGCCGGCGCTGGGTGCGCCACTGGGCGCAGGCGCAGCCCGGCGGCAAGGTGCTGAACCTCTTCGCCTACAGCTGCGCCTTCTCGGTGGTGGCGCGGCACGCCGGCGCTGCCCAGGTGGTGAACATCGACATGGCCAGCGGCGCGCTGGCCACGGGGCAGCGCAACCACGCGCTGAACGGCGTGAACAGCGGCGTGAGCTTCCTCGCGCACGACCTTTTCAACTCCTGGGGCAAGCTCACGCGCAGCGGCCCCTACGACCTGGTGGTGGCCGACCCGCCCAGCTACCAGAAGGGCAGCTTCGTGGCGACCAAGGACTACGCGCGTGTCATCCGCCGCCTGCCCGCGCTGCTGGCCCCGGGTGGCCATGCGCTGCTGTGCCTGAACGCACCCGAACTCGGGCCGGCCTTCCTGCAAGACCTGGTGTCGGCCGAGGCCGCCGAGCTGCAGTTCATGCAGCGGCTGCCCAACCCAGCGGCTTTCGCCGATGTCGCCGAAGACCGCGCGCTGAAGGTGCTGCTCTACCGCGCGCCGGCCTGAAGAGCCGGCACTGCCGATGGCTCAAGGCGCTGGCGTGCGCGCAATGCGGAAGCCCAGGTCGGCCGCGCGGTAGGCGTGTGGCTGGGCCGCGCGCGCGGCCGAACGGATGGCCGAGGCCTTGCTCGCCCAGCTGCCGCCGCGCACCACGCGGCGCGTGCAGTCGCCGCCCAGCCGCGCGCGGGCATCGGCCGCAGCCCCCTGGTGGCTGGCGTTCCAGCAGTCCTGCACCCACTCGGCCGCGTTGCCGACCATGTCGTAGAGCCCGAAGTTGTTGCTGCTGAAGTAGCCGCCGGGCACGGCATGGGCGTAGCCGTCGTCGCAGTTCAGCGTGTCGGGCCAGGCCAGCAGCTGGCGCAGGGTCTCGTCGGCCACGTTGGCGTACTTGCAGCTGCGGCTGACCGGCTTTTCATCGCGGCTGCCGATCTTGGCCGCGCTCCAGAGGCGGCCGAAGAAGCCGGGCGCCTCGCTCCACGGCCGGGGCGAGGTGGTACCCGCACGGGCCGCGTACTCCCACTCGGCCTCGGTGGGCAGGCGGAAGCGGCCGCCGCCGGTGTTGAGCCACTGCAGGTAGGCCTGCACGTCGTTCCAGCTCAGGCACACCACGGGGTGGCTGTCGGTCTGCGGGTGCCCCGGGTCGCGCCAGTGGCGGCCGGCTTGATGTTCCCAGCCGCCTTGGCGCGTGGGGCCGTGGCAGCCCGGGCGCGCGCCGGCCTCGGCCTCGGTGAGGTAGCCCGTGGCTTCCACGAACTTGCGGAACTCGCCGACCTTCACCTCGTAGTAGGCCAGCTCGAAGGCGGCCACGCGCACGCTGCGCTTGGGCTGGGCGGCGGTGTCGGTCTGGCCGTCGTCCCCGGCCTCGTCGGCATCGGCGCCCATGGCGTACTCGCCGGCCGAGACCGTGGCCAGGCTCAGCTCGCGCAGCGCGGCCTTGTGCAGGGCAGCGCGCTCGTCGGCAGGCAGTTGCCGGGGCTGCGGCTGCGCCGGGGCTGCCGGTTCGGCGGCCGCCTGGCGCAGCGCCAGCAGCGCCGCCTGCGCCTGCCCGGCGTAACGGCCTTGCGGGTGGGCCTGCAGGTAGGCCTGGTAGGCCGCGGGGGTGTGGGTCTGCAGGGCCGATTCCCAGGCCTGCGCTTCGGCACCCAGCGCCGCGGCCGGGGCGGCTGCCAGGGCGGCGGCCGGGCCGAGGCGCCGCAGTGCATTGCGTGCCGCCACGGCGAAGCGGCCGCGCGGGTAGCGCTGCAGGAAGGCCTCGTAGTGCTCGCGCGTGGCGCGGGCCTGCACCTCGCGCCAGGTGTAGGCCTCGGCATCGGCGGTGCCCGGCGGCACGGGGCTCAGCACCGAGGGGCCCGGCTCCGCGGCAGCCAAGGGTGCCGGGCTGGTGGCCGAAGTGGGCGAAGTGGTAGGGGTTGCCGTCGGTGCCGGCGCCGCCAGGCCTGCCAGCTTGATGCGTGCCGCCGCGGCGTACAGGCCGCGCGGGTACTCGCTCAGGTAGGCCTGGTAGGCCGCCGCGGTGCCGATGGACTCCGAGGCCCGCCAGGCGGCTTCGTCGGAGGTGGTGGCGGCAGGCGCTGCCGGCGCCGGCGCCGGGGCCTGGGCCTGGGGGCCAGGGCTCGCGATGAAGAAGAAGTCGCCGGTGAGGCTGCCCTCCATCCAGGGTTCCTGCTTGCCCTTGGTGACCTCGCGCACGCGGATGGTCACGCGCTTCAGGCTCGTTTCGATGGGCACGCCCTGCTCGTCGATCTGCTTGAGCAGCGCCTCGGTGTAGGTGCCATGCCGGCCGCCGCCGTCTTCGGCCACGCTGCCCGGGCGTGTGGCGTAGTGGATGAGCGTGCCACTCGGCGCCTGCACACGCGCCAGGCCCTGGGCCTGGCTGCGGAAGTTGCGCGCGAAGGGGTTGTTGCGGCAGGCGTCCAGCAGCACCAGGTTCACCGCGGCCTTGCTGTCCTCCATGGTGTTGAGCACCGAAGACAGGCTCAGTGCCTGGTAGGGCACGTCTTCCTCGCTGGCGAGGTCGGCGTCCACCGTGGGCAGGTAGTTCTCGCCACGCACCTGCAGGCCGTGGCCGGCGTAGAAGAACAGCGCCACGCTGCCCGGGCGGATGGCGTTGCGGAACTCGCGCAGCGCCGCGCCCACCTGGCGCACCTGCAGGTTCTCGAAGTAGACGACCACGAAGCCCATGCGCTGAAGCTTGTCGCGCATGGCGCGGGCGTCGTTGACAGGGTTGCGCAGCGGCGAGGTCTTGTAGCTCGCGTTGCCGACGATCAGCGCCACACGGTGCTCGTTGCCCGCGGGCTGGGCCCGCGCCGCCAGGGGCAGCGCCAGGCACAGCACGCCCAGCAGCGCGGCACAGATCAAGGCATGGAGATGGCGGAGAGGCAGCATCTGGAGGCGGGGTTCTGCAGGGTGCGGCCGGCCGGAACGGCGGCTGCCGGCGGCTGACGGCGGTGCGATGCGGCAGATTGTCTCGCGTTGCACGGGTGCGCGGCCTCCCCTGCCGGCGCGGCCCCGGGCGCGGTGGGGCGCCTCGCCTAACATCCGCGCTCCCATGAACGAGCCCACGCTGAACGCCACGCCGCGGCCGCCCGATCTGTCCGGCCACACGCCCATGATGCAGCAGTACCTGCGCATCAAGGCCGACTTCCCCGAGACGCTCGTGTTCTACCGCATGGGCGATTTCTACGAGCTCTTCTGGGACGACGCGCGCAAGGCCAACCGCCTGCTCGACATCACGCTCACCACGCGCGGCCAGAGCAACGGCGAACCGGTGGTGATGGCCGGCGTGCCGGTGCACAGCGTCGAGGGCTACCTCGGCCGCCTCATCAAGCTGGGCGAGGCCGTGGCCGTGGCCGAGCAGGTGGGCGACGTCGCCACCGCCAAGGGGCCGGTGGAGCGCAAGGTGGTGCGCGTGGTCACGCCCGGCACCGTCACCGACAGCGAGCTGATGGCCGAGCGCGCCGACACGCTGCTGCTGGCCGTGCACCAGCACCGCAACACCTGGGGCCTGGCCTGGCTGGGCCTGGCCAGCGGCCAGCTCGGGCTGACGCAATGCGTGGAGCGTGAACTGCCCGGCTGGCTGGCCCGCCTGGCGCCGGCCGAACTGCTGCACGACGGCAGCGGCAGCGCCGACAGCCTGCCGCCGCACCGTGCCGCGCGCACGGCCCGGCCGGCCTGGCAGTTCGACAGCGCCCTGGGCGAGCGCAAGCTGCGTGCGCAGCTGCAGGTGGCCAGCCTGCAGGGCCACAACGCGCAAGACCTGCCGGTGGCCCACGCCGCGGCCGCCGCGCTGCTGAGCTATGCCGAACACACGCAAGGCCAGGCCCTGGCCCACGTGCGCACGCTGCACGTGGAACGCAGCGGCGATCTGCTCGAGCTGCCCCCGGCCACCCACCGCAACCTGGAGCTGGTGCAGACGCTGCGCGGCGACAGCGGCGACGGCGCGCCCACGCTGCTGGGCCTGCTGGACAGCTGCCGCACCGGCATGGGCAGCCGGCGCCTGCGCCACTGGCTCACGCACCCGCAGCGCGGCCGAAGCGTGGCCACGCAGCGGCACGACGCCATCGGCGCGCTGCTGGCCACCGGCTTCGAGCTGCTGCGCGAGGCGCTGCGCGGGGTCAGCGATGTCGAGCGCATCGCCTCGCGCGTGGCGCTGCGCCAGGTGCGCCCGCGCGAACTGGCCGGCCTGCGCCACACGCTGGCCGCGCTGCCGGCGCTGCGCGCCGTGGCGCCGCGCGGCACGCCGCTGCTCGACGAACTGCACGCCGCGCTGGTGCCCGGCGACAGCCTGCCCGAGGTGCTGAGCGCCATCGCCGAAGAACCGGCCGTGCTGCTGCGCGACGGCGGCGTCATCGCCACCGGCGTGGATGCCGATCTCGACGAGTTGCGCGCCATCAGCCAGAACTGCGACGCCTTCCTGCTCGACCTGGAAGCGCGCGAACGCACGCGCACCGCCATCCCGAACCTGCGCGTGCAGTTCAACAAGGTGCACGGCTTCTACATCGAGGTGACGGGCTCGCACCTGGAGAAGGTGCCGCTGGATTACCAGCGCCGGCAGACGCTGAAGAACGCCGAGCGTTTCATCACGCCCGAGCTCAAGGCCTTCGAGGACAAGGCGCTCAGCGCGCAGGAACGAGCGCTCGCGCGCGAGAAGTGGCTGTACGAGCAGGTGCTGGATGCCCTGCAGGCCCACCTGGGCCCGCTGCAGGCGCTGGCGCACGCGCTGGCCAGCCTGGACGCGCTGGCCGCGCTGGCCGAACGTGCGGCCACGCTGAACTGGTGCCGGCCGGAGTTCGTGCCCTTCCCCTGCATCGAGATCGAGGCCGGCCGCCACCCGGTGGTGGAAGCGCGGCTGGCAGAAACGGGGGGCGGCCCTTTCATCGCCAACCACTGCCGCATGGACGCGAAGACCAAGCTGCTCGTCATCACCGGCCCCAACATGGGCGGCAAGAGCACCTTCATGCGCCAGGTGGCGTTGACGGTGCTGCTCGCGGCCATGGGCAGCCACGTGCCGGCCACGGCCTGCCGGCTGGGGCCTGTGGACGCCATCCACACGCGCATCGGCGCGGCCGACGATCTGGCCAACGCCCAGTCGACCTTCATGGTGGAGATGACCGAGGCCGCGGCCATCCTCAACGCCGCCACCGAGCACAGCCTGGTGCTGATGGACGAGATCGGCCGCGGCACCAGCACCTTCGACGGCCTGGCCCTGGCCGGCGCCATCGCCACGCAGCTGCACGAGCGCAACAAGAGCTTCACGCTCTTTGCCACGCACTACTTCGAGCTCACGGATTTCCCGGCGCGGCACGAACGCGCCATCAACCTGCACGTGGGCGCGGTGGAAAGCGGCAGCGACATCGTCTTCCTGCACCAGATCGAGGCCGGCCCGGCCAGCCGCAGCTACGGCGTGCAGGTGGCGCGCCTGGCCGGCATGCCCGCGGCCGTGGTGCGCCAGGCGCGCGGCACGCTGGAAGCGCTGGAAGCCAAGGCCCAGCAGGGCCAGGCGCAGGTGGACCTTTTTGCACCACCCCCGGCCGCCGCCACGCCCGAACCCAGCGCCCTGGAACGCGCGCTGGCCGCGCTGGACCCCGACCGCCTGAGCCCGCGCGAGGCGCTGGAAGCGCTGTACCGCCTGCGTGAACACCTGCCCCCACCGAACCGCTGAAGCCCCGGAGCCCTGCATGCCCCTTCGCGCCGCCACCACCACCGCCACGCGCCCGCCGGCCAGGGCCCTGCTGAGCCTGTTGGGTCTGGCCGCCGTGCTGAACAGCGCCTGGGGCCAGGCCGGTACCGCGGTGGCGCCGGCGCCGGCCAAGCCGCCAGGGCTGGTGCTGCCGCCTACCTTGCCAGTGCTGCCGCCTGCACCGGCCCCTGCACCTGCACCTGCACCTGCACCTGCACCTGCACCTGCGCCGCGGCCAGCACCTGCCACTCCGGCCCCAGCCCCAGCGCCGGCACCCGCCCCTGCCAAGCCCGCGGCGGCGGCGCCAGCCGCCGCACCCACCCCGGCGGCAGCGGCCTCGGCCGCCTTCGAGCCTTTCCTGCGCCTGAGCGCAACGCCAGGCCGGCAGGTGGAAGCGCTGGCCTACTCGCCCGACGGCCGCCTGCTCGCCATGGCCAGCAGCAAGGTGGTGCGCCTGTGGGACACGCAGCGCGGCATCGACGTCGGCGGCATCGCCGGCCACAACGAGATCGTCACCGCGCTGGCCTTCTCGCCCGATGGCAAGCAGCTCGTCAGCGGCGCGGCCGATTCACGCTTCGTCATCAGCGATGTCGACAGCGGCAACGAGATCGCCAGCGTCTCCGGCGCATTGCCATTCGCCAGCGCCATCACTTTCTCCGCCGACGGGCGCCTGCTCGCCCTGGCGGGCATGCAGAACGTGCAGGTCTTCGACCACGCCAAAGGCGAGCTGATGCACGGCCTGAAGGCGGCCGCCAACGGCACGGTGTGGGGCCTGCGCTTCAGCCCCGACGGCCAACGCCTGGCCACGCTCAGCGGCGACGGCCTGCGCGTCTGGGGCATGGCCGATGGCAAACCGCTGCAGCACCTGAAGCCGGCCGCGAAAGAGCAGTTCCTGGACGTCTCGGCCGACTTCAAGATGGCCCTGCGCCTGGGGGCCGACGGGCTGGAGCTGGTGGAGATCCAGAGTGGCCGCCTGCTGGGCCGCCAGACCCAGACCTTGGGCGTGGTGAAGACCGGCCGCTTCAGCCCCGACGGCCGCCGCGTGGCCTGGGCCACGGCCAGCGGCGATGTCGGCCTGTGGGTGCTGGAAGGCACGGCCGTCACGCGCATGGTGGCCGAGGTGCCGCTGGTCGACCCGGGCGGCATGCCGATCCGCGACCTCGTCTTCTCGCCCCAGGGTGACCGGCTGGCCGTGGCCAGCGTGGACGAAGTGGTGCGTTTCTGGGGTGCCGATGGCAAGCAGGCCCCCCGCATCGCACCGCGCGGCGCCAAGCTGCGCAGCGTGGTCTACAGCGCCGACGGCAAGCTGGTGGCGGTGGCGCAGACCGACGGCACCGCCACGCTGCTGGACACCACCACCGGCCGCGTGCTGCCCCTGCGCGAGAAACCGCAGGCCGTGGCCGCGCCGCGCACGGCCGGCGCCACCAACTTCATCCGCCTGGGCGGGCGCGTCATCGACATCAGCCCCGACGGCCGCACCGTGGCCGCCGTGGCCGGCGGGCAGTTGCGCCTCTTCGGCCGCGCCAGCGGGCAGGAGGTGGCCCTGCTCGGCCCCGCCGAAGCGCTGGACCTGCGCTACACGCGCGACGGCCGCTGGCTGCTGGTGCTGGAAGAAGAGCGCCTGCAGGTGTGGGACCCCAGCGCCCGGCTGCAGGTGCAGACCGTGCCGCTGGCCAAGCCCGTGCAGGGCCACGCGCTGGCTTTCGACCCCACAGGCACGCAGCTCTGGCTCTGGGCCTTGAGCGACACCGAGCGCAAGGCCTGGATCGAGGTGCGCAACTTCGGCCCCAATGGCCTGGGCGCGGCGCAACGCCTGCCGGTGCCCGGGCTGCCGCCGCAACTGGCCAAGGACGACCACTTCGAAGGTGTCTTCTCGCCCGACGGGCGCCTGCTGGCGCTGAGCCGGCCGGAAGACACCCGGGTCATCGAACTCAGCAGCGGCCGCGTGCTGCTGACGCTGACCGAAGACATGCCCTGGTACGCCACGCGGCAGTTCTCGCCCGACGGCAGCGAGCTCATCGCCTTCGGCACCCAGGTGCCGGCCAACGCCGTTCTGCGCTGGGACGTGAAGTCGGGCCAGCCCCTGCCGGCCTTCACCGGCCACGCCGAGAAGGTGCAAGCCGTGGCCTTCGGGCCAGGCCAGCGCCCCATGCTGAGCGGCGGCGACTGCCGCGAGCTGTGGATGTGGGACGCGGCCGACGGCGTGGCCGTGGGCAGCCTGGGCCTGTATGCCGACCGCGGCTGGGCTGCGGCCGGCGCCGAGCACTACGAGGTTTCGTCACCGGCCCATGAAGACGCGGTGCTGCTGCGCACGGGCGAAGGCCGCCTGCAGGTGGTGCCCGCCAGCACGCAGCGCCAGCGCGCGCGGGCTGGCTTGCTGCGCTCGCTGCTGCAACCCTTGAAATAGCGCGCCTGTTAGGCTCCGGCGCTTCCCCGACATCCACCTCACGCCCGCCTTTCGGGCCCCACGCCATGACCTACTGCGTCGGCATCCGGCTCAACGCCGGCCTTGTCTTTCTCAGCGACAGCCGCACCAACGCCGGCCTCGATGCGATCAGCACCTTCCGCAAGATGATGATCTACGAGCAGCCGGGCGAGCGCTTCATGGTCATGCTCAGCGCCGGCAACCTCAGCATCAGCCAGAGCGTGCGCGAGCTGCTGCAGGTGGAGAAGCTCGACAACGGCACCGAAGAAGGCCTGACCATCTGGAACGCCACCAGCATGTTCGACGCCACGCGCGTGCTCGGCGCGGCCGTGCGCCGCGTGTACGAACAAGACGGCGCGGCGCTGAAGAACGCCGGCGTCGACTTCAACGCCAGCATGATCTTCGGCGGCCAGATCAAGGGCGAGGCGATGCGCCTCTTCCTCGTCTACAGCGCCGGCAACTTCATCGAGGCCACGCGCGAGACCTGCTTCTTCCAGGTGGGCGAAAGCAAGTACGGCAAGCCCATCCTCGACCGCGTGCTCACGCCCGCCACCGCGCTGGACGAAGCCGCCAAGTGCGCGCTGGTCAGCATGGACAGCACGCTGAAGAGCAACCTCAGCGTGGGCCTGCCGCTGGACCTGCTGGTCTACCGCGAAGGCAGCTTCAAGAGCGACGAGATCGCCTGCCTGGACGAGAACAACCCGTACTTCCAGATGATCCACAGCACCTGGGGCCAGCGCCTGCGTGAGGTGTTCGAGAGCATCGACGACCCGCGCTGGGACGGCGGCGACGCCACGCACCCGCTGATGGTGAAGAGCGCGCGCTACGAGCCCATGCGCAAGATCAGCAAGCCGAGCGAGCGCATCGTCTGAGCTGCGCGGCGGCCTGGCCCGCCGCGCACTACAGCGGCCACGCCGGCAGGCCGCGTTGGGCCTGCACGAAGGTGGCCACCGTCAGGCCGCCGCCCAGCACCGCGACGCCCGCCGTCAGCACCGCAGCGCGGCCCGGCGCCAAACGCAGGAAGAGCCAGGCCCACAGCGGCAGGGCCTGCATGGCGTGCAACGCGAGGAAGTGCGCCACGCGCAAGTCGCCATGCGTGCGCGACCAGCCCAGCAGCGGCAGATCGCCCGGCAAGGGCCCGCCGCCCACGAAGCTGCTGCCCCCTGCGCTGATGGCCGCGCCCGTGAACAAGCCCAGCAAGCCGCTCATCAGCAGGCCGCCGGCGATGGCCCGGCGCATCAGGGGCGAGGGGCCAGCGGCAACACCCTCTGGGCGTGCCCGCCACACCCGCCAGCCCAGCACGGCGGCAGCCGTCGTCAGCACCACCGCGCCCACACCCATCAGCGCATAGCCCAGGCCCGCCACCAGGCTGGCCTCATTGAAGTGCGAGGCCTGGCCCATCGCCGCGCGCAGCGAGATGTAGGCCACCTCGAACACGGCCGCCAGCACCGGCCCGAAAACGACCAAGCGCCCGGCCGCGCTGTGCCGGAAGGCCGGGCCGGCCAACGGGAAGAAGAGCGCCAAGGTCACGAGGAACACGAACAGCGAGAGTTGGAACCTCATCGGCTTGATCCACACGCCCACGCCTGCCAGCGTGCGCGCGTCCAGCGCGTGGGCCAGCGCGGTGGGCAGCAGCAGCAGGCCCATCAGCACGCCACAGGCCGCCAGCGTGGGCTCGGGCTTGCGCAACCAGGCCGGCAACCGCTGCCAGGCCTGCAGCTGCAGGGCACGCCGGCCCAGGCGCTGCAACTGGAAAAGCAGCCAGCCCGCCGGGCCGAAGAGGAAACACAGCACCAGCGCCGGCAGCACGGCCAGGTGACGGTGGCCTTCTTCCCGCGCCACGCGGGCGATGTGGCGGCCGATCAGCAGGTCGAAGGCCAGGTAGTGCAGCCAGCCGGCCAGCAGCAGGCGGTCGTCGGCGAAGAGGCGGCGCACCTCGGCCAGCGAACCGAAGCCGCCGCCCCCGGCCAGCGCGCCGGCCCAGCCCCCGGCCACCAGGGCCGTGTAGGCCAGGGCCAGCAGGCCGGGCACCAGCGCGCCCGTGGCCCAGGCCGTGGCGCGCGCCTGCGGCAGCAGCCACAACAGCAGCCAGCCCGCGAGGGCCGCGCTGCTGCCGAGCGAAAAAAGCATCTCCACCATGGCCGGGCACCCCTTCCACCGGCACACCACGCGGCCGGCGCCCTGCAGTGTCGCGCAGGTGCCGCGTCGGCAAGGCCCCTGCGGGCACACTCGGGGCCGTCATCTTCCCGCCCGCTGCATGCCCCTGCCTGCCATCGTCTTCAGCCACGCCAACGGCTTCCCGGCGGGCACCTACCGCCAGCTCTTCGAGACCTGGCGCGCCGCAGGCCACCGCGTGCTGGCCATCGAACGTTATGGCCACGACAGCGCCTACCCGGTCACCAGCAACTGGCCGCACCTGCGTGACCAGCTCGTGCACTTCATCCAGCGTGAAGCGGCGGGCGAACCCGTGCACCTGGTGGGCCACTCGCTGGGCGGCTTTCTCAGCCTGATGGTGGCCAGCCGCCAGCCCGCGCTGGTGCGCAGCCTGGTGATGCTGGACAGCCCCGTCATCACCGGCTGGCGCGCCCACAGCCTGCAGATGGTGAAGGCCCTGCGCCTGGTGCAGCGCGCCGGGCCGGGGCGCATCAGCCAGCGCCGCCGCTGGCAGTGGCCCAGCGCCGAGGCCGCGCACGCGCACTTCGCTGCCAAGCACAACTTCGCGCGCTGGGCGCCCGAGGTGCTGGCCGACTACATCCGCGCCGGCACCGAGCCCGACGAAGCAGCGCGCCGCGACCCCGCCACGCCCGAAGCGGTGCGCCTGGCCTTCCACCGCGAGGTGGAGACCAAGATCTACAACAGCCTGCCGCACCACCTGGGCCGGCTGCTGCGCCGCCGCCCGGTGCGCTGCCCGGCCGGTTTCGTGGCCGGCGCGCAGTCGGTGGAAGTGCGGCAGGTGGGTCTGGCCGCGACGCGCGCGCTGGTGGGCGAGCGCTTCGAGTGGGTGGAAGGCAGCCACCTCTTCCCGATGGAGAAACCGGCCGAAACGGCCGCTGCGGTGCTGCGGCTGCTGGGCCCGGCCTGAGGCAGCGGGCCCGCACGGCGCCCGTGCATTTCGTCGGGCCCCGCGTGCGGCCTGTCGCAAGGCGCTCGCTCGGCCCCGGGCGCTGGGCGCATCCTGCGCCCATTCCAGCCCCAGCCCACGCGCCGCAGCCCGCCATGCACACACACCACACCGCCCGCACCCCGCTGTTCGCCGCCACCGGCCTGCTGGCAGCCCTGCTGCTGTGCACCTCACCGGCCCACGCGCAGACCAGTGGCAAGCCCGCCAGCGCGGCCGAAGAGGGCTTCTCGGCCGGCGTCTCGGTCAAGCCCGGCACCACCTTCGAGAAGCTGGGCCTGCCCGGCTACCCCGGCGCCACGCCTTATGCCGATCCGGGTGAAGACAGCCAGAAGACCGGCGCGAGCATCGGCGTGAACTTCGGCTTCTTCGGCGTGCAGGTGAACACGATGAAGCTGCGCAGCGGCGACAGCGTGGACAGCGTGGCCGCCTGGTACCGTGATCAACTGGCCCGCCTGGGCCCGGTGCTGGACTGCAGCGCGAACGGCCCGGCCGACGCGCCGCCGCTGGCCGACAAGAAGGCCGACAAGCAACTGCTGCGCTGCGGCAGCGACCGCGCCAAGCCCGGCGCTGCGCTCTTCAAGATGGGCCAGCGCCAGCAGCAACGCATCGTGGCCATCGAGAACCTGCCCAGCGGCGGCACGAAACTCACGCTGGTGCGTGTGGACACGCGCGGCGTCGATTGACCGACGGGCGATTCAGTTCTCGAAGCGCCCCAGCCGCACCGCCGTGACACCGGCCTTCAGGTTGCGCGCCCCGGGCATCACCAGCACGCAATCGTCGTAGGGCGTGTGCCAGACCTGCTCGCCGTCCTGCGCGACGGGCGTGCCCGCCTTCGGGATGACCGACAGGCCTTCCGTCGGCACCAGGAAGCGGAAGGCCGGGCTGCGCACCACCACCGGTTCCGTCACGCGCACCAGGTGCTGCACAGCCTGGGGCTGCACGCGGGTGTGGGCCTGCACCCAGGCGGGTTCGGCCGCGCCGGTGAGGCCGAGAAAACGCACCAAGGTGTCGATGGCCACGTCGGCGGCCGCACGTTCCCAGTGCTGGCCGCACTCGATCAGCAGCGCCTTCTTGGGGCTGGCCGGGTCGCCGAAGCCGCCGCGGTCGATCAGGCGCAGGCCGGCGGGGTGGCCGGTGTCGATGAGCAGATCGCCCGGCACGCCCAGCTCGCGCGCGTAGGCCGCGTTCTTGTCGACGCGGCCGCACACCATCAGCGGGCGGCAGGGCTCGCCCATGCTGTGGATGTCGAGCAGCAGTTCGGCTTCGTCCACATACGGCCGCAGCAGCCGCGCGCGACGCAGTTCCACGCTGTCGCGCGGGCCGTTCAGCTCGGCGTCGTCCCAGACGCGGTTGTAGTCTTCATCGACACAGCGCGAGGGGTAAGGGTTGGCGGGGTCGAAACGCGCGTAGGCCTCCACGTTCGCGAAGGCCAGCGTCAGCGTGCCGGCGGCCGGCCGCCAGCCTTGCTGCACCTGCTGCAGCAGCCAGCTGAGCGCGATGGCACCGCAGATCTCATTGCCATGGGTCAGCGCCTGCACCATCACCTTCGGCCCAGGGCGCGCACCCTGCAGCACATGCACGTAAGGCACGGGCGTGTTGCCCTCGCGCCAGGGGCTGATGTCGGGGGCCTTCAGTTCGACGGGCGGCACAGGGTCGGTCATGGTGGGGTTCGGGTTCAGGCGTGGAAGGCGGCGTGCAAGGCATCCAGCAACTGCATCAGCTGCGCCTGCAAGGGGGCGAAGTTGGCGCTCTTCTGCAGCGTCTTCTCGTCCATGTAGAGGCGCTTGTTGATCTCCAGCTGCAGGCAGTGGCGGCCGCGCGCGGGGTCGGCGAAGGCGCGCACGAGTTCCACGCCCTTGAAGGGGTCGTTGACCTTCACGCTGTAGCCGAAACCCTGCATCACCTCGCGCACCAGCGCCGTGAATTCGGGGCTGCACGTGCTGCCGTCGCGGTCGCCCAGCACGATGTCGGCGCGGGGCACGCCGGCACCTTCCTGCGCGCTGGCGCCGCCCACGGCGTTCATCGAATGGCAGTTGATGTGGTGCACCACGCCGAAGCGCGCGTGGGCCTCGTCCATCAAGGCGCGCAGCGTGGCGTGGTAGGGCTGGTGGTAGTGCGTGAGGCGGTGCTGCACCGCGGCCACCGGCAGCGGGCTGGCGTAGAGCGCGCGCCCGTCGTCCAGCGTGCGCCACACCAGCGCCTTGCCGATGGCGGCCTTGCCGCTGGCCACCACCTCGCCGGGCCAGGGCTCGGCGAGCACGGCCGGGTCGTGGTCGCCGGCGTGGCGGTTGGGGTCGAGGTAGGTGCGGGGGAACATCGCCGCCAGCAGCGGCACGCCGCGCTCGGCAGCGGGGCGGTAGAGCGCGTCGATGTAGCAGTCTTCGCGGTCGCGCAAGTCAGCTTCTGGCAGCACCGCGCCGAAGTCGGGCGGCATGCGGAAGCCGGAGTGCGGCGAATCCAGCACCACGGGCCGCAAGGCCACGCCGGGCGGCGGGCGGTGCACGACGAGAACGTCCTCAGACGCAGGGATCGGGGGGGTCGGCCAGGGCATCGTGCAAGTATCTCTCGGGGATGATGCCGGGGTGGGCGTGGCAGGTTCCTTGCTACAACCTGCGGGTGCGCTCCCATCCCCCCGCCGCCATGACAGAGACCGAACTGCGCCACTGGATCGCCGAGGTCCGGCGCGGTGCCCTGCCCCGCCGCGCCTTCGTGCAACGCCTGGCCGCCCTGGGCCTGGGCGCACCGGTGGCCGGCTCGCTGCTGCTGGCCGCGGGCGTGGCGCAAGGCCAGCCCGGGCCGGCCAGCAGCACCTACAAGCCCACGAAAAGCGGCGGCGGCGGGCTGCTGCGCCTGCTGTGGTGGCAGGGCCCCACCATCCTGAATCCGCACTTCACCACCGGCCAGAAGGACACCGACGGCAGCCGCCTCTTCTACGAGCCGCTGGCCGATTGGGACAACGAGGGCCGCCTCGTGCCGCAGTTGGCGGCCGAGATCCCCAGCCCGGCCAACGGCAGCGTGGCGCGTGACGGCAAGAGCGTGGTGTGGAAGCTCAAGAAGGGCGTGCAGTGGCACGACGGCCAGCCCTTCACCGCTGACGACGTGGTCTTCACCTGGCTGTACGCCGGCAACCCCGCCACGGCCGCCACCAGCATCGCCTACTACCTCGACCGCACGGTCGAGAAGATCGACAGCCACACGGTGCGCGTCGTCTTCAAGCAGCCCACGCCTTTCTGGGCCCACACCTTCGTGGGTGCGGGCGGCGAGATCCTGCCGCGGCACGTGTTCGGGCCCTTCACGGGCGCGAAATCGCGTGAGGCGCCGGCCAACCTGGCACCCGTCGGCACTGGCCCGTACAAGTTCGTGGCCTTCAAGCCGGGCGATCTGGTGCAGGGCGCGCTGAACCCGAACTACCACCACCCGGCCCGCCCGCACTTCGACCGCGTGGAGATGAAGGGCGGCGGCGATGCCGTGAGCGCCGCGCGCGCCGTGCTGCAGACGGGCGAGTACGACTTCGCGTGGAACATCCAGGTCGAAGACGAGTTGATCAAGCGCATGGAGGCGGGTGGCAAGGGTCGCGCCGACTTCGTGCCCGGCGGCGCCGACCTCGAATTCATCACCTTCAACCACACCGACCCGAACCGCGAGGTCGACGGCGAGCGCAGCAGCCTGAAGGCCCCGCACCCTCTGCTGAGCGACCCCGCCGTGCGCCAGGCAATCAGCCTGCTGGTCGACAAGGCCTCGATCGAGAAGTTCATCTACGGCCGCGCCGGCGTGGCCACGGCCAACTACATCGACAACCCGCCCGCCTACCTCAGCCCGAACACGAAGTGGGAGTTCAACCCCGAGAAGGCGGCAGCCCTGCTGGAGGCCGCGGGCTGGAAGAAGGGCAAGGGCGGCCTGCGCGAGAAGAACGGCCGGCCGCTGAAGCTGCTGTTCCAGACCAGCACCAACGCGCTGCGCCAGAAGACGCAGGCGCTGGTGAAGCAGGCCGCGCAGAAGGCGGGCGCGGAGATCGAGATCAAGGCCATCGCCGGCTCGGTGTTCTTCAGCACCGACATCGGCAACCCCGACACCTACGGCAAGTTCCACGCCGACCTGCAGATGTACACCGGCAGCGGCGCCATCGACCCCGCGCGGGTGATGCTGCGCTTCGTCTCGTGGGAGGCGGCGCAGAAGGCCAACAAGTGGTCGGGCATCAACCTCTCGCGCCACGTCAACCCCGAGTTCGACCGCCTCTACCGCGAGGCCGAGCGTGAGCTCGACCCGGTCAAGCGCGCCGCGCTCTTCATCCGCATGAACGACCTGCTGGTGCAGACGCACGCCGTCATCCCCGTGATCCAGCGCCGCAGCGTGGCGGCGGTCTCCAACAAACTTGTCGCCCCCGTGTCCGCCTGGGTCGGCGACATGGGCTTCCTCCGCGACTGGTACAGAACCTGAGTTTTCAAATGCAAGACACCGAACTCCGCTCCCTCATCGAAGCCGTGCGCGAAGGCGCACTCCCGCGCCGTGCTTTTGTGCAGCGTCTGGCTGCTGCCGGCCTGGCCGCGCCGCTGGCCGGCATGCTGCTGATGCACGCTGGCGTGGCGCAGGCCCAGCCGGCGAACCCGCCCTACAAGCCCACCAAGCGCGGCGGCGGCGGCGCGCTGAAGACCTTGTCCTGGCAAGGCGCCACGCTGCTGCAGCCGCACTTCGCCAGCGGCACCAAAGACCAGGAAGCCAGCCGCATCTTCTACGAGCCCCTGGCCAGCTGGGACCGCGACGCCAATCTCATCCCCGTGCTGGCGGCCGAACTGCCCACGCGCGAGAACGGCGGGCTCAGCGCCGACGGCCGCAGCGTCATCTGGAAACTCAAGAAGAACGTGCAGTGGCACGACGGCAAGCCCTTCACCGCCGACGACTGCGTCTTCACCTGGGAGTACGCACGCGACCCGGCCACCGCCGCCGTCACGCAGGGCATCTACAAGGACGTCACGGTCACCAAGGTCGACAGCCACACCATCCGCGTCACCTTCCCGAAGCCCACGCCCTTCTGGGCCACGGCCTTCTGCGCGACCGAAGGCATGGTGCTGCCCAAGCACCACTTCGCGGCCTTCTCGGGCGCGAAATCGCGCGAGGCGCCGGCCAATCTGGCGCCCATCGGCACCGGGCCTTACGTTTTCGTCGAGTTCAAGCCCGGCGACATCGTGCGCGGCAAGCTCAACCCGAACTACCACATGCCCAACCGGCCCTACTTCGACACCATCGAAGTGAAAGGCGGTGGCGATGCGCCCAGCGCAGCCCGTGCCGTGCTGCAGACCGGCGAGTACGACTTCGCCTGGAACCTGCTGGTGGAAGACGAGATCCTCAAGCGCATGGAAGCCGGCGGCAAAGGCCAGGCCATCTTCCTGCCCAGCGGCGACGTCGAGTTCGTGCAGCTCAACCCCACCGACCCCAACACCGAAGTCGACGGCGAGCGCAGCAGCCTGAAGACGCAGCACTACGCTTTCGCCGACCGCGCCGTGCGCGAGGCCATGGCCCTGCTGTGCGACCGCAAGTCCATCCAAGACTTCATCTACGGCCGCGGCGGTGCCGCCACGGCCAACTTCCTGAACAACCCGGCGCGTTTCCGCAGCCCCAACAACAAGGTCGAGTTCAACATCGACAAGGCCAACCAGCTGCTCGATGCGGCAGGCTGGAAACGCGGCCGCGGCGGCGTGCGTGAGAAGAACGGCAAGCCCCTGCGCCTGCTGTTCCAGACCAGCACCAACGCCACGCGGCAGAAGGCGCAGGCGATCATCAAGCAGGCCTGCGGCAAGGCCGGCGTCGAGCTCGAGCTGAAGTCCATCTCGGGCAGCGTGTTCTTCAGCAGCGATGTCGGCAACCCCGACACCTACGGCAAGTTCTACGCCGACATGCAGATGTACACGACGACGATGAACCAGCCCGACCCCGAGCGCCTGATGGACCAGTACCTCAGCCGCGAGGTCAGCAACAAGGCCAACAAGTGGCAGGGCCGGAACATCACGCGCTACCGCAACCCCGAATACGACAGCACCTACGCGCAGGTGGAACAGGAACTCGACCCCGTCAAGCGCGCCGCGCTGTTCATCAAGCTCAACGACCTGCCGGTGCAGGAC
This sequence comes from Rubrivivax sp., assembly GCA_051861265.1. GTDB lineage: Bacteria > Pseudomonadota > Gammaproteobacteria > Burkholderiales > Burkholderiaceae_C > Rubrivivax. The sequence goes on from JBHYDA010000003.1 coordinate 361,336, forward strand.
TTCGCGATCATTCCCCTGTCCAGCCGCACGCGCGTCCGCGGCGTGGGCGCGAAGATGGTCGTCACGTTGACCGGCTGGGACCTTGACTTCTCGGGCCTGCCGCACTGGTACCGCGAGGCCTGAAGCCGATGCACCCGCAAGACACCGGGGCCGACGAGGCCACCCTGCGCGCCTGGCTGGCCCAGGTGCAGAGCGGCCAGTTGCCGCGCCGTGCTTTTGTGCAACGCCTGGCGGGCCTGGGCATCGCCGCGCCGCTGGCCGGGCTGATGCTGCTGGACGCCGGCGTGGCGCAAGCCCAATCCCCCGCTGCGGCCGACAGCTTCAAGCCCACGCAACGCGGCGGTGGCGGCCTGCTGCGCCTGCTGGAATGGCAGGGCCCCACGCTGCTGAACCCGCACTTCGCCACCGGCCTGAAGGACAACACCGGCGCGCGCATCTTCTACGAGCCGCTGGCCGAGTTCGACGCCGATGGCAACCTCAGCCCGGTGCTCGCGGCCGAGGTGCCCAGCCGCGCCAACGGCGGTCTGGCGGCCGACGGCAAGAGCGTGGTGTGGAAGCTCAAGAAGGGCGTGCAGTGGCACGACGGCCAGCCCTTCACCGCCGATGACGTGGTCTTCAACTGGCAGTACGCCACCGACACCGCCACCGCGGCCGTGACGGCCGGCAATTACGAAGGCCTGAAGATCGAGAAGATCGACACGCACACCGTGCGCGTGGTCTTCGACAAACCGCGGCCCTTCTGGCCGGGGCAGTACGCCGGTGTCTTCCTCATCCCGCGCCACCTGTTTGCGGCCTACAGCGGCAACAAGTCGCGCGAGGCGCCCAACAACAACCGCCCGGTGGGCACGGGGCCCTACACCTTTGTCGAGTTCCGCCCGGCCGACCTGCTGCGCGCGGCGCTCAGCAAGAACTACCACCTGCCGAACCGGCCTTATTTCGACAGCATCGAACTGAAGGCCGGCGGCGACGCCACCAGCGCCGCACGCGCCGTGCTGCAGACCGGCGACTACGACTACGCCGGCAGCCTGAGCCTGCCCGAAGACGTGCTGGAGAAGCTGGAAGCCACAGGCAAGGGCCGCGTGCAGTTGCTCAGTGGCAGTTCCACCCAGGCCATCTACCTGAACTTCACCGACCCGGCACAGACGGTGGACGGCGAACGCGCCCACGCCAAGACCCGCCACCCGCTGTTCAGCGATGCCGCGGTGCGGCAGGCCTTCGGCCACCTGGTCGACCGCGCGGGCGTGCAGCGCTTCATCTACGGCCGCCAGGCCCAGGCCACCTCGAACTTCATCAACAACCCCGCGGTCTACCGCAGCACGCTGCCGGCGCCCGAGTTCAACATCGAGAAGGCCAAGGCGCTGCTGGATGCCGCAGGCTGGAAGCCCGGGCCCGACGGCGTGCGCGCCAAGGGCGGGCGCAAGCTCAGCTTGCTCTTCCAAGGCGCGGTCGGCGCGCCCAGCCAGAGCATGCAGGCCGTGGTGAAGCAAGCCGCAGGCAAGGTCGGCATCCAACTGGAATTGAAGGCCGTGCCCAGCAGCGTGTTCTTCTCCTCCGACACCGGCAACCCCGACACCTATGGCAAGTTCTACGCCGACATGCAGACCTACAACTGGACGGTGAACAACCCCGACCCCGAGAACCTGATGCAGTGTTTCGTCAGCTGGGAAGTGGCCAGCCAGGCCAACAAGTGGCTGGGCCAGAACATGGTGCGCTGGCAGAACGCCGAGTACGACACGCTCTACCGCACGGCGCAGAACGAGCTCGACCCCGTCAAGCGCGCGGCGCTCTTCATCCGCATGAACGACCTGGTGGTGAAGGACGGCTACGTCATCCCGATCCTGGCGCGCAACTCGATGCGTGCGATGGCGAAGAACCTGGTGGTGTCGCTTTCGCCCTGGCGCAACGACATGGCCGGCCTCGCTTTCTGGCACAGGGCAGGCTGAATGGGCCCCTACCTCCTCCGTCGCATCCTCATCGCCATCCCCAGCCTGCTGGGCATCAGCGCCGTGCTCTTCACGGTGCTGGCCCTGGCACCGGGCGATCCTTTCGAGGAACTGGCCACCAACCCCAACGTGCCGGCCGAAGTGAAGCAGATGCTGCGCGAGAAGTTCGGCCTGGACGACCCCGTCTGGCAGCGCTACTTCCGCTGGCTGGCGGCCATGCTGCAGGGCGACTGGGGCTACAGCTTCATCAGCCGTGTCGACGTCGACCAGCTCATCCTGCAGCGCGTGCCCGTCACGCTGGCCGTCATCGGCGCCTCGCAGGTGCTGGCGCTGCTGATCGCGCTGCCCATCGGCATCATCTCGGCCGTCAAGCCCTACTCGTGGTTCGACCGCATCTTCAGCACGCTGGCCTTCGTGGGCTTCTCGCTGCCCACCTTCTTCACCGGCATCCTGCTGATCCTGCTGTTTTCCATCACGCTGGACTGGCTGCCTTTCGTCTACCGCGCCGACATCGACGCCACGGGCTGGGAATGGTGGTGGCTGCACATCCAGCAATCCCTCATGCCCGTGATGGTGCTGGGCCTGTTCCAGGCCGCCAGCTACATGCGCTACGTGCGCAGCGCCGTGCTCGACGTGATCAAGCTCGACTTCGTCACCACCGCACGCAGCAAGGGCCTGAAAGAACGCGTGGTGGTGATGCGCCACGTGGTGCGCAACGCGCTCATCCCGGTGGTGACGCTGGTGGCGCTGCAGATGCCGGCGGTCTTCGGTGGCGCCATCGTCACCGAGCAGATCTTCCGCATCCCAGGCATCGGCAGCCTGCTCATCGACGCCATCCTGCGCAACGACACGCCGGTGATCATGGCCGTGACCTTCGTGTTCAGTTGCCTCGTGATCCTCTTCAACCTGATCGCAGACCTGCTCTATGGCTGGCTCGACCCCAGAATTTCTTTCCGTTAAGGCGCCCATGAGCAAGACCGTGAGCACCTCCCCCTGGGCCGAAGCCTGGCGGCGCTTCCGCCGCCACAAGATGGCCGTGTTCAGCCTCGGCCTGCTGAGCACGTTGGTGCTGCTGGTCTTGTTCGGCCCGCTGTTCTGGACGGTGGCCATCGACGAGATCGACTTCAGCGCGCGCCTGGCCACGCCCAGTCTGGCCCACCCCATGGGCACCGACGACCTCGGGCAAGACCTCTTCGCGCGCCTGCTCTACGGCGGCCGCATCAGCCTGGCCGTGGGCCTGGCGGCGATGCTGATGGCCATCTTCGTGGGCGTGCTGATTGGCGCCATCGCCGGCATGTCGCGCGGCTGGGTCGACACCGCGTTGATGTGGCTCACCGACCTGTTCCTGAGCCTGCCGCAATTGCCGCTGCTGCTGCTGGTGATCTACCTCTTCCGCGACAGCCTGAAGGAGAGCTTCGGCCCCGAGGGCGGTGTCTTCATCCTCATCGTGCTGGTGATCGGCGGCTTCCGCTGGATGCCCGTGGCGCGGCTGGTGCGCGCGCAGTTCTTCAGCCTGCGCGAGAAAGAATTCGTCGAGGCCGCGCGCGCCTTGGGCGCCAGCACGCCGCGCCAGGTGACGCGCCACATCCTGCCCAACAGCCTGGGGCCGGTGATCGTGGCCGGCACCATCGACGTGGCCGCGGCCATCATCGCCGAGAGCACGCTGAGCTTCCTGGGCCTGGGCTTCCCGCCCGACATCCCGACCTGGGGCCGCATCCTCTTCGACAGCAAAGACTATCTCGACATCGCGCCGCACTGGGCCCTGTTCCCGGGCCTGGCCATCTTCCTGACGGTGCTGACGATCAACTTCATCGGCGACGGTCTGCGTGACGCGCTCGATCCGCGCAAGGTGATGTGATGGCGCTGCTTCAGATTGAAGGGCTCAAGACCCACTTCAAGACCGACGACGGCTGGCTGCACGCCGTCGACGGCGTGGACATGACGCTCGACGCCGGCGAAACACTCTGCGTGGTGGGCGAAAGCGGCTGCGGCAAAAGCGTCACCGCCAAGACGGTGATGAAGCTCATCGACATGCCGCCAGGCAAGATCGTCGCCGGCCGGGTGATGTGGCAGGGCCGCGATCTCGTGCCCCTGCCCGCGGCCGAGATGGAGAAGATCCGCGCGAAGGAGATCGCCATCGTCTTTCAAGAGCCGATGACGAGCCTGAACCCGGTCTACACCGTGGGTGCGCAGATCGCAGAGAGCGTGCGGTTGCACGAGGGCCTGAGCAAGGCCGACGCACGCGAGCGGGCTGTCGAGATGATGCGCCGCGTGCGCATCCCCACGCCCGAGCGGCGCGTGAGCGACTACCCGCACCAGTTCAGCGGCGGCATGCGCCAGCGCGTGATGATCGCCATGGCGCTGGCCTGCAACCCGAAGCTGCTGATCGCGGACGAGCCCACCACGGCGCTGGACGTCACCATCCAGGCGCAGATCCTCGATCTGCTGGCCGAGCTGCAGGCCGAAAGCGGCCTGGCTGTGATGCTCATCACCCACGCCATGGGCGTGGTGGCCGAGGTGGCGCAGCGCGTGGTGGTGATGTACGCCGGCCGCGTGGTGGAAGAAGCCCCGGTGGCCGAGCTCTTCGCGCGGCCGCGGCACCCTTACACGCAGGGGCTGATCCGCAGCATCCCGCGCATCGACACCGCCGCCACGCACAAGACGCGGCTGGAGGCGATTGCCGGCACCGTGCCCAAGCTCGTGGCGCCGGTCAGCGGCGGCCTGCCTGAGGGCTGCCGCTTCGCGCCGCGCTGTAAACACGCCAGCCCCGCCTGCACGGCGAGCACGCCGCCCTTGCGAGACATCGGCCACGGCCACAAGGTGGCCTGCATTCTTGAGAGCGTGCCTGCATGAACATCCCCATGACGGCGCCCGTCACCGCCCCCACCCACGCGCCGCTCCTGAAGGTCGAGGGCCTGGTCAAGCACTTCCCCATCACCGGCGGCCTCTTCGGCCGCGTGGTCGACAAGGTGCACGCCGTCGATGGCGTGAGCTTCGAGATCGGCCAGGGCGAGACCCTCGGCGTGGTCGGCGAAAGCGGCTGCGGCAAGAGCACCACCGGCCGCTGCATCCTGCGCCTGATCGAGCCCACCGCAGGCGAAGTCACCTTCGCGGGGAAGAGTGTCACCGCCGCCAGCAAGCGCGAGCTGCGCGCGCTGGCGCGCGACATGCAGATCATCTTCCAGGACCCGTACGCGAGCCTGAACCCGCGCATGACGGTGGCGGCCATCGTCGGCGAGGCGCTCACCATCCACAAGCTCACGAAGACCGCGCGCGAGCAGGAAGAGCGCACCGTCGAACTGCTGGAGACCGTGGGCCTGGGCGCCGACCATCTGCGGCGTTTCCCGCACGAGTTCTCGGGCGGCCAGCGCCAGCGCATCGGCATCGCACGCGCACTTGCGGTCAGCCCCAAGCTCATCGTCTGCGACGAGGCCGTGAGCGCGCTCGATGTCTCCATCCAGGCGCAGGTGATCAACCTGCTGGAAGACCTGCGCGACCGCTTCGGCCTGAGCTACATGTTCATCGCCCACGACCTGAGCGTGGTGGAACACATCAGCCACCGCGTGGCGGTGATGTACCTGGGCCGCATCGTCGAGATCGCGCCGGCGCAGGCGCTGTATGCGAACCCGCAGCACCCTTACACCGAGGCGCTGCTCTCGGCAGTGCCCATCCCCGACCCGAGCGTGAAGCGCCGCCGCATCCCGCTGGTGGGCGATGTGCCCAGCCCCATCAAGCCGCCGCCGGGCTGCCACTTCCACACCCGCTGCCCCATCGCGAAGAAGGGGCTGTGCGACGTGGAGAAGCCGGTGCTCAAGGCCGTGGGCGGTGAAAGCGGCCACCAGGTGGCCTGCCACCTCAGGGGCTGAAGGCCAGCCCGCGGCCTCAGGGCCGGTGGCCCAGCAGCCGCGCCGGCAGCAAGACGATGGCGCGCAACAGCGCGAAAAGGCCTTCGAAAACGATGCCGATCAGCCGCAGCGGCAGCGTGATCAGCCAGATCAGCGGCGCCAGCACCAGCGCCAGCAAGGCCACCGGCCAGCTCAGCACGAAGAGCGCGCACCAGATGAAGAAGACGAGCAGCGTCTTCATGCGCCGCCTTCAGGCGCGGTGGGCCGGCGCCTGCTCGGCGAAATGAGCGGTGGCGCCTTCGGGCTGCGCGAGCTGGTCGACCACGCCGAAGAGGCCGAAGGTCAGCATGGCGGCGAAGAAGACGGAGAAGAGGCGGTGGGCGGGGCGGGTGTTCATGGCGGCGGTCCTTGGTGCGGGTTTCAGGCTGCGATGGACGCATCTTCGGCAGCCGCGCCGCGCGCCACCACCCGCTTGCGATGAAGCGCAGCGGAAGGCTGATGAATCGACGCCAGCGGCGGCCCGTCAGCGGCCGGGGTCCGCCGCCCAGGCCGCGCAGAACGCGTGCAGTTGCGCCAGGCCGTCGGTCAGCGCCGCGGGGCCGGGCTGCAGGATGTCGCAGCTCTTGATCTCGTGCAGCCGGCCTTGCTGCACCGCCGGCACGCCGGCCCAGCCGGGCCGCGCCGCCACCTTCTCGGGGCGGAACTTCTTGCCGCACCACGAGCCGACGATGAGATCGGGCGCTCGCCGCGCCGGCTCGTCCGCCTCGGCCACCACGCGGTGCTTGCCCAGGCTCTGCGTGGCCAGTTCCGGGAAGACGTCGTCACCGCCGGCCAGCGTCACCAGTTCCGAGACCCACTGGATGGCGCTGATCATCGGCTCGTCCCACTCCTCGAAGTACACGCGAGGCCGCCGCGGCCAGGTGGCCGCCACCGCGGTGATGCGTGCTTGCTCGGCCTGGCAGGCCGCGATCCAGGCTTCGGCACGCGCTGCAGCGCCCACCAGCCCCGCCACCAGGCGCAGCGTGGCGAAGATCTCCGCCACGCTGCGCTGGTTGGTGATGAAGACGTTCAGCCCGGCGCGGATGAGCTTGTCAGCCAGCGCGGCCTGCATGTCGGAAAAGCCGATCACCAGGTCGGGCTTCAGCGCCACGATCTGGTCGATCTTGCCGTCAAGGAAGGCGCTGACACGCGGCTTCTCCTGGCGCGCGCGGCGCGGCCGCACGGTGTAGCCGCTGATGCCGACGATGCGCGCTTCCTCGCCCAGCAGGTAGAGCCACTCGGTGGTTTCTTCGGTGAGGCAGACGATGCGCTGCGGGCCGGTGGAGGTGCTCATGGTTCAGCGGCCCAGCAGGCGCCGCAGCAGCGCGGCATCGAGGTGTTCTTCGACGAGGTCGGCCACGGTGTCGCAGGCCTGGTTGAGGGTCGGCACCTCGGCGCCGAACAGCGCGCGCAGCACCGCGCTCTGCTCGAAGAGGCCGTGCGCGTAGACGCCCAGCACCGGGCCCTGCTGCCAGCCGATGGGCTGGCCTTGCGCGTCGTGCAGCACGGCCAACGCGCCGGTGGCCTGCGTGCGGCCGCAGCGGATCTCGTAGCCCTGGGCCTGCACGCCGGCCAGCGCGGCCCAGGGGCCGTGGGCCTCGGTGAAGCACACCGGCGCCGCGCGCAAGCGCTTGGCAGGCCCGAAGTGCGTGTGCAAGGGCAGCAGGCCCAGCCCGGGCAGGTGCTCGACGCGCTGTCCGTCGTGGCCTTCGGGGTCGTGCAGGCTCAGGCCCAGCAACTGCAAGCCGCCACACACCCCCAGCACCGGGCGGCCGGCGGCGGCGTGCGCGTGCAGCGTGCGGTCCAGCCCTTGTGCGCGCAGCCAGGCGAGGTCGCCGCTGGCCTGCTTGCTGCCGGGCAGCACCAGCCAGTCGGCGCCTTCGGCCTCGGCCGGCGTGCGCGCCCAGCGCAGGCGCAGGCCCGGCACGCGGGCCAGCGGCAGGAACTCGTCGAGGTTGCTGATGTGCGGCGGCGCGATCACCGCCACGCGCAGGCGCACCGGGGCGGCCGCCGCGGCGCCGCTGGCTTCGTCGGGGTGCAGCAGGCCGTCTTCCTCGGGCAGGCCGTGGCCGCGCTTCAAGGGCAGCACGCCGGCCAGCGGCACGCCCGTCAGCGCCTGCAGCTGCGCCGGGCCCGGGGCCAGCAGGCCGGCATCGCCGCGAAAGCGGTTGAACACGAAACCCTGCAGCAGCGGCCGCACGTCGTCGGGCAGCAGCGCCCAGGTGCCGTAGCAGTGCGCGAAGCTGCCGCCGCGGTCGATGTCGCTGACCAGCAGCGCCGCCGCCGGCCCGGCGGCGGCGGCCCAGCGCGCGGTGCCGAGATTCACGTAGTCCTGCGGCGCGAGGTTGATCTCCGCCGGCGAGCCCGCGCCTTCCACCACGATGAGTTCGTGCCGCGCCGCCAGGCGCTCGAAGCCGCGCTGCGCCTCCACGGCCAGCAGCGCGCTGCGCTCTCGCCAGGGCAGCGTCTTCAGGTCGGCACGGGCGCGGCCGTGCACCACCACCTGGCTGGCGGTGTCGGCCTCGGGCTTGAGCAGCACCGGGTTCATGTCGGTGTGCGGGCGCACGCGCGCGGCCAGGGCCTGGAAGTACTGCGCCGAGCCGATCTCGCCCCAGGTCTCGCCACCCACGTCACCGGGTTCACCGCAAGCCACCACGCGCGCGTTGTTGCTCATGTTCTGCGCCTTGAAGGGCGCGACGCTGAGCCCCCGTCGCGCCGCCACGCGGCACAGCGCCGTGGCCAGCCAGCTCTTGCCGGCGCCGCTGGTGGTGCCCCAGACGAGCAGCGTGCGCGTCATGGCAGCCGCGGCACCACGGCCCAGCGCGGCCGACCGGCCACGTTGAGCGCTTCGATGGTGAAGGCCTCGTCGAACACCGCCGCCAGCGTGGCGCGCAGGGCGGCATCGGCCGGGGCGCCGTCGGCCACGAGGCGCCCACGGTCCATCACCAGCACGCGGTCGGCGGCCAGGGCCAGGGTCAGGTCGTGCAGCACGGCCACCACGGCGGCGCCGTCGCGCGCCCGCGCCGCCAGGCCGCGCAAGGCGGCGCGCTGGTGCGGGGCGTCCAGGTGCGTGGTGGGTTCGTCCAGCAGCAGCACCGGGGCCTGCACGGCCAGGGCGCGGGCCAGCAGCACACGCTGGCGCTCGCCGCCCGAAAGCTCATTCAGCCGGCGCTGCGCGAAGGCGGTGGTTTCGGTCTCGGCCATCGCCGCCTGCACCGCGGCTTCGTCGGCCGCATCGGGCGCGCCGAAGAGGCCCTGGCGCGGCAGCCGCCCCAGGCGCACCACGTCGATGGCGGCGATGTCGCCATCGGCCTCGCCCTGCTGCGAGAGCCAGGCCAGCGCCAGCGCCCGCTCGCGCGCCGGCATCGCGGCCAGCGCGCGGCCGTGCAGGCGCACCTGGCCGGCGTCGGGCGTGCGCAGGCCGGCCAGCAGCGACAGCAGCGAGCTCTTGCCCGCCCCGTTGGGCCCCACCACCGCCACCCACTGCCCGGGCTGCAGGCTGAAGGAGACGCCATCGACCACCCGGCGGCCGCCGAGCTGCAGCACCAGGCCCTCGGCCTGCAGCGGCGCCGGGCTCACAGGCCGCCCCGCTGCCGCTGGCGCAGCAGGACCAGCAGGTACACGCCGCCCAGCACCGCGGTGAGCAGGCCCACCGGCAGTTCCTGCGGCGCGATGACGCTGCGCGCGGCCACGTCGGCCGCCAGCAGCAGCACGCCGCCGGTGGCGGCCGAGAGCAGCAGCAGCGGCCCGTGCGTCACCACCACCAGCCGGCGCACGATGTGCGGCGCCACCAGGCCCACGAAGGCCACCAGCCCGGCCTGCGCCACCGCGGTGCCGGTGGCCAGCGCCATCAGCAGCACCAGCAGCAGGCGCAGTTGCGGCAGCGGCAGGCCCAGGCTGGCCGCGCTGGGCTCGCCCAGCACCAGCGCGTCGAGCACGCGCGCAAAGCGCCAGGCCAGCATCACGGCCAGCACGCCCACACCTGCCAGCACGGCGCTGCTGGGCCAGCCCAGGAAGGAGGTGGTGCCCAGCATGAAGATCTGCTTGCCGCGCAGGGCATCGGGCGAGACCAGGGTCACCAGCTCCGAGACCGACGACAGCAGGATGCCCACCACCACGCCCGCCAGCAGCAGCACCATCGGCCGCCCGGTGCCGCGCGCCAGCAGCAGCGTGAGCAGCACGCCGACCACGGCGCCCAGGAAAGCCGCGCCCACGAGACCCACGCGCAGCAGGCTGCCGGCCGTGGCCAGGCCGATGGTCTGGCCCAGCGCGCCGCCGGCGGCCAGCACCAGCACCACGCCGAGGCCGGCCCCGGCGGCGGAGCCGAGCAGGTAGGGGTCGGCCAGCGGGTTGCGGAAGAGGCCCTGCGCGATGGCGCCGGCCAGGCCGAGCAGGCAGCCCGTGAGCAGCGCCCCCAGCGTGCGCGGCGCGCGGATGTCCCACACCAAGGCCCACTCGGCCGCGGCGGGGCTGTCCTTACCGGCCCAGCCGCCCAGCCACTGCAGCGACCAGCCTTCGCTGCCCGCCGCCAGGCCGCACAGCGCCAGCAGCAGCGCCAGCGCGGCCAGCCCCAGCGCCAGGCCCCACGCCGGACGGCGCAGCCTGGGCGCATGGGGAAGGCGGGTGGCGGGAGCGTGCATGGCCGGGTGAATGGTCAACGGGCGGGGGCTTTGGGCGACGCTTGGGCCTGGCCCAGGCCCGCGAGGCAATCGGCCAGCAGCTCGGCCCCCTCGACCAGGCGCGGGCCGGGGCGCACGAGCGTGTCCCAGGGCTCGCTGGCGAAGCCGCAGACGCGGCCTTGCTGCAAGGCACGCAGGCTGCCCCAGCCGGGGCGCGCCGGCATCTCGGCCACGGCGCGCGCGGTGGCCATCACGATGTCGGGCTGCGCCCGCACGACGAACTCGGGGTTGAGCTTGGGAAACGGGCCCATGGCCGCCGGCACGACATTGCCCACGCCCAGGCGCGTGAGCAACTCGCCGACGAAGGAACTCTCGCCCGCCGCGTAGGGCGCCGAAGCGACCTCGAAGTAGACCTTCTGCCCGCGCAGGCCGGCGGGCACGCGCGCCGCTGCGGCGACTATGCGCTGCTGCAGCTGCTGCCACAGCGCCACGCCGGCCGCTGGCTCGCCCAAGGCGCGGCCCACCTGGCCGAGCACGCGCTCGGTGTCCTGCAAGGTCTTGGGCTCCAGCGCCACCACGCGCAGGCCCAGGGCCTCCAGGCGGTCGTTCGCGCGCGAGGAGGCGGCCGTCAGCACGAGGTCGGGCTTCAGCGCCACCAGGCGCTCGATCTGCGTGTCTTCCAGGCCGCCCAGCTTGGGCAGGGTGCGCACGGCGGCAGGCCAGTTCGAGAAGCGGTCGGTGCCGACCAGGCGGCCGCAGGCCTGCAGCGCGCAGACGGCCTCGGTCAGCGACGGCACCAGCGACACCACGCGCTGCGGCGCGGCCGGCAGGCTCACCGTGCGGCCGCGGTCGTCCACCACGCTGATGGCCTGTGCCCAGGCCGCGCCAGCCAGCGGCCAGAGCACAGCGGCGAGCAGCGCGCTGCGCCAGCGCGCCGTAGGCCTGGCCGGGCTGGCCCGCCTCACCGCGTCACCCAGCGCAGCGTGACGAAGACCTGGCGGCCCGGCTGGTCGTAACCCAGCACGGTGCTGTAGGCCTTGTCGCCCAGGTTGTTCACGCGCAGGCCCAGGCGGGCTTGGGGCGAGAAGGCCCATTCGCCACGCACATCGAGCGTGCCGTAGCCGCCCAGGCGAACGGTGTTGGCCGCGTTCTCGTAGCGGTGCGAGAAGGCCGCCAGCGTGGCGCCGGCCGACCACGCGCCGGCCTGCCAGTCCACGCCCAGCCGCAGCGCCTGCCTGGCGCGTCGCACGAGCTGCTTGCCGAAGTTGGCATTGCCCACCGTGGCGTTGCGCGGGTCGGTGTGGTCGAAGCTCGCGGTGAGGTCCAGGTCGCGCCAGCGGCCTTCGTAGCTGAGCGAGACGCCGTCGATCTCCACCTTCGGCAGGTTCACCGGCTGAGGGCCGCTGCTGATGAAGCCGCGGTAGCGGTAGTCGTACCAGGCCGCGCGCAGGCGGTGCTCACCCACGCTGTAGCGGACGCTGAGCTCGGCATGCTCGCCTTCCTCGGGCTGCAGCGTGGGCGTGCCGAAGCCGGGGAAGTACAGCTGGTTGAAGCTGGGCAGCACCTGGCTCGTGCCGTAGCTCGCGCCCAGTTGCCAGGCCGGCGTGAGCGCGAAACCATAGGCCAGCGCCCCCGTGGTGATGCCGCCGAACTGCGAGTTGCGGTCGCGGCGCAGGCTGGCCTGCCAGCTGTGCGCAGCGGCCTGGCCGCTCAGGCCCAGGGCCAGGGCGTCGATTTCGCGTTCGCTCACCGAGAAGGGCGCGCCGGGGCGGCCGACCTTCTCGCTGGTGCGTTCGATCAGCACCAGCGCCGTGCCCAGGGGCGTGTCGGTGCTGTTCTCCCAGCTGGCCTGGCGCGAGCGGGTCTGGATGGCGCCCAGGCTGGCAAAGGCGCTGGCACTGGCCAGGGTGTCGTAGGCGTCGGTGCTCTCGCTCAAGGACAGGCGCGTCTTCCAGCCCGGCAACACGCTGCCGCGGGCCGAGAGCGCAACGATCTCGTTGAGCAGCTCGGCACGCGCATCGGCGCCGGGGCCGTCGTCCAGAAGGCTGAGGCCCGTGCTCTGCAGGCCGAGCAGTTCCACGCGCCAATCACCGGCAGGGCGCCAGCCCAGGCGCAGGCTGCCGGCGCTCTGGCGGAAGCCGTCGCGGTCGGGGTTGTAGCTGCCAAAGGGCACGCTGGGGTTGGTGGCGGAGACGCCGCGCGTGGCGGTGTGCTGGGCCTGCACGGCCACGTCGAAGACACCGTTGCCGTAGCCCATGCCGGCCGCGATCTGGCCGAACGCGTTCGAGCCCGCAGCGAGCTTGGCGTTGGCGCTCAGCCCCTGCGTGGCCTGGCGCGTGAAGACCTGCACCACGCCGCCGAAAGCGCCGTTGCCGTACAGCGAGGACATCGGCCCGCGCACGATCTCGATGCGCTCCACCGCTTCCAGCGGCAGGTTGTCCAGCGAGGGGCTGCCGACCGTGGCCGAGCCCACGCGCACGCCGTCCACCAGCAGCAAGGTGTGGCGCGATTCGAGCCCGCGGATGAAGACCGAGGCCGTCTTGCCCAGGCCGCCGTTGCTGGCGAACTGCAGGCCGGCCTGCTGGGAAAGCAGTTCGACGAGGGTGCGGCCCTCGCTGCGCTCGATGGCGGCACGGTCGATGACCGTGACCTCGGCAACGAGCTGGTTCACCGGCGTGGGGACGCGGGTGGCCGTGATCGTGACCTGTTGCGAGGTCTGGGCGCCGGCCGCGGTGGCGAGCAACGCGAGAGCAAAAGATGCGGGCGCTGTGCAGCGCCGCTGGAAACGAACGAGAGACAAAAGAAACCTCCAGCCGCGCACCCCGCGCGGGCATGAACCGAATGCGCAGGCATCGCTGAAGGCAAGGAAGGCCAGGGGCCACACCGGGCGTGCGATGGCACACCCGTTCGGGCTCTCCGGCCCGCGCTGCCCTCCGCAACGCCAGCTCCCATCGCATCAGGCCGGTATCCGGGCTCGCGAGTGCCGAGGTTGCGTTCAACCCCGGGGGCCCACTGCGCCTTCCCAGGCCTGCAGTCTTTCGACGCAGGCCCAGTGGCTGTCGTGCAGTGCGCTCCTCGCTGACCGTTGCGGGGGCAGCGCCGGAATCGGATGGGGTCTGCATCAGACCCTCCTCACCGGCTTCCCGTTTAACCCGCCGCCCTGAACGGAACGGCGGGCACCTGGTGCAAGCGGGCGCGATCCTAGCGCACGCGGCTGAGGGCGCCCTGACAGCCGGCGGGCAGGGGGTTGTGCCCGGGGCAGCAGGGGGCGGCCGATATACTCACGATTTCCCACCACAGCACGCGCTTTCGCCCGTGCTGCACGCAATGACCAAGTTCATTTTCGTCACCGGCGGTGTGGTGTCCTCGCTGGGCAAGGGCATCGCGGCGGCGTCGCTGGCGGCCATCCTCGAGTCGCGTGGCCTGAAGGTCACCCTCATCAAGCTGGACCCGTATCTCAACGTCGACCCGGGGACCATGAGCCCCTTCCAGCACGGTGAGGTCTTCGTCACCGACGACGGCGCAGAAACCGACCTCGACCTCGGCCACTACGAGCGCTTCATCACCACGCGGATGAAGAAGAGCAACAACTTCACCACCGGCCAGATCTACAAGTCGGTGCTGGAGAAGGAGCGCCGCGGCGACTACCTCGGCAAAACGGTGCAGGTGATCCCGCACGTCACCAACGAGATCCAGGAGTTCGTCAAGCGCGGCGCCAGTGCCGAACTTGACGTGGCCATCGTCGAGATCGGCGGCACCGTCGGCGACATCGAGAGCCTGCCCTTCCTGGAAGCGGTGCGCCAGATGAGCCTGAAGATGGGCCCGACGAACAGCGCGTTCGTGCACCTGACCTACGTGCCCTACATCGCCGCCGCCGGCGAGCTGAAGACCAAGCCCACGCAGCACACGGTGCAGAAGATGCGCGAGATCGGCATCCAGCCCGACGTGCTGCTGTGCCGCGCCGACCGCCCCATCCCCGACGACGAGCGCGAGAAGATCAGCCTCTTCACCAACGTGCAGCAGCACGGCGTGATCAGCATGTGGGACGTGGACACCATCTACAAGGTGCCGCGCCTGCTGCACGAGCAGGGCCTGGACGAGCTGATCTGCATGAAGCTGCAGCTGCTGACCCGCCCCGCAGACCTGAAGCGTTGGGACAGCCTTGTGCACGAGGTGGCACACCCGCGCGCCACGGTGAAGATCGCGATGTGCGGCAAGTACACCGATCTGTCCGACAGCTACAAGAGCCTGAACGAGGCGCTGCGCCACGCCGGCATCCACAACCACGCCAAGGTGCAGATCGAGTACGTCGACGCCGAGACGCTGACGCCCGAGACGGCCTCGCAGCTGGCCGCCTTCGATGCCATCCTCGTGCCCGGCGGCTTCGGCCAGCGCGGCGTGGAAGGCAAGATCGTCGCGGTGCAGTACGCCCGCGAGCACAAGATCCCCTACCTCGGCATCTGCCTGGGCATGCAGGTGGCCACCATCGAGTACGCGCGCCACGTGGCGGGCCTGGCGGGCGCCAACAGCACCGAGTTCGAGCCCAAGTGCCCGCACCCCGTCATCGCCCTCATCGAAGAGTGGCAAGACCGCGACGGCAGCATCCAGAAGCGCACGGCCAGCTCCGACCTGGGCGGCACCATGCGCCTGGGCGCACAGAGCAGCGATGTGAAGGCCGGTACGCTGGCGCACCAGATCTACGGCCCGGTGGTGACGGAACGCCACCGCCACCGTTATGAGGCCAACGTCAACTACCTCGACCAGCTGCAGGCCGCGGGCCTGGTGATCAGCGCGCTGACGCAGACCGAGAAGCTCACCGAGATCGTCGAGCTGCCGCAGAGCGTGCACCCGTGGTTCGTGGGCGTGCAGTTCCACCCCGAGTTCAAGAGCACGCCCTGGGGCGGTCACCCGCTGTTCACCAGCTACGTGAAGGCCGCGCTCGAACAGCACGCGCGCCAGCACCCTGCAGCCAAGGAAGCGGCATGAAGCTCTGTGGTTTCGACGTCGGCATCGACAAGCCGTTTTTCCTGATCAGCGGGCCCTGTGTCGTCGAGAGCGAACAGCTGCAGATGGACGTGGCCGGGCGGCTGCAGGAGATCACGCGCGAGCTGGGCATCCCCTTCATCTTCAAGAGCAGCTACGACAAGGCCAACCGCAGCAGCGGCGCCAGCTTCCGCGGCCCGGGCATGGACCGCGGGCTGGAGATCCTGGCGAAGGTGAAGAAGACGCTGAGCGTGCCCATCCTCACCGATGTGCACGACGAGAGCCACGTGGCCCCGGTGGCCGCCGTGGTGGACGTCCTGCAGACCCCCGCCTTCCTGAGCCGGCAGACCGACTTCATCCGCGCCGTGGCGCAGAGCGGCAAGCCGGTGAACATCAAGAAGGGCCAGTTCCTCGCGCCCCACGACATGAAGAACGTCATCGACAAGGCCCGCGCCGCTGCGCGCGAAAAAGGCCTGCCGGAAGACGTCTTCATGGCCTGCGAACGCGGCGTGAGCTTCGGCTACAACAACCTTGTCTCCGACATGCGTTCGCTGGCCATCATGCGCGAGACGAACGCGCCGGTGGTCTTCGACGCCACGCACAGCGTGCAGCTGCCCGGTGGCCAGGGCACCAGCAGCGGCGGCCAGCGCGAGTTCGTGCCCGTGCTGAGCCGCGCCGCGGTGGCCGTGGGCGTGGCCGGGCTCTTCATGGAGACGCACCCCGACCCCGCCAACGCTTTAAGCGACGGCCCGAATGCCGTGCCGCTGAAGCACATGAAGGCGCTGCTGGAGCAGTTGCTGGCGCTCGACCGCGTCATCAAGCAGCAGCCCTTGCTCGAGAACGACTTCAGCTGCTGAAGACGCGGCCTTCCGCCCCCCGAAGAATTCGAAACTGCTGAGAGAAGAGAACCCATGAGTGCCATCGTCGATATCGTCGGCCGAGAAATCCTCGACAGCCGCGGCAACCCCACCGTCGAATGCGACGTGCTGCTGGAAAGCGGCACCATGGGCCGCGCGGCCGTGCCCTCGGGCGCCAGCACCGGCAGCCGCGAGGCCATCGAGCTGCGCGACGGCGACAAGCAGCGCTACGGCGGCAAGGGCGTGCTGAAGGCGGTGGAGCACATCAACACCGAGATCAGCGAATCGGTGCTGGGGCTGGATGCCTCGGAGCAGGCCTTTCTCGACAAGACCCTGATCGACCTCGACGGCACCGACAACAAGAGCCGCCTGGGCGCCAACGCGATGCTGGCGGTGAGCATGGCCGTGGCCCGCGCTGCCGCTGAAGAAAGCGGCCTGCCGCTGTACCGCTACTTCGGCGGCATGGGCCGCATGAGCCTGCCGGTGCCGATGATGAACGTCATCAACGGCGGCGCGCACGCCAACAACAACCTCGACCTGCAGGAACTGATGATCATCCCCGTGGGGGCGCCCAGCTTCCGCGAGGCGCTGCGCTACGGCGCCGAGGTCTTCCACGCGCTGAAGAAGATCCTTCACGACAAGGGCATGCCCACGCAGGTGGGCGACGAAGGCGGCTTCGCGCCCAACGTCGCCAGCCACGAGGCCGCGCTGCAGCTGATCCTGGAAGCCATCGACAAGGCCGGCTTCGTGGCCGGCGAACAGATCGCGCTGGGCCTGGACTGCGCCGCCAGCGAGTTCTACAAGGACGGCAAGTACCACCTGGAAGGCGAAGGCCTGCAGCTGGCCGCCGCCGAGTGGACCGACATCCTGGCGACCTGGGTCGACAAGTACCCGATCATCAGCATCGAAGACGGCATGCACGAAGGCGACTGGGACGGCTGGAAGCTGCTCAACGACCGCCTGGGCAAGAAGGTGCAGCTGGTGGGCGACGACCTCTTCGTCACCAACACCAAGATCCTGGAACGCGGCATCCGCGAGGGCGTGGCCAACTCCATCCTCATCAAGATCAACCAGATCGGCACGCTGACCGAGACCTTTGCCGCCATCGAGATGGCCAAGCGCGCGGGCTGGACCAACGTCATCAGCCACCGCAGCGGCGAGACCGAAGACAGCACCATCGCCGACATCGCCGTGGGCACCAACGCCGGGCAGATCAAGACCGGTTCCTTGAGCCGCAGCGACCGCATGGCCAAGTACAACCAGCTGCTGCGCATCGAAGAAGACCTGGGTGACGTGGCCAGCTACCCCGGCCGCGCTGCCTTCTACAACCTGAAGTAAGGCGCAGGCCCGATGCGCTGGACCCCGCTCCTGCTCGCCGCCTTGCTGGTGGTGGTGCAGGGCGACCTGTGGTTCGGCAAGGGCAACCTGCCCTACGTGATGAGCCTGCGCAAGCAACTGGCCGAACAGCGCGCGCTGAACGACAGCGCGCGCGAACGCAACCAGCGTGTGGCCGCCGAGGTGGCCGACCTGCGCGAAGGCCTGGAGATGGTGGAAGAGAAAGCGCGTGCCGAGCTGGGCATGGTCAAGCCTGACGAGATCCTCGTCCAGGTGACGGCACGTCGCTGACGCGCCCCATGCCCGGGCTCGACGCGCTGCTGGCTGCCGCGCAACCCCTGCTGGCGGCGGCCTTCACGCTCTGGGGCGGCCCGGTCACGTGGCTGGAAGTGGCGGCCTTCGCGCTGGCGGTGCTGATGGTGCTGGCCAACATGCGCGTGCACCCGGTGGCCTGGCCGCTGGCCATCGCGAGCTCGCTGCTCTACGCGCTGCTGTTTGCCGACAGCAAGCTCTATGGCGAAGGAGCGCTGCAGTTCGTCTTCATCGCTGCCGCTTGCTGGGGCTGGTGGCAGTGGCAGCGTGGCCGCGGTGACGACGGCGCGCCGCTGCGCGTGCACCACCTCTCGCGCCGCGGCATCGCACTGCTGGCCGCGGCCACGCTGGCGGCCTGGCCGCTGGTGGGCTGGCTGCTCGACCGCGCCACTGACAGCGACGTGCCCTACTTCGACGCCCTGCCCACCGTGGCCAGCCTGGCCGGCCAGCTGCTGCTGGCGCGCAAGTGCGTGGAGAACTGGCCGGTGTGGGTGGGCGTGAACGTCGTCAGCGTCGCGTTGTTTGCCACCAAGGGCCTGTGGCTGACGACGCTGCTCTACGCCGTGTTCGTGGTGCTGTCTGTCCTGGGCTGGCGCGCCTGGCGCCGGCTGGCGGCGGGCTGATGGAGCCGGCACTGCTGGTGGCCATCGTCGGCGCCGAGAGCACCGGCAAGACCACGCTCGCCGCCGCACTCGCCGAGGCGCTGGCGCTGGAGAGCGGCCGGCGCGTGGCCTGGGTGCCGGAAGTGCTGCGCGAGTGGTGCGACCACACCGGCCGCACGCCACTGGCGCACGAGCAGGCGAGCATCATGCGGGCCCAGCATGAACGCCTGAACGCCGCCGCCGAGACGCACGACATCGTCGTCTGCGACACCACGGCGCTGATGACGGCCGTCTACAGCCGCATCGTTTTCGGCGACCGCAGCCTCGACGAACGCGCCGTGGCGCTGCACCGGCGCGCTGGCGTGACGTTGCTGACCGCGCTCGACCTGCCCTGGGTGCCCGACGGCCTGCAGCGTGACGGCCCGCAGGTGCGCGAGCCGGTGGACGCTGCACTGCGCGAGCTGATGCACCGCCACGGCATCGCGCACGCCATCATCGCTGGCAGCGGCGAAGCGCGGCTGCTGAACGCGCTGGCTGCCACACGGCCGCTGCTGCATGCGCAGGAAGCGCCGTCCTCTGCGCGGCGAGGTGGTCTCTTCACCGGGCTGGGCCGCGAAGCAGCGGCGCGCTGGTCTTGCGAGTGCTGCGTGCCGGCCTTCGAGCGCGCGCTGCAGGGCGCGGGGCCCAACGCGGGCAACGCGGGCTACTGAACCGCGGCCGGCCCCGGTGGCTGGTCGCGCACCGGCGTGAACATCTCGCCCACGTCCACCGCGTCAAAGCGGTACTGCAGGC
Organism: Rubrivivax sp.; assembly: GCA_051861265.1. Taxonomy (GTDB): domain Bacteria; phylum Pseudomonadota; class Gammaproteobacteria; order Burkholderiales; family Burkholderiaceae_C; genus Rubrivivax. The sequence continues at coordinate 380,663 of JBHYDA010000003.1, forward strand.
CGCAGAACTCGCAGCCCACCTCCACCTCGCCGCGCTCGGCGATCAGGCTCTCGCTCTCTTCGCGGCCCAGGCCGCGCAGCATGTTGCGCACGCGCTCGCGGCTGCAGTTGCAGGCGAAGCGCGGTGCGGCCGGTTCGAAGACACGCAGCGTCTCTTCCCAGAACAGCCGGTGCAGGATCTGCTCGGGCTGCAGCGTCAGCAGCTCTTCGCGCGTGAGCGTGGCGGCCAGCATCGCGATGCGGTTGAAGTGCTCAGAGACGCCGATGTCGTCTTCATTGCGGCGCCCCTCGAGATTGCCCTCGCCTTCCACCGGCATGCGCTGGATCAGCAGGCCCGCGGCCACCTCGTCGTTGGCGGCCAGCACGAGGCGCGTGTCGAGCTGCTCACTCTGCAGCATGTAGTGCTCCAGCACCTGCTGCACCTGCTGCAGCGGCTCGCGCTGGTCGCCGTGCAGCGGTACCACGCCTTGGTAGGGCTGCTGGCCAGGCAGGCGGTCTTTCGGGTCCAGCGTGATGGCGCAGCGGCCCTGGCCGTGCACGTTCATCAGCGCTTCCAGTTGCGCGCCGGCCGGCACCTCGCCCACCACCTTGGCGGTGGCACGGAAGGCCAGGTCGGGCTGCACCTCGGCCACGGCCAGCTTCACGGGGCCGTCGCCCTGCATCTGCAGCACCAGCGCGCCGTTGAACTTGATGTTGGCCTGCATCAGCACGCCGGCGGCGGCCATCTCACCGAGCAGCACGCGCACCTCGGGCGGGTGCTCGCCCACGGTCTGTCGGCGACGAAGCACCTCCTGCCAGCCGTCGGTCAGGCGAACGAGCATGCCGCGCACGGGCAGGCCTTCGAACAGGAACTTGCTCAGCACGCTCATCAGGCGATCCGTTTCAGTTGGGTGCGGTGGCGCTGGGCCTTCTCGACATAGCCGAGCGCGCCTTGTTTCATGCGTTCCAGTTGCTCCGGGGTGATCTCGCGCACCGCCTTCGCAGGGCTGCCGATGATGAGGCTGTGGTCGGGGAAGACCTTGCCCTCGGTGACCACCGCGCCGGCGCCCACCAGGCAACCGCGCTCGATCACCGCACCGTTCAGCACCACGGCCTGGATGCCGATGAGCGCGCCATCGCCCACGGTGCAGCCGTGCAGCATGGCCTGGTGGCCCACCGTCACGTCGTCGCCCAGGGTCAGCGGCGAGCCCATGTCGGTGTGCATCACGGCGGCTTCCTGCACGTTGCTGCGCGCGCCGATGGTGATCCACTCGTTGTCGCCGCGCAGCACGGCGCCGTACCAGACGCTGGCGCCCTCACCCAGGCTGACACGGCCGATGACCTCGGCGCTCTCGGCCACCCAGGCGGTGGCTGCGATGCGCGGTGCGTCGTCGCCGAGTTGGTAGATGGCCATGCGGGCCTCCTGCAGGCAAAGCGCACAATTCTAGGGATGGAGCTCCGAACCGCCGCCTTGCGGGCCTTGCAGACCGCCGAGCCCGCGGCCAAGGCCGCCGCCACGCTGGCCTTGCACCCGCAGCAGCACGGCGGCCTGCTCGAAGCCGACAGCCCGCTGCTCGACCCCGCGCAGGTGCTGCAGGCCGACGGCCCGCTGCCCGGGCGCACCGAGCGCCCGCAGCTCGTCGACCCGCGCGAAGTGAAGCCGCGTTCGCCCTTCACCACCGAAGGCCGCGCCGCCTTGCTGCATGCGGTGGCCCACATCGAGCTGAACGCGATCAACCTGGCGCTGGACGCTGTGTGGCGCTTCGACGGCATGCCGCGCGCCTACTACCGCGACTGGCTGCGCGTGGCCGCGGAAGAGGCGTTGCACTTCAGCCTGCTCAGCGAACACCTCGCCACGCTGGGCTGCACCTACGGCGACCACCCCGCGCACGACGGCCTTTGGGCCATGACAGCCCGCACCGCAGGCGACATCACCGCGCGCATGGCCCTGGTGCCGCGCACGCTGGAGGCGCGCGGTCTGGACGCCACGCCGCCCATGCAGGCGCGCTTGCGCCAGGCGGGCGACGAACGCGCGGTGCAGATCCTCGACGTCATCCTGCGCGACGAGATCGGGCACGTGGCCATCGGCAACCACTGGTACCGCTGGCTGTGCGCAAGAGACGGCCTGGATCCTGTCGCGCACTATGCGGTGCTGGCGGAGCGGCACCGCGCGCCGAAGCTGCGCGGACCCTTCAACCTCGCCGCCCGCAGCGCCGCGGGCTTCACCGACGAAGAGTTGTCGGCGTTGCACACGCCGTGACTTCTTGCCGTCATGTGCGGCAGCAGCATTACACTTCGCGCCTTCAACTTTCACCCTCACGGACGCTCATGAAGCCGATGTCGACCCGCCGTTTCCTCCAGATCGCCGGCCTCAGCGCCGCCGCCCTGCTGCTCGCCGCCTGCGGCAAGAAAGAAGAAGCCCCCGCGCCGGCCCCCGTGGCCTCGGCCCCGGCCCCGGCACCCGCGAAGGTGTACGTGGTGGGCACTGACGCGGCCTACGCCCCCTTCGAGAGCCAGAACGAGAAGGGCGAGATCGTCGGCTTCGACATCGAGGTGGTGCAGGCCATCGCGAAAAAGGCCGGCTTCGAAGTGAAGTTCGTCAACACCCCTTGGGAAGGCATCTTCAACGCGCTGGGCCAGGGCGACCGCGACATGGTCGTCTCCGCCGTGACCATCACGGAAGAGCGCAAGGGCACGATGGACTTCAGCGCGCCCTACTTCGACGCGCAGCAGCTCATCGCCGTCAAGGAGACCAGCAAGGTCGCCAAGTTCGCCGACCTGAAGAAGCTGAAGGTGGGCGTGCAGACCGGCACCACCGGTGACGAGGCCGTCACCAAGCTGCAAGGCAAGACCAGCACCAACATCAAGCGCTTCGAGAGCACCCCACTGGCATTGAAGGAACTGGAAGCCGGCGGCGTCGATGCCGTGGTGGCCGACAACGGCGTGGTCATCCACTACGTGGCCAACAACCCGGGCGGCAAGTTCAAGACGGTGGCCGACAAGGAGTTCGTGCCCGAGCAGTACGGCATTGCCATCAAGAAGGGCAACACCGAACTGCTGGAGAAGGTCAACAAGGGCCTGGCCGACATCAAGGCCGACGGCACGTACGACCAGATCTTCACCAAGTACTTCGGCGCGCCCCCGGCCAAGGCCGAAGCCGCAGCGCCGGCCTCTGCGGCCTCGAAGTAAACCGCTCAGGCCAAGAAAGACCGGACGATGGATCTTCGCTGGGAGATCCTGTTCGGGTACACGCCGCTGTTCATCAGCGGCCTGTGGATGACGATCCAGCTGACGCTGGTCGCCATCGGGGTCGGCTTGTTGCTGGGTGTGGGCTTCGGCCTCGTCAGCACCTCGTCCGACGCCCCGCCACCGCGCCACGCGGTGGCCCGCGCGCTGCTCAGCGTGGCGCGCGGCATCACGGTGGCTTACGTCACCTTCTTCCGCGGCACGCCGCTCTTCGTGCAGATCCTGCTGGTGCACTTCGCACTGATGCCAGCACTGGTGCACCCCGATCATGGCCTGCTGCTGTCGGGTGAACTCGCGCGCAGCTTCCGGCAGGACCACGGGGCCTTCGTCTCAGGCTGCGTGGCCCTGAGCCTGAACGCCGGCGCCTACATCAGCGAGATCTTCCGCGCCGGCATCCAGAGCATCCACCGCGGCCAGACGCAGGCGGCCTACAGCATGGGCCTCACGCACACGCAGGCCATGCGATTCGTGATCCTCCCGCAGGCCTTCCGGCGCATGGTGCCGGCGCTGGTCAACGAAGGCGTCACGCTGATCAAGGACAGCTCGCTGGTCTCGGCCATCGGTCTGGCCGAATTGGCACTGGCCGCGCGCACGGTCGCCGGCGCCTACTCCCGCTACTGGGAGCCCTACCTGGCGATTTCGGTCGTTTACCTGGTTCTGACGCTCACGCTGTCGCTGCTGGCGCGGCGGCTCGAAGCGCCTGCGCACCTGCGCGGCCGGTAAGGGCGCGGCCCACCTTCCGCGCAAAGTGTTGCGCGGATGCTGCGCTGCGGCGCACTTTCTGCATGCGAGTTGTCCCGAGGGCGGGTTTCTCCGGGGATCGCCCCTAAACTGTCATCGGTCGTCGGTAAAGGGCAAAGCCCGCCGGCATCGCAACCATCTAGTGAGGAAACGCATGAAAAAGACCCTGATTGTTGCCGCCGTGTCGGCTCTGGCTGCCGGTAGCGCCCTGGCGCAGAGCAGCGTCACCATCTACGGCCGTCTGAACGTGACCGCCGAGTCGCTCGACAAGGCCGGCAAGAAGACCAAGGAACTGGTCAACAACGCTTCGCGTCTGGGCTTCAAGGGCACGGAAGACCTTGGCGGTGGCCTGAAGGCCATCTTCCTGCTGGAGCACCGCTTCAGCGTGGACACCGGCACCGTCACTGGCGACTTCTACGCCGGCGACTCGCTGGTCGGTCTGACCGGCGGTTTCGGTACCGTGCGCCTGGGCCGCATCACCAGCGAGGCCTACTACGCGACTGCTGACTACATCAGCATGAACAACCACGACACCGGCACGTCGGCCGATGCGCTGTACGCCTACCTGGGCAACAACAAGAACAAGATCGCCTACAACACCAACAGCCTCGGCGGTCTGGTGCTGCACGCTGCGATCGGCGCTCAAGAAAGCGGCGCGGCCGGTGGCAAGGTCATGGACCTGGCCGCCACGTACGAACTGGGCGACCTGAGCCTGGGCTTCGGCTACGAGAAGAACAACGCCAGCGCCAACCAGTACGCCGTGCGCGCGCTGTACACCGCAGGTCCGGTCGTCGTCGGCGGCTACATCCAGAAGGACAAGAACGGCTACGGCGCCAACGTGGGCAGCCGCACCACCTTCCGTCTGACTGGCGCGTACAACGTCGGCAACAGCGAGTTCCACCTGGGCTACGGCAAGGCTGGCGACTACAGCCGCGTCAACGACAGCGATGCCACGCAACTGGTGCTGGGTTACAACTACAACCTGAGCAAGCGTACCCGCATCCACACGCACTACACGAAGGTCAGCGCCAGCCGCAACACCTTCTACACGGGCGACCTGACCGCCCTGGGCGTTGGCATCCGCCACAACTTCTGATAGCCGCGGGCTCCGGCCCGCTACGTTCAGCAAAAAGGCCGGTCTTCAGACCGGCCTTTTTCTTTGGCCGGCCTCAACCGCGCGGGTGGTGCTGCGCGTGCAGTTGCCGCAATCGCTCACGCGCCACGTGGGTGTAGATCGTGGTGGTGCCAATGTCGGCATGACCCAGCAGCAACTGCACGGCTCGCAGGTCCGCGCCGTGGTTGAGCAGGTGCGTGGCAAAGGCGTGGCGCAGGGTGTGCGGCGACAGCGGCGCGCTCACGCCGGCCTGCACCGCGTAACGTTTGACGAGGCGCCAGAACATCTGGCGCGACATGGCTTCACCCAGGCGCGTGACGAACAGCGCGTCGCTCGCACTGCCGCCCAGGATCACGGCCCGCGCAGCGGCCAGGTAGCGCTGCAGCCAAGCCTGCGCTTCGCCGCCGAAAGGCACGAGCCTCTCGCGCGAGCCCTTGCCCATCACGCGCAGCATCGCCTCGTTGAGGTTCAGCTGCACGGTCTTCAGACCCACCAGTTCACTCACGCGCAGGCCGCTGGCGTACATCAGTTCCAGCATTGCGCGGTCGCGCAGGCCGAGCGCGGTTTCGGTGTCCGGCGCCTGCAGCAAGGCTTCCACCTGCGCTTCGCTCAGCGTCTTGGGCACCCGCAGCGGCTGGCGTGCCGCCTGCAGCCGCAGGGTGGGGTCGGTCTCGACGAGCCGTTCGCGGGCCGCCCATCGGAAATAGCGCTTGAAGACCGTCAGCCGGCGGTTGGCCGTGGTGGCACGGGTGCCGGCGTGGCGCTCGGCCATGTAGGCCAGCAGGTCGGTTTCGCGCGTGGCAGCCAGGGGGCGCTGGAGCCACCGCGCGTAGGCCGTGAGATCGCGGCGGTAGGCAGCCAGCGTCAGGCTGGCCAGCCCGTCCTCGATCCACAACGCATCGATGAAACGGTCGATCGCGGCGCGCTGGTCGTCAACCTCGGCGCCGCCACCGTCGCTCATTCGAGCTTCAGGTTCTGCTTGCTCACCACCGTCTTGTAGACGTCGAACTCGGCGCGGATCTGCCGTGCGAAATCTTCCGGCGTGTTCAGGATCATCAGCGAACCGGTGTCCTCGATGCGCTTGCGCACGTCAGGCAGCTCGGCCGTCTTCTTGAAGGCCGTCGCGATCTTCTCGACCACGTCCTTGGGCATGCCCTTGGGGCCGAGGATGCCGTAGTAGGCCATGCGGTTCACGGGCTCCAGGCCGACGTCCTTGAAGGTCGGCACGCCCGGCAACTGGCTCAGGCGCTGCGGCGCGGCCACGACGATGGCGATGAGCCGGCCTTCCTTGATGAAGGGCAGCGCCGAGGGCAGGTTGTCGAAGATGATGGGCACCTGGCCCGCCACCGTGTCGTTCAAGGCCGGGCCCGCACCGCGGTAGGGGATGTGCGTGATGAAGGTGCCGGTGAGGCTCTTGTACAGCTCCATCTGCAGGTGGCCGATGCCGCCGGTGCCCGAACTGGCGAAGCTGTACTTGCCGGGGTTCTTCTTGACCTCGGCGAGGAAGCCCTTGTAGTCGCGCGCCGGGAAGCTGGGGTGCACCGCGATCACGTTGGGCGTGGCCGCGATGTTGATGATGGGCGTGAAGTCGGTCAGCGGGTCGTAGCCGATCTTCTTGTTGATGGCCGGGTTGGCGGCCGTCGTCGAGACCGTGGCCATGCCCAGGATGTAGCCGTCGGGCGCGGCACGTACCACTTCCAGCGCGCCGATGGAGCCGCCGCCGCCGGCCTTGTTCTCGACCACCACGTTTTGCCCCATCGCCACGTTCGCCTTTTCAGCGACCACCCGCGCAATGATGTCGGTGGTACCGCCCGGTGCGAAGGGCACCACCAGGCGCACGGGCTTGTTCGGGTAGCCCTGGGCCTGGGCGCCCAGGGGCAGGGCCAGCGCGAGAGCGCTCAGGCCCATCCAGCCGATGAGGCGGTTGAAGGTCTTGCGTTGCATGGAATCGGTCTCCGTCGGGACGGTACCGGCGCTTGGAAGCCGGGCCGGTTTCGTGGTGGAAGTCTTCGCCGGGGCTCAGACCGCGCCGGCCAGCAGACCCGCCTTGAGCCGGCTGTCGTACGGCCTGTCGCCCACGAAGCTGCGTAACAAGGCGGCGTAGAAGTCATCCCCCGCGATCGCCTCGCCCTGGAGTGTGCCATTCACGCTGAAGACCGTTCCCCGGCCGGGCTCGAGGTCGAGATCGACGCGGTCGCCCTTGCGCACCTTGCCTAGCGCGGCCACCCGCCTGGCGAATGTCTCCATGCGTGCCGCCAGCGCCGGCAGTTCGCCAGGCGCTGCATTGCGGGTCATGCCCTTCTGGAAGGCCTTCATGAACTCGTCGGCCGGCACCTCGTGCAGCATGCGCAGTTGCAGGCGCTTCGGCCCCGTTTGGGCCAGCACCTGGGCTGCGCTGCGCCCCGCCTCGCGCAAGTACAACCCGGCAGCGAAACCCTTGAACCAGGCCACGGCGCGCACGCCCGTGCCGTTCAGCAGCAGTTCGGTACCGGCCAGCGTGATGCGCCGCTCGAAAGCCTGACCTTCCACCCACACGGGCTGCGCGAACGCGGGTGCCCAGCCGGGCAGGAGCAGGCCTGCGGACAGGCCGAAGAGACAGGTGCGACGTTGAAGGCTCATGAAGGCTTGGAGCGTGTGCAGGCAGCCAAGTTTCGCAAACCCGCACGACATCCCATCGCGAGGCGTGCTGCACCGGTGCGGCCCGGGGCCACGGTGCTCGCCGATACTCGCGCCCCATGTCCGACGCCCTGCTGCTGCTGCCCGACTTCGCGCTCATCGTGCTGGGCTTCCTGCTGTGCCGCTACACCGCGCTGGGCCGCCCGCTGTGGGACGCGGTGGAGCGGCTGGTCTACCTGGTGCTCTTCCCGGCCCTGCTCTTCGGCGCCATCGTGCGCAACCCGATCTCACCGGCGAGTGCGCTGCCCCTGGCCGGCAGTGCGCTGGCCGTGGTGGGCGTGGGCGTGCTGCTGGCCTACGGCCTGCGGCTCTGGCCGGCCGTGGACGCCCGCCTGCATGCATCGGGTGCGCAGACGGCCTTCCGCTTCAACTCCTACGTCGCGCTGGCGCTGGCCGAGCGCCTGGCCGGCCCGCCCGGCGTGGCGTGGATGGCGCTGGTGGTGTCGGTCTGCGTACCGCTGTGCAACGTGGCCGCGGTGTGGCCGCTGGCGCGCCATGGCGGCCAGGGCTACCTGCGTGAGCTGGCGCGCAACCCGCTGATCATCGCCACCGTGGCCGGCCTGCTCTTCAACCTGCTCGGCCTGCGCCTGCCGGCCCTGGTGGACACCACCGTGGCCCGCATCGGCGCGGCCGCGCTCCCGCTGGGGTTGATGGCGGTGGGCGCGGGGCTGCAGTTGGGGGCGCTGCGGGAGGCGCCGCGCCTGGCCGCGGCCTTGTTGACGATCCGGCACGCCCTGCTGCCCGCCTTTGCCGTGCTGCTGGTGGTGGCCTTGGGCCTGCCGGCGGGCCAGCAGGCCATCGTGGTGGCCTTTGCAGCCTTGCCCACGGCGTCCAGCGCCTACGTGCTGGCCGTGCGCATGGGCGGCCATGGCGGCTACACGGCGGGGCTGGTGACGATGTCCACCCTGATCGGCATGGTGGCCTTGCCGCTGTGGCTGATGGCCTGGCGGGCCTGGGCCGGCTGAGCGATCGCTCCGGCTCGGCGCTCAGTCAGTTCGTTGCGCCAGGGCCCAGCGGATGTGCTCGGCGAGCAGTTCGTCAGCGTGTGGCAGCGCGGCCTGCAGGGCCTGGGCCAATGCAGGTTCGCCCGTCTCGCGCCAGGCATTGCCCAGCGCCACGGCCAGGTTGCGCCGCCAGCGCGCCAGCCCGATGCGGCGGATCGCACTGCCTTCGGTGCGGCGCAGGAACTCGGCTTCGTCCCAGGCCCACAGCTGCAGCAGCGTGGCGCTGCCCAGCGGCGCGCGGGTGTCGAAGTCGGGCAGCGTGGCGCGCTGCGCGTACTTGTTCCAGGGGCAGGCCAACTGGCAGTCGTCGCAGCCGTAGATGCGGTTGCCGATCGAGGGCCGCAGCTCGGGCGGGATGGCGCCCTGATGCTCGATCGTCAGGTAGCTGATGCAGCGCCGCGCATCCAGCCTGTAGGGCGCCACGATGGCCCGCGTGGGGCAGGCCGTGAGGCAGGCCTCGCAGCTGCCGCAGTGGCCGCTGATGGGCTCGTCGATGGGCAGAGGCAGGTCGACGTAGATCTCGCCCAGGAAGAACATCGAGCCGGCCTCGCGGTGCAGCGCCAGCGTGTGTTTGCCGCGCCAGCCCAGGCCCGCGCGCGTGGCGAGTTCCACTTCCAGCACCGGCGCTGAATCGGTGAAGACGCGGTGGCCCAGTGGGCCCACCTCGGCCGCCAGGCGCTCGGCCAGGCGCTGCAGCCGCTGGCGCAGCACCTTGTGATAGTCGCGGCCCCGGGCGTAGACCGACACCACGGCGCGCTGAGGCTCGGCCAACGCCTGCTGCTCGGCCTGCAGCCAATCGGGCGGCGTGTCGCGCGGCAGGTAGTCCATGCGCGCGGTGATCACACGCACCGTGCCAGGCACCAGCTCGGCAGGCCGGGCCCGCTTCAACCCATGCGCAGCCATGTAGCCCATGCCACCATGGAAGCCCGCCTGCAGCCAGGCCAGCAGCCCCGCTTCGGCCGTGGTGAGATCGATGCCGGCGATGGCGATCTGGGAGAATCCCAGCTCGCGGCCCCACCCGCGCAGGCGCTGCACCAACCCCTGCTCCAGCGCCCGCTCTTCGTCTTGATGCACCACTCGCCTGCCGTCAGCCCTGTCGCCATTCTAGGAAGCCGCCTGCTGCACTGGGCCGACGAAGAAGCCTGCGCCGCGTTCGCTGCGCAACTGGCCGCCGCACTCACGGCGCACGGCGCCGAGCCCGACGCGTTCATCGAATTGCACGGCCCGCTCGGCGCCGGCAAGACCACCTTCGTACGCCACCTGCTGCGCGCCCTGGGTGTGGCCGGCCGCGTGAAGAGCCCCACCTACACCGTGATGGAGGCCTACACGCTGCCGGGCGGCGGCACGGCCTCGCACTTCGACTTCTACCGCTTCACCGACCCGCGCGAATGGGCCGATGCAGGCTTCCGCGAGGTCTTCGCAGCCCCAGGCCTGAAGCTGGCGGAATGGCCCGAGCACACCGCTGCCGTGCTGCCCGTGGCCGACCTGCAACTGCACATCGACACCGCGGCCGACGACAGCCGCACGCTGCGCCTGGAAGCCGGCACGCCCCGCGGATTGCAGTTGCTGTGAGCACGCTTCCCGAACCCATGCCTGCGGCACTGCGCACCAACCGCCGCCGCGCCTTGCAGGCCGGCGGCTCGCTGGTGCTCTTGCTCACCGCGCCGCAGCTGGCCTTCGGCGCCGCCATCGTGGCGGTGCGGGTGTGGCCCGCGCGTGACTACACCCGCGTGACCATCGAATCCGACCAGCCGCTCAACGCCAGCCACCAGCTGGTGGAAAGCCCCAACCGCCTGGTGGTCGACATCGACGGCCTGGGCCTCGACACCGCGCTGCGCGAACTGGTGGGGCAAGTGCGCCCCGACGACCCCTACATCGAAAAGGTTCGCGTGGGCCAGTACCAGCCCCGCGTGGTGCGCCTGGTCTTCGACCTGAAGCAGCCGGTGCGGCCGCAGCAGTTCGCGCTGGCGCCGGTGGCGAACTACCAGCAGCGGCTGGTGTTCGACCTGTACCCCGTGCAGGAAGCCGACCCGCTGCTGGCCCTGGTGCGCGAACGCGAAGACGCCGTGCAGCGCGCCACCGCAGCGGCGCAGGACGCGCTGGGCGAGCTGATCGCACGCATCGAGAAGCCCGGCCCAGCGGCCGCGTCTTCGCGCGTGGCCCTGGGCGGCACGCCAGCGCCGGCCGCCTCGGCGCCCACCGTGGTCGCCGCGGCGCCTGCGGTGGCGGCCTCCGCGCCGGCGGGCCTGGCCCCGGGTGCGGGCCCAGGCAAAAGTGAGCCCACTGCCAGCGAGCGCCGCCGCGTCGAGCGGCTGATCATCGTTGCGCTCGACCCCGGCCATGGCGGCGAAGACCCGGGCGCCATCGGCCCCACCGGCCTGCGTGAAAAGGACGTGGTGCTGGCCGTGGCCCTGGCCTTGCGCGAGAAGCTCAACGCCCTGCCCGGCATGCGCGTGATGATGACGCGCGACGGCGACTTCTTCGTGCCGCTCCAAGAGCGGGTGCGCAAGGCGCGGCGTGTGCAGGCCGACCTCTTCGTCAGCATCCATGCCGACGCCTTCTACCGGCCTGAGGCGCGCGGCGCCAGCGTCTTCGCACTGTCCACGCGCGGGGCCACGAGCAGCGCCGCGCGCTGGATGGCCCAACGCGAGAACCAGGCCGACCAGGTGGGCGGCGTGAACATCGCCAACGTGCGCGACCGCCAGGTGCTGGGCGCGATGCTCGACATGAGCACCACCGCGCAGATCAAGGACAGCCTCAAGCTCGGCGAAGAGGTGCTCACGCGCATGGGTCGCGTGGGGCGGCTGCACAAGCCGCGCGTGGAGCAGGCGGGCTTTGCGGTGCTGAAGGCGCCCGACATCCCCAGCATCCTGGTGGAGACGGCCTTCATCTCGAACCCCGAGGAAGAGACGCAGCTGCGCGACCCGGCCTACCGCGCACGTCTGGTGGATGCGCTGGCTGCAGGCATCCAGCGTTACTTCGAACGCAACCCGCCGCTGGCGCGCGCGCGCCAGCTCTGAACGCGCTTCAGCGCGGGCCGCCGCCCAGGTAGCGCTTGCTGCGGAAGAACACCACCAGCCCCACGCCCACCAGCGCCATCAGGCCCAGCGCCACCCACAGCCCGGTGGCCGAGTGGATGAGCGGCAAGGCATCGAAGTTCATGCCGAAGAAACCGGTGATCAGGTTCAGCGGCAGGAATATCGCCGTCAGCACGGTGAGCGTGCGCATGATGTCGTTGGTGCGGTGGCCCAGGGCGCTGAAGTGCATCTGCACCGCGGTCTCGGCGCTCTGCTCCAGCCGCCGCACGTGGCCGAGCACGCGCTCGATGTGCTCCAGCACGTCGCGCGAGCGAACGCGCAGCAGCTCGCGCTCGCGCCGGCTCTGCGGCTCGGCCTCGTCGGGCCACTCGTCCAGCGCGTCGATCCACTCCTGCACGGCGCTGCGCTGGTCTTCGCAGATGTCCTCCAGCGCATGCAGCGTGTTGCGCGATTCGAGCAGGATCTGCCAATCGGCGAAGCGGTTGCGCGGGTCGAGCAGCTGCGCCTGCAGCGTGCCGAGCTGCCGCGTCAGCAGGCGCCGCAGGTCGAGGTAGCCGTCGACCATGTGGTTGACCATGCGCAGCATCAGGTCGGCCGGGTGCACGGGCAGCCGCGCGTTGCCGCGCGGGTCGCCGCTGCCGGCCAGGCCGCCCAGGCGCTGGGCGAAGAAGTCGCGCACCGCGCAGTCGGTCGGGTGCACGGTGACGAGCACACGGTCGAAGAGTGCGAAGCCCACCGGGCTGGTGTCGATGGCGGCCAGCGCCTCGCGCGCGGTGGCGGCCGTGCCCTGCTCTTCGCCGAAGAACTTGCCCGCCGTGCCGGCGCCGGCGGCCAGGCGGCGGAACACGAGCACGTCGTACCACGAGGTGTAGTCGTAGTGGCTGGGCAGCTGGTGGTTCAGCAGGTCGGCGATGTGCAGATCGACCAGTTGCCCGCCCGTCCAGCGCTGCAGCGCACCCTGCACTTCCGGCGCACGCACTTCGAACTCACGGCGCGCGCTGCCCACCCACAGGAAGCCCTGCTCGGGCAGCACCTCGGGCAGGCCGTCGAGTTCGGTGAACTGCTCGTTGCTGACGTGGAAGATGCGCATCGGCAGCCGTTGGCGGGCTGGGCGGGCTAGCGCTTGGCCAGCAGGCGCGCTGCATCCAGCGCGAAGTAGGTCAGCACCCCGTCGGCACCTGCGCGCTTGAAGGCCAGCAGGCTTTCCATCATCACGGCGTCGTGGTCGAGCCAGCCGTTGGCGGCGGCGGCCTTGAGCATCGCGTACTCGCCGCTCACCTGGTAGGCGAAGGTGGGCACGCGGAACTCGTCCTTCACGCGGCGCACGATGTCGAGGTAAGGCATGCCGGGCTTGACCATCACCATGTCGGCCCCCTCGGCGATGTCCAGCGCCACTTCGCGCAGCGCTTCGTCGCTGTTGCCGGGGTCCATCTGGTAGACCTTCTTGTCGGCTTTACCCAGGTTGCCGGCGCTGCCCACGGCATCGCGGAACGGGCCGTAGAAGGCACTGGCGTACTTGGCGCTGTAGGCCATGATGCGCGTGTGCACGTGGCCCGCGGCCTCCAGCGCGTTGCGGATGGCGCCGATGCGGCCGTCCATCATGTCGCTGGGGGCCACGATGTCCACACCGGCCGCGGCCTGCACCAGGGCCTGCCGAGTCAGCATGGCCACGGTGGGGTCGTTGAGGATGTACCCGGTGTCGTCCAGCAGCCCGTCCTGGCCGTGGCTGGTGTAGGGGTCGAGCGCCACGTCGGTCAGCACACACAGGCCGGGGCAGCGTTGCTTGATGGCGCGCACCGCGCGCGGCACCAGGCCCTCGGGGTTGGTGGCTTCCACGCCATCGGGCGTCTTGAGCGCCGTGTCGATCACCGGGAAGAGCGCGATCGCCGGCACGCCGAGCGCCACGCACTGCTCGGCCTGCTCCAGCACGCCCGCGATGCTGCGGCGCTGCACGCCGGGCATGCTGGCCACGTCCTGCGGCGGGCCGTCGCCGTCGAACACGAACACCGGCAGGATGAAGTCTTCTGGGGCCAGGCGGTGCTCGCGCACCATGCTGCGGATGGCGGCGTCGCGGCGCAGCCGCCGGGGGCGGCTGGCAGGGTAAGGCGGGGGCGTGATCAAGCGAGGCTTCCTTGTGCTTCAGCAGCCGCAAACGCGAAAAGTGGCCTTGCAGCTGCGAAATTACATCTGATAAAGTCGTACATGAATGATAGCCGCGAGGTTGTCGTTCCCTGCTTTTCCTCCCTGAGCAGGTGCCTTAGCGTGATGACAGCGATAAGGCTTACCCGCCCCGATCCTTGGATCGGGGCTTTTTTTTTGGCCCGCTGGCCTGACGGGGCAGCGGCCGGCCGGTGTCGATAATGGCTGCATGAGCAGCAGCTATCTCTGGGTCAAGGCCTTCCACATTGTCTTCGTGGCCAGTTGGTTCGCGGGCCTGTTCTACCTGCCCCGCATCTTCGTGAACCTGGCCATGGTGCCGGCCGACAGCCATGCCGAGCGTGAGCGCCTGCTGCTGATGGCGCGCAAGCTCTACCGCTTCAGCAGCCTGCTGATGGTGCCCGCTCTGGCGCTGGGCCTGGTGCTGTGGCTGGGCTACGGTATCGGCGGCGGCTGGATGCACGCCAAGCTCCTGCTGGTGCTGGCCGTCATCGGCTACCACCACGTCTGCCGCGGCGTGCTGCGCAGCTTCGAGCAGTTGAACAACAAGCGCAGCCACAAGTGGTTCCGCGTCTTCAACGAGGTCTCGGTGCTGATGTTCATCGCCATCGTGGTGCTCGTGGTGGTCAAGCCCTTCTGAAGCCCCGCGCGATGGCCCCGGCCTCCGGCCTGCCGCGCCACCGCAGTTCAGCCACGCCGCTGGCGCTGGTGTACGCGGCGCTGGTGCTCTATGCCAGCCTGTACCCGTTCGAAGGCTGGCGCTGGCCGCCGGGCCAGGATGCCTGGACGCTGGCCACCCTGCCCTGGACCCGCTGGCAGGACGAGTTCGACCGCTACAGCAACCTGCTGGGCTACCTGCCCCTGGGGGCGCTGATCTGCATCGCCGCGCGGCGCAGCGGCTGGCACACGCTGGTGGCGCTGCTGTTGGCCTTGTTGTTGCCGGCGGCGCTGTCCTATGGCACCGAGGTGCTGCAGCAGTTCCTGCCGCGGCGCGTGCCGGCACGGGAAGACTTCCTTCTCAACACCGGCGGCGCCGCCCTCGGTGCGCTGCTGGCGCTGGCCGGCCATGCACTGGGCCTCGTGGACCGCTGGCAGGCGCTGCGTGTTCGCTGGTTCGCGCGCGACAGTGCCGGCGCGCTGGCACTGCTGGCGCTGTGGCCGGTCGGCCTGCTCTTCCCTTCACCGCTGCCGCTGGGCCTGGGCCAGGTGGGCGAGCGGCTGCGCGAGGCCTTGGTGGACCTGCTGTCCGACGTGCCTTGGGCCGAAGCCGCCTACGTGCTGCTCGACACCGCGCCCGCTGCGCGCGAACCCTTGCGACCGCTGAGCGAGGCACTCGTCGTGGCCCTGGGCCTGCTCGGCCCCTGCCTGCTGGCCTACAGCGTGATGCCGGCAGGCTGGCGGCGCGTGGTCGCAGCCCTGGGTGCGCTGGCCCTGGGCTGGGTGGCCATGGGGCTGTCAACGCTGTTGAACTTCGGGCCGGGCAATGCGATGGCCTGGCTCACGCCCACGGCAGGCCCAGGCCTGGTGCTGGGCCTCGTGCTGGCGCTGGTGCTGGCACCGGTGCCGCGGCGTGTGGTGCGCGGCCTGGGGCTGGTGGTGCTCACGGGCCTGGTGGTGGGTGTGGCGCAGGCCCCCGCCGACCCCTACTTCGCGCAGAGCTTGCAAGCCTGGGAACAGGGCCGATTCGTGCGCTTCCACGGCCTGGCGCAATGGGTGGGCTGGCTCTGGCCTTATGCCGCCATGCTGTGGCTGCTGCTGCGCCTGGGCGCGCGCGACGACGGCCCGACGCGTTGACTCGGCGCGGCCTGCAACCGCGCGAGGCCCCAGGGTTTGCCCGGCCCCGCACAGGGCCGCTGCCTACAATCCTCGTATGAGCTATTACAAGCACCACGTTTTCTTCTGCCTCAACGAGCGCAAGAACGGCGAAGCGGCCTGCGCCCAGCACGACGCGCAAGCCGCCTTCGACCACTGCAAGGCGCGCGTGAAGGCCGAAGGCCTGGCCGGCCCGGGCGGTGTGCGCATCAACAAGGCCGGATGCCTCGACCGCTGCGCCGGCGGCCCCGTGGCCGTGGTCTACCCTGAAGAGACCTGGTACACCTTCGTCGACAAGGACGACCTCGACGAGATCGTCGAAGAGCACCTCAAGCACGGCCGCGTCGTGCAGCGCCTGGTGCTGCCGCCTTCGGTCGGCCGCTGAGCCGCCTTCCATGAGTGCTTGCGCATGAACGCGGCCACCCAGGCCGTGATGCTGGCCGGCCCGGCCGGCCGCATCGAAGCTGCTGTCGACAGCCCGCCGGCAGGCACCCCCGTGCGCGGCCTGGCCGTGGTGTGCCACCCGCACCCGCTGCACGGCGGCACGATGCAGAACAAGGTGGTGCAGACGCTCGCCCGCGCCTTCGTGGGCCTGGGCTACCGCTGCGTGCGTTTCAACTTCCGCGGCATCGGGGCTTCCGAGGGCGCGTGGGACGAAGGCCGCGGCGAGATCGACGACGCGCTGGCCGTCGTGCAGGCCGAACGTGCGCCGGGCCAGGCCCTGGTGCTCGCGGGCTTCTCCTTCGGCGGCTATGTCGCCAGCCAGGCCGCCGCGCGCCTGCGCGAAACGCCGGGTGCCCTGCCCGCCCAGCGCCTGGTGCTGGTGGGCCCTGCGGTACGCAACTTCCCGATGGCCGCGGTGCCCGAAGACACCCTCGTCATCCACGGCGAAGCCGACGACGTCGTGCCGCTCTCGGCCGTCTTCGACTGGGCCCGCCCCGCCGCGCTGCCGGTGACGGTGCTCCCAGGCGCCGGCCACTTCTTCCACGGGCAGTTGCCCGTGCTCAAACAGATCGTCACCGGCGCCTGGACTGCCCACGCCGACACTCCTGCCCCATGAAACTGCTGCTGTCCTTCCTTCTGACCTTCCCGCTTTGGGCCTTCACCGCACTGGCCCAGGCGCAAGCCCCGCTGCCGCCCGAGATCGCCGCGCGCCAGTACATCCTGATCGACCTCAACAGCAACCAGGTGCTCGCCGAACGCGACGCCGATGCGCAGGCCGAGCCGGCCTCGCTGACCAAGCTGATGACGGCTTACCTGGTGTTCAACGCCATCCGCGACAAGAAGCTCGCGCTCGAGCAGCAACTGCCCGTCTCCAAACGCGCCTGGGACCAGCGCAAGGGCGGCGGCAGCCTGATGTTCATCGACACCACGATGACCCCCACCGTGGCCGAACTGCTGCGCGGCATGATCGTGCAGAGCGGCAACGACGCCTCCATCGCCCTGGCCGAGGGCGTGGCCGGCAGCGTGGAGAACTTCGTCGCGATGATGAACCGCCAGGCCCAGGCCTGGGGCCTGAAGAACACACAGTTCAAGAACGTCGAGGGCCTGACCGAACCCGGCCACTTCAGCAGCGCGCGCGATGTGGCGCAGGTGGCCGCCCGCATCATCACCGAGCACCCGCAGCACTACGCCATCTACAGCCTGCGCGACTACACCTACAACAAGATCAAGCAGGACAACCGCAACATGCTGCTGGGCCGTGACGCCAGCGTCGACGGCATGAAAACCGGCTACACCGACGCCGCCGGCTACTGCCTGGTGGCCAGCGCCGCACGCGACACCCCTGCCGGCAAGCGCCGCCTGGTGAGCGTGGTGCTGGGCACCGCCAGCCGCGAGGCCCGCGCCGGCGAAAGCCAGAAGCTGCTGAACTGGGGCTGGCAGGCCTGGGACACCGTGCGCCTGTTCGAACCCGGCAAGGCCGTGGCCACGGTGCCGGTGTGGAAGGGCACGGCCAAAGAGGCGCGCCTGGGCGCGGCGGGTGGCGTGTTCGTCACCGTGCCCAAAGGCGAAGGCGACAAGATCAAGACCACGCTGGAGCGCACCGACCCGCTGGTGGCCCCGCTGGCCGCCGGGCAAGCCGTGGGCAGCATCGTCGTCACCACAGGCGGCGGCAGCACGCTCACCAAGGTGCCGCTGACGGTGCTGGAACCCGTGCCGCTGGCCGGCCTGCTGGGCCGCGCCTGGGACGCCATCCGGTTATGGATCCAGTAGCCGCCGTGATGCGGTTGCGCTGAACCCCCGTGACACAATTTCCGCGCATCGCGCGGAGCTGCCCATGAACGACGCCCTGGTCCATCTCAACGGGGAGATCCTGCCCCTTTCGCAAGCCAAGGTGAGCGTGCTCGACCGTGGCTTCATCTTCGGCGACGGCATCTACGAGGTGGTGCCGGTCTATGGCGGCCGGCTCTTCCGCTTCGACGAACACATGGCGCGCCTGGCGCGTTCGCTGGCCAAGCTGCGCATCACCAACCCGCACGACGACGCCGGCTGGCTGGCGCTGTGCCGCCAGTTGGTGGCGGCCACGGCCGAAGCCACGGGCACGCAAGACCAGTTGGTCTACATCCAGATCACGCGCGGCGTGGCCCCGCGCGACCACGTGATGCCGGCGAACCTGAAGCCCACGGTCTTCGCGATGGCCAACCCCATGAAGCAGGCCAGCCTGGAGCAACGCCACCAGGGCGTGGCTTGCGTGACGGCCCGTGATTTCCGCTGGGAGCGCGGCGACATCAAGAGCATCAGCCTGCTGGGCAACGTGCTGGCACGCCAGATCTCGGCCGACCAGGGCGCGGTGGAAACCATCATGTTCCGCGACGGCTGGCTCACCGAGGCAGCGGCCAGCAATGTGTGGATCGCACACGAAGGCGCGCTGCTCGGCGCGCCCAAGAGCAGCCACGTGCTGGAGGGCATTCGCTACGAACTGCTGCGCGAGCTGTGCGAAGACTGCGGCATCGCCTACAACCTGCGCCCCATCTCCGAAGCCGACGTGCGCGCCGCCGACGAGGTGATGCTGAGTTCGGCCACGAAAGAGATCCTGCCCGTCACGCACATCGACGGCGAGGCCGTGGGCCATGGCGCGCTGCGCGGCAAGCCCGGGCCGGTGTACGCACGCCTGTACGAGGCCTACCAGCGCGCCAAAGAACGCATGGTGGTGTGATGAGCGACGAAGAACGCAAGAGCCTGATCGAGTACCCGAGTGCCTTCCCCATCAAGGTGATGGGCGCGCAAGCCGAAGGCTTCGAGGCTGCCATGGTGGCCGTGGCGAAACATTTCGACCCCACTTTCGACGCCAGCACGGTGGAGCGCCGCCCCAGCAAGGCCGGCAACTACCTGGGCTTGACGCTCACCGTCACCGCCACCAGCCGCGAACAGCTCGACGAGCTCTACCGCACGCTGAGCTCGCACCCGATGGTGAAGGTGGTGCTCTAGGCGCCTGCCGCAGGCAGCGGCCTCAGCTCGGCTGGCTGCCGAGCAGCGCGTCGATCTCGCGCAGCTTGCCTGGCGCGGCGCGGTCGCCGTTCTGCGCCGCCACGCCGTACCAGTAGCGCGCCAGGCGCAGGTCGCGCTCGACGCCATCACCCTGCTCGTACATCGAGGCCAGCAGGTACATCGCGCCGACATCGCCGCCCTTGGCGGCCTCGCGGAACCAATGCACCGCGCGGGCCGGGTCTTTCGGCAGGCCGCGGCCCAGGTAGTGGCCGGTGCCCATGGCCACTTGCGCCTCTGTGCTGCCGGCCTCGGCCGCCACCTCGTACCAGCGGTGGGCCAGCGGCAGATCGCGCGGGCCGAGCTCGCCGTTTTCCAGCGCCTGCGCCAGCATGAACTGCGCGGTGACGAACCCGCCTTCGGCAGCCCGCTGCAACAGCCGGCGGGCCAGCGTGCGGTCGGGCTTGGGCACCTCGCCCTGCAGGTGCATGACCGCCAGGTTGTATTGCGCGGCCGGCACGCCGCGGCGCGCCAAGGCCTCGAAAGCCTTTTGCGCCGCGGGTAGTTGACCGGATTCGTGGGCGATGACGGCGCGGTCGAGCTCGTTCTGCACCGCCGGCGGCAGCGGGGCCGCGGCCCAAACCGTGCCCGACAGGGCAGCCAGCACGGCGAGGCGGGCGCCGTGGTGGGCGGCACGGCAGGCAGCAAGGCGAGCGAGCGCGTGGAACATGGTGAAACTCCAGGGTGGCGCGAACCGCGGCGTGCGCTCGCGACGGATGTCGATGGTCTCTGTCGGGCCACGATACCCATTCATGACACACCACGGCGCCAGCGCGGCACAAAACCCGCATCCGCCGCCCCGGCGCGGTGCGGCGTGCATGGTCCAATCTGAGCATGAGTGAACGCCCCAAGATCAGCGTGAAGCCCCGCGCCCCGGCGCGCGACCCGCACCGCCCACCCGTGCGCGGCTACGGCGCGCCGCGACCGCCCGCCCCGCGCCGCACGCCCGAGACCGACGTACCGCCTGCCGGCCAGGGTGCAGACGCCCCGCCGGCCCCCGCGGCGCGACGCCCGGCCGACGGCCCCCAGCGGCCGCCACGCGATCGGCAGGAGCGCCCGCCACGGCCCGATCGGCAGGCTCGGCCGCATCGACCATACGGCACCGAGCGCGCCGACCGCCCCAACCGACCCGACCGGCCCGATCGGCCGCCCAGGCCGCAGCGGCCCCAGCCTCCGCAGGGCCCCGTGCCAGCGCAGCGCGCCGAGCGCGGTGTCCAGCCCGGCCCGAGGCCGGCGCCCCGTCCGCCCGCCGCCACCCCAGGCGCCCCGCACGCCGAAGGTTTGCGCGTGGCCAAGCTCATGACCGACCGCGGCCTGGCCTCGCGCCGCG
The DNA here is from genome assembly GCA_051861265.1 of Rubrivivax sp. Taxonomy (GTDB): domain Bacteria; phylum Pseudomonadota; class Gammaproteobacteria; order Burkholderiales; family Burkholderiaceae_C; genus Rubrivivax. Next base: position 401,245 of record JBHYDA010000003.1, read on the forward strand.
AGGCCGACGAGTGGATCGAAGCCGGCTGGGTGCGCGTGGACGGCCGCCTCGCGGTGCTGGGCCAGCGTGCCCGCACGGACGCGGTGATCGACATCGACCCGCGTGCCCGCGCCGAGCAGGCACGCCGCGTCACCATCCTGCTGCACAAGCCCGTGGGCTACGTCAGTGGCCAGGCCGAAGACGGCCACGAGCCCGCCGCCGTGCTGCTGAAACCCGAGAACCGCTGGGAAGGTGACGCTTCGGGCATCAGCTTCCAGGGCAACCACCTGCGCCACCTCGCGCCGGCGGGCCGCCTGGACATCGACAGCACCGGGCTGCTGGTGCTGACGCAGGACGGCCGCATCGCCAAGCGCCTGATCGGCGACCAGACCCGTGTGGAGAAGGAGTACCTGGTGCGCGTGGCCTACACGCGAGAGGGCCGACTGCCCGACGAAGACCTCGAAAAACTGCGCCACGGCCTGGAGCTCGACGGCGTGCAGCTGCGCCCGGCACGCGTGAGCTGGCAGAACGAGGACCAGCTGCGTTTCGTGCTGCGCGAGGGCCGCAAGCGGCAGATCCGCCGCATGTGCGAGCTGGTGGGCCTGGAGGTGCTGGGCCTCAAGCGCGTGCGCATCGGCAGCGTGGCCCTGGGCCCGCTGCCGGCCGGCCAGTGGCGCTACCTGCGCGACGACGAACGCTTCTGAAACGCAGGCCGGGCGAGGCTCAGGCGCCCCGTCTCAGGCCCCCAATTGCGCCAGGCGTTTCTTTGCGTCTTCCAGCGCGCTCTTCTGCCCCTTGTTGGCAGCCACGAAACGCTGGAAGGAGGCCTTGGCCTCGTCGTTGCGGCCCAGCGCTTGCTGCGCGATGCCGATGCGCCAGGCCAGCGGCAGGCGATCGGCACCCTTGAGCCGCGCCGACTGCTCGTAGAGCTTCAAGGCTTTGTCGTGCCCGCCTTGTTCGGCCAGGGCACGGCCCAGCGCGTAGGTCGGGCCGGCCTCGCCGGGCTGCTCACGCGCCAGGCGCTCCAGCGTGGGCTGCGCGGTGGCCGCGTTGCCCGCGTTGATCAGGCCGATCGAAGCCTGCAGCGCCCACTGGCGCGCGTCTTCCTGCAGGCTGGGCGGCAGTGTCGCGGGCAGATCGACCAGGGTCTTCAAGGCTGCCTCGAATTTGCGATCTCCCATCAGGATGCGCGCCTCCAGCAGGCGGGCCTGCTCGGGGCTCGGGGCGCTGCGGGCCAGTTCCTGGGCCTTGGAGGTGCTGCCGCCCATGATGCCGGGCGCCAGCAGGTAGAACTCGGCCAGCGCGCTGCGCGCCGGGTACCAGGCGGGTTCGAGCTCCTGCGCCTTGCCCAATGCAGCGCGCACCGTGCCGGCGCTGCGCGCTGCCTTCATCATGCCCTCGCTCATGGCCTGCACGCCAAGCACCGTGCCCAGCACGTAGTGGCAGGGCGCCGCCGCGGGCTGTTTCTCGATGCAGGCCTCGGCCTTCTGCAGTGCGGTCTGCCGCGCGGCGCTGTCCGTGCCCTGCAAGGCCAGCAGGCCCAGCGCCAGCACGGCCTGCGGGTCTTCGGGCTGGGCTTGCATGCGCTGCTGCGCAGCACGCAGCAAGTCGGCGGCGCGGTCGTCCTGGTACAGCTGCTGCCAGGCGGCGTCCTTGAACATCTGGCCGGGGGGCGTGCCCGGCGCCTGCGCGGCCGCCCAGGGCGCCCACATCGCCCACGCCAGACCCACGCCCACCGCCATCAGCCCCTGGGTTCGCCACGCGGCGCTGTCTTGGTGCCTGTCCATGCCTTGCAATGCCTCCTGAATGCGATGGGCCACATGATGAAGCCGGCCCCCCGGCCGCCGCCCGGCCCTTGCGACCAACTGCAGCCAACCCGCCGTGAGCGGCTGCGCCCGCGGCACGAAGGCCGGTCGCCCCTGATAACCTCGCTGCACATGCCTGCGCCTCCTGCCACCGCCCTTGTGGCACCGCCCCGCGTGACACCGCTGCTGGCGGCCGTGGCCTTGTCGCTACTGCTGGGCCTTCAGCCCGTCACCACCGACGTCTACCTGCCCGCCCTGCCCATGCTGACGGCGGCGCTGGGCGCGCCCATGAGCCAGGCCCAGCTGACGATGTCGGCGCTGATCCTGGCCTTCGGCCTGGCGCAGATGGTCTGGGGCCCGGTCTCCGACCGCATCGGCCGCCGGCCGGTGCTGCTGCTCGGGCTCTCGCTTTACACCGTGGCCAGCGCCGGCTGCGCCCTGGCCGGCAGCATCGAGCTGCTGGTGCTGTGGCGCGTGCTGCAGGGCGCGGCCCTCGCCGCCGCCGTGGTGTGCGCCCGCGCCATCGTGCGCGATCTCTACGAACCCGTGCAGGGCGCGCAGGTGATGGCGCTCGCGCTGTCGGGCCTGGGCGTCATCGCCCTGCTGGGGCCACTGCTGGGCGGCGTCACGGCGCTGGCCTTCGGCTGGCGCGGGCCGCTGACGCTGGTGACGGCAGTGGCCGCGCTGACGCTGATCTTCATCGCCGCCCGGCTGCCCGAGACCCTGGCCCACCCTGACCCCGGCGCCACCCGGCTGCTGCCGCTGCTGCGGCGCTGGGGCGGTATCTCCGCGAACCCGGTCTTCCGCGCCTGGGCGCTGCTGGTGGCGTGCACCTACGGCGGGCTCTTCACACTGCTGGCGGCCTCCAGCTTCATCTACATGGACGTCTATGGCCTCTCGCCCGCAGCCTACGGCGGCGCGATGGCCCTGGGCTCGCTCAGCTACCTGGGCGGCACGCTGCTGTGCCGGCGCTGGATCCCTCGGCATGGCCTGGCCGGTGCGGTGCGCCGCGGCGGCGGATTCACGTTGGCCGGCGGTGTGCTGATCGCGGCCACGGCCCTGACGGACCTGCCTGCGCCCTGGGCGGTGGGCGCGGTGCTGCTGTCGCAGGGCCTCTACTGCTTCGGCCACGGCATCCACCAGCCTTGCGGGCAGGCCGGTGTGGTGGCGCCCTTTCCGCAGGCCGCAGGCGCGGCCTCGGCGCTGGCCGGGCTGTTGCTGGCCCTGGTGGCCTTCGCCGTCGGCCGCTGGCTGGGCGGGGCGCTGGACGGCAGCCTGCGCCCGCTGGCCTGGGGCCTGGCCTTCTGGTCGCTGATGACGGTGCTGGTGGCCTGGACCTGGGTCCAGCGCGCCGAGGGCTGAACCACCGTGGCTGCATTTCGCGCGTTATGCCTGGCCGGGCCCACGGCCTCGGGGAAATCGGCCCTGGCAATGGCCCTGGCCGAGCAAGTGCCGCTGGAGATCGTCAGCGTCGACTCGGCGCTGGTCTTCCGCGGCATGGACATCGGCACGGCCAAGCCCACGCCCGCAGAACTGGCGGCCGTGCCGCACCACCTGATCGACATCCTCGACCCGCTGCAGGCCTACAGCGCCGCCCGCTTCGTGGCCGACACGCTGCGGCTGGTCGACGACATCCGCGCCCGCGGCCGGCTGCCGCTGCTGGTGGGCGGCACGATGCTGTACTTCAAGGCCCTGCGCGACGGCCTGGACGAGATGCCGCCGGCCGATGCCGCCATGCGCGCCGTGCTGGACGCCGAGGCCGCCGAGCGCGGCTGGCCCGCCTTGCACGCCGAACTGGCCCGCGTCGACCCCGCCACCGCGTCACGCCTGCCGCCCAACGACGCCCAACGCGTGCAGCGGGCGCTGGAGGTCTTCCGTGTCAGCGGCCGGCCGCTGTCGGCCTGGCAGCGCGGACCCGCAGGCGATGCAGCCGGGCGCGCCGCTGCCTGGCCCATGGTGTCGCTCGAACCCGCCTCGCGGGCATGGTTGCATCAACGCATTGCCGATCGCTTCGACGCCATGCTGCAGGGCGGCTTCGTGGCGGAAGTAGAGCGCCTGCGGGCCCGCGGCGACCTGCGCCCCGACCTGCCATCGATGCGCTGCGTGGGCTACCGGCAGGCCTGGCAGGTGCTGGACGCCGCCGGCACAGCGGCACCCGACGCCGCGGCTCTCGCCCGCCTGCGCGAGACCGGCATCGCCGCCACCCGGCAGCTCGCGAAGCGGCAGCTGACCTGGCTGCGCTCCACGCTGGTGCAGGCGCGCATCGCCTGCGACGCACCCGACACCCAAAGCCGTGCCTGCGAGGCGCTGCGCACGCTGGCTGGGGCCTGAGCGCCCGCAGCGGCGGCCGTAACCCGCCGTAACTTGGAAACAGGGTGGCCTTGTTCTTGCAAGAAGTTGTGCCAAAGGCGGGGTCTGACCTAGGTGAGGCCTACCGGAAACCGTATCCCCCGTCTAGGGTGAGGCCCCGGGTGGGCGGGCAGTCGCTTCGCGATATAGTCCCGCGCCTTGGCCGCATCGGGTTGGGGCGGCCGTTATTTGCGCTACGGGCTGTAGTTTGATTACACCGGGTTCGCGTGCCTCATCGGGGTGCGCGGGCTGGCTGGAGGATAGAGTTGGATTTCGCCGAACAACAACGCAACCCAGGCAAGCACGTGGTCGGCATCGGTGTCGTGCTGGCGCTGCATGCCGTTCTCGCCTGGGCGCTGGTCAACGGCCTGGCGCAACGCCTGGTCGAAGTCATCAAGGCTCCCATCGAGACCAAGATCATCGAGGAGGTGAAGCCTCCCGAGCCGCCACCGCCCGAGAACCTGCCGCCTCCGCCGCCGCAGTCGGCACCGCCGCCGCCGTCGTTCATCCCGCCGCCCGAGGTGCGCGTGAACCCGCCGCCGATGCCGCAGCCCACGATCACCACCACCACGGTGGCACCGCCGCCGGCGCCTCCAGTTTTCAATCAGCCGCCGGCGCCGCCCGCTCCGCCGGCCCCGCCCGCACCACCACGAGTGGCAGCCAGGCCAGCCATCACAAGCTTGGGGTCATGCGCCCCCAAGGGTGAGGACTACCCGCCCGCTGCCCAGCGCGCGGAAGCCACCGGCACCACTGCCATCCGCTTCACTGTGGGTGCCGATGGCAAGCTGGCCAAGGCCGAGCTGATCCGTTCTGCCGGGGCCTCGCGCGAGCACAAGCTGCTCGACCGCCTGGCCCTTAGCAAGCTAAGCCAGTGCACGTTCCAGGCTGGCACAGACGAAAACGGTAGGCCCGTCGGAGCGACTGTCGACCAAGAGTTCGTCTGGAAGCTCGACTGAGCTCTTTCATTCCGTTTTTCCCGTTTTTTCCCGCGAGTGCGGCAGGAGCGCCGCGCGAGTCCGTTCCTCTGGAGTCCACATGACCATGCAAACCCTCACCAACACCCGCTCGTGGGCGGCCAAACCCCTGGCCGCGCTGCTGGCCGGCTTCGTCATGGCTTTCAGCCTGCCGCTGAGCGCCTTCGCCCAGGCCGCCTCCGAGCCTGCCGCCGCCTCGGCTCCTGCCGCCCCCGCTGCCACCGAGGCCCCGGCCGCTGCCGCTCCTGCCGTGACGACCGAAGCCGTCGAGAACCCCTACGGTCTGAAGGCGCTGTGGACGCAGGGTGACTTCGTCGCTCACAGCACGCTGGTCATCATGGCCATCATGTCGATGGGCAGCTGGTACGTGATCTTCACGAAGCTGTTCGAACAGCGCGTGATGCTGAAGAGCGCCCGCGAATCGGCCGACGCCTTCTGGAAGGCCAACTCGGTGAAGGCCGGTGTCGGCACGCTGACCGAAGGCAGTGCCTTCCACTACATCGCCACGCAAGGCATCAAGGCCAGCGACCACCACGAAGGCACGATGGTCGAGTCCATCGACAAGCACACCTGGATCGGCATGTCGATCGACCGCGCCGTGGGCAGCGTGCAAGGCCGCCTGACCGACGGCCTGGCCGTGCTGGCTACCGTGGGTTCGACCGCTCCGTTCGTGGGTCTGTTCGGTACCGTCTGGGGCATCTACAACGCCCTCGTGAAGATCGGCATCAGCGGCCAGGCGTCCATCGACAAGGTGGCCGGCCCCGTGGGTGAAGCCCTGATCATGACGGCCATCGGCCTGTTCGTCGCCGTGCCGGCCGTGATGGGCTACAACTGGCTGATCCGCCGCAACAAGACCGTGATGGACCAGACCCGCAGCTTCGCTGCCGATCTGCACAACGTCCTGCTGTCCGGCAAGCGCTGATTGTTGGCCCCTCGACGCCGCGCTTGCCGCGGCGTCGCCCCCCGAGAGGGGCTGGCAAGTCCCGGGAACTCCGGGGCCGAAACAGCCTCTCTCAGGACCCGAACGGAGTGCCCGCATGGGAATGAACGTAGGCGCCGCTGACGACGGCGGCGAAGAGCAACTCAACACCACCATCAACACCACGCCGCTCGTGGACGTGATGCTGGTGCTGCTGATCATCTTTCTGATCACCATCCCGGTGGTGACCCAGTCCATCGACCTGAAGCTGCCGAACGAGCGCAACCTGCCCACGCAGACGAAGCCCGAGAACATCGTCATCGCGGTCAACCGCGACGGCGAGGTCTACTGGGGCCTGGAGCGCATGGCCGACAACGAGGCCCTCGTGAACCGCCTCAAGATCGAAGCCGTCAAAGAGCCGCAGCCTGAAGTGCACATCCGCGGCGACCAGGAAGTGCGTTACGAGTCGGTCGGCCGCGTTGTCGTGGCCTGCCAGCGTGCCGGCATCTTCAAGGTGGGCTTCATCACCGAGCCGCCGGCCGGTGGCGCCACGCGCCTGCAGTAAGGAAGAGACCAACCATGGGAATGAATGTCGGAAACGCCAGCGGCGATGACGATGGCGACGTGATGGTCGACATCAACACCACGCCGCTGATCGACGTGATGCTGGTGCTGTTGATCATGTTCATCATCACCATCCCGATCCAGACGCACGCGGTGAAGATGAACATGCCGGTGCCGAACAATGCACCGCCGCCGCCGAAGCCGCCCGAGATCGTGCGCATCGATGTCGACTTCGACGGCACCATCGGCTGGAACGGCGAGATCATCCAGTCGGGCGACCGCGGTGCGGTCGAACAGCGCCTGATGGCCATCGCCGCCATGCCTGACCAGCCCGAGGTGCACCTGCGCCCCAACAAGCTGGTGACTTACAAGCACGTGGCGATGATCATGGCCACCGCCCAGCGGCTGGGCGTGACCAAGATCGGCATCGTCGGCAACGAACAGTTCCTCTGACCCCGCCCTGAACCCCTTCGGCTTTCCTTTGCCCTGCTCCCTGCCCATGAAGACCTTGCGTGCCCTCACCCTGGCCCTGGTGGCCGCTGGCTGCCTGACCGCCGCCTCGGCCCAGGGGCTGCGCCCTGAAGTGGGCAAGCCCCTGCAACAGGCGAGTGAGTACCTCAAGGCCGGCAAGGCCAAGGAAGCGCTGGGCAAGGTGCGCGAGGCCGAAGGAGCCGGTGGCATCACGGCCGAAGAGCGCCAGACCATCGACACCATGAAGGCGGCGGCGGCTCAGCGCGCCGGCGACATGCCCACCGCCATCTCGGCGCTGGAATCGATGGCCGGCCGTGCCAGCGGCACGCAACTGGGCCAGTACGCCGAGCAGCTGGCCGGCCTCTACGCCCAGCAGCGCAACAACGGCAAGGCCACCGAGTGGCTGAACAAGGCCATCGCCGCGGGCAACAACAGCGCCGGCATCAAGCAGATGCAGAGCTACCTGCAGCGCGCCAGCGGCGACTACGGCGCGATTGCCAAGGAATCCGCTGCCGCCGTGGCCGCCGCCGAGCAGGCAGGCCGCCGGCCGGAAGAGTCGGACCTGCTGCGCCTGGCCGACGCGCAGAACCGCACCAACAACACCGCCGGGTACGGCGCCACGCTCGAAAAGCTGCTGGCCAACTACCCGAAGAAGGACTACTGGAACCTCTACCTCAGCCGCCTGCCGCGCAAGGCCGGTTTCGCCGACCGGTTCCTCATCGACGTGCTGCGCCTGCGCCTGGAAACGGGCACGCTCACCAAGACCGAGGACTACATGGAGCTGGCCCAGTTGGCCATGCAGCAGGGCCTGCCCTCCGAAGCCACCCGCGTGGTGGAACAGGGCTACAAGGCAGGCGTGCTGGGCACGGGCGCCGAAGCGGCCCGCCACCAGCGCCTGCGCGACCTGGCCAAGAAGGAAGAAGGCGAGCTCAAGGGCAAGCTGGCCGGTCTGGCCACCGAAGCCGCGAACTTCAAGGAAGGCGATGGTCTGGTGCGCGTGGGTGGTTCCTACGTCTCCATCGGCGAAGTCGACCGCGGCATCGAGCTCATCCAGCAAGGCATCAAGAAGGGCAACCTCAAGCGCCCCGAAGACGCCAAGCTGCGCCTGGGCCTGGCCCAGCTGCAATCGCCCAAGACCAAGGCCGCCGCCACGCAGACCCTGCGCAGCGTGAAGGGCACCGACGGCGCGGCCGACATCGCCCGCCTGTGGCTCGTCGCCGGCAAGTGATGCCCTGGGCGGTGTGAGCCCTGCCACCGCCCCCCCAGACGGCCTGAACGGCGCCAGCGGCGCCACCGACCCCAGGCCGGTCGACTCCGAAACGCGCGCCAGCGCCGACGACCACCAGGCACTGCGCCTGTGGCTGCGCCTGCTGGCCTGCACCAACCGCATCGAAGCCCCGCTGCGCACGCGCCTGCGCGAGCAGTTCGGCGGCAGCCTGCCGCGCTTCGACCTGATGGCGCAACTCGACCGCCAGCCCGGCGGCATGAAGATGCGCGAGCTCTCGCGCCGGCTGATGGTGACGGGCGGCAACGTCACCGGCCTCACCGACCGGCTGGTGGCCGAAGGCCTGGTGGACAAGCGCAGCGACAGCGCCGACGGCCGCGCCGTGACGGTGCAGCTCACCCCCGAAGGCAGGCGCCAGTTCCGCGCCATGGCCAAGGCGCACGAGGCCTGGGTGGTGGAGTTGCTCAGCGGCCTGAACCCGGCGCAGCAGGCGCAGCTCTTCGATCTGCTCGGCAGGCTGAAGCTGGGCGTGCCCGAGGCCTGAACCCGCCGGTCGAACGCGGGCGGTTGCTCAGCCGGCCAGCACGTCGCGGCCGATGATGAGCCGCTGCACCTCGGTGGCGCCTTCGTAGATGCGCAGCGCGCGGATCTCGCGGTAGAGGCTTTCCACCACGCTGCCCACGCGCACGCCCTGCCCGCCGTGCATCTGCAGGGCGCGGTCGATGACCTGCTGCGCGTTTTCGGTGGCGACCATCTTGGCCATGGCGGCCTCGCGCGTGGTGCGCACCTGGCCGCTGTCGCGCAGCCAGGCGGCGCGGTAGGTCAGCAGCGCGGCCGCGTCTATGGCGGCGGCCATGTCGCCGAAGGCCGCCTGGCTGAGCTGGAAGTCGGCCAGGCGTTGCTCGAACATGCGCCGCTGCTGCGCGTGTTGCAGGGCTTCGTCGAGCGCACGCCGTGCAAAGCCGAGCGCCGCCGCGGCGACGCTCGCGCGGAAGATGTCCAGCGTGCGCATGGCGAGCTTGAAGCCCTCGCCCGCCGCGCCCAGGCGCTGCGCCTTGGGCACCCGGCACTCGGTGAAGCGCAAGCGCGCCAACGGGTGCGGCGCGATGACCTCGATGCGCTCGGCGATCTCCAGGCCCGGCGTGCCGGCTTGCACGAGGTAGGCGCTGAGGCCCTTGGTGCCGCGTGCAGGCGGCTCACTGCCCGGCGGCAGGTCGCGCACGAAGACGCAGTACACGTCGGCGATGCCACCGTTGCTGATCCAGGTCTTCTCGCCGTTGAGCACCACGTGCTCACCCTCGTCGCGCGCGCTGCAGGCCATGGCGGCCACATCGCTGCCGGCCTCGGGCTCGCTCAATGCGAAGGCGGTGATGCACTCGCCGCGTGCCACGCGCGGCAGCAGTTCGGCCTGCAGCGCGGGCGTGCCGGCCAGCGTGATGGGCCCGCTGCCCAGCCCCTGCATCGCAAAGGCGAAGTCGGCCAGGCCGTCGTGCCGAGCCAGCGTCTCGCGGCACACCACCAGCGCGCGCGAGTCCAGCGCGGGGCTTGCACCACCGAAAGCGGCCGGCACGCAGTGGCGCAGGAAGCCGGCCTCGCCCAAGGCCCGCACCAGCGCGCGGCAGCTGGCATCGGTGTCGTGATGGTTGACGGCTTGCAGGTGCAGCGCAGCCCAGGCGTCGAGCTCGGCCGCCAGGGCGCGGTGGCCGTCCTCGAAGAACGGCAGCTGCAAGTGGCCCAGGCGGCCGGTTGACGAGGTAGGCACTTCAGTTCCCCTCGAACTTCGGCGCCTGCTTCGCGGCGAAGGCGTCGAAAGCGCGCTTGAAGTCGTGCGTGAGCATGCAGATCGCCTGCGCTTGCGCTTCGCTCTCGATGATCTCTTCCAGCCCCATGGCCCATTCCTGGTTCAGCATGGTCTTGGTCATGGTGTGTGCGAACCAGGGGCCGTCGGCCAGCGCGCGGGCCTGAGCCTGGGCCTGGGCGAGCAGCTCAGTGGGCGCATGCAACGCGTTGAAGAAGCCCCAGGCCGCGCCTTCATCGGCCTTCATCGCGCGGCCGCTGAACAGCAGCTCGGCCGCGCGGCCCTGGCCGATCACGCGCGGCAACAGGCCGCAGGCGCCCATGTCGGCGCCGGCCAGGCCCACGCGCGTGAAGAGGAAGGCCGTGCGAGCGGCGGGCGTGCCCAGGCGCAGGTCGGCGGCCAGCGCCACCATCGCGCCGGCACCGGCGCAGACGCCGTCCACAGCCGCAATCACCGGCTGCGGCGCGCGTTTGATGGCCTTCACGAGATCGCCCGTCATGCGCGTGAAGCGCAGCAGCTCGGGCGCGGGCATGCGTGTCAGCGGCTCGATGATCTCGAAGACATCGCCCCCGCTGCAGAAGTTGCCGCCGGCGCCGGTGATGACCACCGCGCGCACGTCGCTGGCGCGCTGCAGGCCGAGGAAGAGATCGCGCAGTTCGGCATAGCTGTCGAAGGTGAGCGGGTTCTTCTTCTCAGGCCGGTTCAGCGTGATGGTGGCCACAAAGCCGTCTTCACTGCACTGCCACTGGAAGTGGCGTGCGGTGTAGGCCTGGAAGGGGCGGCGGTCGTCGTTCATGCGGAGCCCTTGATCAGGGTTTCTTGAGGTTGGCCTGGTACTGCGCGCGGCCCGAGAGGTACTGCGCGGGCCAGGGCTGGGTGCTGTGGCCGATCTTCGCCGCTTCGTGCAGTGTCCACGCCGGGTCGGCCAGATGGGGGCGCGCGACAGCGCAAAGGTCGGCGCGGCCGGCGGCGATCACCATGTTCACGTGGTCGGCTTCGAAGATGCTGCCCACGGCCACGGTGGCGATGCCCACCTCGTTGCGGATACGGTCGGCAAACGGCGTCTGCCACATGCGGCCGTAGACGGGCTTCTGCTCACGCACCACCTGGCCGCTGCTGCAGTCGATGAGATCGGCACCGGCGGCCTTGAACAGCGCGGCGATGGCCACGGCCTCGTCGGCGGTGTTGCCGCCGGGAAACCAGTCGTGGCAGCTCAGCCGCACGCTGATCGGCCGATCGGCCGGCCAGGCGGCGCGCACCGCGGCAAACACCTCCAGCGGGTAGCGCGCGCGGTTCTCGACGCTGCCGCCGTAGGCATCGCTGCGGTGGTTGGTCAGCGGCGAGAGAAAGCTGCTGAGCAGGTAGCCGTGCGCGCAGTGCAACTCCAGAATGTCGAAGCCCGCGTCGGCGGCGCGGCGTGTGGCAGCCACGAAATCAGCCGTCACCTCAGCCATCTCAGCCCCACTCATTTCGCGCGGCAGCTGAGAGTTCGGGCCGTAGGCGATGGGCGAGGCCGAGACCAGCGCCCAGTTGCCTTCGGCAAGGGGCTCGTCCATCTGCTGCCAGCCCAGCTGCGTGCTGCCCTTGCGGCCAGCGTGGCCCAGCTGCACGCCCATCTTCGCGCCCGAGTGGCCATGCACGAAGGCCACGATGCGCTGCCAGGCATCGGCCTGCGTGTCATTCCACAAACCGGCACAGCCCGGTGTGATGCGAGCGTCGGCGCTGGTGGCGAGCATCTCGGTGTAGATCAGCCCGGCGCCGCCCAGCGCACGCGCACCGAAGTGCACGAGGTGGAAGTCGCCGGGCACGCCGTCCTGGGCCGAGTACATCGCCATCGGCGACACCACCACGCGGTTAGGCACGGTGAGGCCGCGCACGGTGAAGGGCGTGAACATCGGGCTCGGTGGCTTCTGGCCCTCGGCCAGCGACACGCCCGCGCGCTGGGCGAACCAACGCTCAAAGCCTTCCAGCCAGGCCGCATCCCGCAGGCGCAGGTTCTCGTGGCTGATGCGCTGGCTGCGCGTGAGCATGCTGTACATGAACTGCGGCGGCGGCAGCTGTTCGCAGTAGCGCCGGCCCACGACCTCGAACCACTCCATCGCGTTCCAGGCCGCGTTCTGCAGGCGCAGCACGTCGACCTCGCGCTCCGCTTGGTAACGCGCCAGCACGGCGGGGATGTCTTCACCGATATCGCGGAACAGCCGCGTCAGTTCGATCGCATCTTCCAGCGCCAGCTTGGTGCCCGAGCCGATGGCGAAGTGCGCCGTGTGCACCGCATCGCCCATCAGCACCACGTGGCTCTGGCCGTTGAAGTGGTGCCACTGCTTGCAGCGCACACGCTGGAAGTTGATCCACGCGCTGCCCCGCAGGTGGCGCGCATTGCTCATCAGCTTGTGGCCCTGCAGATGCTGGGCGAAAAGTTGCTCGCAGAAGGCAATGCTCTCGTCAGGCCCGGCCTCTGCCAGGCCGTGCGCGCGCCACACGTCTTCAGGCGTCTCGACGATGAAGGTGGTGGTGCTGTCGTCGAACTTGTAGACGTGGGCCTGGAACCAGCCGTGCTCGGTCTTCTCGAACAGGAAGTTGAAGGCGTCGAAGAGCTTCGTCGTACCCAGCCAGATGAAGCGGTTGGGCCGCGTCACCACATCGGGCTGGAAAACCGCCGCGTGTTTCTGGCGGATGCGCGAGTTCACGCCGTCGCTGGCGATGACGAGGTCGGCGTCGGGGAAGTCTTCGTCGCTGGTGGCCTCGGTCTCGAAGACCAGTTCCACGCCGAGCTCTTCGCAGCGCTGCTGCAGGATGTTCAGCAGCTTCTTGCGCCCGATGCCCACGAAACCGTGGCCGCCGCTGCGGATGCGCTGGCCCTGGAAGTGCAGCTCGATGTCGTCCCAGTGGTTGAAGGCGACCTCGATGGCATCGGCCGTGGGGCCGTCCCATTGGCGCATGTTGTCGAGCGTGGCGTCGCTGAAGACCACGCCCCAGCCGAAGGTGTCGTAGGGCATGTTGCGCTCCACCACGGTGATGCGGTGCGCGGGGTTCAGCTGCTTCATCAGCAGCGCGAAATAAAGGCCGGCGGGGCCGCCGCCGATGCAGACGATGCGCATGTGCCGTGCCACGAGGGGCCGGAAGCCGGGTGGCGTCCATTGTCGGGGCGAACTGCTTTACAAGTAAAGCAAATGCAAACCCGGTGCCGGGGCCTGCGCTGTGTCGCTGAAAATGCCGGCATGAGCCCTGCCCTGCCCACTCCAACTGCCACAGCGCTGCCGCCGTATGTGCAGCCCCTGCCCCACGGCATCTACGCCATCGACACCGGCTTCCACCGGGATGTCTTCGACGCCGCCTACCTGGTGGTCGACAACGGCCACGCTGCCTTCATCGACACCGGCACCAACTTCGCCGTGCCGCGCCTGCTGGGCGCGCTGCAGGCGCTGGGGCTGGGCGTGAACGCGGTGGCGTGGGTGATCCCCACCCACGTGCATCTTGACCACGCCGGCGGCGTAGGCCTGCTGATGCAGCAGCTGCCGAAAGCCAAGCTGCTGGTGCACCCGCGCGGCGCGCGCCACATGGTCGACCCCACCAAGCTGTGGGCCGGCGCCATGGCGGTGTACGGCGAAGAAGAAATGCAGCGCAGCTACGGCGAACTCGTGCCCGTGGCGGCCGAGCGCGTGGTCGAGAGCCACGACGGCCAGGTGGTGATGCTGGCCGACCGGCCCTTCAAGCTGATCGACACCCCTGGCCACGCGCGCCACCACCACTGCGTCTGGGACGAGAAGAGCCGCGGCTGGTTCACCGGCGACACCTTCGGCCTGAGCTACCGCGAATTCGACACCGCGCAGGGCGCGTGGATCGTCCCCACCTCCACACCCGTGCAGTTCGAGCCCGAGGCGCTGCAGGCCTCGGTGCAGCGCCTGCTGGCGACCGAGCCCGAGTGCCTGTACCTCACCCACTACGGCCGCGTGGGCGGCAACGTGGCCGAGGTGCAGCGGCTGGGCGCGCTGCTGCTGGACTTGCTGGCGCAAACCGTGGCGCTGGGCCGGCGCGAGCAGCACCACCCGCAGCGCCATGAAGCGCTGAAGGCCGGCCAGCTGCAGATCTTCGTCGACAGCCTGGCGGCGCACGGCTGCACGCTGCCGCGCGAGCAGATCGCCGAGCTGCTGGCCATCGACCTTGAACTCAACGCCCAAGGCCTGACCGTGTGGCTCGACCGCCCGGTCGCCTGAAACCCTTGCCTCGAGAGACAGACATGACCAACACCAACAACACCCACCGCGTGCACTTCGGCCTGCAAGGCCGCGTGGTCATCATCACCGGCGCCTCGCAAGGCATCGGCGCGGCCTGCGCACGCCGCGTGGTGCAGGACGGCGCCGCCGTGGCGCTGTGGGACCTGGCCGATGAAGCCGGCACCGCGCTGGCCGCCGAGATCAACGCCGCTGGTGGCCAGGCGATCTACCTGCACTGCAACGTGGCGCGCAAGGCCGAGGTGGAGGCCGCGCTGGCCGCCACGCTGGCGCGCTTCGGCCACGTGGACGGTTTGGTCAACAACGCCGGCATCTTCAAGGCCGCACCTTTCCTGGAGGTGAGCGAAGAAGACTGGGACGCCGTCATCGCGGTCAACCTGAAGGGCAGCTTCCTGGTGGGCCAGGCCGTGGCGCGCGAGATGGTCAAGCGCCAGCGCGGCGCCATCGTCAACATGAGCTCGGTCAACGGCACGCTGGCCATCCCGAGCATCGCCAGCTACAACGCGAGCAAGGGCGCGATCAACCAGCTCACGCGCGTGATGGCGCTCTCGCTGGCCGACCAGGGCGTGCGCGTGAACGCCGTCGCCCCGGGCACCATCGCCACCGAGCTGGCGCGCAGTGCCGTGCTCACCAGCGAAGAAGCCAAGGCCCGCATCATGAGCCGCACGCCAATGAAGCGCCTGGGCGAACCGGAAGAGATCGCCGACGTGGCGGCCTACCTGCTGAGCGATGCCGCCAGCTACGTGACGGGCGAGATCGTCGTGGCCGATGGCGGCCGCATGACGCTGAACTACACCGTGGCGGTGTAGTCCCGAGGTTTCACTCGCCGCGCGGCGGGTGGCGCACCAGCGCGGCCATGGCTTGCGCTTCGGCCGTGCTGGCACCGGCCTGCAGGCCGTCGGCGACACCCAGGCGGTCGGCCTCGCTGCGGTTCTGGCTGACCTTCCACTTGCCTACCAAGCTGTCGACTGCGATCTCGATGCCGACGATGGCGCGCAACAGCGCCTGCACGTAGTCATCGGGCGCATCGCTCACGGCCCAGGGGCGCGGCTGCGCAGCCTCGTGCGTCTGTGTGAGCTCGCTCACCAAGGCATGCAGCCAGGGCGCCTCAGGCACTGCGCGCAGCACGCCGCGCGCCTGCACGACGGTGTAGTTCCAGGTCGGCACCACCTTGTGGGTGGCGGCCTTGCTCGGGTACCAGTTGGGCGTGACGTAGGCCTGCGGGCCGTTGAAGACCGCCAGCACGCGCTGCCCGTCGGCCGCCTGCCACAGCGGGTTGGCGCGCGCCACGTGGCCACGCAGCGTCTGGGTGGCGGCGTCGTAGTGCAAGGGCAGCGCGTCGGCCATGGGCTCGCCGCCTTGCAGCGTGACCAACGTGGCCAGCGGGTGATCGCGCATCAGGCCCTGCAGCAGGGCCGGGTCGCGCTGCGCAAAGTGCGCGGGCAGGTACATCGCGGCAGCCTGGCGGAACGGCGGCTTACCAGCTGCCGATGTTGGGCATCGCCGTCCAGGGCTCGGCAGGCGCCAGCGCGGGGCCGGCCTGCAGCAGCTCGATGCTGATGCCGTCGGGCGAACGCACGAAGGCCATGCGGCCGTCGCGCGGCGGGCGGTTGATGGTGACGCCGTGGTCCATCAGGCGCTGGCAGGCGGCGTAGATGTTGTCCACGGCATAGGCCACGTGGCCGAAGCTGCGGCCGCCGGTGTAGGTTTCCGCCGTGCCATCGGGTGCGGGCCAGTTGTAGGTGAGCTCGATCTGCGCCGTGGGGTCACCGGGCGCGCTCAGGTAGACCAGCGTGAAGCGGCCCTGCTCGTGCTCGGTGCGGCGGGCCACTTCCAGGCCGAGGGCGTCGCGGTAGAAGGCCAGCGATGCGTCGAGGTCGGTCACGCGGACCATGGTGTGCAGGTATTTCATGCGCCCGATTGTGGCGCGCGAGCCGCCCTCACGCAGCTGCCGGGCGGCAAGACCTCAGGGCACTTCCCGCCCCATGCTGGCTTGCCAGACGCGGTACCAATCTTCGGCCGACAGCCGCAGCTGTGCAGCAGCCGCAGCCTCGCGCAGCGCTTCGATGCGCCCGCTGCCGGTGATGGGTACCGGCCGGCTCGGGTGGCGCATCAGCCAGGCCAGGGCCACGGTGGCCAGCGACACGCCGTGCTGCTGCGCCAGCGCCTGCAGCACGCCGCGCACGCGCCGGGCCTGTTCGTCATCGCCGCTGAACAGCCGCCCACCGCCCAGCGGCGACCACAGCATGGGCCGCAGGCCAAGATCGACACACTGCCCCAGCGTGCCATCGGCCAGGGCCTGCATCTGCAGCGGGCTGAACTCGATCTGGTTCGTCACCAGCGGGCAGCGGCGGTGCAGCATCGCCAGCTGATCGGGGGTGTGGTTGCTCACGCCGAAGTTCTGCACCTTGCCCTCGGCACGCAGCTCGTTGAAGGTGGCGGCGAGTTCGTCGGGGTCCATCAGCAGGTCGGGCCGGTGGATGAGCAAGAGGTCGATGTGCCCGGTGCGCAGCGCGCGCAGGCTTTGCTCGACGCTGGCGCGCACGTGCGCGCGGCTGCTGTCGTAGCTTTTGATCGCATGGCCGGGCCGCGCCGGGTGCTGCAGCTTGATGCCGCACTTGGTGACGATCTGCATCTGCCGCCGCAGCGTGGGCGCGGCGGCCAGCGCCTCGCCGAAGAGCGCTTCGACGCTGTAGCCGCCGTAGATGTCGGCGTGGTCGAAGGTGGTGATGCCGAGTTCGAGCGCCTGCTCGATCCAGCGCACGCGGCCGGGCACATCCAGCTGCCATTCGTTCAGCCGCCACAGGCCGGCAGCAACGGGAGAGAAGTTCATCGTGAAGGGCCGCAGCGCGCGTTCAGCGGAGCATGTTGAGTTCGGGCCGCGTGTGCAGTTCGAGGTTGTAGCTGAGCTGCTCCATCACCAGCAGTTGCGGCGGCTGCAGCACACGCCGTTTGGACACGTAAGCCTTGCCGCCAGACTGGCTGCTCAGCACACGGTGGCTCTCCAGCACCAGCACCCAGTCGCGCCGCGGCTTTTCAACGCTACGCATCGAATACGCCACCGTGCCGCTGCGTACGGGCGAAGGCAGCAGCAAGGGCGGCTCCGTGCGCAACTGCGGCGGCGCGGCGCCTTGCCAGGTCAACTCGGTCAGGCTGAGCTTGCGGCCACCATCGCCTTCGGTGCTGAGCACCGTGGCCCGCACCACCCCCGCCTGCGTCACGTGGAGGGCCGGCGCCACCCCGGCCAGGGGCCGCCCCGGCACCGCCACCAGCGGCGCGAGCTGCGGGCCGCCCTCAGGCCCCCAGGCCAGCAGGCGCACACCGCCAGCGTGGCGCAAGACGGCGCGGCGCTGGCCCGCCGGGTTGATGGAGGCCGTGGCATCGAGCAGCGGCTCGGTGAGATCCACGCTCCAGGCCACCGCAGGCGGGCCGGGCGCTTCGTCGTAGCCCACGTGCGGAAAGCGCAGCAACGACAAACGCAGGCCTGCCTCGTCGCTGACCAGGATCTCGATGGCCCCGTTGTCGGCCATCAACGAGGGGCCATGCATCCGGGGCGTGTAGCCCAGCACCAAGCGCTGCGGCCGCTTCTGGTAACCCGCCACCGTGACCGTGTTGCCCGTGCGCCAGGCAAAGCGCGGGCCCACCAAACCCGGTTGCGCCGTCTGGCACCAGGGCGCGAGCACATCGGTGGCGCCTTCGTCCATCTCGGTGAGGCGGCTCAGGCCCATGAAACGCACCTCGCCCAGGTCGGGGCGCTGTTCCTCGAAACCCGCGAGGTAGAGCGTCCGGCCCTGCAGGCTCAGCACCTGGATGCCCACGCCGTGGATCAAGGGCGTGCGCCCGACCACGCGGAACCACGGCACGGTGGGGGCTTCGACCTTCAAGGCCACGCTGTTGGACGTGGCGCTGCGGCCCTGGCCCGTGTAGACGGCCTGCAGCTGGTGCGTGCCCGCGTTCACCAGTGGCAGGGTCACGGGCAGATGCAGCGTGGTGCTCAGCGTCTCTCCGGCCGCCAGGCTGACAAACCGTTCCGGGTCCAGCAGGGCGGCCGCCCGTGCGGGGTGGCCGTGGGCATGGGTGTCGTCGCTCAAACCCGGGCCGCCGTGCCAGCGGAAACGAAGCGGCTTCGGAAACGAAGGGCCGCTCAGCACGAAGACGGGCTGGGGCGCGTTGGCATCGTCCAGCGCCGGCAGGCTGAGCGTTTCGGCAGAGGTGTTGCGCAGCGTGAGGTCCACGCGCAAGGCCTCGCCCTGCACCACGGTGGATTCGGGGGTCTGGATGTGAATTTCCACGCTAGGCCCCCTGCCCTGCTCGGCCCAGGCCGCACCAGCCCAGGTGCCCAGGGCCAAGGCCAGAACGATCAGCGCATGCCGTGTCCATTCAGGTCTTCCGGTTCGCCGAAGGCTTGGGCTTGAGGGCATCCTTGCTCCATCCTCGCATGCGCAGTTGGCAGAAGCCGCAGAACTCGGTCGGCACGTTGTACGACATGATGCAGGTGGTGTTCGACGTATCGTGCGCCTTGTAGTTCTTCTTTTCACCGGCATCGGGCGGGTGCGGCAGGAAGAAGTGGTGGCCGAACTCGTGCGTGGCGGTGTTCTCGATGTTGTCGCCAGCACCATGGTCGGCGTTGGTGGCGCACAGCAGGAAGCCGCAGCGGTCGCCGTTGCCGCCCGGCACGTCGTAGGCCCAGCCCAGCAAGGTGTTGGGCAGGCTCACGATCTTGTCGACGTGGTAGACGTTGCAGCCCGAATCGGCATGCGTCTCAGGGCTGAACGCCGCGCCGGTGACCGTCATCGCGATGCCCTTGGCTCGCTCGTTGTAGTGGGCCACGCTCTGCATGCCGTTGGTCGGGTCGTTGAGGAAGGTGTTCACCACCGGCACGGTGTAGCCGGCCGACACCAAAGCCGCGTGAAACCCCGCCCGATCCCGCATGTGCACGCCATTGCCGCCCAGGCCGTGCTGGCTGCCGGGCAGCAGCATGCGCGCCATGTCAGCACCATAGGCGCCCATCGCGGTGCTCACGCGGCTGTCCCAGTCGGCCTGGGCCACGTTGGTGATGGCGCCGCCCGTCTCGTCCTTGAGTTCGAGAAAGGCCAGCCTGTAGAAGGCCGCCACTGTCGCGAGATTGATGGTCTCGGCCACGCTGCCGTTTTTCTTCACGTACTTGCGCACGTGCACCCTGCGCCAGATCTCGTAGTCGCCCGTCTCGGCCTTCAGCACCGCCGGCACGGGCAGCGGCGCATCGGCATCGACATTGAGCTTGTGCTTCTTCTTGCGGTCGACCTCGTAGGCCACGTAGCACGTGAGCTTGTACTTGTCGCCCGCCATGCGCGAGGGCTGGAAGATCACCCCTGTCTTGGCCGCCGCGGCGCCATCGTCCCAGGCGTAGCTGTAGGCGGCCCAGGTGCGCGGCTTGTCGACGGCGGCCACCTCGAAAGGGAACGAGCCGTTGGGCAGCGCCCCGGGTGCGGTGCCGGCCTGCGGCGGGAACACCGGCTTGGTCTTGGAGCCCCGCTTGCCGCCGCGCGCCTCGTGGCAGTTGCGGCCCTTGGGCTTGGTCTTGTTGACGAGGTAGTCCTGGGCCTTGGCGGTGAAGTCGGTGGCGCCGGCCACCGAGGTGCTTTCCCAGTCCCACAAGAACTTCAAACGGCCCAGGGCCTTGGGCGCCACCACGTCGGTGTCGGCCGAGGACTTCACCCACACCTTGCAGAACAGCGGGATCTGCGGCCCGTCGCCCCACAAGGATTCATAGCGCGTGTACAGCGCGTTGGCGAACATGTCGGCTGAAGCGTTCTTGAAGATGTCGCTCTTGAGAAAGACCTTCACGCTGCCGCCCACCGGCGGCGCGGCCCCTTGCGCGATCAGTTCGTCGTAGGTTTCGGTGTGGATGCCGCCTTCGCGGTTGGCGGGCTGCACCGGCAGCACGGTCTTGGGCCCGTACTCCAGTTCGAGCTTGCTGACGAACACCTGCACATAGGTCCAGGCCGTGGGCGCGGTGTTCAGGCCCTCGCCGCTGATGGTGACCTTCAGCTTGTAGGGCGAGTGCTCGGCGGTGAGGAACTCGCCCGGAAAATCAGGATGGGCGCCGATCTTGCCGTCCCAGTTGTCCTGGTTGTTGAACTGCAGCGTGTGTTCACCGTGGAGCAGTTCGTCGTCGACCAGCTCACGGGTCCACACCGGGTCTTCGGCGAAACGCGTGAAGAGCTGGATCTCCGCTTTCTTGATCGCGAACTGCGGGTTGTGCAGCCGGTAGGTGATCTGCACATCATCCTTCAGCGCCAGGTCGGCGGCCCAGGTGGCGGCGTCATGCTGCGGCCCGGGGGCGAAGTGGAAGGTGTCCACGCCGGTGGCCACCGGGTCGACCGGCGTCTTGCTCGAAGCGTCGCGGTAGCACTTCGACAAGCTGCCGCCCTGGCCCTTCATCTGCACCTGCACGACACCGAACTCGGGCACCGCGACGCGGTTGACGTGCGTCTGGTCGTGCGAGGTGCGCGCGACGTAGGCGGTGCGGTTCAGCGTCATGGCGTGTCGTGCCGGGCCTGGATGTGTGCCTGGATGTCGGCCACCGCACCCGTGTCGGCCGGGGGCGCCAGGCCTTCGACGTGGCGCCGGTAGCAGCGCACGGCACGCTGCGTGGCTTCGTCTTCGGCCGTGCCCACAGGGCACACGCTGCCCAGGTTGACCAGGCGCTGCAGCACGCCGCGTGTGGCGGTGGCGGGCTCCAGGTGCCCCACCTGCAGTTGCCAGGTGATGGTGTCGCCCTTTTTCGGCCACACCGTTTCAGGGTCGTCGAAATCGGCCGCCACGATGGCCGGCGGGTACTGGTTGGCCACCGCGGCCGTGGTGGGCGGGGCCTTGGCGTGCGCCACCGGCTTGGCCAACACCACCGTCAGCGTGGCGGCCACGGCCGTGGGGTCGATGTTCTCCAGCGCGAGCGTGCTCGCCACGCTCATCAGCTTCTTGCCTGCGATCTCCAGCGTGGCCTTCGCAATGGCCGGTGTTTTGCTTACATCGGCCTGGCACAAGCGCACCTCCAGGCGCGTGGGCTTGCGGATGATCGTGAAGTTCTTCTGGGTGTC
The DNA here is from genome assembly GCA_051861265.1 of Rubrivivax sp. Taxonomy (GTDB): domain Bacteria; phylum Pseudomonadota; class Gammaproteobacteria; order Burkholderiales; family Burkholderiaceae_C; genus Rubrivivax. The sequence goes on from JBHYDA010000003.1 coordinate 422,643, forward strand.
GACCGCCAGGTCGTAAGCCAGCATCTGCTTCTCGGGCAGCTTGACGGTGCTGCCCTCGACCAACTGGTTGGGGTTCGGAAAGGCCGTCGCGTTGTCGGCGTGCGTGTAGACCGTCAGGTAGTTGTAGAAGCCGTTGCTGCGGGCGATGCGCGCAAAACAGTCACCAGGCACAGAGGTGATGTCAGGCACGGCTCACTCCTCGACGATCTCTGAGGCGTCGATATCGGGGAAGAACACCCGGTAGCTGCCAGCGTGCACCTTCTTCTGCGTGAACACGCCCTGGGCGGCCATGTCGCTGGCAAAACGTGCACCGCCCTTGTAGACCTCGAACTTGGCACTGGGCACCGGCGACTGATCGTCTTGCCAGCGCAGCCGCAGCTGCAGCTTGTGCGTGGGCTTGGCCTTGCACGGCGTCACGGCTTCAGGCGGCTGCTCGTCCACGCCCGCCATCAGTGCGGCGATCTGCTCTTGCGGCGTCATGCCGGGCTGCCTGCCGCGCTGGGCGGCGCCGTGGTGACATCGGCGACGTCGGCGGCGACGACATCGGCGCCGGGCTCGTCAGGCGGATCGGGAAAAGCACGGTCCATCTCGGCCGCCTGGGCGGCCAGCGCCGCCGCCTCTTCGGCCCGCAGCAGCCGCAGGATGGTCTCGTGGCGCAAGGCCTTCATGCGTTCGGCAGGCGGCAGACCCGGCTGCGCCAGCAGCGCGCGCGCCCACGTGAATTCGTCGGTATCGAGACAACCGGGGAAGAACGTCTGCTCGAAACACAGGAACTGCAGACGTTCGGCGCGCGCCAGGCCCGCGGCCTTGGCACGCGCCACCCCCTCACGCACCCACTGCTGTCGTTGCGCGGCCGGGGCCTGCGCAAACGAGACATACAGCTGCGACAGCCGGCCCTCGTACCACCGCACATCGGTGTCGAGTTGCAAGGCGGCGCGCTGCGCATCTCGAATGACCAGCATCATCGAATTCAGTCTACACCGCAGCCCCCCGCACGACCCATCAGCCAGTGGCAGGATGCAGCGTCCGCAGAACCGCGCCGCTGAGCGACGGCGAAGGCTGCTGCGCTACCGCAAACCCACCGTGCGCAGCGCCAGCGCGTGCAGACGCGATTTCGCATCCGCCAGGTCTTCCACCACAGAGAAGTGGTTGCGCCCCGGCAGCGTCTCGCACACCGGCACCGCCGTCGGCCCCCACACGTCGCGGATCAGCGCGTTCTGGCGGATGAACTCCTCGCTCTCGTCCAGCCCCACCGCTGCGAAGAGCTTGCCCCCCTTGGGCCGCGGAAAGAAGGCCGGACTCAGGCGGCGCACCGAGGCGGGTGTGAGCTGCAGATCGGCCTGCACCGAAGCCACCTGGCGCAGCGGCTCCAGGTCGTAAAGGCCCGAGACCGACAGCGCGGCTTGCACCGGCAGCGTGGGCAGATCGGGTGCCACGTCCTTCCAGCGGCAGCACATCAACATCGCGGCCAGATGCCCGCCTGCCGAATGCCCCACCAAGCCGATGCGCGAGGCATCGGCGCCAAGTTCGCCCGCATGCCGCCAAGTCCAGGCTACGGCCTGCGTCATCTGCAGCGCGATGTGCTCGATGCCCACCGCCGGGCACAGCGCGTAGTTCGGCACCACCACCGTCACGCCGGCGGCGTTGAGCGCCGGTGCGATGAAGGAGAAGTCGCTCTTGTCGAGCGAGCGCCAGTAGCCGCCGTGGATGAACACCAGCACCGGCGCGCCGGGCTGCGCGGCGGGAAAGACATCCAACGTCTCGCCCGCGCCGGGGCCGTAGGCGATGTCCAGTTGCGCGCTCGTCTTGCTGCGTACCAAGGCCGAAGCTTGCTGCCAGCGTGCGAAGTGTCCGGCGTGGTCGGGCACGCGCGCGCGGTTGTTGTACTGGGCTTCGAGCCAGGCGGGATCGTTGCGCGTGCGCATGGGTGCGGGGGCGGCCGCGGCCGGCAGGTTGGGGTCGCCTGCATGTTAGTCGCCACGGCACCCGGTGCTAGAATTTTGCTCGTCTGTGGGGGTGTAGCTCAGCTGGGAGAGCGTCGCGTTCGCAATGCGAAGGTCAGGAGTTCGATCCTCCTCATCTCCACCACCGGATACGTTTGAAGATTCAAGGGCTTGGCGCTTGCCAAGCCCTTTTTCTTTGTACCCCCGCGGGCACGGGTTTGGGCACGGATGGGCACGCCGTGCCCATCCGTGCCCAACATGCGCTGGCGACCTTCGCAGTCAGACCCGCGTGGGCACGAGACAACGGTCAACACGTTGTCAGCAGCAGGCAGCCGCCACCCTCCCCTGCGGCTGCCGTGGTCAATGAATGAGCGCGAGAAAGCCAGCCGGCCTGGGCCAACACCCTCTGAGACCGATCACCCGCGATCCTGGAGCGTGATGGAAACCGTCTCCGCCTTCTCCCTCAACGCCGTTCGCACCATCTCGGCCCGCCACCTGGGCACGTTCCACGACTTCCAGCCTGGGTTGTATCGACCGCTGTTCTGCCGGGCGATGGTCTTGACCATCGACACCACATCGGGGTCGTAGGTGATGACCTTCACCGCGATGTCGCCCGACGGGAACTCTTTGATGGAGACCCAGCGCCCCGAGATCGTGACGATCTCTTCCGGCAGCCTGGGCTTCGACACCTGGGCGATGGCCGCAACCTCCGCGGGGCATGGCGCGCCAGGTACCGCCGCAACGGCCGGCGAATCCTCGGGGGCAGGCTGTGGCCACAGCCAAACCTTGGACGAGAGTTCATGCAGCACCAAAGCCTTGACCGCCTCCGGGTCGAAGGCCTCTGGCGTGAAGGCCCGGAGATCGATCTCCAGCGCAGGCAGCCGCAAGGCGGCGAATCGCTCCACCTTCACCAGGTCGCAGAACGACGCATAGGCCACATCAATCGCAACGGCGGCGCCAGCTTCGGTGTGACCCAGCAGGTCGGGCCGGAGGTCCTGCACGCTGCGCTCGACCTCGATACTCGGCAGGCGTAGCTGCCCGGCTGGCAACGAATCGGCGTCAAGCCCGAGCTGCGCCACCACCACCTCGCTCATCGGCGCGGCCAGGCCGCCGGCCTCTTCGATCACCTGCTTGGCGAACCGGTGCAGCAACGATTCATGGCTCACTGCACAGGGTTCACGACCCGAGGCGTGCGCAAAGTGATGCTCTCGGACCGCGCCCTGGCGCGCGATGAGGGGTTCACCGCACACCACGCAGCGGCACTGGCAGGCCAGGCCGCGGGGCACCTCACTGACGAAAACGAAACGACCAGACGGGTCCAGACCGAACAAAGAAGACATGAGCAGCTCCTGGAAAGTGAGTGACAGGGAGGAACTCAGTCTTCACAGCCAGGGGCGGCCCAACCAGCCGTGAACCACCGTTGAACCGGTACAACGGGGGTTATGGAAGACCTGCTGAACTGCCTGCAAGACTGGCTGGCCAAGAACCGCGCCGACAACGTGGCCTACGCGCTGCTGTGCGCGCTGACGGAGGAGACCAAGAAGGTCGCCAAGACTTCTGACGGCAGCCAGCGCGAGTTCACTGCCGCCGACTTGGCGCCCGCAGCCGGCGGGCCCGCCGCCGAGGACTTCGATGCCGCCAAGGGCTACGTCACCCGGGCGCGTCTCGAAGTTTTTGTCGAAGCGCGGCGGGCCGCCATCGAAGCGCACTTCCGCGCAGCAGGCCACAGTCAGGCCCTGGGTGTGCGCCGGCGCTCACCCGGGGGCAAACACCGGGCGGTCTGGTACCTGGAGGCTTACGACCTGCCCGAGCCGCCAGCCACGCCTGAGCTGACGGATCCGGCGGAGCCACCGGGGCCGCCTTTGGCCAATCCTGCCGGCCACACCATCCGCTACGACTTCACCCCGCCGGGCCAAGTCAAGGCAGCTTGGTACGTGAAGCCGCTGGTGGGCGCCGGCAGCTTCGTCACACGCTCATGGCGGGGCCTGCTTTGGATCGGGCTGCTGTTGGTGCCCGTAGCTTTCCTGGTGCTGAGCCTTCTGTTGGGGCTCGGTTTTGCCTACGCCAAGCGGCCTGGCCTGACCTCTGACCTTGCCGCGATGGTGCTCATGGCGGGTTCAGCCTGGGTGATTTGGTGGTTCTGGCTGCGCCCCTTCACCTGGCTACTAGAAGATCGCATCACGCTGGCCAGCGAAGCCTGGGTTTCCGGCGGCGAATCGGCGGCACAGTTGGAGCTGGCTCTGGACGAGAACAAGCGGCGGCGGCTGCAATTCGTGCGCTACACGGCGGTCTGCCCCGTCTGCGCCGGCACCATCGAGCTGCGCTACGCCCATGGCATCAACCGGCGACGGCTGGTGGGCTGCTGCAGCGAGGTGCCGCATGAGCACGTGTTCAGCTTCGACCGAGTGCTCCGTACGGGGGATCGCATCAAACTAGATTGAACCGCCATAACCTGAGACGCCTATGGTCTGGGGCGGTTCAGTTGCAGGCACCCGCCCATTGCAGTGAACCATCGTCACTGGGGCATCTTCTTCAGGGGCGGCATTGGCGGCACGATGCGGACCCCAGCGTGCCCAGATGAGCGCCGACACCTGAGGCACGTTTCGCAGGCGGCCCCAGCCACCACCAGGGGCCGTGGCTGCGCCCAAGATGTCCAAAGGTGGGGTCACAGTGGAACTGCAGTCAGGGTCACTGCCAGCTCCAAACAGCCGCCTTGTCGAAGCTCCACAAGCCCAGTCGACTCCGGCGTGGCGGCCCTGTGGGCATCCGGGGCATGTGTCACGGGTTCCAGGCACATAAAGTCTGCACCCGCTGCTCGCGCTGGGCTATAGACGACCAGATACTGGGCAATGGGGTCGGCCTGCACTCGCACCGCCAAACCTCGAGAGGGCCAGATCACGTCTGCCCGGCCGTCCCATTCCAGGTACGCGTGGTCAATCAGTTCCTCTGGCAAGGGTTTGGCCTGCCTGAAGGCATGTGGTTCACCTCCACTGAGCAAGCGAACCTGGCGGGGCGGTCGCGAGGCGTCGGGCTCCCAACGTCCACTGCTCTGAAACCGGACTTGGGTGTCGGGCGAACGCACAAACCATGGGTGCAGGCCCAGGCCATAGGGCATGGGCTCCGCACCATGGTGCTGGAGCTTCATCTCCACCCACAGCGTGGCGGCCTTGAGCGCATAGCGCACCTGTCCTACATACGGAAAGTTGGGTTTGCTGCGAGCGTCATGGACCAAGCTCAATGCATCGGGGCTCTGGTTGACGACCCGCCACGGCCCGACCCAGGCATCGCCATGCAAAGGGACAGGGTCGATCGCTCGCGCTGGTGCGACGCTCACGGGGCGTCCCTGCCATCGGAAGCCGCCGCCATATAGCCGGTTGCTCCACGGCATCAGCAGGCAGCAGGCCAGTTGTTCCGGGTCGGTGGCCAGCCCTTGCCATGGGCGAAGGACAGGTTCCCACCGGCCGCGGTGCAGCACGCTCATCTCGGTCAGGCCTGCACCCAGCCCGGGCTGGATAGAGACGCGAACCTGCCCGTTGTCGAGGTGGATCAGGCCGTCCGACGCGAAGTTCACGGCGCCCGGTGTTCCAGCCTCATGCCCACCGCCCAGCGCCGCTGAAAGCCCACCCAGTGCGTGATGTCCCCTGCGGGCGGTCCCGCAAAGCGGCCGGTGGCGGGGGCGCCAAAGGGCTCGGGCCATTGGCCTTCGTTGGAACGGACCACGGGCGGTTCCAGAAGCAGTTTGCGATCGGCCAGGCCGCGCAGCGTCAGGTCCAGAAAGGCGGTAATGAAGTGGCGGTTCAGGTCGAGCAACCGGTCGCGCCGCCACACCGGCTCTTCCAGGCTGCTCCATCCCGCGAAGCTGCCCTGCAAGACCGCGGGCGCACCGTGCAGCGCGATGTTGTGGCGGGCGTTTTCATAGACCAGCAGCCAGCGGGGCGCACCGCTCATCTGCTCCCAGATGGCACGCACGCCGTCGGCGTAGCCGCTGATGTCGTCCTGGTCGCCCACCACCACCATCGTAGGGGCCTTGATGGCGCTCAGGCCAGAGGCCTTGAGCGCGCCGATGCCCGCCTGCCCGCCCCAAGGTGCCAGGGCCACCACGGCGGCGATGCGCGCCTGTGCCTGCACCTCGGCAGGTTGCATGGGCTGGACGTGGCGCGCCATCACGCCGCCGGGCACATAGGCCAAGGCCATGCCGTCGCTGGCCACACGCGCGCCGGCACTCACCAGCGCACCGTAGCCGCCCATGGAGTAACCCACTACCGCCACGCGGTCCAGCGCCAGCCGCTGGTGCAAGGGGTGGCCGGGGGTGGCGTCCCACTTCTCGAGGCTGCGCAGGGCCCCTGCCTGGTCCAGCGGGCGCAGCAGCAAGGCCGCGGCAAGCGGATTGGAGGCGCCTTCGTCGTCGTGCTCGATGGCCATCACCACGTACCCGCGCGATGCCAGGTGCTCGGCGAGGTAATTGAAGGCCGTGGCCCAGTTGAGCAGGCCATGAGAGATCAGCACCACCGGCAAGCGGCCGCCAGGCTGGATCGAGGCATCCGGCTGCGCCACGGACGGCACGGCCACGCGCACCGGCGAACTGGCCAAAGGGCGCCAGGCATGGGCACGGATGTCCCGGGCCAGCTCACGCGGCGCGGCCGACGCGGCGCCCGCGCTGGGGTACCACAGCCAGGCGGCCAGCCGGCGCTCGGCAGGCGCCTTGCCTTCGGGCGAGGGCACCACGCCGATGTCCAGGTTCACCGAGAGCACACCCACACCCGCATCGCCCGGGCGGGCCAGTTCCGGCGCATCCACTGGCGCGGCCTGCGCCAGCAGCGCCGCGCTGGCCAGCAGCCATAGTGCCGCGCGACGGAGGAACAAAGTCGGAAGAATCGACGCGATCTTCATGTGGGTCAGGCCTTTGAATTCCAGAGGGGGGAACTTTCCTTCAGCACCCGCGACAGCATCAGCATGCGTGCCACGTCACAGCCCTGCGCCGGGTCACGCATCACGGTTTCGGTCCAGAGCATTTCGCTGCGCGGAGAGTCTGTGATGGCGACGACCTTGCCCCGGACTTCGTAGGGGCGGTCCACCCACATGGGCCCGGCCAGCCACTGCCATTCAATGCCGCCGAACAGGCCGACAAAGCCCGTTTGAGCGATGGGCAGGCGTTCTTCGAAGACCCGCAGCGCATGCACCGCGGCAGACAACGGAGCCCAGGCCTGCGCGGACTGCGGCGCGAACTCGGGCAGGCACTCGGTGATGATGGGCAAGCGCCGATCCACGTCGGCACGCGGCACGCGGGAGGGCATGTGCGCCACCTGGAAGCCCGCGCGCAGAGGCGCCAGGATGCGCGGTGCGTCTCCGGGGCGCATAGCGGCCAGCCGCTGGCGCAAGGCACCTTGCGCATCCAGGCCGACCGACGAGGTGCCCGCAAGCACCTCGCTGCCGTCTTCACGCCGCATGCAGACCTGTCGCTGCCCGCCGTCGGCGTCGGCCACCTGGGCACGCACCCGTTCGCCGTCAATCGAAGGCTCACGGAACCACAGCGACAACGAGCCCGTGCGTAGCCACTGCGGCCCCAGTACCTGCAGCAGCAAGGGCACAAACTGCTCCATGTGGATGGAACCAGCCACGGTGCCGCTGCGAAAGCCCAGGTTCTTGGCCGTGGCGTCGTCGTGGATGGTGCCGGCCTCGTGGCTGGAGTTGTTGGTGGGGCGCCGCCAGGGTCCGCACACCCACCCGTCTTCCAGGCTGGTCACGAAGGGCTGGGCGTTGTCGGGGTGCCGGTGCATCGAGTGGCTCACGATCAGTTCAAGCCAGGCCCAGCACGCGCTTGGCGATGATGTCGCGCTGAACCTCGTTGGTGCCGCCGGCGATGCTGGCCGAGCGCCCGATGAGGTAGGTGCTGACCTCCTCACGCAAGCCGCGCTCCTCGAAGCTGTAGGGCAAGGCCCGCAGCCCGCCGCACTCGACGAAGAGTTCCGTCAGGCGTTGCAGCACCAGGGTGCCCTGCAACTTCAGGATCGACGACTGGTTGCCCGGCGCCTGGCCCGACGCCGTCTCCGCCAGAGTCCGCAGCTCGGTGATCTCCAGCGCCATCAGGTCAATCTCCACCTCGGCCAGCCGGGCGGCGAACAAGGGGTCGTCGATCATGCAGCCCTGGCCGGTGGGCGTGCGGGCCGCGGCCTCGCGCAAGCGCCTCAGGCGCCGTGTGGAGTCGGCCACGTAGGCCAGGCCCGTGCGCTCATGGGTGAGCAGGCCCTTGGCATAGCGCCAGCCCTGCCCTTCCTCGCCCACACGCTGGTCCACCGGCACGCGTACGTTGGTGAAGCTCACCGTGTTGAGGGTGGAGTGCCGCCCGTCGATCGTGACGATAGGCCGCACCTCCACCCCAGGTGAGCGCATGTCCAGCAGCAAGAAGGTGATGCCGTCCTGGCGCCGGCCCGTGCTGTCGGTGCGCACGATGCAGAACATCCAGTCCGCGATGTGCGCGTAGCTGGTCCAGGTCTTCAGGCCATTGACCACGTAGTGGTCGCCGTGCAGTTCGGCGCGGGTGCGCAAGGCGGCCAGGTCGGAACCGGCCTCTGGTTCCGAGTAGCCCTGGCACCACTCCACCGAGTTGTTCAGGATACCGGGCAGGAAACGCTGGCACTGCGCCGCACTGCCATAGGTGTAGAGCACGGGTGCCAGCATGAACATGCCCATGCCCCCCATGCGCGCCGGCACGCCGGCCAGTGCGGTCTCGCGCTCCCAGATGTAGCGCTGCGTCATGTCCCAGCCTGTGCCGCCGAATGCGGGTGGCCATTGATACGCCGCCCAGCCCTGCTTCAACAACGCAGCCGCCCAGCGGTCTTCGTCGGCGGTGCCTGGGGTGTAGGGCTTGTCTGCGGGAAAGTGCTGCGCAATGAAGGTGCGCACTTCATGCTGGAAGGCCAGCTCCGCTGGGTTGAAGGACAGATTCATGCGACTGCACTCCTGGCGGCCACGGCGAGAAGTCGTGCCCGCATAATTCGACAACTGGTCAATACAAGAGCAGTGCGACGCCAATGCCCACCACCACCGCTCCCAAGAAGAAAAGCGCCGAGGCGCCGAGGCGCCCGCGCCAGCGCTTGGCTCCGGAAGAGCGGGCCTCCCAGATCCTGGACTTTGCGGCGCGGCTCATCATCGAAGAGGGGCTGACCGAACTCTCCATGGAGCGACTGGGGCGCGAAGCGGGCATCAGCAAGGCGCTGATCTACAACTACTTCCCCAACCGCAGCGACCTCCTGCGCGCGCTGCTTGAGCGTGAAATGGAGGTGCTTCGCGAACGCCAGGTGGAGCAGATCCACGTGGCCACGGACTTCCGGGACCTGGTCTATCGCACCACGCGCACCTATGTCGCGCAAGTGAAGGAGCGGGGCGCGCTGCTGCAGCGCCTGTGGGCCGAACCGGCGGTGGCCCGCTCGGTGGCCGACAAGAACCTGGACAAACGCGAAGAAGCGCTGCGCTTCATGGTCCACCAGGTGGTGAAGGTCTACAACCTGCCCAAGGACGTGGCCACCTCGGCCGTGGACATGGGTATGGCCATGACTGAGGCAGCGGCTCAGCACTTGCCCAGCTCGCACAACGACGTGGACTTCGCGACCCACATCTGCGTCAGCCTGCTCATTGGCGGGCTGGAAGCGTTGGCGCTGGAGCACGCCCGCAAGGCGCCCATCCAGGCTCCCCGCAAGGCGGACGCGCGGCGCCGCAAGGCTTGAACGCGCCGCTGCGGACACCAGGTTCCCCAAGAAGCCCTGCTCGTCAGAAGTTGGCGGTCTTGATCGCGCCTCCGTCAATGCGGAGGTTGGCGCCGGTGATGTAGGCGGCTGCAGGACTGCACAGGAATACCGCCGCGCGTGCCACCTCTTCGGGCGTACCCAGGCGCCCCAGGGCCGACAGCTTGCTCGCCATCTCGAAGAGCGCAGGCTTGACCGCACGGATGCGCTCCCACTCCCCGCCCTCGTGCAGGATGGGGCCGGGCGACACTGCGTTGACCCGCACACCCGCCGTGCCATGCCGCGCCGCGAGCTGGCCGGTGTAGTTCACCAGTGCCGCCTTCATGGGCCCGTAGGCTTCTTCGGTGGGCGGCAACTGGGTCATCACCGACGCGATGGAGGCAATGAACAGCAGGCAGGGGTCGCGGCCCGAGCGCAGCTGCGGCAAGGCCAGTTCGGCCAGCCTCACGTGGTGCAGCAGGTCGGTCTCCAGGGCGTCGCGCCACATCGGTTCGCCACGTTCGGTGGGCCGGGTGGACACGTTGCTGACCACGATGTCCAGCCCACCCAGTTCGGCGGCCGATTCCCGGAACCACGTGGCCACGGCGTCACGGTCGCGCACGTCCAGCGCCCGGCCGATGGCCTTCACGCCATGCGCGCGCGCTGCGGCCACGGCTGCGGCCACGCCGTCCTCACCGCGTGCGCACAGCGCCAGGTCCACGCCTTCGGCGGCCAGTGTGTCCACGATGGCGCGGCCGATGCCACGGCTGCCGCCGGTGATGAGCGCGCGGCGCCCCTTGAGTCCCAGGTCCATGGGTTGTGCTCCGTTCAGGCGGCCTTGAGGCCACCGTCGATGGGAATGGCCGTGCCCGTCATGAAGGACGAAGCGTCGCTGGCCAGGAAGACGATCAGTTGGGCGATCTCGCCGGGCTCTCCGTACCGGCCCATGGGAATCATTCGGGTCATGCCCTTGCGCACCGCATCAGGGGATTCGGGCGAGACGCTGCGCTCCATGGCGAACACCATTTCCGTGGCGGTGGGCGCAGGGCACACCGCATTGACACGGATACCACTGCTGGCCAGCTCCACCGCCGCCAGCTTGGTCATGCCCACCACGGCGTGCTTGCTGGCGGTGTAGGCCACTGTGAAGCGCCCGCCGCCAATGCCCGACACCGAAGAGACATTCACGATGGAACCACCGCGCTCCATCATGGCCCGCGCCCCATGCTTCAACCCCAGGAACACGCCGCGCGCATTGACGCGCATGACCTGGTCAAACATCTCGTCGCTGCAATCCACCAGCGGCCCGATGCCGCCGGAGATGCCCGCGTTGTTCACCAGCACGTCCAGCCGGCCGAAGCGTTCCAGCGTGAGGGCCACCGCGTGTTCCCAGTCAGGGCCGTGACCCACGTCGCCCTCCACCACCAGCAGCTCGGTGGCACCGGCAGCGCGCACGTCGGCCCAAGGTGAACCCGCCAGGTCGAAGGCAGCGACATGCGCTCCTGCACGAGCCAACTGCTGCACGGTGGCCAGGCCAATGCCGCGAGCGGCGCCGGTGACCAGGGCAACCCGTCCGCGCAGCGAGTCGGGTTCGGTCCTTGGATCGGTGGGGAGAGGGTTCATTCGGACACCGGGAGGGCCGCTCGGGCGGCGGCAAAGCGTGAAGTGATCTGGGGGTCGGCCAGGGCCTGGACGCGCAGCGGCTGCCGGGACCCGTCGTCCAGTGCCAGCAGCAGCACGGGGTTGCCGTCAGGGTCGGTGCACCGCGCTTGCCAGGGTGAGGCGCAGGCTGCGGGCTCCACGGCACCGCCACAGGCGCGGAGGTGCGCGCACGCAGCTGCGAGATCGGCCACCTCGAAGGCGATGTGCGCGAAACCGGCCGCGCCGGGTGTACGCCGCCCCGTGGCCGCTTCCGTGGCGGGATGCAGGTACTGCATCAGCTCCAGTTGGGCGTTGCCGGCGTTCAGCCAGGCCGCCCTGAGCTGAACGCCCTGCAGGTCGGCAATGGCGTCCAGCCTCGGGTCGTCGCGCAGCCGCGGGCTGCGCACGGCCTCGACGCCCAGCAAGGCGCTGTAGAACTGGCACAGGCGCGGCAGGTCATGCGTGACGATGTTGGCGTGGGCCACCCATGGTCGCGGGTCGCCCCACACCGGCGCCACACACTCGACCTCGATCACGTTGTGCTCCGGGTCCCGTGCGTAGCAGTACAGGAACCCGGTTCCCAGGTCGATGGGCTCGCTGTGCAGCCGAGCCCCCTGCGCGGTCATCTGCGACACCACCTGCTGGATGGCTGGTGTTTGCAGGCAGAGGTGCGCGATGCCGGCCTCCGAGACGGGCCGCCTCACGGATCCGCCTGCTGCTCCCGCCGGCAACAGCAGCAGGCCTGCGTTGGGCGCACACAGGGCCAGACCCCCCATCGATTCGGCCAGCGCGCCAGCGGCCGGCCACGGGGCGAATCCCGCTGCCGCGCCGTAGAACCGCGCGGCCTGGTCCAGGTTCAGCACACGAAGCGCCACGTGGTGCAAGCCAACAACCAGCGCAGGTGGCTGGCCGCCAGTGGAAGTGTTCGATGAAGGCATGCGTGAAGTCTCAGATCGACTTCGTCCGGCCCTGCCAGAAGCGCTGGCGGACCTGGTTGCGCTGGAGCTTGCCGGTGCCGGTTTGCGGCAGTTCGGTGTCAAAGTAGATCTCGCGCGGGCACTTGAAGCGCGCCAGGAGTGCGGCGGCGTGTGCCTGCAGGGTTTCAGCCAACGCAGGGCCCGGGATGTGGCCGGCAGCAGGCACCACCACGGTCACCACCTTCTCGCCCCACTCGTCGTCGGGCGCGCCCACCGTGCAGGCTTCGTGGACCGCAGGGTGGCTCATCAGCGCCTCGTCCACTTCTCGCGGGTAGATGTTGACGCCCCCCGAGATGATGCATTCTGCGGCGCGGCCGGTGAGGAACAGGAACCCGTCCTCGTCGACGTAGCCCATGTCACCCATGGTGAAGCGATCACCTTCGTAGGCGGCTGCGGTCTTTGCCGGGTCGCCGAAGTATTCAAAGCGGCCCGTGGCCGGCGCCTGGAAGTAGATGCGCCCTACCGCACCGGGAGGCACATCGCGCCCGCAATCATCGACGATGCGGTGGCCCAAGGCCGGGTCGACGCGCCCCACCGTCCCGGGCTTCTGGAGCCACTGCAGGGAATCCACGTGGATGCCATTGCCGCCTTCGGTGGCGGCGTAGTACTCGATGATCACGGGCCCCAGCCAGTCGATCATGGCCTGCTTGGTGGCCACCGAGCAGGGGGCGGCGCCATGCACCAGAAAGCGCAGGGAACTGAGTCGATGGGCACCGCGCTGATCGTGGCTCAGCGCCAGCAGGCGTTGGAACATGGTGGGCACCATGTGGGCATGCGTGACGCGGTGCCGCTCAATGAGCGACAGCACCCTGGCCGAGTCCCACTTCTCCAGCAGCACGATGGGCACACCCGACGCCAACGGCCACCGGATGTCAAACAGCAATGGCGCCGAGTGGTACGCGGGCCCGCAGCACAGGGCCACGTCGCCAGGCCGGTAGTCCGCAAAGGTGCCGGCGAACTGCGGCTCGATCACCTCGGGTTCCTGGCGGAACACGCCTTTGGGGCGGCCGGTGGTCCCGGAGGTGTAGAGCATCAGCGTACCGGCACTGGCTTGCTCCACCTCGCCCGAGGACTCCCTGGCCAGCGCCGCCTCGTAGCCCTGGGGGCCATCGTCGCCCGCCACCAGCCGATGCACTTCGGCACCACACAGTGCCGGCGCGTTCAGCGACGCTTCCACCACCAGGACACGTGCCTGGCAGTCGCCCACGATGTACGCCACTTCCGACGGCGTGAGGTGGGTGTTGATGGGAGACAGGCGCAAGCCGCAGCGCATGCAGGCCAGCAGCACCTCGATGAACTCCACCCGGTTGCTGCACAACAGGGCCACGGCATCGCCTGCGGCCAGGCCCATTGCCCGCAAGGCATGGGCCAGCTGATTGGACCGGCGGTGCAAGTCAGCGAAGCTGCGCGAACCCTGAGCCCCCACCACCGCCAAACCATCGGGACACTCACGCGCAAAGACCGCTGACTGCGTCCAGGTGCGCGCACGCAGCTTCAGTTCTTCCTGGTACTCGCGGAAGTCGGCTGGAGAACCCGTGTTCGAAGGCGCGGTGACAGACATGGGGTTGGGTGCGATTGACAACGCGGCTGGCGTCGCCTTAGTCTTATTGACGGTTTGTATATTAATGATCCGAACATGTCTAGAGGGTTTCTCCGGCGCACTCGTCTCCTGGCGCTGAGCCTTGCACTCGTACTGCCCGCGGCGAGCCTGCACGCACAAGGCAACACCTGCGGCCTGGACGCTGGGCGTGCTGACGAGGTCAGGCAGTTGGCCCGGCAGATGGTGGAGCGCGGCCATGCGCCAGGCGTGGTGATCGACATCCGTTGTGCCGGCCAGGCCTGGCTGCAACTGGCGGCGGGCCTGGCCGACCGGGAGCGCGCGGTGGCAATGAGGCTGGACCATCGCTTCCGCATCTATTCAATGACCAAGCCGATGACCAGCGCGCTGGCGTTGATGCTGGTCGAAGATGGCCTGCTGTCGCTGGACGATCCGGTGGCACGCTACCTGCCTGCTTTCGCCCAGGCCGCAGCCCACAACGGCAGCGCTGTTTTTCCCCCTGAGCAAGTGCCGCTGCGCCGCGCCGTGACCATGCGGGACCTGCTGCGGCACACCGCAGGGCTGACCTACCTCTCGCCGCTTCCGGACCCGGTGACGCGCAGCTATGTGGCCCGAGGCATCGATCACGGCGGCGGGCTGGTCATCAAGCCGGGGGATGGCACAGGCCCCGTGTCCAGCCTGCAGGAACTGATCGAGCGGTTGGCGGCCGTGCCCTTGATGACCCAGCCCGGCGCCCGATTCACCTATGGCAACGCCACCGACGTGTTGGGGCGGGTGCTGGAGGTCGCTTCAGGGCAGACGCTGGAGGCCTTGATGACCACGCGCCTGCTCCAGCCGCTGGGGATGCAGAGCACCGGCTTCATGGTCAGCCCCGCGCATCACCACCAACTGACTGCCGCCTACATGGCGCCCAGCCTGGCGGGTGCGGGAGGCGCGCTGCTCAGGCACGCCGCCATGTCGCAGGTGCCGCCCTCCCATTTCACCTTGATGGACGACCCGCAGAACAGCGTTTTTGGCAAGAACCGACCCATCCACTTCGGGGGCGCCGGCCTGGTCTCCACCGCCGGGGACTACCACCGGTTTCTTTCACTCATGGCGCAGTCCGGCTCCTGGCAAGGGCGGGAAGTCCTTCGGAGAAGCACTGTTGCATGGATGACCTCGAATCAGGTGGAGCCCGCCGCTCTGCAAGGCACCACGCTGGAGCGTCAAGGCCTGGGTTTCGGCTTGGGCTTTGCGACCTTCCAGCACCCGAAGCTTGCCCCCGTGGCGGTGCCACGAGACGGTTATTTCTGGGGCGGCGCCGCGTCCACGTACTTCTGGGTGGACCCCGACAGCGGCATCACCGGCGTGCTTATGACACAGGTGTTCGGCGGCGATGTCGCGCCCTATTTCAGCGAGCTGTTGGAGCGCCTGTACCGGCCCAAGCCCAGAGCCCTGACCGCTTATTGACGGTCTGGCAAATAGCTATTGACAGCCCCCGGACATCTCTCTAGCCTTATTGACGATTCATATAACAAGGCATGGTTGCTGGGTTTCGCTGCCGGGCCGCACACGATCTGGCCAAGCCACGTCCAACGTCACAAGGAGACATCCATGCAAGGAATGCACACGGCGCTCAGCCGACTTCCCCGTCCCACCCTGGTGGCCTTGGCGGCCGCCGCTCTGATGGCCCCTGGGGCGCCCCTCGCGCAGGGCGCGGGCACCCCGCCGGCCGCCCGGGAAGAAGCCCCGGCGCTGGAACGTGTAGTCATCACCACGCGCAAGCGGGCGGAAATCGCGCAGACCGTGCCCGTGGCCGTCAGCGCCTTCTCTGGCGAGTCGATCGAACGCGCCAAGATCAGTGGCGCCGCGGACCTGCAGTTCTCCATTCCCAACGCCGTGCTGACCGGCAATGAACGTTTCACCATCCGCGGCATCGGCAACAACTCGCTGGGCGGTGATAACGGGGTTGGGGTGGCGGTCAACGGAGCCTCCATCGGCTACTTGCCGCAGGATGAACTCTTCGACATGGACCGCATCGAAGTGCTGCGCGGCCCGCAGGGCACGCTCTTCGGCCGCAACACCACGGGCGGCGCCCTGGCCATCTTCACCAAGCGGCCCACGGGCGAGCAGAGCGGCAAGCTGTCCATGGAACTGGGCAACTTCAACCAGCGGCGCGTGGAGGGCATGGTCAACATCCCCATCACGCAGGACCTGCGCCAGCGCTTCGCCGGCTATGTGCTCAAGCGCGACGGTTTCACAGCAAACGAGTTCACCGGCAACCGCGTGGACGGGCGCGACCAGTACAGCTTGCGCAGCACGACGCAGCTGTTCCTGGGGGAACACACACAGGCCAACCTGATGCTCGGGCTGTACAACGAGAACAGCTCGCGCACCCGCGAAACCAAGCGCATGTGCAAGGCCGACCCGGTGCTGGGTTGCAGCCCCAATGAACTGGCCTTCGACTCGCCCGACTACAACGCCACCATCTTCCGCACGCTCGCCGGCGCAGTGCTGACCCCCCGTGGTTTCGTCACCGCCGGCAGCAACATCTACTCCGGAGCGCCCAACCCGACCGACCTGCGCTCGGTGGCCGCCGACTTCGATGCCACGTTCCGCCTGAAGCAGGAGTCGGCCACGCTGGAGGTCAGCCATGAGTTCCAGCCCTTCACCCTGACCTACACAGGAGGCTTCTCGCGCTCCAGCACCGAGCAGAACACAGACTGGGACAACGCTGCGCTGCCCTTCCGCTTTGCGCAGCAGGTCACCTACAACATGTCGCGCGCTGTGACGGTCACCACCGACCGCCTGCTCACCACTGACAGCTTCACCAACAATTCCAAGGGTTCCTCGCACGAACTCCGCATCGCGTCCAACGGCAAGGGTTTCTTCAACTACACCACGGGCTTCTTCCACCTGGACACAGAGAGCAACGGCGGCTTCTTCGTCTGGCACCCCTTCTTCGAACTCTTCCAGAAGGCGCTGGGCCGCCCAGCGGAGACCTGGTTCATCAATGGCGAAACAGCCAAGGCCACCACGCGCGCCTCGGCCTGGTTTGGCGAAGGACAGTTCAAGTTGTCCGAGGACCTGCGCGCGACGCTTGGCGCACGCTGGACCCGGGAGAAGAAGGACACGCTGTCCCGCAACATCGTGCTGACGGGCTCGCAGCCCTTCACCCAGAAGCCGACTCTGGACTGGGACTGGTGGACCGGGCGCGCCTCCGTGGACTACAAGCTGAGCAAGGACGCCATGCTCTTCGGCTCGGTGGCCACGGGCTACAAGGGCGGTGGCTTCAATGCCGGCAACGCCGCGAATCCGACTTTCGAGCCGGAGACGGTCACCGCGTATGAGCTGGGTGTGAAGAGCGAAATGCTGGGCGGCAAGCTGCGCGCCAACGCATCGGTCTTCTACAACGACTACAAGAACATGCAACTGGCGCAGCGCATCTCGGGCTCGGCGATCACCTCCAACACCGATGCACGCACGGCTGGCGCGGAACTGGAGCTCCTGTTCGCGCCGACGCGTGATTGGCTGCTGGATGCCAACGTCTCCTTCCTGAAGACCAGGATCGGCAGCTTCCTGACCGTGGATGCCGCGAATCCCGGCCAGAGCCTGACCAGCAAGACGCCGGAAGTGGCCGTGAACCTGTCGGGCAAAAAGCTGCCGCACTCGCCGCAGACCAAGTTCAAGCTGGGTGCCCAGTACACAGCGGGGCTCTTCGGAACAGGCTGGACGGTGACCTCGCGGCTGGACTACGTCTGGCAGGACAAGTACTTTGCACGCGAGTTCAACACTGCCACGGATGTGATCGGCGCCTGGGGCGTCACCAACCTGCAGCTGCGCTTTGCCAACCCCAAGGGCAATGTGCACGTGAAGGCCTACGTGAAGAACCTGAGCGACGCCGACAACAAGACCAACGTCATCATCGAGGACGCGCTCATCGGCAGCTATCGCAACGTGCGCCTGCTGGACCCGCGGACCTTCGGTGTGCAGCTGGAGTACAAGTTCTGACGACGGGTTGAAGGGTCATGGACTTCGACCTCAGCGACGAGCAGCGTCTGCTGCAGGACAGCGCCAACCGCTACGTCCAGCAGCAGTGCGGCTTCGACCAGTGGCTTCGAAGGAAGCACGAGGGTCAGCAGCCCGGCCGGATGCTGTGGCCGGCCTTTGCCGACATGGGCTGGCTGGCCCTTCCCTTCAGCGCTGTCGACGGCGGCCTGGACGGCGGGCCGCTGGAGACCATGCTGCTGATGGAGGCCCTGGGCCGCGGCCTCGTCGCCGAGCCCTATCTGCAAGGCGTGGTGCAGGCAGGTGAAGTCCTGAAGCGCTGCGAGACTGGTCCGGCCCGAAGCGCCCGCATCGAAGCGGTGGCGCAAGGTCGACTGCACGTCGCGATGGCGTGTGACGAACGGCCCTCACGCTACGACCGGCGCCTGGTGCAGACCACCGCCGAGCCCATCAGGGACGGCTGGCGGCTGCGCGGGGACAAGACCGTGGTGCTGGGTGCTGCTGCTGCCGATGCGTTCATCGTGTCGGCGCGCACCTCCGCGGGCCACACGCTGTTCTGGGTCGATGCCAGTGCGCCTGGCCTGAGCCGCAAGGACTATCCGCTGGTCGACGGCGGCCAGGGTGCTGACCTGAGGCTGGAGCAGGTGATGGTGGGCGACGACTGCCGGCTGGGCCGCCTTGGCGGCGCCGACGAACTGCTGGGCCCGGCCACCGACGCAGCCTTGGCCGCCATGGGCGCGGAAGCGGTGGGCCTGGTGGATCTGCTGCTGGCGCAGACGCTGGCCTACACGCAGCAGCGGCGGCAGTTCGGCCAGCACCTCTCACAGTTCCAGGCCCTGCGCCACCGGATGGTCGACATGTTCATGCAGGTGGAGCAGCTGCGTTCCATCGTCATCCTGGCCACGGTGCGCCTAGCCGAGCAGCATGCGGACCTGCCCCGGTCGCTGTCGGCACTGAAGGTCCAGGTGGGCAAGGTCGGTCGGTTTGTTAGCCAGCAGGCGGTGCAGTTGCACGGCGGCATGGGCATGACCGACGAGATCGTGGTGGGACATGCCTTCAAGCGCCTGCTGAGCCTGGACGCCCAACTGGGCAACGTGGACCACCACCTGACCCGCTTCGCCGCGCTCAGCGCCTGATGGTCTTGCCCAACGGCGCACCGGCGCAGGTGCTGATCGACCACCATGGCCCAGTGGTGGTGATCCGCCTGAATCGACCGCCCGTCAACGCGCTGTCGGCCGAATTGGCTGGAGCCTTGAAGCAGGCGATAGCCCAGGCCGCCGCGGACCCAGATTGCCGCGCATTCGTGCTGGCGGGGCAAGGCCGTTGCTTCAGCGCCGGGGCCGACGTGCATGGGTTTGGCGCGTCGGCCGACGGCCCGCACGAACTGCCGGCCTTGCTGGAGTCACTGCCAAAGCCGGTTGTGGCCGCACTGCATGGCGAAGTGCTGGGCGCGGGCCTGGAGTTGGTGCTGGCCTGCCACGCCCGCGTGGCCCGGCATGACGCCACCCTGGGCCTGCCCGAGATCAAGCTGGGTCTGATTCCCGGTGCAGGGGGCACCCAACGACTGCCACGCCTGGTCGGCGAAGCGCATGCCCGCGCCATGATGCTCAGCGGACGTTCGCTGTCCGCTCAGGAGGCACTCGATATCGGGCTCGTTGACGAATGGGTGCCGGCAGATCCGGTGCCAGCGGCTTGCGCCTTGGCGCTGGAACTGGCCCAAGGCCACTGGCAACGGCCGCAGCCCTTGAGACCCGCTGCGCCGCTTGCTCCACCGGGCCCACGGACTCGACTGCCCGAGCCCGCTTCGGGCGCTATCGAAGCGTGCCTGCAAGCGGCCAGGAGCTTGCCGCTGGCGGAGGGACTGGCCTTGGAGTCCCAGTGGTTCGGTCAGTGCCTGCGGTCCCCCGACGCCATGGCGCTGCAGCATGCATTCACTGCCGAGCGACGCGCGCGGCGGCTGCCGGGCATGCCGACCGACCTGCAGGCCCGCCCCCTGCAGCGGGCCCTGGTGGTGGGCGCGGGGACGATGGGACGCGGCATTGCCATCTGCCTGGCCGATGCCGGCCTGGTCGTGGACCTGGCGGAGCCCGATGCAGCCGCTCGGGAACGGGCGCAGGCCGCCATCGAGCAGCACTATGGCGCGCTGTGGTCCAGGCAGCGACTGACCCGCACCGAGGCGGCCGCACGGCAAGGCCGCATCCGCCTCGCGCCGGACCTGGGCCTGGCGCCCGATGCCGACCTGGTGATCGAGGCCGTGTTCGAAAACATGGCGCTGAAGTGCGGGCTGTTCGCCGAACTGGATCGGCTGTGCCGGCCAGGCGCCCTGCTGGCCACCAACACCTCGTCGCTGGACGTCGACCGCATCGCCGCCGCGACCCGCCGCCCGCAGGACGTGCTCGGCCTGCACTTCTTCAGCCCCGCGCCCGTGATGCGGCTGCTGGAGCTCGTGCGTGGCGAACACACCTCGTGGCAGGCGCTGGCAGACGGCCTGGCCCTGGGCCGGCGCCTGCAGAAGGTGCCGGTGGTGTCACGCGTGGGCCCGGGCTTCATCGGCAACCGCATGGTGGGCCCCTACGGCCGCCAGGCCGAGCGCCTGCTGCTGGAGGGCGCCACGCCGGAACAGGTAGACCGGGCCCTCCAGGCCTTCGGCTTTCCGATGGGTCCGCATGCGGTGGGTGACCTGGTGGGCCTGGATGTGGGCGTGCGCGCGGCCGGCGAGGCGCCACCCCGTACCGACGAACGGGACGGTGCCATTGCGCGGCGCCTGGTGGCCGAAGGGCGACTGGGGCAGAAGACCGGTGCCGGCCTGTACCGCTACGAACCCGGGTCACGCGTTCCGCAGCCCGACCCCGAGGTGCACGCGCTGATCCGGGACGAGGCGCAGCGCCTGGGCATCAAGCCTCGTGACATCGACGATGCCGAGATCGTGCAACGTTGCCTGCTGGCCCTGATCAACGAGGGGGCCGCCTTGCTGGGCGAGGGCATTGCCTTGCGTGCCGGTGACATCGACACCGTGTGGTTGAACGGCTACGGCTTCCCGCGCTGGATGGGCGGGCCCATGCACCGTGCCGACCGCATGGGCCTGCCCCACGTGCTGGACCTGCTGGCCCGCTGGCAAGACTACTGCCGTGGAGACGAAGCGCTGTGGTCCCCTGCGCCTCTGCTGTTGGAACTGGCCTGCTCTTCACGCAGCTTCGCGGACTGGGACGCCGAGGCCGTCTAGGCGTTCTACGAAGCCTTCTGCAAGCTGGCGCGCCGCGCCAGCCTCACACGCAGGCGCTCATGCCGTGTGGCGTTGAGCCCGTAGCGCAGCGCAAGGAACAGCGCCAGCAGCAGCACTGCACTGGGAACGAGCGCATACAGCACGCGCAGCGAAGTCAGCGCGGCCTCGCTGGTTTCGCCGGCCGCGCGGTAGCCCACCCAAGACAAGGCATTGAGCGACACGCCCTGGCCCACGGCCTGCCCCAGGTTCGTGACGAGGCCGAAGACGGCAAACAGCATGCCGACACGCGACTTGCGGGTGATGGCCGTGTCCACGTCAGCGGCATCGGCCAGCATGGCCGCTGGCAGGAGATCCAGCGCACCGAAGCAGAAGCCCTTGATGATGAACATGGCGGTGAACAGCGCCACATCGCCCTTGCCCAGGAAGTAAAGGCCCAGATTGGTGGCGATGGCTATGACCATGCCTGCCGCCAGCGCCTGGTGCTTGCTGGTGTGCTTGGCGAACCACCGCCAAGCCGGCACGCCCACAAACGCGCTGATGAAGTAGTAGACGTAGATCATCCCGAGGTTGGGAACCCCGATCACGTCGCGGGCATAGAACACCGTTAGGGTCTGGCGAAAAGTCTCGGCGCTGAAGCCGACAAACAACACCAGCAGGATGCAGCGTAGGGGGCCGTTGCGCCGCAGCGCGCGCCACAGGCCCTTCCAGTCGATCGGTTGCCGCGGGAGAAGCGGGCCCGGCACAGGTTCAGGCGTCAGCCACAGGTTCAACGCCACGGTGAGGGGCAATACGATGGCCATCATCCAGCTCAGCGACGACAGCACATCGGACGACTTGGCACCCGCCTGTGACAGCACGAGCGCCGGCACCAGGGTCGACACGATCAGGCCGGCCGTGGAGAAGAACTGTCGAACCGAGGAGATATGGGTCCGCTCGTGATAGTGCGGTGACAGCTCAGCGCCCCAGGCGCGGTGGGTCACCTGCACCAGGGAAAAACCGGCATACATCACGGCAAGCCAACCCAGGAAGTAGACCAGGCCGACGCCCTTTGCAGGGTTGAACAACTGCGCCATGCCCAGGATGACCACCAAGGCCCCCACCACCAGGAAGGGGCGGCGTCGCCCAAAGCGGCTGCGCATGCGGTCGCTGGCCACGCCGATGAAGGGGTCGACCGCAATGTCAACAAAGCGGGCCAGCATCATGGCCGTGCCGATGGCCGCCAGCGACAGCCCCATCTCCCCGGAATAGAAGGGAGCGAGGTAGATGGTCAGTGGCAGGCCGATGGTCGACAGCGGCAGCGCCACCAAGCCAAAGGCCCAGATGGCGGGGCGCGACAGGGCAGTCTGGGCAGTTGAACTCATGGCGCGTTCGGTTGAGCGCTGCCGACCGGCCGACAGCACTCTTATTGAATCATTCGTCAATAAGAGTCGTGCTAAGTGTTTGCACGCGGTGAAGGGGCCAGCAGGCTTTCAGCGCAACAGCCCCGCGCCTGCACTGGCATGGCACAGGAACAAGGTGGCCGGCAGGCCTTCCGGGGAACGGTAGTGCGTCTTCACGGCAGCTGTCACCGCCTCCACTGCGCCCTGCGGCAGCAAGGCCACCACGCAACCACCAAAGCCGCCTCCTGTCATGCGGCAACCGCCTTCACCGCCCAGAACCGCATGGAGGATGGCGACCACCTGGTCCACCGCGGGCACGCTCACCTCGAAGTCGTCGCGCAAGGACGCGTGCGACTCGGCCATCAGACGCGAAATCTGCTGGATGTCGCCGGCGGCCAGAGCCACCGCGGCCGCCTGGGTACGTTCGTTCTCGGTTACCACATGCCGGGCTCGGCGCAAGGTCAGCTCGTCCAGCCCACAGCCCTGCAGTTGCGCCGGCGTGAGGTCGCGCAAGGCACGCACGCCCAGTTGCCGGGCGGCGGATTCGCAGGCATGACGCCGCTCGTTGTAGTGGCTGTCCACCAGCCCCCGGCGCACCCGGGAGTGGGCAATCAACACCGCCAGGCCCTTGGGCACGGGCACGGCCTGGGCAGCCAGGCTGCGGCAGTCGATCAGCAACGCGTGGCCGGCCTGGCCGCGCGCCGCCACGAGCTGGTCCATGATGCCGCACTGGCAACCCACGAAGTGGTTCTCGGCTCGCTGGGCCATGAGCGCCAGCCCCGTGGCATCCACGCCTGGCAACGCCCCGACCGCCTGCAAGGCCGCACCCACGGCCACCTCCAGCGAGGCCGATGACGACAGGCCCGCGCCCTGCGGCACGTTGCCCGTGATGGCCATGTCCAAGCCCGGCAGGTTGGGCTGCGCCGCCAGCGCCTCGTTCAGCATGCCGCGCACATACGCCGTCCACGGCTGCTCGGGTGCCTTGTGCAGGGGCTCTGCCAAGCTGAAGGCGTCCCGTCCCGGCCCGGCGTCCAGGGCCAGCACGTGCACCTGCCGGTCGGCGCGTGGCCGCAGGGCAATGACCGTGGTCCGGTCGATGGCGCAGGGCAATACGAAGCCGTCGTTGTAATCGGTGTGTTCGCCAATCAGGTTCACGCGGCCTGGGGCCTGGACGCAGTGCGACGGAGACCCGCCGAACGCCGCGCTAAAGGCTCGCTCGGCTTGCTGGCGCAGGGTCTGCAAGCTCATGCCGTGCCTTGGGAACGGTAGTGGACGGAGCTCACCTGGCGCAGCGCCGCGGCGGCCTGCTCGGGTGTGAGGTCCCGTTGGGATTCAGCCAGCATCTCGTAACCCACCATGAACTTGCGCACCTGAGAGGACCGCAGCAATGGTGGGTAGAAGTGCGCATGCAGTTGCCAGGGTGCAGCGTCTTGCGCATCAAAGGGCGCGCCATGCCAGCCCATGGAGTACGGGAAGCTGCAGCCAAACAGGTTGTCGTAGCGGGTGGTCAGTTGGCCCAGGATGTCGGCCAGCGCGTCGCGCTGCTCCGGGCCCAGCGCTGGCAGTCGGGCGACTTCGGCCCGCGGCAAGAGCAGCGTCTCGAAGGGCCAGGTGGCCCACCAGGGCACCACCGCCAGCCAGTGGCGGTTGGCACAGACCACGCGCTGCTGCATCGCTCACTCACGTTCGGCCACCGCCAGCAGCAGAGGCTGGCCGTGCTGGGCGAACCAGCGCCGCTGCAGGGCATCTTCTGTAGCTGCTTCGCCCGGCATCTGGTCGGTGGCCCAAATCTGGCCATGCGGATGGGGGTTGGAGCAACCCATCATCGCGCCCTTGTTCTCGAACACCTGCACCCAGGGCCAGCGCTGGCCGAGTTCGGCAGTCTGGTCGCACCAAGTCTGCACCACGGCCCGCCGCGTGGCCGGCGGCAGTTCGGGAAAGCTGAGGCTGTGGTCCGGCGAAAAGCAGATCACACGGCACACGCCGCTGGCAGGTGCCATCTGGAACAGCGGTTCTTCAGACGCTTGCGGCTCATGGGGCTGTGGCAGCAAGGCCGGGAAGTCGTTGTCGAACACCCAGGGGCCTTGATAGAGCGGGTTGGACTGCCCCTGTGCCCGCACATTGCCCGGGCACAGATAGCACTGCGGGTCGTGGGCCGGGCGCTGCACCTCGTCGGCAGCGTCCTGCTGGCCCTGCCAGGGCCGCAGGTTTCTCTGGGGCGACACCAGCACCCAGCGGCCGTTCAGTGGGTTGTAGCGCCGGTGGGGGTGTCGCGCGGGGTCGAAGTCCAGAGCCATGGTCACCTCCGGCGTGCGATGGCCACCCCGTGGGGCGGAAGCAGGGCCGAACCCAGGAGCCAGGTGGCCTGCGGCACGACCAGTTCGTGGGCGGTGTCGCCATAGTTGAAGGCCGTCAGCCAGTCGCCTCGACGGCGTACGCGCACCGCGTCGGGCAGCCGCGTGGTGCCCAGACCGGCGTCGCGGGCGGCCCGCTCCAGCACCTCGCGTTGAAGTTCGGCCGAGAACCAGCCCGCCAGGTAGCGGGTACGCCCCTGGAGCGCCACCGCGGGCGAGCCATCGGCAAAGCAGGCTTCCGCCTCAACCCCCGGCCCCAGGCGCAAGGTCTCGCGCCACCGGCTGGCCACGTAGCGGTTGTCGTCCATGTGGACCTCGTCCAACGCACCCGTGCGCAATGACTCCACCCGCGTCACCTGCAGATCGATGAGATGCTGCAGCTCGCCCGGCGGCAGGTTCGGCGGAATCTGAAAGCACGCCAACTTGGAGCCCGTGCGCGGGTACAGCACCACCTGCGCCTTGCAGCCGCTGAGCTGCGCTTGCAGGGCCGGCGTGACCAGCGGCATGGCCGGCAGGGCCACCAGGCGGTAGGCGCTCAGATCCGCGCTCGCGGGCACGATGTCCACATCCAGCGCCAGCGAACGCAGCGTGCTGTAGCACTCGAAGGCCAGTTGCAGCCCGTTGTAGTCCGCGCCCTGCGGCTGCACGTCCAGGGCCCACAGCGCTTCGTAGTCGAAGAGCAGCGCCACTTGCGCCGGGCGGGTGACGGGTTCCGGGTGCACGGCCAGCTGGCGCAGTTCGACGGCCACGGCCTCGGCCTCAAAGCCGCCCTGGTCGACGCGGCGGTCGGGCGTCTGAAGGCCCGCGTGCATCTGCTCCTGCCCGAAGGGCGCCTGCCGCCATCGGAAGTAGCTAACCACCTCGGCGCCGTGCGCAAAGGCCTCCCAGGTCCACAGGCGCACCATGCCAGCGGCTGGCGCCGGGTTCCAACGCGCCCAATTCACCGGGCCGGGCTGCTGTTCCATCACCCAGAACGGATGGCGCGACATGCCGCGATAGAGGTCGTGGTGGAACGCCGTGAAGTCCGGGTGGCCGGTGCGCATCCAGCGCTGCTTTTCGGCCGTGTCGAACCAGAACATCTCCAACGCCCCGATGGGGTAGCTGTCCCAGCTGGCCACGTCCAGGTCGGCGGCCACCCGGTGGTGGTCGAAGGCGGTGAACAGCTGCATGAAGTTGTGCACCAACCGGCGGCCGGGCGACAGGCCGCGCAGGATGACGCACTGCGCGCGGTTGAAGCGCACCACTTCGTCTGACGCGAACCGCTGGTAGTCCAGCCGGTGCGCCGGGTTGGCTTCGGTCACCGTGCCCGCGGGGGAGTCGACCTCGTCGAAGCTGGCGTAGTCCTGGCTCCAGAAGGCATTGCCCCAGGCCCGATTGAGTTCGGCCACGCTGCCGTAGCGCTGGGCAAGCCAGCGGCGGAAGCGCCCCACCGCCTGCGTGGAATGGCTGACCACGGTGTCGTGGCAGCCGTACTCGTTGTCGGTTTGCCAGGCCACCACGGCGGGGTGCGTGCCGTAGCGTTCGCCAAACGCCCGCGTGATGCGCTCGGCCTGGGCCAGGTAGCGGTCGCTGGAGAAGTCGTAGTGGCGTCGCGACCCGAACCGCCGGGGCCGGCCGTCGGCGCCCACGGCCAGCATCGCCGGGTCCAGGTCCACCAGCCACTTGGGCGGCGTGGCCGTGGGCGTGCACATGACGATCTTCAGCCCTTCGTCGGCCAGCACCTGCACCGCGCGGTCCAGCCAGCCCCAGTCGAATTCGCCGGGCGAGGGTTCCACACGGGACCAGCAGAATTCGCCGATGCGCACCTGCCGGATACCCAGGCGCACCATCTCTCGCGCGTCGTCGGGCCACCAGGCTTCGGGCCAGTGTTCGGGGTAATAGCACACACCCAGCCGCATGGCTTAGCCCTCCTGCGCCAGGAAGCGGAGCACGAGGTTCGCCGCCAGCGCGGGCTGGTCTTGCAGCAGCCAGTGACCCCCGTCCGGCTGGCGGTGCAGTTGCAACTGCGGCACCCAATCCGCCAGACCGTCCAGGCAGGCCACCGGGAAGGAGCCGTCGCGTTCGCCCCAGACCACCAGGGTCGGGCAGGCCACGTGGCCTGTGGCTGAGCCCAGGTCGGGCACCGCCGGCACGCCCTGCGGGCCGAGCGCCTGCCGGATGTTGAGTGCGCGATACCAGTTCAAGGCGGCCGTCAGCGCACCCGGTTGCGCCCACGCACGCACGGCGGCTTCGCGTTCCGCGGCCGCCTCGGGGCCGGCTCGGCCTTGCGATCGAACGGCCCACAGGCGCTGGAAGTCGTTCTCGGCCAGCACCTGTTCAACGCCGGGCTCGCACAGGCGCAGGGCGTAGGCGGAGGCCTCGCGCTGCTGCGGGTTGGTCTTGAGCTCCTGCGCAAAGCGGCAGGGGTGCGGCGCGTTGAAGACCACCAGCCGCGACACCTGCTGCGGGTGCAGCGCGGCCACCGTCCACGCGAGCAACCCGCCCCAGTCATGGCCTACCAACGCACAACGG
This sequence comes from Rubrivivax sp., assembly GCA_051861265.1. Lineage (GTDB taxonomy): Bacteria > Pseudomonadota > Gammaproteobacteria > Burkholderiales > Burkholderiaceae_C > Rubrivivax. Next base: position 449,937 of record JBHYDA010000003.1, read on the forward strand.
CCGCCCAGGTGGTCGATCAGCGCCAGAACGTCGGCCACCAGGTGGCCAATCGCGTAATCCCCCACCGCGGGCGGCTTGTCGGAAAGGTTGATGCCGCGCAGATCAGGCGCCACCACCCGGTGATGCGGCGCCAAGGCCTGCATCAGCGGCTGCCACAAGCGCCAGTGGTCCGGAAAGCCGTGCAGGCACAGGACCGGCGTGCCGGCCCCCATCTGCGTCACGTGCAGATGCACGCACCCGGCCGCCGGCCACCGCAGAGCGAGCGTCGCTGCGTCAGTCATCAGCACGATCCATCATATTGACGAATCGTACAATAAGGAACTCACCATGCCAGCCCGGGACATGCCCATGAAAACCCGCTTCTACCGCCTGGACAGCCAGGATCAGACGCAAGTGTGGTTCACGCCGGGCGGTGGCATGCCAGCCTTGTTGTACTGGGGCGAGCCCCTGCCCGCGGCCTGCGACATGGACATGCTGGCCCTGGCACTCCAACCTGCGGTGCCCCACGGCGGCCTGGACGTGCCCGAACGCGTGAGCTGGCTGCCAGAGCCGGGCCGGGGCTTCACCGACATGCCCGGCCTGGCCCTGCGGCGCGGCGAGCGCCACCTGTACACGCAATTCCAGCTGCTCGGCGCCGAGGCGGCGGAAGATGGCTGGGACTTCCGCCTGCAAGACGCTGCCACCAAGTTGGAGCTGCTGCTGCGTTTGCGGCTGCATGCCGACAGCGGCGTTTTCAGTGCAGATGTACACCTGACCAATACTGGCGACGACGATCTGCACGTGGACTACATGGCCAGCCTGGCGCTCCCTGTGCCACGCCGCTTGAGCGAGCGTCTGTCTCTCACCGGACGCTGGGCGGCGGAGTTCCAGCCGGTGCGGGAGCCTCTGGGGCGAGCGGCCTGGCTGCAAGAGTCGCGGGTGGGACGCAGTTCGCATCACGCCTTCCCCGGCGTGACCCTGATGGAGCCTGGCACCCACGCCACCCGCGGCGAGGCCTGGAGCTGGCAGCTGGCAGCTGGCATGGTCTGGCAACCACCGCCTGCTGGTCCAGCCGCTGCGTCTGGGTGGTGTGCAGCTGCAGGCCGGCGAACTGCTGCTGCCGGGTGAACTGAGCCTCAAGCCCGGGGAGTCCACTGCGTCACCCACGCTGCACCTGTGCCGCAGCAGCCAAGGGCTGGGAGCGCTCAGCCAAGCCTGGCACCGCTTCGTGCGCGACCGCGTGCTGCCGCAGAACCGCGCGCCACGCCCGGTTCAGTTCAACACCTGGGAGGCCACCTACTTCGACCACGACCCCAGTCGGCTGCAGGCCCTGGCCACCACCGCAGCAGCATTGGGCGTGGAGCGCTTCGTGCTGGACGACGGTTGGTTTGCGGGCCGCCACCACGACCGCGCCGGGCTGGGTGACTGGACGCCGTGCCCCGAGCGCTACCCGCAAGGCCTGGCGCCGCTGGCGGTCCATTGCCAAGACTTGGGCATGAGCTTCGGGCTCTGGGTGGAGCCGGAGGGCGTCAGCCAGGACAGCGCCTTCTTCCGCGCGCACCCGGGCTGGGTGCTGGGCGTGGATGGCCTGGAGCAACCCCTGGGCCGGCACCAGTACGTGCTGAACCTGGATCTGCGCGAGGCGCGGGAACACCTTCACGCACAGCTGTCGGCGCTTCTTCGCAGTGCACCCATCCAGTACCTGAAGTGGGACATGAACCGCGACATGACCCACGCCGCCGGCCTGGGCGGCAGGGCCGCCGCCAGGCAGCACGTCAGAGGGCTCTACCAGCTGATCGACCAGCTTCGCACGGAGTTCCCGGAGCTGGAGATCGAGACTTGCGCGTCGGGTGGCGCGCGTGCGGACCTGGGCATGCTGCAAAGAACAACGCGCGTGTGGGTGTCGGACTGCAACGATCCGATCGAGCGGCAACGCATGCAGCGCGCCTTGCTGAACTACCTACCCCCCGAAGTGATGGGTGTGCATGTCGGCGACGCGACCAGCCACACCACCGGGCGGGTGAGCAGCATGCCACTGCGCACGCTCAACGCATTGCTGGGTCACTTCGGCCTGGAAGCCGATCTGCTGAAGCTGGCGCCCGACGAGTGGCAGCACCTGCGGGAGGCCATCGCCTTCTACAAGTCAGCCCGCAGCTGGCACGCTGGCGCCACGGCGCAAACCCTGGATCACGACGAGCCCGGCCTCATGGCCACCAGCCTACTCGCCGCTGACGGCTCACGTGGGTGGGTGACCGTAATCTCCACCGCGTCGCACGCAGAGGCCTTGGCTGCGCCGCTGCGCCTTCAAGGTCTTGACCGCAAGGCGCATTACCGGGTTCGGGTGCATCCGTTGTGGCCGGCGCATCCACGGCACAGCAAGCGCTCCGCGGGACCGTTCCCGGATGGCGTTGACCTGGTCCTGCCGGGGCAGGCCTTGCTGCACGCCGGCCTAGCCTGGATCTTTCACGAGTGACGAACTGGATGGCTCTTTCGAGCGTCTGAGGGACAAGTTGGTGCCCTGCT
>JBHYDA010000004.1:0-447345 GCA_051861265.1 Rubrivivax sp.
AGTGCGCAGTTACACTCCAGCACCGGGTTCTTCTGCACACCCAGCACGTAGTCGATACCCCAGGCGTCCAGGCGGCGCAGCACCTTCGGGCGACTGAAGCCGCTGTCGCCGCGCACGATGAGCCGCACGCCCGGCCAGGACTGTCGCAGGCGCCGCGCCAGCAGCTTGAGCACCGCACTGACGATGCTGGCCGGATCGCGCCAGCTTGGGCGCAGCACGCACGCCAGCATGTCCTGCCCGCAGAACACGTACAGAGGCAGGTAGCAGTAGTTGTCGTAATGGGCGTTGAAGTGCGCTCGCTCCTGCTGCCCGTGCAGCGGAACGTGCGTGGCGTCCACGTCCAGCACCAGCTCCGTCGGCGTCGTCCTGCGGCTGGCCACGAACTGCTCCAGCAGCACGCCATGCAATGCCCAGGCATGGCGCGCGCCTGCCGCGTTCTCCAGCCGGCTCAGCGTGGGCGCGCTGCCCAAGCGGTGATCGCGACCCACCGCCGTCTGCCAGACCAGGTCATGCCGCAACGTGTTGTGGTCCGTCACATCCTGCCAGCCGCAGCACAGGCCGTAGATGCGCTGCGCGAGCAACTCCCGCATCCCGTGCTCCACGCTGGCGGCACGCCGTTGGTCGCCGACCGCACGTGCCGCCGCGCGCGTCAGGCCCAGCCGCTCATCCACCTGCTTGAGCAGCACCACCCCGCCGTCCGTGGCGATGTCCCCGCCGTCGAACGCCGCCTCGATGACGCGCCTGCCTACTCGCCCAATCTCCAGCCGGCGATCCGTACACTTTGGCATTTGGCGACCTCCCTCGTTTGCTCCGTTGCATAGACGTCGAACACCTATGACAACGGACAACGCAGGCAGGTCGCCTACTTCATGCCTCGTGAAAGATCCAGGCTAGGACGTTCTGTCATCAAGGCGACAGCGCCACATCAGGGCCATCCCCGCCAGAAAAAAGTGCCGCAGCCAGCCCGCGTTCCCGCTGGGCGATCGTGCGCAGAAACTCCTCGGCCCCCTTCATGGCGCGGAAGGTGTCGAAACCCCGCTCCAGGAAGGTCTGCAGTGCCGCCATCCCGGCAGCCTGCGCCGGGCCGCGCATCAGGCGCAGCGTGTGGCGCAGCAGTGGATTGCGTGTGTAGCCGTCCAGCGCCTGGCCCACTGCCAGCATCAACGCGATCTGGCGCTCGCGGTCCTCTGGCTTGCTGGCCTCGCGCCAGCACCGGGCGTAGACCTGACCGCTGCTGAGCACCGAGCCAGGTGCCAGCCCCTGCGCCTGCAGACACCGCGCCATCGCGGTGTCCAGCAACTCCGACAGCGCGTGCAGTCGTCCGAGGGAGAGCACGGTGTCGACGATGTCGCGCGGGAACAGGCGCACGAGGGCCGGCACCACCCGGGCGAACTGCTGATCGCGCAAGCTGAAATCGCCCGGCCCGTACAGATCTTCCAGGAAGAATCGCGCGGCGTCGCCGAACCGCGGGTGCGCCAATTGGTCGGCGTAGGTCTGCGCGAAGCGCTGGTGCTGGTAAGCCTTCACCGCCTTGACTTGGAGCCCCAGGCTCGGCTCGCGCAAGCGGATCTGCCGCTGCGCATCCACCTGCCGCAGGCAGTCGAGGATCTCTTCACCTGCCGAGTTCAGGGCCATGTGCAAGCCATCGAGTCTGTCATCGCGATACGCGGCCCATCAACCGTCCAAGAAACCTGCGGCGCCCAGCACTCCGGCGTCCGGCCCGCCTGCTTGAGAATGCAGGCAGCATGCTCGCACGATTGCAACAGATCCTGACGATCGGGGCCCTCACCGGGCTCGCGATCTGGCTGTGGGTCTGCCTGCAGCATGGGCGCCCCGGCTGGGCGCTGTTCGGCGCCATCGCGGTATTGGGTGGCCACGCGCTCGTGCTCGGGATCGAGTTCGTGTGCTTGGCCGCCTTGCATGGCACCGACCCCACGCCCCGCGCCCGCGCCAGCCAGTTGCTGCAAGCCTGGTGGGGCGAGGTGCTGCATGCGCCGCGTGTCTTCTGCTGGCGGCAGCCTTTCAGGCACGCCGCACACCCCGATCACCTGCCCGGCAACGCCCACGGCCGACGCGGTGTGTTGCTTGTGCATGGCTACGTCTGCAATCGCGGGTTGTGGAACCGCTGGTTGCAGCGGCTTCGTCAGCAGGGCGTCCCCGTGGTTGCCGTGACCATGGAGCCGCCTTTCGGCAGCATCGATGCCGGCGTCGCGGCCATCGAGGCGGGTATCCGGCAGCTCGAAGCCTGCACCGCCTTGCCGCCGGTGATCGTGGGCCACAGCATGGGCGGTTTGGCCCTGCGCCGTTGGTGGGCCGAGCATGGCGACGAGGCTCGTGTGCACCATGCCGTCACCATCGGCACACCCCATCACGGCACGTGGTTGGCGCGCTGGGGCGCCACGCTCAATGCGCGCGAGATGCGTCGCCATTCACCTTGGCTGGCTGTGCTGGCCGCGCGCGAGCCCGCCGGCCGCAGCCGCCGCTTCACCTGCTTCTACAGCCACTGCGACAACATCGTCTTCCCCGCTGCCACGGCCACGTTGCCTGGCGCCGACAACCGCCACCTGCCCGGCATTGCGCACGTGCACATGGTCGATCACCCGGCACCCTGGCAGGCCGTGCAGGCCCTGCTTCAGCAGCCTGCGGCGGCGTAGAGCCGCTCGCCGGCCAGCACCTGGCCGGCCTCGATCTCGCCCTCACGGGCGATGCGCTCGCGCACCTGCGCGTAGACGGGTGTGAAGTCAGGCGCAGTGGCGTCGAACAGCTGCTGGAAGCTGTCGATGACGAAGTAGCTGGCCTGGAAGGTGTCGATGCGGTAGCGGCTGCGCATGAGTCGCTGCAGTTCGAAACCCACGCGCTGCGGCTCGTGCGAGGTGACGCTGTAACGCAGCTCGCCCGCTGAGCTGAGGATGCCCGCGCCGTAGGCCCGCAGGCCCTGCGGCGTCTGGATCAGCCCGAACTCCACCGTGTACCAATACAGCCGTGCCAGCAGCTCGCAGGCGTCCAGCCGGCTGGCCTTCATGCCGCCAGCGCCGTAGGCCTGCATGTAGTCGGCGAAGACCGGGTTGAACAGCAAAGGCACGTGACCGAAGAGGTCGTGGAAGATGTCGGGCTCGACGACGTAATCGAACTCCTCGGGCTTGCGGATCCAGTCCGTCACGGGAAAGCGGCGCTCCGCCAGCAAGGCGAAGAAGGCTTCTTCCGGGATCAGCCCTGGCACGCCCACGATCTGCCAGCCGGTGGCCTTCATCAGCCGCTCGCTGATGTCGTCGAAGCGCGGAATGCGCTCCGGCGTGCCGAGCTCTTGCACGGCATTGATGAACTCGTCGCAGGCCAGCCCGGGCAGCTGTTGCAGCTGGCGTTCGTACAGGCGCCGGTAGGTGGCGTGGTCGGCCTCGGTGTACTGCGCGAAGTCCTGCGCGCAGGTGTAGTCGCTGCGCGCACGGCCATAGTCGCCGCGCGGCGGGCGGTCGCCGGTGCCGTAGGTCACCGGGGCCACGCCCTTGTTCACGCCGTCATGGAAATCGGGGCCGTTCATCGCTGCGCTGCCGGGCTCAGGTCTTGGCCAGCACGCCGCGGCGCATCTGGTCGAGCTCGATGCTCTCGAACAGTGCCTTGAAGTTGCCTTCGCCGAAGCCCTGGTCGCCCTTGCGCTGGATGAACTCGAAGAAGATGGGCCCGAGCTGGTTCTCGCTGAAGATCTGCAGCAGCAACTCGCCGGCCTTGCCATCCACCAGGATCTTGCGCTGCTGCAGCGCCGCCACGTCCTGCCCGTGGCCAGGAATGCGCTTGTCCACCAGCTCGTAGTAAGTGTCGATGGTGTCGAGCAGCTTCACGCCGCTGGCGCGCATGGCGTCCACCGTGGCCAGCAGCTCGTCGGAGCCCAGCGCGATGTGCTGGATGCCTTCGCCGTGGTACTTGTCCAGGTACTCCTGGATCTGGCCGGCCTTCTCGTTGCCTTCCTCGTTGATGGGGATGCGGATCTTGCCGCAGGGGCTGGTCATGGCCTTGCTCTTCACGCCTGTGACCTGGCCCTCGATGTCGAAGTAGCGCACCTCGCGGAAGTTGAACAGGCGCTCGTAGAAATCGGCCCATTCGGCCATGCGGCCGCGGTGCACGTTGTGCGTGAGGTGGTCGATGTAGGTCAGGCCATGGCCCACCGGGTTCAGCGCAGCGCCAGGCAAGGGCACGAAGTCGACATCGAAGAAGCCGATGTTGCCGATGTCGCCGTCCTTCGCGCCGTTCTTGCCGCGCCACTTGTCGACGAGGTAGATCAGGCTGTCGCCAATGCCCTTGATGGCAGGGATGTTCAGCTCGCCCGGCCCCGCGGTGCCGGCATAGGCCCAGGCGCCCAGTTCCTTCGCGCGCTCGAAGGCGTGGCGCGCGTCCTGCACGCGGAAGGCGATGGCGCAGATGCTCGGCCCGTGCAGGCGCGCAAAACGCTGCGCGAAGCTGTCGGGCTCGGCGTTGACGATGAAGTTGATCTCGCCCTGGCGGTACAGCAGCACGTTCTTGTGGCGGTGCTTGGCGATCGCCTTGAAGCCCATGCGCTCGAACAGCGCCCCCATGGCCACGGGGTCGGGTGCGGCGTACTCGATGAACTCGAAGCCGTCGGTGCCCATCGGGTTGTCCCAGGGGGTGAATTGCATGCGCCGTCTCGTCGGGTGGGTGAGGTGCCCGCACTGTAGGGCCGCGCGCACGCAGCTTGTTTGCGTAGCTGGGCGTGCTTGACGTCGGTAGCGCAGGAAAACTGCAGAATACTGAACATGGAAACTGAAAGCGCGCTCGACGCCATCGACCGGCGCATTCTTGCTGCGCTGCAGCAGCAGGGCCGCAGCACGTATGACGAACTGGCGATGGCCGTGGGCTTGTCGGCCAGCGCCACCCTGCGCCGCGTGAAGCGGCTGGAGGAAGAGGGCGTGATCACCGGCTACGTGGCGCTGCTGGCGCCCGAGCGCGTGGGGCTCGGCCTGACGGCCTACATCAACGTGCGCCTGGCCAAGCACCTGGGCCAGGGCGGCAACCCCATCGACGCCTTCACTGCTGCCGTGCAGGCCTGGCCCGAGGTGGTGGAGTGCGTGGCCCTCAGCGGTGAGATGGACTACCTGCTGCGCGTGCTGGTGCACGACATGGCGCACTACTCGCGCTTCGTGATGGACCAGCTGCTGCGCCACCCTGCGGTGCAGGACTGCAAGACCAGCTTCATGCTGCGGCGCCTGAAGGGCACCACCGCCGTGCCGGTCTAGACGGGCCGCGGGCGCGGCGGCAAGGGCGGGCCGTCGTCCACGCCGTCGATGTCGTGCAGCAGCCGCCACGCGGCCTCGTGCGACAGGTTGAGCAGCACCGCCACATCGTGCGCGTCGTCGGGCAGCGCGGGGTTGTCCCAGCCCTGGCTGCTGTGCCGCGCCACGCGGATGGCGAGTTGCACGTTGCGCATCTGCGGCGTCACTTGGCGCGCGTGTTCGTCGGTGATCTGCACCAGCAGCCGCGGCAGCCGCCACTTCAGCATCAGTGCGTGTTCCAGCTCGGTGAGCTCGATGTTCAGCAGCTCGCGCTGCACCGCTGCGCTGCGCAGCGCGGGGTCGGCCTGTTGGCGCTGCTGGATGGCCAGCGCCAGTGCCGGCGCGCGCAGCCACAGCAGCAGTTCGGCGAAGTCGTGCAGCAGCGCCGCTTCGTGGATGACGGCGGCGTCGTGGTCCATGCGGTGCACCGCAAAGGCCATGGCGTAGCGCGCGGCGCGCCGGCTGCGCCGCAGCACGCGGCGAAAGCCCACCTGCGCCTCCGGCTGGCCTGCCAGCCAATCGGCCGTCTCGGTCAACTCGGCGAACGCGCGGAAGAACGGCGGCACGCCGAGCATGACCAGCGCTTCGGTGGCGGTTTCCGTGTCGCTGCCTTCGCGGCCGCGGCGCATCTCGGCCACGTGGGCCAGCAGCTTGATGGTCATCAGCGGGTCGCTGACCACGGCATCGGCGATGAGCCGGGCGTCGACCGCATCTTCGTTCTCGGCCAGTTCGGCCAGCGCGTCGATGGTCTCGCCCAGCACCGGCAGATCGGCGTGCTCGAAGAGCGCGGCCCAGCCCGCAAGGTCGCGCGGGGCCTGGGTGATGAGGGGCGGCGGGGCAGGCATGGCAGGGGCAAGGTCGCTGCCCGGTTTATCGGCCACCCGGGCCGCCAGCTTGAGCCGGGCTCAGGCCAGCGAGAGCATCAGGCCCAGGCGCGCATCGCCCTGGCCGTTCAAGACCTCGGCGTAGGCGGCCAGCACGGCCTCGGGCCCGCTGCGGTGGCTGATCTGCACCCAGGGCTCGGGGCCGGTGGCCGCTGCCGTGAAGCCGGCCCAGGCCTGGGCCACGCGCCCTTCCAGCCCTTCGCGGCCCCAGCCCTCGGGCGGCGGCGCGCTGCGCTTCTTCACCTGGGCCGGCGCGAAGAAGAGCGTGGGCCGCGGCCCCGGCAGGCTGGCGCTGGTGCCCGCGGCGGCCAGTGCGTCCCAGTGCGTGCCGCCGATGGAGGCGCTGTAGGCGAGCGTGCCCGCAAAGTGCTCGTGCACCGCGCGGCGCAGCGCGGCGTTGCCGGCGAAATCGACGTAGACCGTCGGCACGGTGGGGTCCAGGCCGGAGAGCGCGTCGTAGGCCAGCACCTCGTCGTAGCAGCCCAGTGAACGCGTGAAGGCCATGTTGCGCGGCGAGGTCAGGCCCAGCAGCCGCGGTGCGCCCGGCTGGCCGCGGCGCTGCGCCAGGCAGAAGGCGGTGGCATAGGCCGTCTTGCTGGACGCACTGCTCAGCAGCACCTGCGCGGCGCCAAAGCAGCCGGCCTCGGCCAGGAAGTCGTCGATCAGGAAGGAAGTGATGAACAGCGGCCGCATCACGGCCTGCAGGCCTTCCAGCGCGGGTTTCCAGCCAGGATCGGCATCGCACCAGGCGCAGTGGTTGTAAACGGCTGCGAGGTCGGCGCGGTGCGCTGCGGCATCCATGAAACCGCCGGCGTTCACACGGCCCGGGGTCACCACCAGGTGGCTGCCGGCCGGCAGATAAGCCCAGACGCGCCGGCCGACGTCCACGCCCTCCGCCAGCGACTCCACCACGGTCGCAAAGCCCCACACCGGCAGGCAGCCTTCACCCGGTTCGGCCGCGGGAAAGAAGTGCCAGTACTTCATCGCCTCGCCGAAAGCGGCGTAGGTGATGTTGTTGGCCGTGAGGGCGAAGTGTTCGATGGCCAGCCGGGCCTGGCCGGGCTGCAGGGCGCGCTGCGCGGGGGCGTCGGGGTCGGGACCGATGCGCGCGGCAGCCAGGCGCTGGCGCTGGAGAAAGAGGCGGTGGCCGGTGTCGCTGGGCATGCGGTGCTCCTGGGTGGATGCGCAGCATGCGCGGCCCTGCGAGGCCGGGCTGTCACCCGCGGGACGGCCGCGGGCGTGTTGCAAGGGGTGGCAGGGGCGGGCCCACAGGGCACCGCCCCTGCCGGGGCGCGGCGCTCTAAAGCCGCTGCACGCCGGGCAGGTGCCCGACAAGCTGGCCGTTGACGTAGAGCGCCCCTTCGGGCGCGCCGGCTTCGGCGTGGAACTCGAGCAGGGGCTCGACAGGGGCGGCCGCGGGCGGCGGCGCCACGCGCTCGGCCATCAGGCCCAGCGTGTGGCTCAGCAGGCGCAGCAGCGCGGCAGCGACATCGCGCAGACGGCGTTCGCCGGGCGTTGCGGCTTCGAGGGACAGTTCATGCAGGGACATGGCGGTTCTCCGGGGCTGCCGCTGCGCCGGGCCGCTGTCTCGGGCGGCTGCGTGGGCGCAAGGCGGCGGGGGCTTGCTTCAGGGGCTGGGTTTCAGGCGCTCGAGCTCGGCGCGCAGCAGGCGTTGTTCGGCCTGGCGACGGGAGCGTGGGCTTGCGGCGTGCGAACCGGCGACACGTCGCAGGCTGGCGGCCACGAAGGGGTTGCGCGGCTTGATGGTTTTCACGGTCATCTTCATCGTGGCTCTCCTGGGTGGCCCCTCGGGGCGTTGGATGCCGGCGCTGCCGGCGGGCTGGAACACTGCGGGGCTGCAAGCCCGGGCGCCGAAAACAAAACGGCCCGGGTGCTGGCAGCAACCCGGGCCGTGGTGGGCAGACTGGCGGGAATCGCCGTCAGCGCACCGGCGCCCCGGGTCGGGCGCCTTGAACTTGAGCCGCAACTTGCGCGCGCACCGTTGCCAACAGTGCCGGGGCTGCCGCAAGGCGGCACACCGGCAGGGTGGCGAAGGCGGTGGAACGGTTCATCGAGGCTCGGGTGTGGGTGGATCGGCTGCAAGCACCGGAAGGGTCGGGTGCCGACTGCAGGCTTGCGCAGATGATAAACATACCGTTATCAGAGAGCAAGGGGATTTGATCAATGAATCCCTGCAAACAAGGGGTGCCGTGCGCAGACCTGCGGTTGGGCCGCGGTGCGCTGCGTACGCACTACTTCTTGCGCTTCAGCGGCGCCACGCCGCTTTGCGAACGCAGCCACAGCGCGTGGGCGTCTTCGGCCTGCGGGGCGAGCGGCACGGGTGGCGGCGGGCGCCGCACCCCCGGGGCCAGGGCGCGTGCCGGGGCGGGTGGCGCGGGCTGAGGCGGCAAGGGGGCCGGCGTGGGCGCCAGCACTTCGCCGAGGAGATCGAGCAAGCGCGTGCGCGCGCGCTGCGGGTGGCGGCGGTAGTAGGTGAGCACGAGGCCGAGGATGAAACGTTCGTCGTCGTCGCGCGGCGCGGCGTCGTCCGCGGGTGCGGCGTCACCTGCGGCCAGCCCCGCACCGCCCGCGGCCAGACCGTGGGCCGCTGCGGTGCCGTGCGGCACGTCCATCCAGCCATTGGGCTTCTGGCACAGGTGCTCGAACTGCCGCGCCAGGCGCTCGCCGATCTGGCGGCTGCGGCTCTTGATCTGGCTCCAGTAGCTCGGCTGGATCTGCACCCGCTCGGCGAAGCGACGCTCCAGCCCACGCAGCGTGGCGGCATCGGCATGGCGCGCGGTGGTGCGCACGAACTCTTCGAAAAGGGCCAGCGCGTTGTCCAGGCGCGTTTGCGCGAGGACTTGGGCAGGGTCTTGGGGGCTGGCTTGCATCAAGGCTGATGATAAATCCGCCTTCACCTCCCCGAGGCAGGCGGGGCCCTCGGCCCATGCCGGCCGCTAGCATGAGGCCATGCCGTCCGACCCCCGCCCCGTCACGCCCGAAGTGGCCTTGCCCAGCGGCGAGACCCGCCCGGCCCTGGGCCTGGGCACCTGGCGTTTTGGTGAAGCGCCGGCGCGGCGCACGGCCGAAGTGGAGGCCTTGCGACAGGCGCTGGAGATGGGCTGGCGCCTCATCGACACCGCCGAGATGTACGGCGAAGGCGGCGCCGAAACTGTGACCGGCGAGGCCCTGGCCGGGGCCCTGCGCGCCGGCGTGCCGCGCAGCGAGCTCTTCGTCGTGAGCAAGGTGTTGCCCGAGAACGCGAGCGCCCGCGCCCTGCAGGCGGCCTGCGAGGCCAGCCTGCGCCGGCTGCAGATCGAGCAGATCGACCTCTACCTGCTGCACTGGCGCGGCGCCGTGCCGCTGGCCGAGACAGTGCGCGGCTTCGAGCAGCTGCAGCGCCGCGGCCTCATCCGCCTGTGGGGCGTGAGCAATTTCGACCTCGACGACATGCGCGAGCTGGGCAACGTGCCCGGCGGCCGTGCCTGCGCGTCGAACCAGGTGTACTACTCGCTCAGCCAGCGCGGCGTGGAGCACGACCTGCTGCCCTGGCAGCGCGTGCAGCAGATGCCGCTGATGGCCTACAGCCCCTTCGACCAGGGCGAACTCGTCGACCACCCGCGGCTGCGCCCGGTGGCCGAGCGCCACCGCGCCACGCCGGCGCAGGTGGCGCTGGCCTGGCTGTTGCACCAGCCGGGGGGGATGGCCATCCCCAAAGCCGGCAACGCGCTGCACCTGCGCCACAACTGGGCGGCGCAGCAGTTGCGCCTGACAGCGGAAGACCTGGCCGAGCTCGACCAGCACTTCGCGCCGCCGCGCACCAAGCAACTGCTGGCGATGCGTTGAGGCCTGGCGACGCAGGTCTCAGGTCTGCCGCAGCGCCACCCAATGGTTGTCGGGCACCAGCACGCCCGGCCAGGCCAGCATGCGCGGCGCGGCTTGCGTGTGCCACAGCGCCAGCCCGCGGCCGGCGCTCAAAGCCACGCCGCGGCTGTCGGGCAGGGTGAGCAGGCCGCAGGGCTCGGTGACCTGGGCCACGGTGGTGTAGTCCGACGGCAGTGACGGGTGCCACCACAGCGCGCGGCCTTGTTTCTGCGCGCTGAGCACGAAGCCGCCGCCCGGGCCGGCAGCGATGTCGCCGGCGTAACCGCCGCTCTGCGCCACCGCCGCGGTGCTGTCACCGCGCAGCACCAGCCGGCCGCCGTCGCCGCGGGCGTCGGCTTCCCACACCGCCAGCACCGGCGCGGCCAGGCGCTGCGACGGCTGCACGTGTTCGGCCTGCAGCGCCACGCCCAGGCGAGGCAGGCCGTGTTGCGCCCAGGCGATGTGGCGCAGGCTCAGTTGCGTGTCTGGCAGCGTCCAGCGGCCGAGCAGCGCGCCGGTGCGGGTGTCCAGCTGCACCAGCGCCGGGTTCATGGGCTCGTCCAGCTTGCGGCCCAGGCGGTCGCGCACGATGCCACCCACGGCCACCATCAGCCGGCCGGCCATCTCTCCGGGGCCGCACAGCAGCTGGTGCGGGTCGATGCCGTGGCTGCTGAACTCGGCCGTGCGCGCCAGCGTCAATGGGTCGCGCACGCTGATCCAGCCGGCGCCGGTGGCGGGGTCGGTTTCGGAGGTGTAGAGGCGCGTGCCATCGGCGCTGGCTTCGACGTGGCCGTTGAAGGTGCGGGCCGGGCGTTCGGTGTCTGTGGCGAGGCACTGCACCACGGCGCCTTGGGCGTTGCAGCGCATCAGCCAGCGCCCGGGGCGGTTGGCCACGGCCAGGAAGCCGCCGTCGGGCATTGCCAGCAGACCGTGGGCGCGGCTGGGCAGGGCGTGTTCGGCCAGCACCTGCACGCGGCCTTCGGCCCAGTGCACCCGCAGCACGCCCAGGCGATCGCCCGCGTCAGGGGCGGTTGCGCCGGCCACGCGCCAGGCGGTGGCGATGCGCTGCTCGGCCGGCGGCGCGGCGCTGTCGGCGGACTCGGCCTGCGCCCCGGCGGCATCCGCGGCGCCGCTGGCCAGCAGCGGCAGCCAGGGCGCCTGCAGCGCGCTCAGCGCCTTGAGCGCAGTACGTCTTGCAACCATCTCCCGGCCCTTCCTCAGAACTTGAAGACCGAGCTCAGTTGCACCGTGCGCGGCTTGCCGGCGATGTAGTGGCCGCGGTACAGCGTCTCGGCGTAGAGCTTGTTGGTGAGGTTGCTGACGTTCAGCTTGAAGAGCAGACCGCCGCCGGCGTCGTACTCGGCCATCAGATCGGCGGTGACAAAGCCGCGCGCGACGATGCTGCTCTGCTGCGGCGTGTCCTTGCTGCGGGCGTTCAGGCCGCCGCCCAGGCGCAGCTTGGGGGTGAGCTGGTAGGTGCTCCACACCGTGCCGGAGAGCTGGGGTGTCAGGCCCGGGCGCTGGCCCACGGTTTCGCCGGTCAGCGTGGTGCCCAGCACCGACGAAGCGCGGTCCACCTCGGCATCGGGAATCCAGGCCAGCGAGACGAAGGTCTCCCACTGCGGCGTGAGGCGCCCGGCCACGTCGATCTCGAAGCCTGCCGCATGGCGCTGGCCCGAGAGCACGTAGTTCGTCGGGCTCACCGACTCTTCGTCGCGGTTGCGCTCGTTGTACTTGGTGGCGTGGAAGAGCGCCAGGCGCAGCGTGGCCTTGCCGCTGTCGCTGTCGATCTTGGCGCCGAGCTCGAAGTTGCGGCTCTTCTCGGGCGGCGTGTTGCTGCCCAGCGCGTCGAACTGGTAGGCGTCGCCCGAGGTGTTGAAGCTGGTGCCGTAGCTGAAGTGGAAGCTGGTCAGCGGCGTGGGCTGCCAGAGCACACCCAGGCGTTCGCTGAAGAGCGCATCGCTGCGGCCCAGGGCGCCCGTCTGCGCGCCGAAGTTGGCGGCCGCCGTGCTGAAGGTGCGGTAGCGGCCTTCGAAGCGGTCCCAGCGCAGGCCGGCCAGCAACTTCCAGCTCGGGTTCAGTTGCACCAGGTCTTGCGCATAGGCCCCCATCGCCTCGCTGTTGAAATCGCGGGCCTTGTTGACGAGGCGCAGCGATTCATCGACCGAGCCGCCGCCGCGGTTCTGCCCCGCCGTGATGGTGGGCTTGATCAGCGCGCCGCTGGGTGGGTTGGCCGTGGTGTAGCCGGTGAATTCGTCCTTCGTGAAATCCACCCCTGCCTGCACCGAATGCTTCAGGCCCCAGGCCTGGAACTTGGTGTCGTAGTCGCTCTGGAAAGTGATGGCATCCAGGTCCTGTATCTTGGCGTGCGTGCCAATGCCGCCCGAGCGCTGGAACACCGTGTTCGGGCCGAAGACGAAGCGCGCGTCCGTGCTGCCAATGCCACCGGGCTGCAGCGCCGCTGCCGCGAAACGCACGGCGCTGGCGCGCTGGTCGCGTTCGTAGCGGCCCACACGCAAGGTCGTCTTCCACTCGCTGCGGTCGGCGAAGCGCTTGGTGTAGCCCAGCGTCGTCATGGTGGCGCTGCCGGCGCTGACGTCGCTGAGCAGTCCGTAGTAGCTGCCTGGGTCGATGGGCAGCAGCTTGCCGTTGAGCCAAGGCAGGCCGTAGTTGATGCCGTTGTTGTTCTCCAAGTGATACAGGCTGACCAGGAACTCGTCGCTGGTGCCGATGCCCCAGCGGAAGCTCGGAGCGAAGCCGTGTTTGTCGATCCTGGCGCCGTGGTTGTCGCCCAGGTTGACCATGCCGTTGAAGCGGAAGGCGGCGGTCTCACCCGTCTTCACGTTGAGGTCGGCCGTGCCGCGCAGGTAACCCTGGTTGCCCTGCGTCACGCCCAGTTCGTTGCCCGCGAACAGCGTCGGCAGCTTGCTCACCTGGTTGACGGCGCCGCCCGTGCTGCCGCGGCCGAAGAGCATGCTGGCGCTGCCGCGCAGCACCTCCAGGCGGTCCCAGTTGAAGCTGTCGCGTTCGTAGAAGGCCGGGTCGCGCAGGCCGTCGACAAAGATGTCGCCCGTGGCCTGCAGCGAGAAACCGCGCAGTCGGATGTCTTCTTCGCCACCTTCGGCCGCCAGGAAGCTGATGCCGGCGGTGTTCTTCAGCGTGTCTTTCAGCGTGTCGAGGTTGCGGTCGTCGATGAGGCGCTCGGTGACCACGGTCACGCTCTGCGGCACGTCGCGCAGCTCTTGCTGGCCTTTGCCGATGCGCGTGGTGGTGGCCTGCACGCTGTCCTTGCCGGCCGGTTCAGCCTGCACGCGGGCGCGCACCACGGGCAGCACGGTGCTGGCAGGGTTGGAGGTGGGGGCCGATGCGGCGGCGGCCGGCGCGGCGGTCTGCGCCTGTGCAGCGGGTGCGCCCAGTGCCATCAGCGCGGCGGCAGCCACGGCGGGCAGGGCTTGGGGTGGGCGGGTGGGCAGGCGGGAAGGTTCGCGCATGGAAGTCAAGTTCGGTTGGGGTTCAGGCAAAGCGCTGCCCGGCGGCCGCAGCAGGCGCGGACGCTTGGGGTGGGCGCAAGAAGAAGGGGGCGGGTGCAGACGCTGCGCGTCAGCGCAACTCGGGCTCGCTGACGAAGCCCACGCGCGTGAGCCCGGCGCGGGTGGCATCGGCCAGGGTCTCGGCCACCAAGCGGTAGGCCACGGCCTGGTCGGCGCGCAGGTGCACCTGGGGTTGCACCGGCAGACGCCCCGCGGCGCCGAAGCGTTCGGCCGCCACGGCGCGCGTGACGGCCTCTCCGTTCCAGTAGCGCTGGCCGGCGGCGTCGATGGCGAAGTCGATCTTCTCCGGCGGCGGCGTGTTCGGCTGCGTGCTGACCTTGGGCAGGTCCAGCTTCACGGCGTGCGTGAGCAGCGGCGCGGTGACGATGAAGATCACCAGCAGCACCAGCATCACGTCGATGAGCGGCACCATGTTGATCTCGGCCAGCGGCGCGGCGCTGCGCTGGCGGTCGAAGGAGGCGAAGGCCATGGCGGTGCCGCTCCTCAGGCCGCGGGTTTCAGCGCGCGCACTTGCGCGCCACCGGCCGGGGCCGCCTGGTTGGCCGCGCCGGGCGCGTGGCCCAGCGTGAGGAAGCTGTGCAGCTCGAAGGCGAAGGCGTCCAGCCGCCCCGTGAGCACGCGGTTGCCGCGCGTGAAGGCGTTGTAGGCCATCACCGCGGGGATGGCCACCGCCAGCCCCAGGCCCGTCATGATGAGCGCCTCGCCCACCGGGCCGGCCACCTTGTCCAGCGTGCCGGCGCCGCTCAGGCCAATGGCCACCAGCGCGTGGTACACGCCCCACACCGTGCCGAAGAGGCCGACGAAAGGCGCCGTCGCCCCCACCGTGGCCAGCACGGTGAGGCCGCTCTCCAGGCGCATGGTCTCTTCGTCCAGCACCTTCTTGATGGTGCGGGTGATGTAGTCGCCGGCGCTGCCGGCATCGGCCAGGCGCGTGGCGCCGTGGCGGGCGTGGTGGGCCTGGGCGTGCAGCGCGTGGGCGCTGAGGTGCGAGAACGGATCGCGCGCGCCGTGCGTGGCCAGCTCGTGCTGCACCTCGTCCAGCGTGTGGGCGTTCCAGAAGAAGTGCAGGAAGGCGTCGCCGCGGCGGCTGCGCTGCCACTGCGCCCAGCCCTTGACGACGATCAGCCCCCAGGAGGCGATGCTCATCAGCAGCAGCACGGCCAGCAGCGTCTTGCCGACGGCATCGCTCTGGGCCAGCAGGTGGGCGAAGCCCAGGCTGGGGGTGTTTGTGGTTTCCATGTCAGTGCTTACTCCAGCGGATATTCAACAGGTGCGGTGACCTCGACTTCGAGGGCCACGCCGTCTTCGGTGTAGGGGCGGAAGCGCGCCTGGCGCATGGCACCCAGGGCCTGGGCGTCGAGCCGCGCGTAACCCGAGCTGCGCTGCACCGTCACCTGGGCCGGCAGGCCGCGCACATCCACCACCACGCGCAGCCAGACCACGCCGCTTTCGCCGGCGCGGCGCGAGGCCAGCGGCAGCTCGGCCGGCGGCTGCGCCAGGTAGACCACGGCGTCGGCGGCCAGGCGCTTGCGGGCGGGGGGTTGCGGCGCGGGTGCTGGCGCTGGCGGTGCCGGCGGGCTGGGGGTGAGTGCGGCTGTGGGCGCGGGGGCGGACACGGCAGGCGGGGCCGTGAAGGCTTCGGCCGGCAGCGGTGCCGGGCTGGGCGCGGCCAGCACCGGGGCGGGTGCCACGGCGAGGGTGGGCGGGCGCGGTGCCGCGCTGGGTGGTGGTGGGGGCGGCGGTGGCTGCGGGGTGTCGGGCAGCGCCAGCAGATCGACCACCAGCGGCGCAGCCTCCTGCACCGCGCTGCGCACGGCCGGCACCTGCAGCAGCGCCCAGCCGGCGGCCAGGTGCAGCAGGGCCACGCCCGCGAGCAGCCCGCGCGCCTGCCGGGCGCTCAGCTCCGGCGGGCGGTGCAGGGCCTGGGCCCAGCCGGGTGCCGGGGTGGGTGTGTGAGCAGGCGCAGTGAAGGCGGGCATGGGCAACGGCACGAGCAGCGGCATGGGCGCCGGTGTGTTCGAAAGAACCACATCGTAAGCGTAATGAGAATGACTCGCAATTGCATTTTGGTATCCACGCCATCGTCTCGGCCATGAAAAACGCCGCCAGCCCGTTCGGGTCTGGCGGCGTGTGCCGGGGACAGCGGGCGCGGGGCCCGCGAACTCAGGCGGCCTTGTCGTTGATCTTCGGCGCGGTCTTCACGCTCCAGATCATCGTGATGGCGAGGATGCTGATCACCACGCCCAGTGACACCAGCACCGGGATCTTGTAGATGTCGATCAGCAGCATCTTCGTGCCAATGAACACCAGCACCACGGCCAGGCCGTAGCTCAGCAGGTGGAACTTCGAGGCCACGGCGGCCAGCAGGAAGTACATTGCGCGCAGGCCGAGGATGGCGAAGATGTTGCTCGTCAGCACGATGAAGGGGTCCATCGTGATGGCGAAGATGGCCGGGATGCTGTCCACCGCGAAGATCACGTCGGTCAGGCCCACCAGGCAGATCACCAGGAACAGCGGCGTGGCGATCTTCTTGCCGTTCTGCACGGTGAAGAACTTCTCGCCGTCGAAGTGCTTGCCCACGGGCATGATCTTGCGCAGCAGCTTCAGCGCGGGGTTGCTCTCCAGGTCGGGTTCCTTGTCGGCGGCCCACCACATCTTCACGCCGGTCAGCACCAGGAAGGCACCGAAGACGTACAGCACCCAGTGGAACTGCGCGATCAGCCAGGCGCCCACCAGGATCATGATCGTGCGCAGCACGATGGCGCCGATGATGCCGATCATCAGCACCCGCTTCTGGAAGGCCGGCGGCACCGCGAAGTAGGTGAAGATCATCAGGAAGACGAAGATGTTGTCCACCGCCAGGCTCTTCTCGATGAGATAGCCGGTGAGGAACTCCATGCTCTTCGTGTTGGCGAGCTCGGTGCCGTGGTCTTGATAGACCGCGAACCAGAACAGCCCGTTGAAGGCGAAGCTGAGCAGCACCCAGACGATGGACCAGTTGATGGCCTCTTTCACCGTCACTTCATGCGCGCCCTGCTTGTTCAGCACGACGAAGTCGATGAAGAGCGCGGCAAGAACCGCGCAGACGAAAAATACCCAAAGCCAAAGCGGCGCGATGGTGTCCATGGACACTCCCGTGAATGGTTGTGATTGAGAGGGGTCGCGCCGAAAGGTCTTGCGGGAGGAGATCCCTGCGGTCCCGGGCTGCCACTGCTGGAGACAGCCGTATTGACGGGATGGCGCGGCAGCCAGGCGCTGCGTGCTACTCCCCTTTCGACGGGCGGGATGTTACGCAGCCTGCATCAGCCCTGACGAACCAAGGCCCATGCCGAGGCCTCGGCAGGGCAAAGGCCGCGGCTTTGTGCACGAACGCTGGACGCCGTCAGCCTTCGGGTCTCGTGCTACCGTGGACCGGCTGATTTCCCGAACGCCGCCCGCTTGAGCCCTGCCGCCACTGCCCCTGCGTCGCCCGCACCGGCCCCACCGCGCCGCCTGCTGCCCGCGCTGGTGCTGGCGCAGCTGGCCGGCACCTCGCCCTGGTTCGCCGTCAACGCGGTGATGCCCGAGCTGCAGCGCGCCCACGGCTACAGCGAAGCAGCGGTGGGCAGCCTGAGTTCGGCGCTGCAACTGGGTTTCATCACCGGCACGCTGCTGTTCGCCCTGCTGGCGCTGGCCGACCGCTTCTCAGCCCGGCGGCTGTTCCTGATCAGCACCTTCGGCGCAGCCTTGTGCACGCTGGCCGCTGCGGCGATGGCGCACAGCTACACCGGGCTGCTGCTGTGGCGGGTGGCCACGGGCTTCTGCCTGGCCGGCATCTACCCGGTGGGCATGAAGATCGCCTCGCAGTGGTTCCCTCGCGGCTTGGGCACGGCGCTCGGCTGGCTGCTCGGTGCGCTGGTGCTGGGCAGTGCCAGCCCCTACCTGCTGCGTGCGCTGGGCGCCTCGCTGCCCTGGCAGAGCGTGTTCATTGCCGTGGCGGTGCTGGCCGTGCTGGCGGGCGTGGCGGTGGTGCGGCTGATCCCCGAGCCGCCCGCGCGCGCCGGCGCCGCCCCGCTGCGGCTCGGTGCGCTGGCCAGCCTGTGGCGCGACGCGCGCACGCGGGCCTCGGTCTTCGGCTACTTCGGGCACATGTGGGAGCTCTACACCGTGTGGGTGCTGATGCCGCTGGTGCTGGCGACCCGGTTGCAAGGCGCGGTGGCGGTGTCGGGCTGGGCCTTCGTGGCGCTGGGTGCCGGCGCCCTGGGCTGTGTGGTGGGCGGGCTGTTGGCGCCGCGCTTCGGCAGCGCGCGCGTGGCCGGCACGCAGCTGGCCACCAGCGGCCTGTGCTGTCTGGCGGCACCCTGGCTGCTGCAGGCGCCCTTGCCGTTGTTCCTGGCCTGGCTGGTGTTGTGGGGCATCACCGTCGCGGGCGATTCGCCGCAGTTCAGTGCCTTGACCGCGGCCAATGCCCCGCGCGAGGCGGTGGGCAGCGTGCTCACGCTGACCAACAGCATCGGCTTCGCGATCTCGGCCCTGAGCATCGAGCTCTTCGTGCGCCTGTCAGCGACCCAGCCCCTGGCCACGCTGCTGCCCTGGCTGGCGCTGGGCCCATTGCTGGGTTTGATCGCGCTGCGGCCGCTGCTGCGGCTGTCGCATCGCGCCTAGCCCTGGGGGAAGGGCTGGCGCGAGCGGTTTCTGCCGGCCTCAGCCGCTTTCAAACGGCTTCCACCGCCTCAAGCACCCTCAGCGCGGGCCGCAGCGCCAGTCTCATGCGCTCCGTCAGCCTGGGCGCGCCGCCGTGCGGCCAGCGCCACAGCCAGGCCGCCGGCCATCAGCAGGGCCGAGCCTGGCTCAGGCACCAGCGACACGCTGCCCTGGTGCGTGAACTGCGCCAGCGCCTGCGTCTCGCTGATGAACTGCCCGCTGCCGGTGAAGCTGGCGCTGCCGGTGGCGCCAGCAAACAGCCCGGAGCCACCGGTGAAGGTGGTCAGCCCGCTCAGCAACAGCTGGCCCGGCCCGGCGCCGGGCGTGGCCTGCACCGTGAAGCTGCCGAAGAGCTCGTCACCGTTGTCCGCGATGAAGCGGTTGCTGCCGCTGCCCTGGCCGGTGGCCAGGTCGACGATGTCGGTGGAGGTGTAGCCCGTGAGGCCGACGCCGGCGATACCGAAACTGCCGCTGCCGGTCGTCTGCGTCTGGAAACGCAGCACCGGCCCGACCGGGTTGAGGATCTCGACGACTTGCGCTGTGCCCTGCATCTGCGCAGAGAAGTTCTGCGCTTCGGCGGCCTGGGGTGCCAAGGCGGCGCCCGACAAGGCCAGTGCGGCGGCGGTGCGGCTGAGGTTCTGCGACATGGGAAAGCTCCTGGGTTGAAGGTGCTTCCATTGCACGGCGCGCGCGCTTGCGGGGCCACGGGGCAGCGGTCCCGTGGCTGGGCTGTGTGCCTTGGACGGGCAGGACAGGTGTCCCGATTGCTGCCGCCGCGCAGGCTGCTTCAGCCGTAGCCGAGTTCGCGGGCGCGCACCACGGCCTGCGGCCGGCCCTCGACACCCAGCCGCCGGTACAGCTGCGACAGCGCGTTGCGCACGGTCTTCTCGGCCAGGCCCAGGTGGGCCGCGATCTGCGCGTTGTCACGGCCCTGGGCCACGAGGCGCAGCAGTTCGCGTTCACGCGGCGTGTGCGGGCTTGCACCGCCCCCATCGATGGCGCTGCCTTCGGCGCCCCCGGTGGCTGCGGGTGCACGCAGGACGGTGCTCAAGGCCTCGCACAGCTGCTCGAAGGCGAGGTCGCCCTCCAGCGGGATGTGGTTGCGCCCGTCCAGCGCGACGAAGCGCGCCCCGGCGATGGCGCCGGCCAGGGCCAGCCCCTGGCTGCAGTGCACGGTGGCGTCGTCGGTGACGTGCAGCACCAGGGTCGGGCAGCGCAGTTCAGGCAGCAGGGCCTGCACGTCCAGCTCCAGGCGCGCGCGCATCAGCGCTTCGGCGCGTTCGGCTCCGCAGCACAGGCTTTGCTGCTCGTTCAGCGCCGCCACCTGCGCGGGTGTGCCCGCCGGGATCATGGTGGCCGTGAAGAACTGCTGCACCGGCGAGCCCGCCTTGCCCCAGCCCAGGCGCACCAGGCGCAGTGTGGCTTCGCAGTAGGCGCGCTGGTCGTCGCTGGGCGTGCCGGCCAGGGTGCCGCATGCATAACCGCCCAGCAACACGAGATGGCTCACCCGTTCAGGGTGGCGCACCGCGTAGGCGATGGCCGGTGCCGCGCCGCCCGAGATGCCCAGCAGCGCAAAACGCTGCAGGCCGGCGGCATCGGCCACCACGGCCAGCTCTTCCACCGCCGAGGCCAGCGAGAGCGGCGTGCTGTCGGCCTCCGACATGCCGCATCCGCGCTCGTCGTAACGCACCACGCGCAGCTCGCGGCCCAGACGCTGCAGCCAGGGCTGCCAGATGGGCGAGCGCACGTCGTGCGCCACGTGCGTCATCCAGTGCGCGGCGCGCAGGAGCGGCGGGCCGCGCCCGCTGGCCGCCCAGGCCAGGCGCGCGCCCGAGGCCAGGCGGGCGAAGCGGATGTCTTGTTCGAGCGCCATCCGCGGGTGCTTGATGGCGAGCCCGACCGGGGCTTACTGGAAAGCCACCTCGGCAAAGCTGCGCAGCTTGCGGCTGTGCAGGCTGCCGGGCCGTTCTTGACGCAGCAACTCCACCGCGCGCATGCCGATGCGCAGGTGCTGGTCGACCCGCTCGCGGTAGAAGGTGTTGGCCATGCCGGGCAGCTTGATCTCGCCGTGCAGCGGCTTGTCGCTCACGCACAGCAGGGTGCCGTAGGGCACGCGGAAGCGGAAGCCGTTGGCCGCGATCGTCGCGCTTTCCATGTCCAGCGCCACGGCGCGGCTCTGGCTGAAGCGGCGCTCGGGGCTGCTGCCGCCGTGGCTGGGCAGCAGCTCCCAGTTGCGGTTGTCGGTGCTGGCCACGGTGCCCGTGCGCAGGATGCGCTTGAGCTCGTAGCCCTGCAGCTGCGTGATCTCGGCCACCGCCTGCTCCAGCGCCACCTGCACTTCGGCCAGCGCCGGGATGGGCACCCACAGCGGCAGGTCTTCGTCGAGCACGTGGTCTTCGCGCATGTAGGCATGGGCCAGCACGTAGTCACCCAGCTGCTGGCTGTTGCGCAGGCCGGCGCAGTGGCCGAGCATCAGCCAGGCGTGCGGGCGCAGCACCGCCACGTGGTCGGTGATGGTCTTGGCGTTGGCCGGGCCGACGCCGATGTTCACCATCGTGATGCCGCTGTTGTCGGCGCGGCGCAGGTGGTAGGCCGGCATCTGCGGCAGCCGCGGCGGCGGCGCGCCGAGTTCGTCGCCCGGGCGGGCGCTGGTGCCCGTGCGCCGCGTGATCACGTTGCCGGGCTCGACGAAGGCCTCGTACTCGCTGGCCGGGTCGGCCATCAGCGCGTGCCCGAGCTTGATGAACTCGTCGATGTAGAACTGGTAGTTCGTGAAGAGCACGAAGTTCTGGAAGTGCTCGGGCGCGGTGCCGGTGTAGTGGCGCAGGCGGTGCAGCGAGTAATCCACCCGCGGCGCCGTGAACAGCGCCAGCGGCTGCGGTTCGCCCGGCGCCGGGTTGTGCGTGCCGTTGGCGATGCCGTCGTCCATGGCCGCCAGGTCGGGCAGGTCGAACAGATCGCGCATCTTCAGCCGCCGCTCGGGCGGCATGCTGCCTTCCAGGTGGTCGTTTTCGGCCAGCGAGAAGTGCACGGGGATGGGCTGCGCGCTGGTGCCCACCTCGATGGCCACGCCGTGGTTCTTCAGCAGCAGGCGGAACTGCTCGAGGTAGTAGTTCGAGAAGAGATCGGGCCGCGTGACGGTGATCTCGTAGCTGCCCGGCCCGGCCACGAAGCCGTAGCTCAGCCGCGAATCGGCCCGCGCCACCGTGGTGGTGCGCACGCGCACGTAGGGGTAGCAGGCGCGCACCGGCTGGCCGTCGTCTTCACCGGCCACGAAGCGGCGCAGGCTCTCGCGCAGGTGCTCGGTGCTGCTGCGGTAGATGGCCTGCACCTGGGCCAGCGCGGCCTCGGGGTTGTCGAAGCGGGTGGGGGCGATGAAAAGCGGCAAGGACGTCATGCTGAATTATCGGCTCCCAGCCGCCCGCCGCTTCAGCCCGGTTGCTGCCCGGTGGCCGCCGGCGCTGCAGCCGCAGCGCCTTCGGCCAGCAACTTCTCCATCTCATCGAGCATCTTGTCCATCTGCGCGATGAGGGCGCGGTAGGGCGCGGGCGAGTTCATGTCCAGCCCGGCGTCCTTCAGCAGCGGCACCGGGTGGCGCGAGCCGCCGCTCTTCAGCACGTTCAGGTAGGTGTCGCGCTGCGCCGGGTTGCCCGCCAGCAGCTGCGTGCTGAAGTGGTGGGCCGCCGCCATCGAGGTGGCGTACTGGTAGACGTAGAAGGGCCGGTAGAAGTGGGGAATGATGGCCCACTCGGTGCACACGTTGGGGTCGATGTTCATCACCCCGGCTTCGGCGCCGTGGTACTGCTTGAGCAGCCCGCAGTAGATCTGCGTCATGCGCTTGCCGGTGACGGCCTCGCCGCGCTCCAGCGCGTCGTGCACCTTCAGCTCGAACTCGGCGAACATGGTCTGGCGGAAGAAGGCGCTGCGCAGGCGCTCCACCGCCTCGCCCAGGTAGAACAGGCGCTCTTCCTTGCTCTTGGCGGTGTTCATCACGTGCCCCTGCAGCAGCAGCTCGTGCGTGAAGGCCGCGATCTCGGCCAGGAAGAGCGGGTAGCCCGCCTTCTCGGGCGGCTGTGCGCCGTCGGCCTGCAGCGTGTGCATGCCGTGGCCCCATTCGTGCGCGTAGGTGCTGACGCTGCCGAAGGTGTCCTGGTGGTTCAGGAAGATCAGCGGCGTCATGCCGTACACGCCGCTCTGGTAGGCGCCCGGGCTCTTGCCGGCGGCGGGGTAGACGTGCATGGTCTTGTCGCCCAGTGCCTTCTTCAGCTGCGCCTGGTAGGGCGCGCCCAGCGGCGCCACCGAGGCCAGCGTGAGCTCGGCCGCCACCTCGGGCGTGTAGCGGCGCGTGGTCTTCACCAGCTCGGGGTAGATGTCGTGGTAGCCCAGGTCGGGCAGGCCCAGCATCTTCTGGCGCAGCTTGAAGTAGCGGTGCAGCGTGGGCAGGCCGCGCTGCGCTTCGGCCACCAGGGTGCGGTACACGCTCTCGGGGATGGCGTTGTCCGACAGGCTGGCGGCCACTGCCGACGTGTGGCCGCGCAGGCGCGCGTTGATCACGCCCACTTCCACGCGCTGGGCCAGCGTGCTGCCCATGGTGTTCTCGAAGCGGCCGTTGGCGCGGTAGAAGGCCTCGAAGGCCTGCTGGCGCACCTTGCGGTCGGGGTGGGCGCGCAGGCGGTTGTAGCCGGTGTTGTCCACGCGCACGGGCTTGCCGTCCACCGTGATGGTGGGCCACTCCATGTCCACCGTGGTCAGCAGCGTGCGGGTGTTGGCCTGGCCGCCGAGCACCGGGCCCAGCGCGGCGAGCGCGGCCTCGGCCTCGGGGTGCAGCTTGTGCTTGGCCTCGCGCAGCACCTCCTGCAGGCGCGTGCTGTGGCGCGCCAGGCCCGGTTCGGCCTTCAGCCACGCGTTGATCTTCTTCTCGCCCAGGGCGCCGATGGCGCCATCCACCCAGGCCACCGCGGCGCCGAACTGGCCCGACAGCGAGCGGGCCTGGCCGCTGCGCTCCTGGTTGCGCGGGTTGCGGTTGTCGGTGCTGGCGATGGCGCTGGCGTACACGCCCACGCGGCGCAGGCGCTGCTGTGCGGCCGACAGCTTGTCCAGCGCCGCACGCAGGCTGGCGGGGCTCTTGCCGAAGTCCTTCTGCAGGGCCTTGAGTGCGGGCAGCTCGGCCAGCAGCGCGATGCGTTCGGCGTCCCAGGCGGCGTCGTTGGCGAAGAGCGGGCTCAGGTCCCAGACGTACTTCGGGTCGGCGGCCGGGCTGGCCGCCTGGGCCACTGCCGAGGTGGCCGCGGCGGCCGCGGCTTCGGCCAGCAGCTCATCGTCGTCGAACTCGGCGTGGGCGGCGCCCAGCAGCAGGCCGAAGGTGACGGCCGCCAGCGTGGTGGCACGCAGGCGGGGCAGGCGAAGAAGCTGTGCAGGTGGGCGCATGGCGACAAGGCAGCGGATGAAAAGCCGCGATTGTGGCCACACCGGCGCCGCCTTGCAGGCCCGCGGATGCAGGCCGCTTATTGCCGGGCAAGACCTGCCGGTCTTGCCCGTGCGCGCTCACAGGATGTAGCGCGAGAGGTCTTCGTCGTGCGCCAGTTCGGCCAGGCGCGCGTTGACGGCCGCGGCGTCGATCACCACCGTCTGACCGCTGCGGTTCGGGGCGTCGAAGCTGATCTCGTCGAGCAGCCGCTCCATCACGGTGGCCAGGCGGCGGGCGCCGATGTTCTCGGTGCGTTCGTTCACCTCGAAGGCGATCTGCGCCAGGCGCTGCACGCCCTCGGGCTGCACCTCCAGCGTCACGCCTTCGGTGGCCAGCAGCGCCTGGTACTGCTTGATCAGGCTGGCGTGCGTGCTGGTGAGGATGGCCTCGAAATCCTGCACGCTGAGCGACTGCAGCTCCACGCGGATGGGGAAGCGGCCCTGCAGCTCGGGGATGAGGTCGCTGGGCTTGGCCAGGTGGAAGGCGCCGCTGGCGATGAAGAGCATGTGGTCGGTTTTCACCGGCCCGTACTTGGTGCTGACGGTGGTGCCTTCCACCAGCGGCAGCAGGTCGCGCTGCACACCCTGGCGGCTGACCTCGGCGCCGCCGTGCTCCTGCCGGCTGGCCACCTTGTCGATCTCGTCGATGAAGACGATGCCGTTGCCTTCTGCATTGGCCAGGGCCGCAGCGCGGATCTCGTCTTCGTTGACGAGCTTGCCGGCTTCCTCGTCCACCAGCAGCTGCCGCGCTTCGCCGATCTTCAGCTTGCGCGTCTTGCGCTTGACAACGCCGGCCTGCGAGAACAGGCCCTTGAGCTGCTCGGCCATCTCTTCCATGCCGGGCATGCCGCCAGCGCCCAGGATCTCCAGCGTCGGTTTCGGCTCGGCGAGGTCGATCTCGATCTCCTTGTCGTCGAGCGTGCCCTCACGCAGGCGCTTGCGCATGATCTGGCGTGCGGTGTTGTCGGCCGGCGGGCTGCTGCTGGCGGTGTCGAAACCCATGGGCCCCATCCGGGCCGCTTCACGTGGCGGCGGCACCAGCACGTCGAGGATGCGGTCTTCGGCCGCGTCTTCGGCGGCGGCGCGCTTGCGGCGCACCTGGCGCTCACGTTCTTCCTTGATGGCCACGTCCACGAGGTCGCGCACGATGGTGTCGACGTCCTTGCCGACGTAACCCACCTCGGTGAACTTGGTGGCTTCCACCTTGATGAAGGGCGCGTCGGCCAGACGCGCCAGCCGGCGCGCGATCTCGGTCTTGCCCACGCCGGTGGGGCCGATCATCAGGATGTTCTTGGGCGTGATCTCGGCACGCAGGGCGCCGGCCACCTGCTGGCGCCGCCAGCGGTTGCGCAGCGCGATGGCCACGGCACGCTTGGCGGCGTTCTGGCCGACGATGTGCTTGTCGAGCTCGCTGACAATTTCCTGAGGCGTCATGCTCATGCCAGCGTCTCGATGATGTGGTTGTGGTTGGTGTAGATGCAGATGTCGCCCGCGATCTCCAGGCTGCGCTTGACGATGTCGGCGGGGCCCATCTCGGTGTGCTGCACCAGCGCGCGCGCGGCGGCTTGTGCGTAGGCGCCGCCCGAGCCGATGGCCACGATGCCGTGCTCGGGCTCGAGCACGTCGCCGTTGCCGGTGATGATCAAAGAGCTGGTGCGGTCGGCCACGGCCAGCATGGCTTCCAGGCGGCGCAGCACGCGGTCGGTGCGCCAGTCTTTCGTCAGCTCGATGGCCGCGCGCTGCAGGTGGCCCTGGTGCTTTTCCAGCTTGGCCTCGAAACGCTCGAAGAGCGTGAAGGCGTCGGCCGTGGCGCCTGCAAAACCGGCGAGCACCTGCTCGCGGTAGAGCTTGCGGACCTTGCGCGCGCTGCTCTTGACGACGATGTGACCCAGCGTGACTTGGCCGTCGCCGCCAATGGCGACAAGCGGCCCGCGCCGCACGCTGACGATGGTGGTGCCGTGATAACTTTCCATAAGTCCCTATCGTGAGGGCGAAGCCGCCCAGATCAAGGACATGCGCGGAACCGGCTCCGCCGGGCCGCTGCATGAGCCCCCTTGGGGGGTGGCGAAGGCGCGCAGCGCCTAGCCTGGGGGCTATACCTTCCGCACCTGCACCTTGGCGTGCTCGTTGATGCCCATCGCGCCGAAGAACAAGGCGACCAGGCGGTGCGTGTCGACGAACTGCACGCTGCGGCCTTCGGTGCGCTTGGAGAGCACCCAGTTCAGCAGATCGCCCGCGGCGATGAAGTCCACGCGGATCAGCCGCGCGCAGTTCACGCTGACCACCGGGGCGCTGGTCAGCTCGTTCTGCAGCTTCTGCAGCGTGGCCCCGATGTCGCCGATGAGCTGGCCCGAAAGCTCGACGTTGGCCACTTCCACCTGCCCCGGCTGGTGGCCGGCCTCGTCGAAGAGGCTCGATTCCATGAAGCCGGTGGAGACATCGCTCACCATCGACAGGTCGGGCTGGCGCGTCGAAGCCCCGCCGCTGCTGATATGCACCTTGCAGCGCGTCGGCTCCCAGCTCGGCGGGCTCACCTCGTAGGTGACGCAGTAGTCGATGGCGGCCTCGTCGAACTGGTCGGGCCGGTTGGCCAGGCGCAGCGCGTCCAGGCGGGTCAGCCAGAAGGCCGGGTCGGCATCGCGCACGCCCGTGGGCGCCGCTTCGGCCAGCACCTGGAAGAGGCGCTCGCCGCCGATCCAGCGCAGCTCGATGGCCTGTCCGCTCCACAGGCGGAACAGCGTGGACAGCTGCATCGCAGCTTCAGCGTCGATGAGCTTTAGCTGGTGCCAGTCGAAGACCCAGGGCAGCGGCATCTGCAGCGCCTGCGAGCGCAGGCGCGCCACGGCCTCGATGTCCAGATGCTCGGGCGACAGCCAACCCACGTCGATGGCGCCAGCGCTGTTGCGCGGTGGCGCGGGTTCGCGCAGCTCGGGGCCGTCAGCCTGGGCCTCGGCCACCAGCTTGGGCAACGAATACCACTGCGGGGCGCTCCAGCCGAACTGCTGTGCGTACTCCACCGCCAGGCTCTCGAAACGCTGCTGCTGACCGGTGGCGCGGTACAGGTCGAAGAGCACCAGCCAGGTCTCCGCGTGCTGGCCGCGCGCGCCGCTGTCGGCCGTCAGGCGCTGCAGCGCTTCTTCGCACTGCGTGAAGTCGGCATTGGCGAAGGAAATGACGGCTTCATCGAGCTCGGGGTCGTGCACGACCTCGCTCACTTCCACCGCGAAGGGGCTGCTGAAGTCGCTGAGTTCGCCGCCACTGGCGGCCGCGGATGCGGGCTGCCGGTCGCTCGGGGCCGGAGCCGACGCGGGGGGCAGCGGTCCGAGCGCGGCCTCGAAGGACACGGCCGTCATCGGCGCCAGCGGAGGCAGGCCCTTGCCCATCTGCACCGGCGCCGGCGCGGCCGCGGGCGGCAGGTCGAGCATAGGCAGCGGTGGCGGGGCAGGCGCGGGCGGCAGGGGCGGCGCGTCGAAGCCCGAACCGGCCGGCCCCGGGTTGAAGCCCGTGCCCAGCGCGGCGGCGCCGGCGCCGTAGCTGGGGGCGGCCGGGGCGGTGTTCGGTGGGGGCGGGGCGTAAGGGGGCGCCGTGTCGCGCATCTCGCGCGGCGGCGGCATGCCGCTGTTCAGGGCCATGGTGCGGCTGCCACGCCCGCCGTTGAAGCCGGCGTCGCCCACCATCTGCTGCTCGATCTCGTCGATCTTGGCCTTCACGCCATCGGGGCGTGCGGTGTTGTTGTCCGGCAGCCGGGCTTCGGAATCGTCCAGCCGCGACGAGGTGCCCAAGGAGGCCAGCTGCTCGGGCGAGAGCCCCTCTCGGCGCACGCGGCGCAGCATGTCGAATTCGCGCTTGCGCACGAAGTCGTTGCGCCGCTTGCGCTCGATCATGGCCTTGAGCTCGGACTTCTCGAGTTCGAGCTCGCGCGTGTCTTCCTGGCGGGAATTGAGATCGGTCCAGTCGGTGGTCGGGTTCGCGACGAAGCGCGCCACCTTGCGGAAGAAACTCTCGTTCTCGGACATGGGCCAGGATGGTACGCCAGGGTCTGTGGCGGGCTTGCGGCCCTGGCCACGGGCGGGCTGCACGCCCGCCGCGACCCGGGAATCAGTCGCCGAACATCTTCTGCTTGAGCTCGCGGCGCTGCTGCGCTTCCAGCGACAGCGTGGCCGTGGGGCGCGCCAGCAGGCGCTGCAGGCCGATGGGCTCGCCGGTCTCGTCGCAGTAGCCGTACTCGCCCGTGTCCAGGCGGCTGAGCGATTGCGCGATCTTCTTCAGCAGCTTGCGCTCGCGGTCGCGCGTGCGCAGTTCCAGCGCGTGCTCTTCCTCGATGGTGGCGCGGTCGGCCGGGTCGGGCACGATGCTGGTGTCTTCACGCAGGTGCTCGGTGGTCTCGCCGGCATTGCTGAGCAGGTCGTCCTTCTGCTTCTGCAGCTGTGCGCGGAAGAAGTCGAGCTGCTTGTCGTTCATGTACTCGCTGTCGGGCATGGCCAGCAGCTCGTCGACGCTCAGTTCGCGCCCGGGTTTGGTTTTCCAGGCATTGGCCAGCTTGGGGTCGCGCTGGCGGGCATTCTTGGGGAGTTCGGCCGTTTCGGTCATCTGTCGGGCGGCGGGCGCGGCCGGGGCGAAGCGGTCGGTGAACCGGTTCACGGCCTGCGCGGGCGCCGGGGTGGGCAATTGGTTCTGGGGGGCGGCCTTGGCCGCAGCCTTCTGGGCGGCGCTCTTGGGTGCGGGTGCTTTCACGAGGGCTGGGGCCGGTGCGGGTGTCGGGGTGGGAAGAGGGGCGGGAGCGGGGACGGGGGCGGCCTTGGCTGCCGGTTTGGCAGGTGCCTTGGTCTCGGTTTTGGCGGCGGCCTTGGCGGCAGGTTTGTCGACGGGCTTGTCGGCCACCTTGGCCGCCGGCTTCGGCGCCGGCTTTGCGGCGGCCTTGGCCGCCGGCTTGGGCGTTTCAGGGCTCGCGCTTGCGGTCTTGGCCTTGCTGGCGGCCGCAGTCTTGGCCGGTGGCTTGCTCACGGGAACCTCCTCGCCTGTCGAATTCACGCCTGGTCGGGCTTAGGTTTCATCGGCCCCGCCAGAAGCAGGGCCCTCGTCGCTCGCTCCCCGCTTGCGGCGGGGCCTTGCCCGGCCCGAGGGGGTGCCCCCGGGTCTGCAAGGCGCGCGATTGTAGCCACGGCCCCAGCGGGGGCGTTTCAGAGCCCCGCAGGTGGTTTTCCCTCAGTGCTCGGCTCAGACCAGGCACTGCTCCAGGCCCTGCAGCAGCACGTCCTTCGGCAGGTCGATGCCGATGAAGACCATCTTGCTGTTCTTGGCCTCGCCCGGCGCCCACTTCGGGCCCAGGTCGCTGCCCATGAGCTGGTGCACGCCCTGGAAGATGACCTTGCGGTCGCTGCCCTTCATGAACAGCACGCCCTTGTAGCGCAGCAGCTTGGGGCCGTAGACCTGCACGATGGCGCCGAGGAAGTCTTCCAGCTTGGCCGGGTTGAAGGCCTTGTTGCTGCGGAAGACGAAGCTCTTCACGTCGTCGTCGTGGGCGTGGTGGTGGGGGTGGTCGCAGTGCTCGCCGTGCTCGTGGTCGTGGTGGTCATGAGCGTGGTGATCGTGACCATGGCTGTCGGCGTTCAGAAACTCGGGGTCGATCTCGAGCTTGGCGTTGAGGTTGAAGCCCTTGAGGTCGAAGACGTCGGCGATGGGCACCTCGCCGAAGTGCACCTTGTGCTGCGGCGCGCGCGGGTTCATGTGCTTGATGCGGTGCAGCAGCGCAGCGGTGTCGGCTTCCGAGCACAGGTCGCTCTTGCTCAGGAAGATCTGGTCGGCAAAGCCGATCTGGCGGCGCGCTTCCTGGCGGTCGTTGAGCTGCTGCTCGCCGTGCTTGGCGTCCACCAGCGTCAGGATGCTGTCGAGCAGGTAGCTCTCGGCGATTTCGTCGTCCATGAAGAAGGTCTGCGCCACCGGGCCGGGGTCGGCCAGGCCCGTGGTCTCGATGACCACGCGGTCGAACTGCAGCTCGCCCTTGCGGCGCTTCTCGGCCAGGTCAGACAGCGTGGTGCGCAGGTCTTCGCGGATGGTGCAGCAGACGCAGCCGTTGTTCATTTGGATGATCTGCTCGCGCGTGTCGGCCACCAGGATCTCGTTGTCGATGTTCTCTTCACCGAACTCGTTCTCGATGACGGCGATCTTCTGGCCGTGGGCTTCAGAGAGCACACGCTTGAGCAGCGTGGTCTTGCCCGAGCCCAGGAAGCCCGTGAGGATGGTGGCGGGGATGAGGCTGTTCGACATGGGGTGCTCTCGAAGCGAAAAGGCGGTGCGTGATCAGGAAGCGGCCGGCGGGGGCGCGGCGGCGGGGGTGGACAGCGCCGCCCAGCGGTCCAGGCGCGGCAGCATCGCGCGGTAGGGCGCCAGCAGCACGGCGGCCATCAGCGCCTTCACGGCGAGGTCGCCGCCGGCGAGCATCAGCCAATCCATGTCGCTGCCAGCGAAGGCGATGAAGAAGAAGACGGCCGTGTCCACCACGCTGGCGGCCAGCGAACCCAGCAGCGGGGCTTTCCACCAGCTGGCCTGGCGCAGGCGGTTGAAGACGAGGATGTCCATCACCTGGGCCAGGATGAAAGCCGCGCCCGAAGCCACGGCGATGCGCCAGGGCGCCAGCGCCAGCGACACCAGCACGGCGATGGCAAAGCCGATCCAGGCCACGCGGCGCGCGGCGGCGGCGCCCAGGCCGCGGTTGGTCAGGTCGGTGACCAGGAAGACCAGCGGGTAGCTGAAGGCGCCCCAGGTCAGCCAGTCGTTGATGGGGTGCTGCACCAGCACGTTGGACAGCACGATGACGGCAGCCATGGCGGCCACGGGCCAGCGCAGGTTCGGGGGCAGGAGGGTGTTCATTCGGTGGCGGGGTCGCTCAGCGGGGGCGTGATTGTCGCCGCTGCGGCCGTCTTGCGCTCGGGCGGGGTGCCAACACGCGGCGCTGGCGGGACGCACTCGGTTATTCTTCCCGTCCCTTCAGCACTGCCACACTGCCGGCCCCGCTCCAGTGTCCGACCCCGCCCCTCATCGGTCCGCACGCGCCGCCCCCGTGGCCCCGCGTGCGGACCGCAGACCCTTCTTCCAGCGCTTGGTCGAGTTCATCTCGCCGGGGCCTGACAGCAAGGACGAACTCTTCAGAACCCTGGCCGAGGCCGAAGACCGCGAGCTGATCGAGCCCGAATCGCGGCTCATGCTCGAAGGCGTGCTGCGCATGGCCGACATGACGGCCGGCGACGTGATGGTGCCCACGCCGCGCATGGACCTGCTGGACATCAACGCCGACTACGACGAGTTGCTGGGCGTGGTGATCGACACCGCGCACTCGCGCTTCCCGGTCTACGACGGCGAGCGCGACAACATCATCGGCATCTTGATGGCGAAAGACCTGCTCAAGCTGCAGCGCGCGCCCGAGCTGAACCTGCGCACGTTGCTGCGGCCGGCCGTCTTCGTGCCCGAGAGCAAACGGCTGAACGAGCTGCTGCGCGACTTCCGCAGCAACCGCAACCACCTGGCCATCGTCATCGACGAGTTCGGCAACACCGCCGGCTTGATCACCATCGAAGACGTGCTCGAAGAGATCGTCGGCGAGATCGAAGACGAGTTCGACGAGCAGGAGCAGGAAAACGGCATCTACACGCTGGCCGACGGCACCCACCGGGTGGCCGGCGACGTGGGCATCGGCGCCGTGAACGAGGCCTTCGGCACGCGCCTGCCCGAAGAAGAGTTCGACACCATCGGCGGCCTGGTCGCGCAAGAGCTCGGCCGTGTGCCGCGCCGCGGCGAGGCCGTGGAAGTGGGCGGCCTGCGCTTTGCGGTGATGCTGACGCGCGGCGGCGCCGTGCGCTGGTTCCGCGTGGCGCGCGCACCGGCCGCGCCGGTGACGGCCGACGACGGCCAGCTCGATTGAGTTTCGGCGGCCCACCCCCGCGCCGCTGGCGCTGGCGTTGGCTGGCACCCGTTGC
This sequence comes from Rubrivivax sp., assembly GCA_051861265.1. Classification (GTDB taxonomy): domain Bacteria; phylum Pseudomonadota; class Gammaproteobacteria; order Burkholderiales; family Burkholderiaceae_C; genus Rubrivivax. The sequence goes on from JBHYDA010000004.1 coordinate 31,704, forward strand.
CGCCGCAACGCTGGGCGCGCTGCAGACCCTGGCCTTCGTGCACACCGCGTGGTGGCCGCTGCCGCTGCTGGCGCTGGCCGCCTTCGTCATGCTGCTGGACGCTGCCTCGCCGCGCCGGGCCGCGTTCCTGGGCTGGTGCTACGGCACGGCCTGGCTGGCCGCGGGCACCTGGTGGCTCTTCATCAGCATGCACCGCTACGGCGGCCTGCCCGCGCCACTGGCGGGGGCGGCGGTGTTCGCGCTCTCGGCGGCGCTGTCGATCTACCTCGCGCTGGCTTGCGCGGCTTACGCGCGCTGGCGCCGCGGCAGGGGCTGGGACGTGGCGCTCTTCACCGCCGTCTGGCTGCTGGCCGAACTGGCGCGGGGTGTTCTTTTCACAGGCTTTCCCTGGGTGGCGGCTGGCTATGCGCTGGTCGATTCACCGCTGGCCGCGCTGGCGCCTTGGCTGGGGGTCTACGGCATGGGGGCGGTGATGGCCGCGCTGGCCGCCGGGGCGGTGGGCGTGCTGCGCGCCGCGCACGGTGTGGCGCCTGTGCGTGGCGCGGCCTTGGCCTTGGCCCTGCCGCTGGGGCTGCTGCTCGCCGCCGTGGCCGCGCCGGCCGACTTCACGCAGCCCACCGGCCGCCTGCAGGTGGCGCTGCTGCAGACCAACGTGGCGCAGGACGAAAAGTTCTCCGCCGAGCGCCTGCCCGAAAGCCTGGCCTGGGTGGCGCGCGGCCTGGTGGAAGCCGAGGCGGAACTGGTGGTGGCGCCCGAGACCGCGGTGCCCTTGCTGCCCGGGCAACTGGAAGAGTTCGCGCCGGGTTACTGGCAGATGCTGCAGCAGCACTTCAGCGGCAGCAGTGCAACCGGCCCGCGCGCGGCGCTGGTGGGCGTGCCGCTCGGCGACTTCGACCGCGGCTACACCAACAGCGTGGCCGGCCTCACCGCGCGGCCGCCCGGCACGGCCGAGTACAGGTACGACAAGCACCACCTCGTGCCCTTCGGCGAGTTCATCCCCACGGGCTTCCGCTGGTTCACGCAGATGATGAACATCCCGCTGGGCGATTTCTCGCGCGGCGGGCTGCAGCAGCCCTCGTTCGCCGTGCGCGGCCAGCGCGTGGCGCCCAACATCTGCTACGAAGACCTCTTCGGCGAAGAGCTCGCGCAGCGTTTCGCCGACCCGGCCACCGCACCGACGGTCATGGCCAACCTCAGCAACATCGGCTGGTTCGGCAACACCATCGCCATCCCCCAACACCTGAACATCTCGCGCCTGCGCACGCTGGAACTGCAGCGGCCCATGCTGCGCGCCACCAACACCGGCGCCACCGCGGTGGTGGACCACCGCGGCGTGGTGACGGCGCAGCTGGCGCCGCACACACGGGGCGTGCTGAACGCCGGGGTGCAGGGGCGCGAGGGCCTCACGCCGTTTGCCTGGTGGGCCTCGCGTTTCGGCTTGGCGCCGCTGCTGGGGCTGGCGCTCCTGCTGGGCGCTGCGGCGGTGGTGGCCGGGCGGCGCAGGCCCCGCCCGTAAACTCCAGAGCCCCCGAGACTGGACCTGAGCACCGTGCCATGTTGACCTTCCAGCAGATCATTCTCCAGCTTCAGAGCTACTGGGACGCCCAGGGCTGCGCCCTGCTGCAGCCCTACGACATGGAAGTGGGCGCCGGCACCAGCCACACCGCCACCTTCCTGCGCGCGCTCGGCCCCGAGCCCTGGAAGGCCGCCTACGTGCAGCCCAGCCGCCGCCCGAAAGACGGCCGCTACGGCAACAACCCCAACCGCCTGCAGCACTACTACCAGTACCAGGTGGTGCTCAAGCCCGCGCCGGCCAACATCCTGGAGCTCTACCTCGGCAGCCTGGAGGCGCTGGGTTTCGACCTCAAGAAGAACGACGTGCGTTTCGTCGAAGACGACTGGGAGAACCCCACGCTCGGCGCCTGGGGCCTGGGCTGGGAGGTGTGGCTCAACGGCATGGAAGTCACGCAGTTCACCTACTTCCAGCAAGTGGGCGGCATCGACTGCAAGCCCATCACCGGCGAGATCACCTACGGCCTGGAACGCCTGGCCATGTACCTGCAGGGCGTGGACAACGTCTACGACCTGACTTTCGCGCCGGGCCTGAAGTACGGCGACGTCTACCAGCAGAACGAGGTCGAGCAGAGCACCTACAACTTCGAGCACAGCGATGTCGAGTTCCTGCTGCAGGCCTTCGGCGCGCACGAGAAGCAGGCCCGCCACCTGATGACGCAGAGCCTGGCGCTGCCGGCCTACGAGCAGGTGCTCAAGGCCGCGCACAGCTTCAACCTGCTGGACGCCCGCGGCGCCATCAGCGTGACCGAGCGCGCCGCCTACATCGGCCGCATCCGCAACCTCGCACGCAGCGTCGCGCAGAGCTACCTCGACAGCCGCGCGCGCCTGGGCTTCCCGCTCGCGCCGCGCGCCTGGGCCGACGAGGTGCTGGCCAAGCTGGCCGCCGATGCCGCTGCCACCGCTGCCCGCCAGGCGGCCTGAACCATGCAAGCCGATCACAACCTGCTCGTTGAACTCTTCGTCGAAGAGCTGCCGCCCAAGGCGCTGAAGAAACTCGGCGCGGCCTTTGCGCAAGGCCTCGCCGACAGCCTCAAGGCCCAGGGCCTGGCCCCGGGGCACGCGCTGGTGGCCAGCTTCGCCTCGCCGCGCCGCCTGGCCGTGCACGTGAGCCACGTGCTGGCGCAGGCCGCCGACAAGCCGCAGCGCATCAAGCTCATGCCGGTGGCCGTGGCGCTGACGGCCGACGGCCAGCCCACGCCGGCGCTCTTGAAGAAGCTGGGCGCAATGGGTCTGGACGCTGCCGTGCTGCCGCAACTGCAGCGCGCGCCCGACGGCAAGGCCGAGGCGCTGTTCCTCGACAACGTGCAGCCCGGCGCCACGCTGGCCGCGGGCCTGCAGAAGGCGCTGAACGAGACCCTGGCCCAGCTGCCCATCCCCAAGGTCATGCAGTACCAGCTGCACAGCGGCAGCGGCGAAGGTTTCCAGCCCGGCTGGACCAGCGTGAACTTCGTGCGCCCGGCCCACGGCCTGGTGGCGCTGCACGGCAGCGAGGTGGTGGCCGTGGAAGCCCTCGGCCTGCAAGCCGGCCGCAGCACGCGCGGCCACCGTTTCGAGGCCCCGCAGGCCACCGTGACGCTGCGCGACGCCGACAGCTACGCCCAGCAGCTGCTGGACGAAGGCGCCGTCATCGCCAGCTTCGAAGGCCGCCGCGCCGAGATCGTGCGCCAGCTCTCCGAGGCCGCGGCCGCGCTGGGCCTGCGCCCCATCGACGACGAAGCCTTGCTCGACGAGGTGACGGGCCTCGTCGAACGCCCGAACGTGCTGCTGTGCCAGTTCGAACCCGAGTTCCTGGCCGTGCCGCCCGAGTGCCTCATCCTCACGATGAAGGCCAACCAGAAGTACTTCCCGCTGCTCGATGCGGCCGGCAAGCTCACGCACCAGTTCCTGGTGGTCAGCAACATCCGGCCCGACGACGCCAGCCAGGTGATCGGGGGCAACGAGCGCGTGGTACGCCCGCGCCTGGCCGACGCCAAGTTCTTCTTCGACCAGGACCGCAAGCGCACGCTGGAAAGCCGCGTGCCGCAGCTGGCCCAGGTGGTCTACCACGGCAAGCTGGGCAGCCAGGGCGACCGCGCCGAGCGCGTGCGCGCCATCGGCCACGCCATCGTCAACCAGCTGCGCATGGCCACGCTGCCCTACACGGTGGACGCGCAGGACGAGTTCGCCGTGCTCGACAGCAAGGTGCAGCAGGCTGCGCGCCTGGCCAAGACCGACCTGCTCACCGACATGGTGGGCGAGTTCCCCGAGCTGCAGGGCATCATGGGCGGCTACTACGCGCGCCATGAAGGCCTGCGCGACGGCGTGGCCATCGCCATCGAAGACCATTACAAGCCGCGTTTTGCCGGCGACGCGCTGCCGCGCAACCACACCGGCACCGTGCTGGCGCTGGCCGACAAGCTGGAGACGCTGGTGGGCCTGTTCGGCATCGGCCAGCTGCCCACGGGCGACAAGGACCCGTTTGCACTGCGCCGCCACGCTTTGGGCGTGATCCGCATCCTGGTGGAGAAGAACCTGCCGCTGCAGCTGCCCGAGCTGGTGCAGCAGGCGCTGCCGGCTTTCGGCGAGCTGATCACCGACCCCAGCGCCGCGCTGCTGGCCTTCTTCAGCGACCGCCTGGCCGTGAGCCTGCGCGACCAGGGCTACAGCGCGCAGGAGGTCGACGCCGTGCTCGCGCTGCAGCCGCCGCGCCTGGGCGAGGTGCCGCGCCGCCTGGCGGCCGTGCGCGCCTTCGCGAGCCTGCCCGAAGCCCCGGCCCTGGCCGCGGCGAACAAGCGCGTGGGCAACATCCTGAAGAAGAGCGAAGAAGCCGTGGCCGACAGCGCCGAGGCCGCACTGCTGAAGGAGCCGGCCGAAGCCGCGCTGGCCCAGGCCCTGGCCGCCGCCACGCCGGCGGCCGACCAGGCTTTCGAGCGCGGCGATTACGCCGCCTCGCTGCAGGCGCTGGCGGTGTTGAAGGCGCCAGTGGACCGCTTCTTCGAGGACGTGATGGTCAACGCCGAAGACCCCGCGCTGCGCCGCAACCGGCTGGCGCTGCTGGGCCAGCTGCACCGCGCGATGAACCGCGTGGCCGATCTCGCCAAGCTGGCCAGCTGACATGCACACCGTGCCTCTGGTCATCCTCGGCCGCGATGGCGTGCTGAACGAGTTCCGCGAGGGGCACGTCACCGCGCCCGAGGAATGGGTGCCGGTGCCCGGCGCGCTGGAGGCCGTCGCGCGGCTGAACCACGCCGGTTGGCACGTGGTGGTGGCCACCAACCAGAGCGGCATCGGCCGCGGCATGATCGACATGAGCGCCGTCAACGCGGTGCACGCCCGCATGCACCAGCTGCTGCAAGCCCAGGGCGGCCGCATCGACGCGGTCTTCTTCTGTCCGCACACGCCCGAAGACCAGTGCGACTGCCGCAAGCCCAAGCCCGGGCTGCTGCAGGACATCGGCCGCCGCTACGGCAGCGCGCTGCAGAACGTGCCCGTGGTGGGCGACACGCTGCGCGATCTGCAGGCTGCCACTGCCGCCGGCTGCGAGCCGCACCTGGTGCTCAGCGGCCGCGCCAGCGGCTTGACGGGCGAGGCCCTGCAGCAGCTGCTGGATCAAGCGCCCGGGGCGCAGGTGCACGCCCATCTCGGCGCCTTTGTCGACGCCCTGCTCGCCCGCAGCGAAACGGCCGACTCCACCACCGGGGGGCTGGGCCGATGAAGCTGTTCTGGGCGCTGCGCTCGGCGCTGTTCCTCCTGTGGATGACGGTCACCGTCGTGCCCTGGGGGCTGATGATGCTGGTGCTGTCGATCTTCGTGCGCGGCACGCGGCTGTACTGGCCGACGATGCGCTGGCTGCGCATGGCGATCTGGGGCGCCCGCGTGATCTGCGGCGTGAACTACCGCGTGCACGGCATGCACCACCTGCCCACCGCGGCCGATGCGCTGGGTGCCGTGGTGCTGGCCGCCAAGCACCAGAGCACCTGGGAGACCTTCGCCTTCCCGACGCTGATGCCGCACCCGCTGGCCTATGTGTTCAAGCGTGAGCTGCTCTACATCCCGTTCTTCGGCTGGGCCATGGGCCGGCTGGACATGATCCACATCGACCGCAGCAAGCGCACCGAGGCCTGGAACAAGGTGGCGGCGCAGGGCAAGCGCCTGGCCAACGAGGGCATCTGGGTCATCATGTTCCCCGAAGGCACGCGCACGCCGCGCGGCAGCCAGGGCGTCTACAAGAGCGGCGCTGCGCGCCTGGCCATCGCCAGCGGCGTGCCCATCGTGCCCATTGCCGCCAGCAGCGCGAAGTGCTGGCCGCGCAAGAGCTTCCTGCTGCGGCCTGGCACGGTGGACGTGAGCATCGGCCCGCCGATCGCCAGCACCGACCGCCAGCCCGAAGAGCTGATGAAGGAAGTGGAAGCCTGGATCGAGGCCGAGATGCGCCGCCTCGACCCCGAGGCCTATGCACCCGAGGCCCCGGCGCACGCCGCGGCCCCGTCACACGAAAGGGGCTGAACATGCGTGCTCTGAAGTGGATCTTGGGCGTTGTGCTGGCGCTGGCGGCCGTGCTGGTGGCCGGCGGGTGGCTGCTGGGTTCGGACTTCAAGGTCACGCGCAGCCAGCTCGTGAACGCGCCGCCGGAGAAGATCTATCCGCTGGTGGCCGACCCGCGCGGCTGGAAACAGTGGTCGGTGTGGAACCAGCGCGACCCGGCCATGGCCATCACCTACTCGGGCGCGCCCTCGGGCGTGGGCGCGGTGTGGGAATGGCGCAGCGCCACCGAAGGTGACGGCCGCATGAGCTTCACGCGCGCCGAAGCACCCGGCCTGCTGGGCTACGAGCTCTACTTCCCCGACTTCGGCACCACCTCGCGCGGCGAGCTGCGTCTGGTGCCCGAGGGCAGCGCCACGCGCGTGAGCTGGACCATGGAAGGCAACATGGGCCGCAACCCGCTGTTCGGCTGGATTGCGCTGTTTGCCGACGGCATGGTGGGCAAGGATTTCGAGGCCGGCCTGGCCGGCCTGAAGGCGGCCGCCGAGAAGTAGCCCGCCGCGGCGCGCGCACCAGGGCCGCGCCCTAGAATCCGCCGCCATGCCGCAGCGGCCCCCCTTGCCTTCCATGCAGCTCTCGCTGTTCGACGAGGTGTCGGCGCCGTCAGGCGATTTCGCGGCGCCTGCGAGCGCGGCACCGCCGCCGCCCGCCGCCGCACCGGTGCCCCCGCCTGCCTTGCCAGCCCCGACCCCGCCCGAACCCACGGCCGCTGCACCGGTCGCGCCGGCTCTGCCTTTCCAGCACCCGCAGGCCCAGCGCGAGATCGTGCTGGCCGGCCACCGCGTGGCCTACGCATTGCGGCGCGCGCGCCGGCGCAGCATCGGCTTCGTCGTCGGGGCCGAAGGTCTGGCGGTGAGCGCGCCGCGCTGGGTGGGCCTGGGGGAGATCGAGGCCGCGCTGCAGGAGAAGGCGGCGTGGATCCTGCGCAAGTTGCACGAGCAGCGCGAACGCGGCCGCCGCCTGCAGGCCGCGCGCGTGGACTGGCGCGACGGCACGACGCTGCCCTTCCTGGGCGAGACCGTCATCGTCGTGCTCGACACCCGCACCACTGGCGCGGTGCTGAAGGAAGCCACCGACACACTGCCCGGCGTGCCGCGCCTCACGCTGCACCTGGGCTTGCCGCACACGGCCGAGCCGGCGCAGATCCGCGATGCCGTGCAGAGCTGGCTGCAGCGCCAGGCGCGGCGCATCTTCGAGGAGCGCTGTGCGCTCTTCGCGCAGCGGCTGGGCGTGCGCATGAAGCGCCTGAGCCTGAGCTCGGCCGCCACGCGCTGGGGCAGCGCCAGCGCCGACGGCAGCATCCGCCTGAACTGGCGCCTCGTGCACTTCGCCCTGCCGGTGGTGGACTACGTGGTCGCCCACGAACTGGCCCACCTGCGCGAGATGAACCACAGCCCCGCCTTCTGGGACGTGGTGCGCTCGGCCGTGCCCGATTTCGAACAGGCGCGCGGCTCGCTGCGCCACGAGGTGCTGCCGGTCTTCGAGTGAGCGGTGCTCACCCACCTTTGGGTGGATGTGCAAGGGCGGCATGGGCTTGGATACTGCGCCCCGTTCCAGTCATCACCAGGCAGTTCAAAGCAAGACCGGGCTGGGAGGCCCGGGCACCGCGGCAGGCAGGTTCACACCTGGCCTGCCGCGCGTGTTTTCAGGCGGCCGCTATGGGCTCGGGCACCGTGCGCCAGCGCCGCACGCCGTCGGCGCCCGTCACCGGCCGCAGCCGGCCCTCTTCAGCCAGCAGGTGCAGATGGGCGATGGCCTCGCCCATCGCGAAGGTGGTCTGGTGCAGGTCGAGCGGGCGCTTGAACAGCACCGGCAGCAGCTCGGCCGCGCTCAGCGGTGCTTCGGCGCAGGCCTGCAGCAGCTCGGCCAGGCGCTCTTCGTGGTGTTGCAGCAGCTGCGCGATGCGCGTGTGCAGGCCCGTGAAGGGCTGGCCGTGGGAAGGCAGCACATGCGTGCCAGCGGGCAGGGCGCGCATCGCCGCCACGCTGCGCAGGAAGAGCGGCAGCGGGTTGGCCTCGGGTTCGAGGTCGATGACGCTGACGTTGGTGGAGATGCGCGGCAGCACCATGTCGCCCGAGATCAGCACGCCGTGGTCGCCCAGGTCCGGCGCATGCAGCGCGATGTGTTCGGGCGCGTGCCCGTAGCCCGCAATGCAGTGCCAGGCCACGCCGCCGATGTGCAGCACCTGCCCGTCCATCAGCCGCCGGTAGCGGCGCGGCACCTGCGGCACGAGGCTCGCGTAGTAGCCGGCGCGGGCGCGCACACCGGCCAGCGAGGTTTCGTCGCGCAGCCCGTGCAGCGCGAAGAAGCGCGCCGCTTCTTCGCCGCCGAAGCCGGTGGTGCTGCTGCTGGCCACGCGGGCGGCGTTCCAGTCGGTGGCGCTGATCCACAGCCGGCATTCGTGGGCCTCCGGGCTGGCGGCTGCATCGCTCCAGCGCTCGCACAGCCAATGCGCCAGGCCGATGTGATCGGGGTGCATGTGCGTGACGATCACGCGCAGCACCGGCAGGCCCTGCAACTCGTCGGCGAACACGGCTTCCCAGTTCGCGCGCGTGGCGGCGTTGGCTATGCCGCAGTCCACCACCGTCCAGCCTTCGCGGCCTTCGATGCGGTCGCGCAGCAGCCAGAGGTTGATGTGGTTCAGCGCGAACGGCAGGCCCATGCGCAACCAGCGCACGCCCGGCGCCACCTCCAGCGTGCGGCCGGGGGCGGGCAGTGCATCGCCCAGGGGATAGAGCAAGGCCTCGGGCGGCCGATCAGGCATCGTCAGCGCGGGGGTGCCTGGGCGGGGCTGGGCCATGGTTCTATATTCGCGGTTGGGTTTACGTTTACGTCAACGTCAGTCTAACCATGCCCGCCTTGCCATCTGCTCGCACCGCCCGCCCTGTCAGCCTTGCTGCCGAGAGCGTTTCGGCCCGCGCCAGCGCGCGGCAGTACACCATCACCGAGTTGGCGGCCGAGTTCGACATCACGGCCCGTGCCATCCGGTTCTATGAAGACATGGGCCTGCTCAGCCCGCAGCGCCGCGGCCGCAACCGCGTCTACACGCACCGCGACCGCACGCGGCTGAAGCTCACGCTGCGCGGCAAGCGCCTGGGCCTGAGCCTGCAGGAGATCAAGCAGCTGGTCGACATGTACGACAGCCCTTCCGACACCCAGCAGCAGCTCACCGCCTTCATGGCCGTGCTGGCCGAGCACCGGCACCAGCTGGAGCAGCAGCGTGAAGACCTCGAGGTCACGCTGGCCGAAATCGCGCAGCACGAGGCGCGCTGCCGCAGCCTGCTGGCAGCTTCCACCGCCGCCGCACCGGCCCGCAGCGCCCCGCGCCGCAAGCCGGCCGTGGCCTGAACGCCGAGTCCGCCCTCATGCAGACACCCGCCCACCCCGCCGCGCCAGCCCCCGGGCGCGACAGCCTGGCCGCGCAGCTCGAAGACGGCCCGCTGCGGCGTGAACTCGGCATCGCCCCCGACGCCGCGCCCGCCGAGCGCCCGCCCAGCCCGCACGACCGCCGCTTGCGCTTCACGGGCACCGGCAGCGCCTACTTCCGCGTGTGGGTGGTGCAGCTGCTGCTCACGCTGCTGACCCTGGGCGTCTACTCGGCCTGGGCCAAGGTGCGCAAGGCGCGCTGGTTCGCACAGCACACCGAGCTCGACGGCGACCGTTTCGATTTCCACGGCCAGCCCTGGCGCATCCTGGCCGGGCGCGTGGTGGCGCTGGCGCTGCTCGCGGCGTGGACCTGGGCCTTCGACATCGCCACCTGGCTGGGCCTGGCCGTGCTGGGCCTGTTCTGCGTGCTCGGGCCGCTGCTCTTCGCCAGCGCGCAGCGTTTCAAGCTGGCCAACACCAGCTGGCGCGGGCTGCACTTCGGGTTCGACGTGCCGCGGCGCCAGCTCTACGCCGTGTGTGTGCCGATGCTGCTGCTGTGGACGGCCGGCACGGTGGCCCAGGCGCTGGGGGCCGATGGCTGGGGGCTGGTGGTCGCCGGCCTGCTGCCGGTGCTGGGCCTGCCCTGGGCGCATGCGCGCCTGAAGCAGATGCAGCACAGCCATGCCGAGTTCGGCGGCCAGCGCTTCCGCTACGACCCCAGCGCGCCCGAGTTCTACGGCCTCTATGCCAAGGGCGTGGCGCTGGCGGTGGTGGGCGCCATCATCGCCGGGGTGCTGGCGGCGGTGTGGGCGGGCTACCAGACGGCGGCGGCCGCCGAGGCCGCCGGCGACGCGCTGAACATGGAGCAACAGCAGCGCCAGGCCTTGCTCGGCCTGCTGGCCGGCGTGCTGGCGGTGCTGCTGATGTGGCTGATGGCCTGGCCCTGGTTCGCGGCCCGGCTGCAGCAGATCGTGTGGAGCCACACGCACTTCGGCCTGCTGCGTTTCCGCGGTGAGATGCGCGGTGGCGCGCTGTGGGGGCTGGTGCTGCGCCACATGCTGGGCGTGCTGCTCACCTGCGGCCTGTGGTGGCCCTTTGCCGCGGTGGCCATCGCGCGCTACCGCGTGCAGAGCCTGGTGGTGCTGAGTGACGACCCACTGCCCGAGATGCACGCCCCCGCCCCCGCCACGCGCGAAGGCCGTGCGGCCGGCGACGGCGCGGCCGACTTCTTCGGTCTGGACATCGGATGGTGAACGACACCCTGCCCCTGCCGGCCGAGGGCCCGGCGCCTGCGTCGCCCGCCGAGGGCGTGCCCGCCCGCGCCTTCGACGGCCGCAGCACGCAAGCCCGTGCCGTGCTGCTGCGCTTGGAGGCGTCCACGCTGCATGTGAAGGACGCCGCCGACCCCACCAGCGCGGCGCGCAGCTACCCGGCGGCGCAGTTGCAGGTGGGTGAAGCCGCGGGGGCTGCGGCCTGCCCCGTGCGCCTGCCCGACGGCGGCACGCTGTGGCTGGAAGACGCGCCGCTGGCGCAAGCCCTGCGCCAGGCCGCCGGCGGCCCCGGGCCCGTGGCCCGCGCCATCGGCAGCTGGCCGGCGGTGGCGATGGCCGTGGTGATGCTGGTGGCCTTGCTGGGCTGGTTCGGCCACTCGGGCGCCGGCCAGATGGCGCGCGCCGTTTTGCCGCTCGTGCCTGAGAGCGTGGACCGCGAGATCGGCAACCGCGCCTGGGCCAGCATCGACGGCCAGTGGCTCAGGCCTTCGCGCCACACCGAGCGCTGCCGCGCGCTGGCGCTGCGTTTCGAGAACGCATTGACCCGCTTCGACAGCGGGGCGCCGCTGCCCGAGCTGGCCTGCCGCCGCACGCCCGAGGGCGGCGGCTTCAACGCCTTCGCGTTGCCCAACGGCCAGATCGTGCTGCTGGACGGCCTGGTGGAAGCGCTCACCGACGACCAGCTGATGGTGGTGCTGGGCCACGAGCTCGCCCATGTGCGTGAGCGGCACGGCATGCAGGGCCTGATGCGCCAGATGGGCCTGCTGGCCGTGGCCGGTGTGGCGCTGGGCGATTTCTCGACCATCGCCGCGGCCAGCATGGCCGGTCTGCAGGGCCTGAGCTACAGCCGCGAGGCCGAGCGCGAAGCCGATGCCGGGGCGCTGCGTTTCATGGCCAGCGCCGGCCTGCCACCGCGCCTGTGGGCCGAGGTGTGGCAGCGCTTCGCGCAGGAAGAGGCACGCGGTGGTGGCGGCCTGCCGCCCTGGATGTCCAGCCATCCCAGCACCGAAGAGCGCCAGCGCCTCGTGTCGCCCGGCGCCAAGCCCTGAACCCTTTTCGAACGGAGACAAGACCCATGAACCTGCCCGGCCTGAACTTCCAGCTTGGTGAAGACATCGATGCGCTGCGCGACGCGGTGCGCGAGTTCGCGCAAGCCGAGATCGCCCCCCTGGCCGCCGAGACCGACCGCAGCGACCAGTTCCCCATGCACCTGTGGCGCAAGATGGGCGAGCTCGGCGTGCTGGGCATCACCGTGGGTGAGGAGTACGGCGGCGCCAACATGGGCTACCTGGCGCACATGATCGCGATGGAAGAGATCAGCCGCGCCAGTGCCAGCATCGGCCTGAGCTATGGCGCGCACAGCAACCTGTGCGTCAACCAGCTCAAGCGCAACGGCACCGAGGCGCAGCGCCAGAAGTACCTGCCCAAGCTGATCAGCGGCGAGCACGTGGGCGCGCTGGCGATGAGCGAGCCCGGCGCCGGATCCGACGTCATCAGCATGAAGCTCAAGGCCGAGCACAAGGGCGGCTACTACCTGCTCAACGGCAGCAAGATGTGGATCACCAACGGCCCGGACGCCGACACCATGGTGGTCTACGCCAAGACCGAGCCCGAACTCGGCGCGCGCGGCGTCACGGCCTTCATCGTCGAGAAGGGCATGAAGGGCTTCAGCACCGCGCAGAAGCTCGACAAGCTGGGCATGCGCGGCAGCCACACCGGCGAGATGGTGTTCAACAACGTCGAGGTGCCGGCCGAGAACGTGCTGGGCAACCTCAACGGCGGCGCCAAGGTGCTGATGAGCGGGCTCGATTACGAACGCGCGGTGTTGGCCGCCGGCCCGATCGGCATCATGCAGGCGGTGATGGACAACGTGGTGCCCTACATCCACGACCGCAAGCAGTTCGGGCAATCGATCGGCGAGTTCCAGCTCATCCAGGGCAAGGTGGCCGACATGTACACCGTGCTGCAGGCCGGCCGCGCCTTCTGCTACACGGTGGGCAAGAACCTCGACATGCTCGGCAGCGAACACGTGCGCCAGGTGCGCAAGGACTGCGCCAGCGTCATCTTGTGGTGCGCCGAGAAGGCCACCTGGATGGCCGGCGAGGGCATCCAGATCTTCGGCGGCAACGGTTACATCAACGAGTACCCGCTGGGCCGCCTGTGGCGCGACGCCAAGCTCTACGAGATCGGCGCCGGCACGAGCGAGATCCGCCGCATGCTCATCGGCCGCGAGCTGTTCGCCGAGACGATGTGAGGCCCGGCCGGGCGCGCCACAGCACCGCGCCCAGGCCGCCCAGCAGCAGCGCCCAGGTGCCGGGCTCGGGCACCGCGGTGATGCTGATCTCGCCGGTGGTGTAGAGCCGGCTCACATCCAGCCCCATGCCGTCGGCCAGCGCCAGGCCGCTGCTGTCGATGCTGCTGAACTCGCCGCTCAGGCTGCCCCAGTCGAAGAGGTCGAAGCTCTGCCCGGCCTGCCCCGTGAAGCCGGCCCACAACACCAGCTTCAGCGTGCCGCCCAGGGTGAGCGTGCCGCCCACCACGTAGCGGTCGAACTCGATGCCGTTGCCCGCGGCGTCGCCGGGCGAGGTGCCGCCCAGCTCGGCCAGGTAGACGTTGCTCGCGCCGAAGCTCACGTTGCCGGCATCGATGCCCAGGCCGGGTGAGTTGCCGATGCTCAGGCCGCCTTCGTAGAACTTCGTGCCGGTGCCGGTGAACAGGGCGCCGCTGCGTTGCAGCACGTTGCCGAAGAACACGGCCGTGGAGCCTTGAGACACGCGCAGCTCGGCGCCGGCTTGCACTTCGACCGTGCCCTGGAAGCTGCTGTTGCTGTTGCCGCTGAGGATCATCTTGCCGCCGGCCAGGTGGGTGAGGTTGCCCTGGATCTCGGCGCCGCCGAAGCTCACCTGCAGCTGCCCGCTGTTCATCAGCCCGCCGTTGAAACGCGCCAGCCCGCCGTTGAAGCTGATGCGGCCGCTGCTGGCGTTGTTGAGCACGCCCGTGGTCTGCAGTTCGCCGCCGCGCAGCTCGATGCTGCCCTGGTTCTGGTGGCTGCTGCCCACCAGCTTCAGCGTCTCGCCGGCGTCGCTGCGCACCAGGCCGCTGGCGGTGTTGACGAGGTTGGTGTCGATGCGTTGGCCGCCGCTGGCCATGCCGCGCACGGTGCCGCTGTTCGTGAGCCCGGCGCTGAGCACCAGGTTGTCGGCCCGCACCTCGCCCGCGTTGACGACGGCGCTGCCGATGACGCCGCTGCCGGTGAGCACGCCGCGGCTGGCGATCTGCACGCCGTTGGCGGCCACCAAGTTGCCGCCGGCCAGCGCCAGCGTGGCCGTGCCGGTGCCGCCGCCCACGGTGAGCGAACGCACCGCGGCGTTGCCCGCCGGGCCGGTGACAGTCAGCGCCACGCCGGGGTCGATGAAGACATCGTGCACGGCGCCGGGCTGCAGGCCCAGGGTCCAGCGCTCGGCGCTGTCCCAGCTGCTGCTGAAGGTTTCGCGCCAGCGCAAGTCGGGCGTGTAGATGAGGAGGCCACTGGTGCCGTCGGTGAAGCTGGCCGAGTAAGCCACCTGGCCCAGTGCGTTGATGGCACGGTCGGCGCCCAGGGCGAGGGAAGACACGGTTTTGCCGGCGAGACTGGCCTGCGCGAGCTGTACCACCAGCGTCTCGCGGCCATCGCCGATGAACACGCCCATGCTGTTGGCGCCGCCGGTCAGGGTGGCTTGGAAGGCCAGCTGCCCGCCTTGGCTGATCGATGCAGTACCCAGGTTCGCGTAGCGGTTGCCGCCGGCGCCCGGGGCCGCGTCGCCTTGCAGCGCAATGCTGGTCAGGGCGGTGCCGCTGCTGCTGCGGAACAGGCCCGCGGTGCTGCTGCCGCCGTTGATGCTGGCGCGGAAGGCCACCTGTCCGGCCTGGTTCAGGACGAGCAGGTTGGAGACGCCGAAGCTGCTGAAAGTGCCGCCGCCGGTGTTGGGGGCGGTCTGGCCTTGCAGCGCCACGGCGCTGAGCGCCGAGCCGCTGTTGGTGCGGTAGATGCCGCTGTCGCTGCTGCCGCCGCTGACCACGCCCACGAAGGCGATCTGTCCTTCGTCGTTCAGCACCTGGCCCCCCACGGTGGTGAAGGTGCCGGTACCCGTGCCCTGAGCGGTCTGGCCGTGCAACACCACCGCCGAGAGGGCGCCGCCGGCGGCGCCTTGGCGGTACAGGCCACCCGTGCTGGTACCGCCTAAGGTGGCGGCGGAGAAGGCGACTTGACCGCTGCTGTTGATGTCGGCGATACCCAGATCAACGAACGTTCCAGCGCCTGCCCCTGGGGCGGCATTGCCTGTGGCTGCGATCACGCTCAACGCCCCCGTGGTGCTGGCACGGAAAAGCCCCCGTCCCCCTCCGCCACCTTGCAAGGTGGCGGCAAAGGCCAGTTCGCCGTTGTTGCCGTAGTCCAGAGCGACCGCCCCCAGGGTGGTCAGCGCAAAGGTGCGGCCGGCAATCGGCGAAGCCTGGCCACTCAGGGCCACCGTGGTGAAGCTGCCGGCGCTCGTGCTGGTGAAAATGCCGGCGGGGCTGGTGCCGCCTGCAAGTCCGGCCCAAAGCGCACCCTGGGCCGACCCGTTGAAGTCGGTACCGAACAGGCCGTTGATGGTGGCGTTGCCCGCACTGGGGATCTGCTGGCCGACGCGCAGCAGCACTTCCAGGCCATCGCTCGTGCTGCGGAATTGCCCCGCTTGCGTGCCGCCTGGACTGCTGTAGCCGGCGGTGAAGCCGAGTGCGCCCGCATCATTGAGGCTGGCGCCGCCGGTGATGCTGCTGAAAGTGCCGCCGCCGGGCACAGGCACGGCCTGCCCGCTCAACACCACCGGGGCCGTGCGGCCCTGCGCGACACCCAGCCCCGGCGCGATCAACAGGGCGGCAGCGCTCAGCGCCGCGGTCAGGCGCTTCAGGCGCGGGGTGCGTGGGCTCGGGCTTCTCATGGCATGCCGCCTTTCGGGCGTGGTAGGAAAGGCGCGCAGCGTTGCCGACGGTCGGCCGCGATGTCAGTCTGTCAAGTTGGGGGGCTGCTCTTAAACTGAGGTGCGCTTTCCCTCTGCGCGCGCCCAGACCTCCACGCCCGCCCCCCCAAGAATGACCCCCGAACTGCAGGAACTCTTCCAGGCCAACCGCGCCTGGGCCGCTGCCACCGAAGCCCGCGAGCCTGGCTTCTTCACGCGCCTGGCCAAGCAGCAGAGCCCCAAGTACATGTGGATAGGCTGCGCCGACAGCCGCGTGCCGGCCAACGAGATCACGGGCCTGGATCCGGGCGAGGTCTTCGTGCATCGCAACGTGGCCAACGTGGTGGTGCACAGCGACCTGAACGCGCTGTCCACCATCCAGTTCGCGGTGGAGCACCTGAAGGTGCGGCACATCATCGTCGTCGGGCATTACGGCTGTGCCGGCGTGCGCGCGGCGATGCGGGGCATCCGCGTCGGCTTGGCCGACAACTGGCTGCGCCACGTGCAGGACGTGCGCCTGCGCCACCGCAAACGGCTCGACCACCTGCCGGTGGCCGAGCAGGAAGACATCCTCTGCGAGATGAACGTCATCGAGCAGGTGGGCAACGTGGCCCTCTCCACCGTGCTGCAGGACGCCTGGGCCCGCGGGCAGGAAGTCAGCGTGCACGGCTGGGTCTACGGCCTGAAGGACGGGCTGCTGAAGAACCTGCACGTCACCATGGACCGGCCCGAGGCCGTGGTGCAGGTGTTCTCGGCCGCCCTGAAGCGCTACCCGCGTGTCGACGCGGCCGCCGATTCCGAATCCGACGAAGAAGCGCTCTCGCCCGACACGCGCTTCGGCCCCGCCGGCCTGTAGCGCCTGGCCCTGGCGCCCGCTGTCGACCGCAACGCCCGACTGGAAAGCCCGCCCGCATGTTCCCGCACCGCCTCACCGACCAGCTGGCCTTCGACATCGCGCAAGCGCTGCTGGACGGCTTCAAGCGCCACTACCGCCTGTTCCGCGAGACCACGGCGCTGGCGAAGAAGCGCTTCGAGCAGGCCGACTGGCACGGCCAGCAGCAGGCGCAGGCGCAGCGCATCGAGTTCTACGACCAGCGCGTGAACGAGGCCGTGAACAAGCTGCGGCAAGACTTCAACATCGACGCGCTGAGCATGGACACCTGGCAGCAGGCCAAGCTGCACTACATCGGCTTGCTGACCGACCACCACCAGCCCGAGCTGGCCGAGACCTTCTTCAACTCGGTGACGTCCAAGCTGCTGCACCGCGCCTACTTCAACAACGACTTCATCTTCGTGCGCCCGGCCGTCAGCACCGAGTACATCGAAGACGACGAACCCGGCGCGCTGCCCACCTACCGCGCCTACTACCCGAACAAGCAGAACCTGCGCGAGACCTGGGCGCGCATCGTCAACAACTTCCAGCTGGCGCGCGAGTTCGAGGATCTCGACCGCGACGTGGGCCACGTGGTGGAGGCGATGCTGGCCGAGCTGGGCGGCTTTCGCCCGCGCGCGAACTTCCAGATCCAGGTGCTGGCCAGCCTGTTCTACCGGAACAAGGGCGCCTACCTGGTGGGCAAGATCATCAACGGCTTCCAGGAAACGCCGCTGGCGCTGCCCATCCTGCATGGACCGAACGGCAAGCTCGTCATCGACGCGGCACTCTTCGGCGAAGACGATCTGCTGATGATCTTCAGCTACGCGCGGGCCTACTTCATGGTGGACATGGAGATCCCGTCGGCCTACGTGCAGTTCCTGCGCGGGCTGATGCCGCGCAAGCCGCGCGCCGAGCTCTACAACGCCATAGGTCTGCAGAAACACGGCAAGAACCTTTTCTACCGCGATTTCCTCGCGCACCAGCGGCACAGCAGCGACAAGTTCCGCATCGCGCCTGGGATCAAGGGCATGGTGATGCTGGTCTTCGACCTGCCAAGCTTTCCCTACGTGTTCAAGGTCATCAAGGATTTCTACCCGCCGCAGAAGGACACCACGCGCGAGCAGATCAAGGGCAAGTACTTGCTCGTGAAGCAGCACGACCGCGTCGGCCGCATGGCCGACACGCTGGAGTACAGCAACGTCGCCTTCCCGCGCCACCGCTTCGAGGAAGAACTGGTGGCCGAGCTGCGCCACTTCTGCCCCAGCCTGCTGGAGGAAGACGGCGACCAGCTCGTCATCAAGCACGTCTACATCGAGCGCCGCATGATCCCGCTGAACATCTACCTGCAGGAGGCCGGCCCCGAGCAGGTGGCCGCCGCGGTGGTGGAGTACGGCAACGCGATCAAAGACCTGGTAGCCGCGAACATCTTCCCCGGCGACATGCTGTGGAAGAACTTCGGCGTCACGCGCCACGGCAAGGTGGTGTTCTATGACTACGACGAGATCGAATACCTCACCGACTGCAACTTCCGCCGCGTGCCCGCCCCGCGCAACGAGGAGGAAGAGATGAGCGGCGAGGTCTGGTACACCGTGGGCCCGAAAGACGTCTTCCCCGAGACCTTCGGCCCCTTCCTGCTGGGCAACAACGCGGTGCGCGAAGTCTTCATGGCCCACCACGCCGATCTGCTGGACGCCGCCTTCTGGCAGGGCTGCAAAGAGCGCATCCAGCAAGGCCACGTGCACGACGTCTTTCCCTACGAACCCGCCAAACGTTTCACCGCCGGCCGCGCCTGAGTGCGCCGGTTGATTCACCGCAAGGAGCCTGTCATGTCCGACCCCATCGTCATCGTTTCCGCCGCCCGCACGCCCATCGGCGGCCTGCTGGGTGATTTCGCCGGCCTCGCGGCCTGGGAATTGGGCGGTGTGGCCATCAAGGCCGCCGTCGAACGCGCTGGCGTGCCCGGTGATGCCGTCGACGAGGTGCTGCTGGGCAACTGCCTGATGGCCGGCCAGGGCCAGGCCCCGGCGCGCCAGGCGGCGCTGAAGGCCGGCCTGCCGCAGAGCGCTGGCGCGGTGACGCTGAGCAAGATGTGCGGCAGCGGCATGCGCGCGATGATGTTTGGCCACGACATGCTGGCCGCAGGCAGCGCGCAGGTGGTGGTGGCCGGCGGCATGGAGAGCATGACGAATGCGCCGCACCTGATGTTCGCGCGCAAGGGCGTGAAGTACGGCGCCGCGCAGATGTTCGACCACATGGCCATGGACGGCCTGGAAGACGCTTACGAGCGTGGCAAGGCCATGGGCGTGTTTGCCGAACAGTGCGTGGCCAAGTACGGCTTCACGCGCGAGGCGCAAGACGCCTACGCCATCGCATCCACGCAGCGCGCCAAGCTGGCCAATGAAGACGGCAGCTTCGATTGGGAGATCGCGCCCGTCACGCTCAGCGGCCGCGGCGGCGACACCGTCATCAAGACCGACGAGCAGCCCGCCAAGGCCAAGCTCGACAAGATCCCGGGCCTGAAGCCTGCGTTCAAGAAGGACGGCACCATCACCGCCGCCAACGCCAGCAGCATCAGCGACGGCGCCGCCGCCCTGGTGCTGATGCGCGAGAGCACGGCGCGTGCGCGCGGCCTGCAGCCCATCGCGCGCATTGCTTCGCACGCCGTGCACGCGCAGGCGCCCGAGTGGTTCAGCACGGCGCCGGCCGGCGCCATCGAAAAGGCCTTGAAGAAGGCCGGCTGGGACGCCAAGAGCGTGAACCTCTGGGAAGTGAACGAAGCCTTCGCCGCCGTCACCATGGCCGCGATGGCCGAGTTCCAGCTGCCGCACGAGATCGTCAACGTGCATGGCGGCGCCTGCGCCCTGGGCCACCCGATTGGCGCCAGCGGTGCGCGCATCGTCGTCACGCTGCTGGGTGCGCTGAAGAAGCGCGGCCTGAAGCGCGGCGTGGCGGCGCTGTGCATCGGTGGTGGCGAGGCCACGGCGATGGCCATCGAGATGTGCTGATGGCCGGGCAGGGCTTGCTGCCGGGGCCGGCCGAGCTGGCGGTGTTCGCCGGCGCGGTGTTCGTGCTCAACGCGACACCGGGCGTGGACTTCCTGCTCACCGTCAGCCGCACGCTGCAGGGTGGCGTGCGTGCCGGCGTGGCGGCGGCTTGCGGCATCGCGGCCGGTTGCGTGGTGCATGCACTGGCCGCGGCCTTCGGGCTGGCGGCGCTGCTGGCGCTGCATCCGCAGGCCTTGCAGCTCATCCAGTGGGTGGGCGCGGCTTACCTGCTGTGGCTGGGCTGGGGGATGTTGCGCCAGGCCTGGCGGGGTGGTTCTGCGGCACCGGTCGGCGTGGCCGCCGCCGCGCCACGCAGCCTGGGCGCCGACTTCCGCGTCGGCTTGCTGACCAACGTGCTCAACCCCAAGGTGGCACTGTTTTTCCTGGCCTTCCTGCCGCAGTTCGTGCCGGCTGGTGCGTGGTCGGCCACGGGCTCATTCCTGCTGCTGGGTGCTTGGTTCGTCGTGCAGGGACTGCTGTTCCTGCTGGTGCTGGTGGCAGTGGCCGCGCGTCTGCGCCGCCTGCAGGCGCGGCCAGCGGTCGCGCGTGGGTTGCAGGCCCTGGGCGGGCTGCTTTTCGTGGGCCTCGCGCTGCGACTGCTGCGTGAGCGGCCGCTGGGGGCGTGAGGGCGATGCAGGTGCTGGTGATCGGGGCCTCGCGCGGGCTGGGCCTGGAGTTCGTGGCGCAGTACCGCGCCGCGGGCGCGGCCGTCACGGCCACGGCGCGGTCTGACGAAGGCTTGATGCGCCTGCGCACCTTGGGCGCCACCGCGCTGCCGCTGGACGTGGCCGACACCGCCAGCGCCGCGGGCCTGGCCTGGCAGGTGGACGGTGCGGCCTTCGACGTGGTGGTGATCAACGCCGGCGTCTACGGTCCGCGCACGCAGGGCCTGCAGACGCCGACGGAGGCCGAGTTCGACGCCGTGATGCACACCAACGTGCTCGGCCCCATGCGCCTCTTGCCGCAGGTGGCCGAGGTGCTGGCTGCGCCGGGGCGTGGAACGGGCGGGCTGCCGCGCATCGCGGTGCTGTCCTCGCGCATGGGCTCCATCGGCCTGCGCACCAACGCCAGCGGCTGGCTCTACCGCGCCAGCAAGGCGGCGCTGAACTCGGTGATGAAGGACGCCGCGCTCACGCTGCAGGGCCGCGCGCTGTGCCTGGCGCTGCACCCGGGCTGGGTGCGCACCGACATGGGCGGCACCGAGGCCGACATCGACGCCGCCACCAGCGTGTCTGGCATGCGCCAGACCATTGCCAGCCTCGGCCCCGAAGGCCACGGCGGCTTCTTCAACTTCGACGGCACGCCGCTGGCGTGGTGAAACGCATGCATTCCTTCCTGACCCGGTCCCTGGTGGCGGCGCTGCTGGGCGCAGCCGTTCTCGGCCCCATCGCGGCGCTGGCCCAGACCGCAGCCCAGAACGCAGCCCAGACGGGTGAGCGCGAAGGCTTCTACCGCTTCCCTGCGCTGCGCGGGCAGACCATCGTTTTCACCGCCGAAAGCGACCTCTGGCGCGTGGGGCTGCAGGGCGGCCGCGCCGAGCGCATCACCACCCACCCTGAGCTGGAAGCGCGCGCCGCGCTCGCGCCTGACGGCCGCACGCTGGCCTTCGTCGGCGCTTACGAAGGCGTGGCCGAGGTCTACACGCTGCCGCTGGCCGGCGGCGTGCCGCAGCGGCTGACCTGGCAGGGCCAGAACCCGCGCGTCTGGGGCCACACGCCCGCCGGCGAGGTGCTGGTGACGGCCCCGGCGCAACGCGGCGAGCCCGTGACGCAGCTCTACGCCATCGACCCGCGCACGCAGGCGCAGCGCGTGCTGCCCGTGGGCCAGGCCAGCGATGGCGCGCTCAGCGCCGACGGTCACCTCCTCTACTTCACGCGGCAGGGCCTCTTCAGCGACAACGTGCGCGCCTACCGTGGCGGCGGCATGGCACAGCTGTGGCGTTTGGACCTGCGCGGCAAGGCCGAAGCCCAGCCCTTGCTGCCTTTGCCCGCTGCCGGCGCCCGCCCGGCCGGTAACGACCAGCGCCCCATGCCCTACCGCGGCAGCCTGGGCGAACGCATCGCCTTCCTCAGCGACCGCGACGGCCAGTTCAACCTCTACAGCGTCAACGCCCAGGGCGGTGATCTGCAGCAGCACACGCGCCACCGCGGCTGGGACATCCGCCACGCCGCCATCGACGGCACGCGCGTGGTCTACGCGCTGGGCGCCGACCTGCACCTGGTCGACCTGGAAACCGGGCAAGACCAGCGCCTGGCCATCACGCTGGGCGGCGACGCCGATGCGCTGCGCGCGCGCTGGGTGCAGCGCCCGCAGGGCTTCTTCGACGGCGCGCGTGTCTCGCCCGATGGCCAGCGCGCGCTGCTGAACGTGCGCGGCCGCCTGGCCACGCAGGGCACGGGCACGCTGCGCCGGGCCGAGCTGCCGGTGCCGGCCGACGCGCGCTGCCGCGAAGGCGTGTTCGGCCACGATGGGCGCCACGTGTTCGCGCTGTGCGACATCGCCCCCGGCCCCGTGGCTGCGGGTGCGCCACCGGCCGAGCTGGAGGTGTGGCGCTTCAACGCCGACGGCAGCGGCGCGCCGCTGCAGATCACGCGCGGGGCCACGATGCGCCGGCTGGCGCTGTTCCCGTCACCCGATGGCCGCTGGCTCGCGCACACCGACAAGAACGGCAAGCTCTCGCTGACGGCCTTGACGCCCACCGGTCCTGGCGCCACGCGTGCGGTGGACCTGCCCGGCCCGGCGCGCGGCGCCCCGGCCCCGCTGGTGTGGGCGCCTGACAGCCAGAGCTTCGCGTTCACGCGCGGCGGCGCCGATGCCAACCGCGGGCGGCTCTTCCTGCATCACGTGGCGCAGGCCCGCACGGTGGCGCTGACGAGCGACCGCTACAGCAGCGGCTCGCCGGCGTTCACGCCCGATGGGCGCTGGCTCTACTTCCTGTCAGACCGGCATTTCGCCTCGCTCAACGCCGGCCCCTGGGGCGACCGCAACCTCGGCCCCTACTTCGACCGCCGCAGCAAGGTCTACGCGCTGGCGCTGCAGGCCAGCGGGCCGCGTTTCCCCTTCCAGCCGCGTGACGAGCTGCAGGGCGAAGGCGAGGCCCCGGCAGCACCCGCTGCCCCGGCCGCAGCCGCATCGGCCGCTGGCACAGCGCCTGCCCGCACTGGGGGCGGCGCGGGTGCTGCGCGCCCGCCGGCGGTGGCGCCGCTGGAACTGGAAGGCCTGGCCCAGCGTCTGCACGAGGTGCCGCTGCCGCCCGGCAACTACTTGCGCCTGCACACCGACGGCAAGCGCCTGTACTTTCTGGAGGCCGACTCGACGGTGGAGCGCCGCACCAGCCTGCGCACGCTGGCCATCGAGAACACCGGTCCGCAGCCCGAGCTGTTTGCCGCCGATGTGAACGACTTCGAGCTCAGCGGCGACGCCAAGCGCCTGCTGCTGGTGCGCCGCGCGGCCACGCCGCAGCAGGCCGCCGACATCCAGCTGATGGACGCCGCGGCCAAGCCGCCCACCGAGCCGGCCGTGCTGGCGCGCACGCAGGTGCGTTGGGCCGACTGGCAGATCCAGACCGAGCCGGCGGCCGAGTGGCGGCAGCTCTTCGACGACGCCTGGCGCCTGCACCGCGACCACTTCTACGATGCCAAGATGCACGGCACCGACTGGCCCGCCATGCGCCGCAAGTACGCCGCGCTGCTGCCGCGCGTGGGTGAGCGTCGAGACTTGGCCGAGCTGATGGCGCAGATGGTGGCCGAGGTGGGCGCGCTGCACAGCCAGGTGGCCGCCGGCGACGTGCGCCGCGGGCCCGATGACATCGCCGCCGCCGGCCTGGGCGCGCGCTTCAGCAAGGTGGCGCAGGGCTTCCGCGTCGAGCAGCTCTACCGCAGCGACCCCGAGCTGCCCACCGAAGCCGGCCCGCTGGTGCAGGCGGGCGTGAAGGTGGGCGAGATCATCACCACGCTCAACGGCCGTTCGCTGGCCGGCGTGGCGGCGCTGCCCGAGCTGCTGCGCGGCCAGGTGGGCCGCCAGGTGCTGCTGACGGTGAAGCCGGAAGTTGCCAATGCGGGTGCCGGCGCCGAGCGCCGCGTGGTGGTGCTGCCCATCAACGCCGAACGCGAGGCCGCGCTGCGCGAAGGCGATTGGGAGCAGGGCCGCCTGCAGCGGGCGGCCGAGCGCAGCCAGGGCCGTGTCGGATACCTGCGCCTGCGCGCCATGGGCCGCGGCGACATCGCCACCTTCGCGCGCGAGTTCTACGCGCAGCTCGACCGCGATGCGCTCATCATCGACGTGCGCAACAACAACGGCGGCAACATCGACAGCTGGGTGCTCACGCAGCTGCTGCGCCGCGCCTGGGCCTGGTGGCAACCGCGTTCGCCGGAGGGCTCGGAGAGCTACTCGAACATGCAGCAGGCCTACCGCGGGCGCATCGCGGTGCTGATCGATGCCGACACCTACTCCGACGGTGAGACCTTCGCCGAAGGTTTCAAGCGCCTGCAGCTGGGCACGCTGATCGGCCGCCGCACGGCCGGCGCGGGCATCTGGCTCAGCGACGGCAACCGCCTGCTCGACCGCGGCATCATGCGCGCCGCCGAGACCGGCCAGTACGCGCTGGATGGCGGCTGGCTGATCGAAGGCCGTGGCGTCACGCCCGACATCGATGTCGACAACCCGCCGCGCGACACGCACGAGGGCGGCGACGCCCAGCTCGACGCCGCCGTCAACCACCTGCTGCGCCAGCTGGCCGAGCAGCCGCTGCCGCGCCCGGTGGCGCCGCCGCACCAGCGGCCTTGAACCCGTTCCCTTCGACGTCCGAAAGAACCCACCATGCTGTTGAGTGAAGACCATCTCGCCGTGCAAGACGCCGTGCGCCAGTTCGTGCAGGCCGAGGTGGCCCCGCACGCCGCCGCCTGGGACAAGGGCCACACATTCCCGGCCGCGGCGTTGCAGGGCCTGGCCGCTTTGGGCTGCTACGGCGTGGCCGTGCCTGCCGAGTGGGACGGCGCCGGGCTCGACTACCTGGCGCTGGCGCTGATCCTGGAAGAGATTGCCGCGGGCGACGGCGCCACCAGCACCATCGTCAGCGTCAACAACTGCCCCGTCTGCAGCATCCTGATGGCCTACGCCAACGATGCGCAGAAAGAATGCTGGCTCAAGCCGCTGGCGCGCGGCGAGATGCTGGGCGCCTTCTGCCTGACCGAGCCGCACGTGGGCAGCGAAGCCGGCGGCCTGAAGACCACGGCCGTGAAGGACGGCGACGCCTACGTGCTCAACGGCGTCAAGCAGTTCATCACCAGCGGCAAGAACGGCGATGTCGCCATCGTGATGGCCGTGACGGACAAGGCTGCCGGCAAGAAGGGCATCAGCGCCTTCATCGTGCCCACGCGCACGCCCGGCTACACCGTGGCACGTGTGGAAGACAAGCTCGGACAGCACGCCAGCGACACGGCGCAGATCAACTTCGAGAACTGCCGCGTGCCGGCCGAGAACCTGCTGGGCGAGGAGGGGATGGGCCTGAAGATCGCGCTCAGCGGCTTGGAAGGCGGGCGCATCGGCATCGCCAGCCAGGCCCTGGGCATGGCGCGCGCGGCCTTCGAAGCCGCGCTGCGCTACAGCAAGGACCGCACGAGCTTCGGCCAGCCCATCTTCCAGCACCAGGCGGTGCAGTTCAAGCTGGCCGACATGGCGACACAGATCGAGGTGGCGCGGCAGATGATCTGGCACGCCGCCGCCCTGAAGGACGCCGGCCGCCCCTGCCTGAAAGAAGCCGCGATGGCCAAGCTCTTCGCCAGCGAGATGGCCGAGCGCGTGTGCAGCGACGCCATCCAGGTGCACGGCGGCTACGGCTACGTGAGCGACTTCCCGGTAGAGCGCATCTACCGCGACGTGCGCGTGTGCCAGATCTACGAGGGCACGTCGGAGGTGCAGAAGATCCTGATCGGTCGGGCGCTGGCCTGAGCTCAGCCTGGCTCCCCCGACGGGGGTGGGATACCTTGGTGTCATTCTCCTGAAGGACGGGCTGCGGCCCAATGCCTCCATCGACAACAGGAGGCCCACCATGCAAACCCACACCCCCTTCAGCACCCCCGCCAGCAACGTCTTCCCCGGCACCTACACCGGTGCCACCACCCCGCAGCCGGCGCGCTCGCAGCGCCTGGCGGCCCTGGGCCAGTGCCTGATGCAGCGCCTGGAAACGCCGCTGATCGTGGCCGATGCCGACGGCGCCGTGCTCGAAGCCAACCCTGCCGCCACGCGCCGCATCGAGCGCCGCGACGGCCTGTGGCTCGACGCCGGCGGCCGCCTGGCGCTGCGCCAGGCCGGCCGCTGGGTGCCGCTGTCGCGCTGGCACGCCCAGGTGGCCGCCACCGGCGAGATGGTGCTGCCGCTGGAAGCCGAGGGCAGCGCGCCGATGCAGATCACCCTGCGCGCCATGCCCGCCGGCGAAGGCAGCGGCCAGGCCGGCGGCTGGCTGCTGGCCACCATCGAGCAGGTGCAGCTCACGCGCACCGACGCCATGCGCCGCCGCTTCCGCTTCACCCACACCCAGGCCCGCCTGGCCGAGATGCTGTGCGAAGGCATGCGCCCCACCTGCGCTGCCGAGAAGCTGGGCGTGAAGATCAGCACCGTGCGCACCCACGTCGGCCAGATGTACGAAAAGACGGGCACCAACAGCCAGGCGGCGCTGGTGGCGCTGCTGCACGGGGTCTGACGCGCAGCGTGCAGCAGGCAGGCGCTGCCTGCGTGCTGAACGCAGAGCCCCCAGCGCGGGGCAGGGCGGCTACATTCCGCCCCGATGACCGAAGAAGAAGCCCGCCAGGTGCTCTTGCTGCAGGCGCTGGAGACCGCGCCCACGCCGCCCGGGCAGCGGCCCGTCTGGGGCGCTGAGGACAGCGCCTGGGCCACGCGCCAGGCGCTGGCGGCGGTGGGCGAAGGCGCGGCACCCGCGGCCTTCGTGAAGGCGCGCGCCGGGGTGGCGCTGCAGCGCCTGTTGCCGCGCGATGCCGCCCTGCAGCGCTGGCTGGCGCGCCGCGGCTGGCACCCGGCCTGGGTGCTGCTGGCGCTGCTGCTCGGTGCCGCCGCAGGCCTCCTGGCCGACCAACTGGGCGCGCCCCAGCGCGTGAACCTGCTGGCCCCCGCCGTGTGGGCGGTGGTGGCCTGGAACCTGGCGGTCTACCTCGTGTTGCTGCTGCCGCTGCCGCAGGGGCCCGGCGGTGGCTTGCGCGCGGCCTTGGCGGGCCTGGGCCTGCGCGGGCCGGGTGGCGACGGCCCCACGGCCCGCGCCGGGGCCTTGTGGGCCGACCACGCCGCGTCGCTGATGGGCCATCGCGCAGCGCTGGTGCTGCACAGTGGTGCCGCCGCACTGGCGGCCGGCCTCTTGGCCGGGCTCTACCTGCGCGGGCTGGTGCTCGATTACCGCGCCGGCTGGCAGAGCACCTTTCTCGACGCCACTTCCGTGCAGCAGGCCCTGGGTTGGCTGCTGGCGCCGGCCAGCGCGCTGACCGGCATTGCCGTGCCCGAGGTGGCGCCGCTGCAGTTGGCGCCCGGGGGCAATGCCACGGCCAGCGCCGCACCGTGGATCCATCTTTACGCCGCCACGCTGGGTCTGGCCGTGGTGCTGCCGCGCACGCTGCTGGCGCTGTGGGCCGCGCGCCGCGCACGGGCGCAGGCGCAGCGCTTTCCGCTGGCGCTGGACACACCCTACTTCGAGGCCCTGCACCCCTTGATGCGCCCGGGCCGGCCGCATGTGCTGCGCCTGTTGTGGGTGGCCGAACCCGGCGATCTGCCGGCGCCTGCACTCTTTGGCGTGCCCTGGGGGCCGGCTGGGGGTGCGGGCGAACCCATCACCGTGCTGCGCGGCGAGCTGGGCGACGAATTGCAACTGGTGTGCGCGCCGCCGGGCCTGGAAGCCGCCGCGGAGGCGCCCGCGGCCGGGGGCGCGCCCTGGTGGGCCGCAGTGGCGCGGGCCTTCGGCTTTGCAGGGGGCCGCGCCGCGGCCGACCCCCTGCCCGCGCTGCGCGAGCAAGTGGCCGCCGTGCTGCTGCACACACGCGCTGGCGCACCGCGCCCGGCGTGGCTGGCGCGCCTGGGCCGGCCGGTGGTGCTGCTGCTGGAAGACGGTGCGGAGCCTGACTCCACCGCCCCCACCACGCTACCCGCCAGGCAGCGCGCCGACGGCTGGCTGCCCGAGGGCCGCCTGCTGCAAGCGCTGGCCGCTGCGCTGGACGACGACCAGCGCCTGCAGCGCCTGGCCGCCAGCTGGCAGGCGACCCAGGCCGCGCGTTTCGACGCCCTGGTGGCCGAGCTCGCCGACACGCTGGCCGAGGTGGCCACCACCCACGAGGCGCTGGCCGACGAAGGCAGCCTGCTCTCGCGCGGGGGCGAGGCCGAGGCCGCGCGCACGCGGCTGGAGCGGCGGCTGGACAACAGCTTGCAAGGCCACCTGCAGCGCCTGCAGGTGCTGCTGTGGGGCGCCGCCGAGCACGCGGTGCTGGCCGGTGGCGAAGGGGCGGCACTGCGCACGGCCACTGGCGAGGGCACGGCCCTGCGCGCCCGTGTGGGCGAAGGCCGCGCGGCGCTGGTGGGCGGTGCGCTCAGTGGGGCGCTGGTCGGGCTGAAGGCCGATCTGCTCAGCGGCGGTCTCACGTTGGGGGCGGGCGCGCTGGCCGGCGGGGTGCTGGGCGCGCTGGGCGCTGCAGGGGCCGCGCGCGGGCTGAACCTGGTGCGCGGCACCGATCGCAGCTTCGTCGCCTGGGACGAAGCGGCCTTGGCGCGTTTCACCGAGACCCTGCTGCAGCGCGCACTCGTCGCCGCGCAAGGTTTGGCGCCCGATGAAGCCGCGCAGCGCCTGGCCCCGGCGCTGGCCGCGCGGCAAGGCCAGCTGGCCACGCTGTGGCGTGCACGGCGCAAGACCTGCGCCAACCCGGGCGAGGCCGCCGCGCTCGCGCTGAGCCTGCAGGCGCCCCTGGCCGACACGCTGGTGCAGGCCCTGGGCGGCCCCGGGCGGCACGCCTGAAGCTCTAGACTGCCGGCCATGAAGATCCTGATCCTCGGTGCCGGCCGCGTCGGTGAAAGCGTGGCCGAGAGCCTGGTCAGCGAGCGTAACGACATCACCGTCATCGACACCGACCCGGTGCGCCTGCGTTTCCTGCAAGACCGGCTGGACCTGCGCGGGGTGGTGGGCAACGGCATCCAGCCCAGCGTGCTGCAGGACGCCGGCGTGCAGGACACCGACATGCTGATCGCCTGCGCGCCGCAGGACGAGACCAACCTCGTGGCGTGCAAAGTGGCCAAAGAGCTGTTCAACGTGCCGACCACCATCGCCCGCGTGCGCAGCCCCGAGTTCCAGGACGACAGCCCGCTGCTCGGCAAGAACGGTTTCGGCGTCGACAAGGTCATCTGCCCCGAGCAGAGCGTCACCGCCTACATCCGCAAGCTGATCGAGTACCCCGAGGCGCTGCAGGTGCTGGAGTTCGCGCACGGCCTGGTGAGCCTGATCGCAGTGCGTGCGGTGGCCGGCGGGCCGCTGGTGCGCCACCGGCTGGAAGAGATTCCGCAGCTGGTGCCGGGCACGCCCATGCGCATCATGGCCATCTACCGGCAAGACACCGTGCTGCCGCAGCTGGACGGCCGCACGCAGATCGAGCCCGGCGACGAGGTCTTCGTGCTCGCCGCCACCGAGCACATCCGCACCGTGCTGGGCGCGCTGCGCACGCGCGACCAGCCCGTCAAGCGTGTGATGGTGGCCGGCGGCGGCAAGGTGGGCCTGCGCCTGGCGCGTGAGATCCATGGCGACTACCAGCTCAAGATCATCGAGCCCATCAAGCCGCGCTGCGACTACCTGGCCACCGAGCTGCCGCCCGAGGTGCTGGTGCTGCACGGCGACAGCACCGACGAAGACCTGCTCGGCGACGAGAACGTCGACCAGATGGACCTCTTCCTCGCGCTGACCAGCGACGACGAAGACAACATCATGAGCTGCCTGCTCGCCAAGCGCCTGGGCGCGCGGCGCGTGCTGGCCGTCATCAACCGCCGCGCTTACGCCGACCTGGTGCAAGGCACCACCATCGACATCGCCATCAGCCCCAGCCACACCGTGCTGGGCGAACTGCTGGCCTACGTGCGGCGGGGTGATGTGGAAGCCGTGCACAGCCTGCGCCGCGGCGCGGCCGAAGCGCTGGAGGCCATCGTGCGTGGCGACCGCAAGACCTGCCGTTTCGCGGGCCGGCGCATCGACGAAGTGGGCCTGCCCAAGGGCGCGACGGTGGGCGCCATCGTTCGCGGCCTGCACCGCCCCGACGGCAGCGAGGCCGGTGAAGACGCCAAGCCCGAAGTCATCATCGCCCACCACGACACCGTGGTGCAGCCCAACGACCACGTCATCGTCTTCGTGCCGCGCAAACGCATGGTGCGCGAGGTCGAGAAGCTGTTCCAGGTCAGCGCCACCTTCCTGTTCTGAACATGGGTTTCCTTCCCGTCGTCGCGCTGGTCGGGCGCATGGTGCTGCTGTTCGCGCTGCTGCTGCTGGTGCCGCTGGCCTTTGCGCTTCTGGGTGACGATGGCGCCAAGCCGGCCTTTGTCACCGCGGCCAGCGCCACCGCCATCTGCGGGCTGCTGCTGAGCCTGGTGACGCGCCGCTTCCGCCGCGAACTGCAGCCGCGCGACGGCTTCCTGCTCGTGGGCATGACCTGGGCCGTGCTGCCATTCTTCGGCGCGCTGCCGCTGTGGCTGGCGGTGCCGGGCCTGAGCATGACCGACGCCTACTTCGAGGCCACCTCGGCCTTCACCGCCACGGGCTCCACGGCGATCAGCGGGCTGGATGCCTTGCCGCTGTCGGTGAACGTCTGGCGCTGCTTCATGACCTGGGTGGGCGGCCTGGGCATCATCGTGCTGGCGGTGGCCATCCTGCCGATGCTGGGCGTGGGCGGCAGCCAGCTCTTCAAGGCCGAGGTGGCCGGCCCGATGAAGGACCAGAAACTCACGCCGCGCATCGCCGACACCGCGCGTGTGATCTGGGTGGCTTATCTCGCCATGAGCGTGGCCTGCTTCTTCGCGTACGCCGCTGCAGGCATGGGTTGGCCCGATGCCTTCATGCACATGTGCAGCACCGTCAGCCTGGGCGGCTTTTCGTCCTACGACGCGAGCTTCGGGCATTTCGATTCGCCGCTCATCGAGGCCATCGCCATGGTCTTCATGGTGCTGGCGGGCGTGAACCTGCTGCTGTACTTCGCGGTGTGGCGGGCGCGATCGCTGCGCAGCCTGTGGCGCAACACCGAGGTGCGCGCCTTCTACACCGTGCTGCTGGCGGGCACGGCGGTGGTGGCCGCCTACCTGCTGTGGCGCGGCGAGTACGCCGACCCGCTGGTGGCGTTGCGGCACAGCGCCTTCCATGTGGTGTCGGTGGCCACTACCGGCGGCTTCGCCACGCAGGACTACGGCCAGTGGCCGCTGTTCGCGCCGCTCCTGATGCTGCTGCTGGGCTGCTTCGCCACCTGCGCCGGCAGCACCGGCGGCGGCATCAAGATGGTGCGCATGCTGCTGATGCTGAAGCAGGCGCGGCGCGAGCTCGTGCGCATCGTGCATCCCAACGTCGTCAACCCGGTGGTGCTCAATGGCCAGGCCATCAGCGACCGCGTGATGCAGAGCGTGATCGCCTACATGATGATCTACGGCGCCATCCTGGTGGGCTTCACGATGCTGCTGGTCTTCACGGGGCTGGACGTCGTCACCGCCTTCACGGCCGTCATCGCCTGCGCCAACAACATCGGGCCGGGCCTGGGCGAGGTGGGGCCGGCCAACAACTTCGGCGGGCTCAGCGATTTCCAGACCTGGGTCTGCACCTTCGCGATGATGCTGGGGCGGCTGGAGCTGCTGAGCGTGCTGGTGCTGTTCACCCCGGCGTTCTGGCGGCGCTGAGGGCCTCAGGTTCTGGGCAGGTAGAGCCGGTCGGTGTAGGTGGCCAGCCATTGCGGCCTGAAGGCCACGAAGATGGCCACCAGCATGCCGGTGATGAAGGCGTCGCCCGAGGCGGCGAGCACGCGCGCCAGCACCACGTCTTCCACCGCCAGTGTGGACGGCACCCCTTGCACCCAGGCCGACAAGGCCCCGGCCCCGCTGACGGCCAGCGCGGTGGCGAAGAAGCCGCGCCCGAGGATGTAGACGAACAGGTGCTTCGGCAGCCAGCGCCGCAAGGCTGCGCCCAGGCCGAGGGCCAGCGTCATCGGCACCAGGCCCAGCCACACCAGGCGTTGCAGCGCGTCGGCCGCGCTGGCATCGGCCAGGCCCATCACGGCCAAGGCCACCGGCAGCAGCATCAGCACCGCCATGGGCCAGCCCAGCATCAGCATCAGCAGGCAACTGCCGGCCAGCGGCTGCATCACGGGCTGGGCCGAGAGCAGGTCCACGCTCCACAGCACCGGCAGCAGCACCCACCAGGCCAGCGCCGGCCAGGGCGGGGTGGCCGGCAGCGCGCGCCAGGGGCGCAGGGCCAGCGCCAGGGCCGTCGCCAGTGCGGCCAGAACCAGGTGCAAGAACGGCAGCAGCGACATCGCCCCATGCTAGCCGGCGACCCTAGAATGTTCCTTGATTGACGTTAACGTCAATGCACCGCGCGCCTACCCGGCGCGCGCTTGCAAGCCGGCCCACTGCAGGCCATCCCCGCGCAGGAGACCCGATGCCCGTTCTCACGTCCCAGCTGAACCCGCGTTCCGAGGCCTTCAAGGCCAGCGCGGGCTGGATGCAGCAGTTGCTGGCCGACCTGAATGCCAAGCTGGCGCAGGTGGCCCAGGGCGGTGGCGATGCGGCGCGGGCCAAGCACACCGCGCGCGGCAAGCTGCTGCCGCGCGAGCGCGTGGAGATGCTGCTCGACCCCGACACGCCTTTCCTCGAACTGGCGCCGTTGGCCGCGCTGAACCTCTACGACAACGCCGCGCCCGGCGCCGGGCTGATCGCCGGCATCGGCCGCGTGAGTGGCGTGGAGTGCCTCATCGTCTGCAACGACGCCACCGTCAAGGGCGGCACCTACTACCCCGCCACGGTGAAGAAGCATCTGCGGGCGCAGGAAGTGGCGCAGCTCAACCGCCTGCCCTGCATCTATCTCGTGGACAGCGGCGGCGCCAACCTGCCCAACCAGGACGAGGTGTTTCCTGACCGCGACCACTTCGGCCGCATCTTCTACAACCAGGCGCAGATGAGCGCGCAGGGCATCCCGCAGATCGCGGTGGTGATGGGCAGCTGCACCGCCGGCGGCGCCTATGTGCCGGCGATGAGCGACGAAGCCATCATCGTGAAGAACCAGGGCACCATCTTCCTCGGCGGCCCGCCGCTGGTGAAGGCCGCCACGGGCGAGGTGGTGAGCGCCGAAGACCTGGGCGGCGGCGACGTGCACACGCGCCTGTCTGGCGTGGCCGACCACCTGGCCGAGAACGACCTGCACGCGCTGGCCATCGCGCGCGCCAGCGTGGCCAACCTGAACTGGCGCAAGCCCGAGCAGCTGGCCTTGCGCGCGCCGCGCCCGCCGGCCTTCGATGCGGCCGAGCTGCACGGCGTGATCCCCACCGACCCGCGCAAACCTTTCGACGTGCGCGAGATCATCGCCCGCATCGTCGACGGCAGCGAGTTCGACGAGTTCAAGGCGCGTTACGGCGCCACGCTGGTGACGGGCTTCGCGCACATCGAGGGCATGCCGGTGGGCATCGTGGCCAACAACGGCATCCTCTTCGGCGAAAGCGCGCAGAAGGGCGCCCACTTCATCGAGCTGTGCTGCCAGCGCAAGATCCCGCTCGTCTTCCTGCAGAACATCACCGGCTTCATGGTCGGCCGCAAGGCCGAGAACGAAGGCATCGCCAAGCACGGCGCGAAGATGGTGACGGCCGTGGCCACGGCCACGGTGCCCAAGTTCACGGTCATCATCGGCGGCAGCTTCGGCGCCGGCAACTACGGCATGTGCGGCCGCGCCTACAGCCCGCGCTTTCTGTGGATGTGGCCGAACGCGCGCATCAGCGTGATGGGCGGCGAGCAGGCCGCCGGCGTGCTGGCCACCGTGCGGCGCGACGGCATCGAAGCCAAGGGCGGCAGCTGGAGCGCCGAAGACGAGGCCGCCTTCAAGGCGCCCATCCAGCGCCAATTCGAAGAACAGGCCCACCCCTATTACGCCACCGCGCGGCTGTGGGACGACGGCATCATCGACCCCGCCGACACGCGCCGCGTGCTGGCGCTCGGCCTGAGCGCGAGCCTGAACGCACCCATCCCCGAGGCGCCGCGGTTCGGCGTCTTCCGCATGTGAAGCCGGGCCACAGACCCGGTACGACGGCATGGCACCCCAAGGAGGGCCTCACATGGCAGCACAAGACGGTTGGTTGAAACGGTGGCGCGGCTTCGGCCTGCGCCTGGGCGCGGCACTGGTGCTCGTGGTGGCGCAAGGCGGCTGCCAGGTGGTGCTGGCCGCCACCCTGATGGCCGCATGACAGGCACGCTCGACATCCGCCGCCCCTCGCCCTTCGTGGCCGAGGTCTGGCTGAACCGGCCCGAGGTGCGCAACGCCTTCAACGACGACGTCATCGCCGAGCTGACAGCCGCCTTCCGCACGCTGGGGGCTGACGGCGAACTGCGCGCCATCGTGCTGGGCGGCCACGGCAAGGCCTTCTGCGCCGGCGCCGACCTTTCGTGGATGCGCGCCATGGCCGACTACAGCTGGGCGCAGAACCACGCCGACGCCAGCGCGCTGGCCGAGATGCTGTGGACGGTCTACAGCTGCCCCGTGCCCGTGGTGGGCCGCATCCAGGGCGACTGCTACGCCGGCGGCGTGGGCCTGGCCGCGGTGTGCGACGTGCTCATCGCCGCCGAGGGCGTGCACTTCTGCCTGAGCGAAGCCAAGCTCGGCCTGCTGCCGGCCACCATCGGCCCCTACGTCGTGAAGGCCCTGGGCGAGCAGGCCTCGCGCCGCTACTTCACCACCGCCGAACGCTTCAGCGCGCAGCGCGCGCTGGCGCTGGGTTTCGTGCACGAGGTGGTGGCGCCCGAAGCGCTCGATGCCCAAGTGGCCGAGACCGTGGCCGCGCTGGTCGCCAACGGCCCGGCCGCGGTGCGCGCCTGCAAGCAGCTGGTGAAGGACGTGGCCGGCCGCCCCGTCGACGCCGCGCTGCGCGACGACACCGCGCGCCGCATCGCCGACATCCGCGCCAGCGCTGAAGGGCGCGAAGGCGTGCAGGCCTTCCTGAACAAGCGCGATCCGGCCTGGCGCACGCCCGCCTGAACGGCCTGCCGCACCGCCGCCAAAGCTGCCG
Organism: Rubrivivax sp.; assembly: GCA_051861265.1. Taxonomy (GTDB): domain Bacteria; phylum Pseudomonadota; class Gammaproteobacteria; order Burkholderiales; family Burkholderiaceae_C; genus Rubrivivax. The sequence continues at coordinate 66,606 of JBHYDA010000004.1, forward strand.
TGAACCCGCTGCCCTCGCTCGACCTCACGCAACTGCTGGCGCTGGCCGCAGCGCTCGGCTGGGCCAGCGGCATGCGCCTGTACCTGGTGGTCTTCCTCACCGGCGCGGCGGGCTTCTTCGGCTGGGTGCCGCTGCCGCCGGGTCTGCAACTGCTTCAGCACCCCTTGGTACTGGGCACCAGCGGCCTGATGCTCACCGCCGAGTTCGTGGCCGACAAGGTGCCGGGCCTGGACACGCTGTGGGACACGCTGCACACCTTCATCCGCATCCCTGCCGGCGCGGCGCTGGCCGCGGGGGTGTTCGCCGGCCTCGGCCCCGAGTGGGGCAGCGCCTGGACCACGGCCGCAGCACTGGCCGGCGGCACGCTGGCGGCCACGGCGCATGCCGCCAAGGCCACCACGCGCGCGGCGGCCAACACCAGCCCCGAGCCCTTCTCCAACATCGGCCTGTCGCTGGCGGGTGATGCGGCCGTGCCCGGCCTGCTGTGGCTGGCCTGGGCCTACCCGGTGGCCGCGCTGGTGGTGCTGGCCGTGGCCGTGGTGCTGGCGGTGGTGTTGATCGCCGTGTTGTTCAAGTTCCTGCGCAAGCTGCTGCAGCGGCTCACACCGGCCCGGCCTTCGGTGGCCTGAAGAAAGCCTGACGATGTTCAAGAAGATCCTGATCGCCAACCGTGGTGAGATTGCCTGCCGCGTTGCTGCAACCGCGCGCCGCCTCGGCGTGCGCACCGTGGCCGTCTACAGCGACGCCGATGCCGACGCACGCCACGTGCACGCCTGCGACGAAGCCGTGCACGTGGGCGGCAACGCGCCGCGTGAGAGCTACCTGCGGTGGCAGCGCATCATCGATGCGGCCCTGGCCACCGGCGCGCAGGCCATCCATCCCGGGTACGGTTTCCTGAGCGAGAACGAAGATTTCGCCCACGCCTGCGCGAAGGCGGGGCTGGTCTTCATCGGCCCGCCGGCCAGCGCCATCGCCGCCATGGGCAGCAAGAGCGCGGCCAAGGCGCTGATGGAGAAAGCCGGCGTGCCGCTGGTGCCCGGCTACCACGGCGACAACAACGAGCCCGCTTTCCTCGCGGCGCGCGCGGCGGAGATCGGCTACCCGGTGCTGATCAAGGCCAGCGCCGGCGGCGGCGGCAAGGGCATGCGGCGTGTCGACAGGGCCGAAGACTTCGAGGCCGCACTCGCCAGCTGCCAGCGCGAGGCGCAGGCCAGCTTCGGCAACGCGCACGTGCTGGTGGAGCGTTACGTGACACGGCCGCGGCACATCGAGATCCAGGTCTTCGGCGACACGCAGGGCCACGTCATCCACCTCGGCGAGCGCGACTGTTCGGTGCAGCGCCGCCACCAGAAGGTGCTGGAAGAAAGCCCGGCCCCGGGCCTGAGCGCCGCGCGCCGCGCGGAGATGGGCGCCGCCGCCGTGGCCGCCGCCAAGGCCGTGGGTTATGTGGGCGCGGGCACGGTGGAGTTCGTCGCCGAAGAGCTGGACGACGGCGACATCCGCGCCTATTTCATGGAGATGAACACGCGGCTGCAGGTGGAGCACCCGGTCACCGAGGCCGTCACGGGCCTGGACCTCGTGGAGTGGCAGTTGCGCATCGCCAGCGGCGAACCGCTGCCGCTGACGCAAGACCAGGTGAGCCTGCGCGGCCACGCCATCGAAGCGCGCATCTGCGCCGAGAACCCCGACGCCGATTTCCTGCCCGCCACCGGCACCTTGCACGTGGCCCGCTGGCCCGCCCACGTCGCCTTCACGCGCAGTGACGCGCAGCCGCGCGTGGACAGCGGCATCCGCGAAGGCGACGCGATCAGCCCGCACTACGACAGCATGATCGCCAAGCTCATCGTCTGGGGCGAAACGCGCAAGCAGGCGCTGGCGCGGCTGGACGCGGCCCTCGCGCAGACGCACCTGATGGGCCCGGCCACCAACGTCGCCTTCCTGCGCCGCGTGGTGGGCACGCACGCTTTCGCGACGGCCGATCTCGACACGGCCCTCATCCAGCGCGAACGCGCGGCCTTGTTCGAGGCGCCGCCGCTGGCACCCGAACTGGCCGTGGCCGCCGTGGCCGCGCAGGTGCTGGCGGCCGAAGCCGCGTTGGAGGGCGCGGACCCCTGGTCGCGCCGCGACGGCTGGCGCCTGCACGGCGGTGCCGTGCGTGTGCTGCACCTGGAGCTGGCTGGCCAGCCGTTGCCGGTGCGCATCGAGCGCCAGCACGGCGGCGCCGTGCAACTGCGCGTGGGCGCGGGCGGCGCGCCGCTGGCCTTCAACGCCCGCGCCCTGGGCGAAGCCCGCTTCGAGCTGCATCTGGAAGGCCGGCGCTTCGCCGCCACCGTCTACGCCCACGGCGCACCGCAAGACCGGCGTTACGCCGTCTTCGCCGCCGAAGGCAGCGCGCTGCTGGCCGACCACGACCCGCTGGCCCAGGCCGGTGCCGGTGCCGCGGCCGAAGGCCGGCTGAGCGCGCCCATGCCCGGCAAGGTGGTGGGTTTCTTCGTGAAGCCCGGCGACACCGTGCAGCGCGGTCAGGCCGTCGCCGTCATGGAGGCCATGAAGATGGAACACACGCTCACCGCCCCGCGCGACGGCGTGGTGGGCGAGCTGCTCTACGCCGTGGGCGACCAGGTGGCCGAAGGCGGCGAGCTGTTGCGCCTGGCCCCGGCGGCCTGAGGTGCTTACTTGATGCTGTCGCGCAGGCGGCCGAACCAGCTGCGGGGCGGCTTGGCCGGCGCGGTGTCCAGGGTGCTGGCCGGGCTGCCGGTGGTGGCACCGAACAGCGAGTTCAGGAAGCGCGAGGGGCTGAAGCCCGAGGGCTGGCCTGCGCGGGCGGCCTCTTCGGGGTCGACCGCGGCCAGCGCCTGGCGGAACTTGGGCACCAGCTCGGCCAGCTCGGTGCCGGGCAGGGCCTCGCAGACCAGCAGCACGTCACGCGCGTACAGCGGCTCGGCCAGCATGCGTGCCGGGTCGATGCCCTGGCCCAGCTCCTGCACGAGCAGCGCATTGATGCGGGCAGCGACTTTCAGACAACGACGCGTGTTCATGGTGGCCATGGCAGTGTGCGCTGTAGAACCAAGCGGCGCCATCCCCACGAAGGCCGAAAGGCAGGGATCGAGCGCGCAGTGGCGGGGGGTCAGGGCGGGGCGGGGCGTCACGGGCGCGGCCTTCGGCACCCGTGTAACCTGATACGCCAGAAAAACGGGGAAATGAGCTCATGAGCGTCACCGAAGTCACCCTGGTCGAGGTCGGTCCGCGCGACGGCCTGCAGAACGAGGCCCAGCCCGTGAGCGCCGCGCACAAGATCGAGCTGGTGCACCGCCTGCAGGCGGCGGGCTGCCGCGAGATCGAAGTCACCAGCTTCGTCAGCCCGAAATGGGTGCCGCAGATGGCCGACAACACCCAGGTGCTGGCCGGCATCACGCGCCAGCCGGGCGTGCGCTACTCGGTGCTCACGCCCAACATGAAGGGCCTGGAAGCCGCGCTGCCCACGCAGGTGCACGAGGTGGTGGTCTTCGGCGCCGCCAGCGAGGCCTTCAGCCAGAAGAACATCAACTGCAGCATCGAAGAGAGCATCGAGCGCTTCCGCCCCGTGGTGGCGGCGGCGCATGCGGCCGGGCTGAAGGTGCGTGCGGCCATCTCCTGCGCCCTGGGCTGCCCCTACCAGGGCGAGGTCACGCCCGACGAGGTGGAGCGCGTCGTCCTGCTGATGAAGGCCATCGGCGTGGACCACTGCGGCGTGGCCGACACCATCGGCGTGGGCACGCCGCGGCGCGTGCAGGCGGCGCTGGAGCGCGCGCTGAAGCACTACCCGCTCGCCGAGGTGAGCGGGCACTTTCACGATACCTACGGCCAGGCCTTGGCCAACATCCTGGCCAGCGTGGAGCTGGGCGTGCACGTCTTCGACACCAGCATCGCCGGCCTGGGCGGCTGCCCCTACGCGAAGGGCGCCACCGGCAACGTGGCCACCGAAGACGTGGTCTACATGCTGCAGGGCATGGGCATCGCCACCGGGCACGACCTGGACGCGCTCGTGGATGCCGGCGCCTACATCAGCGAGGTGCTGGGCCGGCCGAGCGCCTCACGCGCGGGCAAGGCGCTGCTGACGCGGCGCGGGCGTCTGACATCCGGGGCCGCGGCATGAGCGTTGGCCTGCAAGACCGCCCCGAAGGCTTCCAGCGCGTGGCTGCCGCACTGGCCGCCGCCGGCCACCCGCACCCGCCGCGCTGGCTGGAAGTGGCCGCGCGCACCGCGCAGGAGGCCGCCGACGCGCTGGGCGTGACGCTGGGGCAGATCGCCAAGAGCGTGATCTTCCGCCGCCAGAGCGACGGCGTGGCCGTGCTGGTGGTGACCTCGGGCGACCGCCGCGTCGACGAGAAGCGCGTGGCTGCCGAGGTCGGCCCGCTGGGGCGCGCCGATGCTGACTTCGTCAAGGCCGCCACGGGCTTCTCCATCGGCGGCGTGGCGCCGCTGGCCCACCTGCAGCCGCCAGTAACGCTGATCGACCGCGATCTTTTCCGCTACACCGAGATCTGGGCGGCCGCCGGCCATCCCAACGGCGTGTTCCGCCTCTCGCCCGACGAACTGCTGCGCCTGACCGGGGCCCCGGTGGCCAATGTCGTGCAAACCCCGAAGCCCTGATGAGCACCCCTGCCGCCTCCCCCTGCATCAACGTCTGCCAGATGGACGCCGCCACCGGCTGGTGCGGCGGCTGCCTGCGCTCGCTGGACGAGATTGCGCGTTGGTCGTCGCTGGACGAGACGCGGCGCCACGCCGTGCTGGCCGCGCTGCCCGAGCGGCGCGTGGCCTGGTTGGCCAGTGGCCGCACGCTGCCCGAACCGCAGCCGCCGCGCACGCGCCCACGTTGATACCTTGAGGCCTGCCATGCACCGCATCGTTTTCCATTTCGACGTCCTCTCGCCCTTCGCCTGGCTGGCCTTCCAGCGCCTGCCGCAGGTGCTGGAGGGCTTGAGCTTTGATGTCGAATACCGCCCGCTGCTGCTGGCCGGTTTGCTCCAGCACTACGGCCAGAAGGGCCCGGCCGAGGTGGAGCCCAAGCGGGCCTGGACCTTCCGCCACGTGCACTGGCTGGCGGCGCAGCAGGGTGTGCCGCTGGTCACGCCGGCACAGCACCCCTTCAACCCGCTGGCGCTGCAGCGCCTGGCGCTGGCCTGCGGGCCCAACCGGCGCATCGTGGAGGCGCTGTTCCGCCACGTGTGGGCCGAAGGCGGCGATGCCAACGACCCGGCCCGGCTGGCGGCGCTGACCGAGGCCCTGGCCCCTGCGCGCGATCCGAACAGCGCCGAGGTCAAGGCCGAGCTGCGCGCCAACACCGAAGCCGCCGCGGCCGCCGGCATCTTCGGCGTGCCCACCTTCGAACACGCCGGACGCCTGTTCTGGGGCCTGGACGCGCTGCCCATGCTGCGCGACGCCCTGGCCGGCGGGGCCTGGTTCGAGGGCCCGGCCTGGCAGGCCGAGGGCGCGCCGCGCCCTGGCGTCCGGCGCGGCTGACACGCCGGGGTGCCCCCCGCCCGCACGATGGCGGGCGCATGAGGCGGCCGCCTAGCATGCGGCTCCACATCCCCAGGAGCCGCCATGCCCGCCGCCGACCCGAACCCGGTCTACCCGAGCCACCTCACCGTCACCATCGGCGTCAACGAGAGCGTCAACATCGGCGGCAGCAGTGCGCGCTCGGTGGGCCGCGATGCCAGCAGCACCGTGCTGGGCAGCCAGCAAGAGACCGTCGGCAAGAACTTCATGCTCACCGCCGGCGACAGCCTCGTGCTGCGCTGCGGCGCGGCCAGCATCACGCTGAAGAAGGACGGCAGCATCGTCATCAAGGGCAGCGACATCACGCTCGACGCCAGCGGCAGGATCAACGCCAAGTCCAGCGGCGACATCGCCCTCAAGGGCAGCAAGATCGGCAGCAACTGAAGCCCCGCGTCGGGCCGTGGCCGCGCAGCCACCGGCCTTTTCTTTTCAGTGAGGCGCTGGTTTTCAAGGGTTAACCCGCAGCGTTTTGGGCCTGCGGCGGCGTTCTGTCAGCGCGCGTTGGTTTCGCGTCAGAGCATGGTCAGTGGGCCTGCTCACAGTGGGGTCAAGCCTCCCCGCACCGGGTGGGGCCATGCAAAGACCGCAAGACCCCCAGGAGACCCGATGGACGCCTCACTCGCCGAGCGCATCACTGCGCACCCCTCGTACCAGCAGCTGCGAGCCGACCGCACGCGCTTCGGCTGGTGGCTCACCGCCGCCATGATGCTGGTGTACTACGGCTTCATCATGCTGGTGGCCTTCAACAAGCCGCTGCTCTCCACGCGCCTGGGCGATGGCGTGATGACGCTGGGCATGCCGCTCGGCCTGGGCGTGATCGTGTTCACCATCGTGATCACCGGGCTGTACGTGCGCCGCGCGAACAGCGAGTACGACCGCCTGGCGGCCGAAGTCAGCGCCTCGGTGCTGAAGTGAGGCCGGCCATGAAGACCTCTAGCTCCAACACCCTGCGCCGCGCCGCCTTGCTGGCGGTGCTGTTCGGCACCTCGGCCGCCGTGCTGGCCGCCGGGGCCGACCTCGGCCAAGCCACCAAGCAGGCCACCAACTGGACGGCCATCGGCATGTTCGGCGCCTTCGTCGCCTTCACGCTGTGGATCACCAAGTGGGCCGCTGCCAAGACGCGCAGCACTGCTGACTTCTACACCGCCGGCGGTGGCATCACCGGCTTCCAGAACGGCCTGGCGATCGCTGGCGACTACATGAGCGCGGCGTCTTTCCTGGGCATCAGCGCGGCGGTGATGGCCAGCGGCTTCGACGGGCTGATCTACAGCATCGGCTTCCTCGTGGGCTGGCCGGTCGTCACCTTCCTGCTGGCCGAGCGCCTGCGCAACCTGGGCAAGTTCACCTTCGCCGACGTGGCGGCCTTCCGCTTCGAGCAGACGCCGGTGCGCGTGTTCGCGGCCAGCGGCACGCTGGTGGTGGTGGCGTTCTATCTGATCGCGCAGATGGTCGGTGCGGGCCAGCTCATCAAGCTGCTGTTCGGGCTGGAGTACTGGATCGCGGTGGTGATCGTCGGCGGCCTGATGATGGTCTACGTGCTCTTCGGCGGCATGACGGCCACCACCTGGGTGCAGATCATCAAGGCCGTGATGCTGCTGGCCGGTGCCACCTTCATGGCCGGCGCGGTGCTGTGGCACTTCGGCTTCAGCCCCGAGGCGATGTTTGCCAAGGCGGTGGAGATCAAGACCGGCATCGCACAGACCGCCGGCAAGAGCCCTGAAGACGCGGCCAAGGCCGGCTTCAGCATCATGGGCCCGGGCGGCTTCGTGAAAGATCCGATCAGTGCCATCAGCTTCGGCATGGCGCTGATGTTCGGCACCGCCGGTCTGCCGCACATCCTGATGCGCTTCTTCACCGTGCCGAATGCGAAGGAAGCGCGCAAGAGCGTGCTCTGGGCCACCACCTGGATCGGCTACTTCTACATCCTGACCTTCATCATCGGTTTCGGCGCCATCACCTTCGTGCTGACGAACCCCGACTTCCTGGATGCCAAGGGCGGACTGATCGGCGGCAGCAACATGGCCGCCATCCACCTGGCCAACGCGGTGGGCGGCAACGTCTTCCTGGGCTTCATCTCGGCGGTGGCCTTCGCCACCATCCTGGCGGTGGTGGCCGGCCTCACGCTCAGCGGCGCCAGCGCCGTGAGCCACGACCTCTACGCCACCGTCATCAAGAAGGGCAAGGCCAACGGCCGCGAGGAACTGCGCGTCTCGAAGATCACCACCGTGTGCCTGGGCGTCATCGCCGTGGTGCTGGGCATTGCCTTCGAGAAGCAGAACATCGCCTTCATGGTGAGCCTGGCCTTCGCGATCGCGGCGAGTGCCAACTTCCCCGTGCTCTTGATGAGCGTGCTGTGGAAGGGCTGCACCACGCGCGGCGCGGTGATCGGCGGCTTCCTGGGGCTGATCTCCAGCGTGGGCCTGACGGTGGTGTCGCCCGCGGTGTGGGAAGCCACGCTGGGCAACCCCAAGGGCAGCGCGCTGTTCCCGTACACCAGCCCGGCGCTGTTCAGCATGACCATCGGCTTCGTCGGCATCTGGCTGTTCAGCGTGCTCGACAACAGCAAGCGCGCCGCCAAGGACAAGGCCGGCTTCGCGATGCAGCAGCTGCGCTCTGAAACCGGTATCGGCGCCGCCGGGGCCAGTGGTCACTGAGGCTTGAACGCGGCGCGGCGTGGCAGGCCGACCTGCCGCGCCTCAGCCGCAGCTTTGAGCCAAATCACACCCCATCGCAGGGGCCGCGGGCATGATGCCGCGGCCCCTGTTCCTTTTTGCCTTGCCTTCCCTGGAGACGCCGGTGCACGAAGCCCTTGCCAACCCAGCGCCGTCAGAGCTGATCGGCCTGCTCACGGGCCGCGTGCGCGACACCTACCTGCGCCGCCCTTGCGACGTGGCCGGCACCGACAGCATCGTCAGCGTCTGCGCCGCCATGGCGCAACACGGCCTGACGCACGCGCTGGTGCACGACACGCCGCCCGGCGGTGGCCCCGAGCGCCTGGGCATCTTCACCACCACCGACCTGCGCGACGCGGTGCTGCACCCCGTGCCGCCCGCGCAGCTGGCGGTGCGCGAGGTGGCGCGCTTCGAGATCGTGTCCATCGACGCCGAGGCCGATCTGTTCGAGGCGCTCTGGCTGATGGTGCGCCACCGCGTGCACCGCCTCGTGGTGCGCGACGGCACGCACCCGCAGGCCGCGGTGCTGGGCGTGCTGGGCCAGCTGGACGTGGTCAGCCAGATGGCGCGGCACTCGCACACCGTGGCGCTGCAGATCGACGACGCCACCACCGTGGCAGGGCTGCAGGCCGCGGCGCAGCGCATCGACGAGACCGTGCGCCACCTGCTGGCCGGCGGCATCCGCGTGGAGCGCGTTGCGCGGCTGGTGGGTGAGTTGCACGCGCGCCTCTTCGCACGCTTGTGGGCCCTGCTGGCGCCGCCCGCGCTGGCCACCAGCGCCTGCCTTTTGGTGATGGGCAGCGAAGGCCGTGCAGAACAGCTGCTGAAGACCGACCAGGACAACGCGCTGTTGCTGCCCGACGTGCTGCCCGAAGGCGTGACGCCCGAGAGCGTGCACCAGCTCACGCAGGACTTCAGCGCCGCGCTCGCGCAGCTGGGCTACCCGCCGTGCCCGGGCGGGGTGATGCTGAGCCGTGCGCCCTGGTGCCAGCCGATCTCGGGCTTCAAGGCCACGCTGCAGCACTGGATGCACGGCGCCGCGCCCGAGGGGCCGCTGAACCTGGCGGTGTTCTTCGATGCGCGCTGCGTGGCGGGCGATGCCGGCCTGCTGCAGGCCGCGCGCGAGCACCTGGACCGGCTGCGCACGGGGCGCGACATCTGGCTGGCGCGCTTTGCCGAGCCGGCCGACCGCTTCCACGAACCCAGCGCCTGGTTCGCGCAGCTGGCGCACCTGGCGCACCTCGCCCCCGATCCGGCCGCCCAGCCCATCGACCTGAAGAAGCTGGGCCTCTTCCCGCTGGTGCACGGCGTGCGTGCGCTCTCGCTGCAGCACGGCCTGCAGGAGACCGGCACGGCCGCGCGCCTGCAGGCGCTGGCCGCAGCGGGCGTGCTGGACGCCGCTTTCGCGCGCGACCTCACCGAAGCCCTGCACCTGCTGATGGCCCTGCGCACGGCCCACCAGCTGCGGCAGCTGGATACCGGCTTGGCCGTGGCCGCGCTGCCCGACAACGCCGTGCATCCCGCCGACCTCTCCACCCTGGAGCGGCAGGCGCTGCAGGACGCGCTGGCCCTCGTGCGCCGCTGGCGTGACTGGCTGCGCTCACACTTCCACCTCGACCGGCTGTGACGCGCAGCGACCGCAGCCTGCTCACCACCCGCGTGGCCGTGGCCGCGGCCGCGGCCGCGGTGCTGCTGCTCTTCACCGGCCTGGGCGCGCTGCTGCTGTGGGGCAGCCTCGGTGCGGAAGAGCGCCCGGCGCTGCAGGCTGTGCAGGCGCTGCTGGCCGAACGCGGGCCGCTGCTGGCGGCCGTGGCACTGGGGGTGGTGCTCGCCGCCGCGGGGGCCGCCGGCCCGCTGCACCGCCGCTGGGTGGCGGCCCCCGCGCAACTGGCCGAGCAGGCCGAGGTGCTGCTGGGCCCGGAAGTGCAGCGCAGGGTCACGCTGCCCGAGGGCGCGGCGCCGCTGCAGGCGCTGGCCGCGCACGTCAATGCGCTGGCAGCGCAGCGCGATGCCTTGCGTGCCGACATGGCCGGCGAGGTGGCGCGTGCCAGCCAGCACATCGAGCAGGAGCGCCAGCGCCTGGCCGCGCTGATGAGCGAGCTGCCGCAGAGCGTGGTGGTGTGCACGCTGGAAGGCCGCGTGCTGCTCTACAACCGGCGCGCGCGGCTGCAGTTCCGCGCCTTGAGCGGAACCCCGGGCGCGGCTGGGGGCGCCGAACTGCTGGGCCTGGGCCGCAGCATCCACGCCGTGTTCGACCGCGAACTCGTGGCGCATGCGCTGGCCTCGGTGCAGCAGCGTCTGCAGCGTGGCGCCGAGCAGCCGAGTGCGCAGTTCATCACCAGCACGCCCAGCGGGCAGTTGTTGCGCGTGCGGCTGTCGCCCGTGCGTGCGGTGGAAGCGGCGGGGCTGCAGCCCCGTGGCGCAGCACCGCTGGCGGGCTTCGTGCTGCTGCTCGACAACGTGACGCGCGAGTTCGAGGCCGACAGCGAGAACAACCGCTGGCCGCTGGAAGACATGCGCGGCAGCGACGTGCTGCAGGCGGCGCAGGCGCGCATCCAGGCCGGCGGGCGCCTGGCCTGCACGCTGGGGGCGGTGGACGAGACGCTCTGGCTGCGTGTGGACAGTTACTCGCTGCTGCTGGCGCTGGCTGGCCTGGCCGAGCGTGTGCACGACGAGCTGGGCTTGCGCAGCGTGCAGCTGCGGTTGCACCTGGCCCCTGAGATCGAAGGCGCCGACCCGCGCCGCGCCCAGCTCGATCTGCTCTGGACCGGCCCTGCCCTGAGCACCGAAACTGCGATGGGCTGGGAGCTCGATGCATTGCCCCGCTCGGGCGCTGCCGCGCGCCCCGGGGGCCCGCCCAGCCTCAGCGTGCGCGAGGTGGTGCAGCGCCACGGCGGCGGCTTCTGGTTCGAGCGTGAACGCACGCGGCACGAGGCCTTCTTCCGTTTCGTGCTGCCGCTGGCCGCCGAAACGGCGCTGCTGGAAACCCTGGAAGCAGCCGATGCCAGCGCAGACGCCAGCGCAGACAGCCGCCCCGACTACCTGGGCTTCGACCTCTTCGCTGCCAGCCAGCACCAGCGTGCCCTCGACGACCGACCGCTGGCCGAACTCAGCTACACCGTCTTCGACACCGAGACCACCGGCCTGGACCCGGCCACCGACGAGATCCTGCAGATCGGCGCCACGCGGCTGATCGCCGGCCGCTTGCTCAAGGGCGAGAGCTTCGAGCAGCTGGTGAACCCGGGCCGCAGCATCCCCGCCGAGGGCATCGCCATCCACGGCATCACGCCGGCGATGGTGGCAGGCCAGCCGCCCATCACCACCGTGCTGCCGGCCTTCCACGCCTACGCGCGCGATACCGTGCTCGTGGCGCACAACGCGGCCTTCGACCTGCGCTTCTTCCAGCTGAAGGAAGCCACCACCGGCCTGCGTTTCGAGCAACCGGTGCTCGACACGCTGCTGCTCTCGGCCGTGGTGCACCCGGCGCAGACCTCGCACCGGCTGGAGGTCATCGCCGAGCGTTTCGGCGTCAGCGTGCAGGGCCGGCACACGGCGCTGGGCGATGCGCTGGTCACGGCCGAGATCTTCCGGCGCATGCTGCCGCTGCTGGCGCAGCAAGGCATCGTCACGCTGGGCCAGGCGCGCGCCGCAGCGCAGAAGACCTGGTACGCGCAGCTGCGGTACTGAAGCGCCCGGAAGGCGCTCCCTGGCCGTGGCCGTGTCAGCGGGTGCTTGACAAGGTGTACTAGTGAACCCGTACACTAGTCCACATGGACACCCCGATCCTGTTCCAGATCAACACCGGCTCCGCCGAGCCCATCTACCGCCAGCTGATGGACCAGCTGCGCCGGCGGGTGGCCGCGGGTCAGTGGGTGGCAGGGCAGGAACTGCCTTCGGTGCGTGACCTGGCGCTGCAGCTGGCGGTGCACCCGATGACCATCTCCAAGGCCTACAGCCTGCTGGAACTGGAAGGCCTGCTGGAGCGCCGTCGCGGCTTGCCCATGGTGATTGCCGCCGGCCACGCCCGGCCCGCCGCCGCGCGCGACCGGCTGGAAAGCCTGCGCCCCGCGCTGGCGCGCGCCGCCGCCGAAGCGCGTGAACTCGACATCCCGAAAGCCCAGGCCCTGCGCCTGTTCGAGCGTCTGCTCGACGCCCCTGACACCGGAGCCGTCTGATGAACCTGATCCCCTCCTCCGCCGCCGGCGCAGCCCCCCGAAGCGGGCTGCTGCTGCAGACCGCAGCGCTGCCCGCAGCACCCGCCAGTGTGCAGATCGACGGGCTGCAACTGGGCTACCGCGGCCAGCCGGTCCTGCAGGGGCTGAGCTGGACCTTGCAGCCGGGCCAGGTGGTGGGCCTGCTCGGCCGCAACGGTGCCGGCAAGACCACGCTGCTGGAGGCCCTGCTGGGGTTGCGCGATGCGCAGGGCGGCAGCGTGCAGCTCTTCGGCGAGCCGGCATCGAAGCCGAGCGACGCGGTGCGCGCACGCATTGGCTACGTGCCGCAGAGCAACGACCTTTTCCCCGAGCTGCGTGCGCAGCAGCTGCTCGACTACTTTCGCGGCTTCTACCCGCGCTGGAACGCCGAGAAGGTGGCGCAGTTGCTGCGGCGCTGGGAGGTGCCGCTGGACCTGGAGATCGGCCGCATGAGCGGTGGCCAGCAGCAGCGCCTGTCCATCGTGCGCGCGCTGGCGCACAAGCCCGACCTGCTGGTGCTGGACGAACCCGTGGCCAGCCTCGACCCGCTGGTGCGCCGCGACTTCCTGCGTGAGCTGGTGGAGCAGGTGCTCGACCGCGGCACCACGGTGGTTTTCAGCACGCACATCCTGTCGGACCTGGAGCGCGTGGCTTTCAACGTCGCCTTCCTGCGCGAAGGCCGCATCGCGCTGCAGGCGGCGCTGGACGAACTGCTGGAAAGCAGCCAGCTCGTGCGGGGCGCCGATGCCCAGCTGGCCTTGCTGTCGCAGCAGCCGGGCACCGAGGTGCTGGCCCGCCAACCCGGCCGCTGGCTGCTGCGCCGCGTGGAAGGCGCGCCGCTGCCCGCCGGGCTGGTGGCGCAGCGCGCCAGCCTGGAAGACCTGTTCGAGGTGCTCACGTGAGCGCCGTGTTGCCGCGCCAAGACCCCTGGGCCTTGCATGCGGCCCTGCTGCGCCAGCCCTGGCAGGCGCGGCGCAACCGGCGCAGCTGGCTCTCGCTGTCGCTGGTGCCCGTGCTGGCGGTGGGTGTGGCCCTGGCCCTGGGCACGGCCTTGCGTCTGCGGGCCGGCGGCGTGCTGATGATGGGTGGGCTGGTGCTGCTGGTGATCCTGTGGCATCTGCAGGTCGACGGCCTCTTGCGCCAGAACCGGCACGCGCTCGCACGCCTGGTGCCAGGCCACGCGCAGGCCTTGCAGCTCAGCCTGCTGTTGCAGGGCCTGGCCTTCACCGCGGCGGCGGTGCTGCTGATCAGCCTGGGCAGCAGCCCGCAGCTGCGCTGGTTGTGGTTGTGCCTGATCGTCGTGGTGATGCTGGCCTGGCTGGTGCGCGAGCCCCTGGGTTGGATCGTCTTCGGCCTGCTCTCGCCGATGCTGGGTGAGCTTCCGCGCATGACGCTGCAGCTCGCCAACCTGCCCTGGGGCGTGCAGCTGCTCGGGCTGGGCACGCTGGTGCTCTTGCTGGCCGCCTGCGCCGGGCAGGGTGGGGCCTGGCACCGCTGGGCGGATGAGCGCCAGCGCCGCCTGCTGCGCTCCATCGATGCGGCCGCGCAGGGCCGGCCCGTCGACGAGATGGCGATGGGACGCCTGGGCCGTGCGGTGACGCGCTGTTTCGACTGGCCGCAGCGGCTGTGGCGCCGGCGTCTGATTGCGGCCGGCTCGCGCTGGCCGATGGCGCTGCGGCTGGCGCTCGCCCTGGGCAACGCCGGTACCTGGGTGGCCACGCTGTGGCTCGTGCTGGGCAGTGTTGCCGTGGTGCTGCTGTTGCTGCAGGTGCAGGGTTTGGTGTGGGCGGAGATCGCGGTGCAGGCGCGCATCGGCGTGTGCATCGGCCTCTTCTCGATGCTGGCCGCCACCGTGAACGGCCGCCTGGACCGCTTGTGGACGCGGCGGCGCGAGCAAGCGCTGATGGTGCTGCTGCCCGGCTGCCCGCGCGGCGCCGAGACGGCCGCGCTGGAGCGCCGTTGGCGCGCCGAGGTGCTGCTCACGTGGCTGGGCGTCACGGGCGCGGCCCTCGCCGTGCTGGGCCTGGGCGGCGCCGCGGTGGCGGGCTATGTGTGTTTCGTGGCCTTGCTGTGCCTGCCCATGCCTTGGGTGGCGCAGGCGTGGGCGCGGCGCCTGCAGGGCAAGCCCAGCCCCTGGTTCTTCGGCGCCTGGCCCGCGCTGGCCGGCGGCCTGGGCCTGGCGGCTGAACCCCTGGGCCTCGGCGCCGCGTGGTGCCTGGGCGCGGCCGTGCTGGTGGCGCTGGGGGCCGAGTGGCTGGTGCGGCGTGACGCGCGGCCCCCGCTGCCGCTGCCCATGGGCCGCGGCGGCTGACGAGAACGCGCGCGCATGGTCCCTGGGTCCCTCAGCCCCGAACTGCAGCGCTGGGGCATCGCCGCGGTCTTCGCGGTGGTCTACCTCGGCATGTTCCTCGGCGGCCTGCCGCGGCTGAAGCTCGACCGCACCGGCGTGGCGCTGCTGGGTGCCATCGCGGTCATCGCGTTGGCGGGCCTCAGCGTCGAAGACGCGGCGCGCAGCGTCGACCTGGCCACGCTGGTGCTGCTCTTCGCCTTCATGGTGGTGTCGGCGCAGATGCGGCTGGGCGGCTTCTATGGCGCCGTCACGCGGCGGGTGGGTGCGTTGCCGCTGTCGGACGCCGGGCTGCTGGGCGCGCTGATCGCCGTGGCTGGCGTGCTCTCAGCGGTGTTCAGCAACGACGTCGTGTGCCTGGCCATGACGCCGGTGGTCGCGCGCTTGTGCCTGCAACGCCGCGCCGACCCGGTGCCCTTTCTGGTGGGGCTGGCCTGCGCGGCCAACATCGGCTCGGCGGCCACGCTCATCGGCAACCCGCAGAACATGCTGATCGGCTCGGTGCTGCAACTGCACTTCGCCGAGTACGTGCGCGCCGCGCTGCCGCCCGTGGCCGGGGGCTTGCTGCTGCTGTGGGTGTGGTTGGCGCACGGCCCCGGCCGCAGCGCCGGCGGTGGCAGCGGCCCCGGGGTGCCTGAGGTGGTGCCCGTCGATGTCGAGCCTGCCTACGACGCCTGGCAGACCGCCAAGGGCCTGCTCGTGGCGGGTGCGCTGGTGCTGATCTTCCTCTTCACCGACTGGCCGCGCGAGGTGTGCGCGCTGGTGGGTGCCGGCGTGCTGCTGCTCAGCCGCCGGCTGCATTCGGCACAGGTGCTGGGTTTCATCGACTGGCCGCTGCTGCTGCTGTTCATCGGCCTGTTCGTCGTCAACCATGCCTTCGAGGGCACGGGTCTCGCGGCGCAGGCCGTGCAGGCGATGGCGGCGCAGGGCGTGCACCTGCACGAGCCCGGGGCGCTGCTGGTGGTGGGCGTGCTCTTGTCGAACCTGGTGAGCAACGTGCCCGCGGTGATGCTGCTGCTGCCGCACCTGCAGGGTGAGCAGGCCGGCGTGATGCTGGCGCTGGTGAGCACCTTCGCCGGCAACCTGCTGCTGGTGGGCAGCATCGCCAACCTCATCGTGGCCGATCTGGCGCGGCAGCAGGGCATCGCCATCGACTGGCGGCAGCACTTGCGCATCGGCCTTCCCGTGACGGTGATGAGCCTGGCGCTGGTGATGGCGTGGTTGTGGTTGAAGCCATGAAATGGCCCCGCAACGCGGCGCCCAGGCCATGAAAAAGGCCCCGCAACGCGGGGCCTTGGTTCGCAAGGGAGAACTGCCGGGCGCTCAGGCGCGCGGCGCCGGCGCGGCGGCCAGCAGCACCGGGCCGTGCTCGGCCAGCAGGCTGTTCGGCGCGGGTGCGACGGCCAGGCTGTCGATGCTGCCCATGAGCACCAGCGTCATCACGGCAGCCAGGCCCAGCGAAGCGGCGCGGTGGCCGATTTCGCGACGGCTGACGCCGAAAGTGAGCGGGGTGCTGGGGGTGTGACGGGGGGTGTTCATGAGGGGCTCCTTTGCGCTGTTGCGGGCACCGACGGGTGTGTCGATGGGTGCACTGTAGGCAGCGCCCCGGCGCGCGGCCACGGGCTTGCGACAGGTCGCAGGCCACGTGCGCCGAGCGGCAGATGCCGGCGATGAACGGTGGCGGTGGTGGCCGCCGCCGGCGCGCCCTCAGGCGTGATCGCGCCAGGCCTGCAGCAACGCCGCTTCGCGCTCAGGCGGCAGGCCCACGGCGGGGCGCGGCGGCCCGCCGGCGATGGGCTGCGGGCCACCGCCATGCTGCGCGGCCCAGGTCGCCGTGTCGGCGAAGGACTGCACCAGCGGCCGGCACTGCAGCCCGGTGGCCAGCGCGCGACCGATGTCGGCGCGGTGCACACCGCTGCTCGCCGAAGGCAGCCACACCGGCAACTCGGACCAGGGCGCGACGCCCTGTTCGAGCAGGAAGCTTTCGTCCACCCAATGCAGGCGTGCTTGCGGGGCCAGCGCGGCCCGTCCGGCGGCCAGGAAGCCGGCCATCGTCATCGGATCTTCCGGGCCGGTCAGGTTGCAGGCGCCGCCGGTGCAGGCCTCGGCCTGGTGCAGCAGCCACAGCGCGGCGTCGCGCGCGTCGATGCACTGCACGGGGCCCAGCGGGTCGCCAGGGGCCAGCACCTCGGTGTCGGGCTCTTCCGCCGCGCGCGCCAGGCGCTCGGCCCACCAGGTGAAGCGGCCGGTCGGATCCCAGGGCCCCACCAGCAGGCCCGGCCGGGCGATGAGCGCCCGCTCGCCGAAGCCTTCCAGCGCCGCGTCTTCGCACAGCGCCTTCAAGGCGCCGTAGTTGGCGCCGGTGACGGCCTGCGCCTGCTCCGCGCCCGGCATCGTCAGCCGCGGCGCGCTTTCGTCGGTGGCCAGGCCGTCGAAGCTGGCATAGACGCTGATGCTGGAGATCAGCTGGTACTGCCCCACGCGGTCGGCCAGCAGCGCCGCGGCCTGCGCCACCTGGCGCGGGAAGTAGGCGCTGGTGTCGATGGCGGCGTCCCAGGTGCCGCCCTCGCTCACGCGGCCCAAGGCAGCGGCGAAGGCCGCGGCGTCGTCGCGGTCGGCGATGCGGTGCTCGGCTTCGGGGAAGAGCTGCGCGTTGCTGCGGCCGCGATGCAGCAGCGTGACCTCGTGGCCGGCCTGCAGCGCCAGTTCGGCGAGGTGGCGGCCGAGGAAGCGGGTGCCGCCGAGGATGAGCAGGTTCATGGGGTATCTCCGTGGCATTCGGCCTGGGCCCCGGGTTCTATCATTTGCCGCATCCTGCGCCGGCAGACGGGCCACAAGCCGGTTTCTGGCCGGCGCGTTGGCGGTGTCTTTCTTCGATGGGTGCAGTCGGATCAGCAGCAGAGGGCGCCGCCGCCCGGCCCGGGCAGGCCACCGGCCGCCTGCCAGCGTCTGCGGTGGCCGCGCTGGAGGCTCTGCTGCCGGCCCTGCGCGATGCCTGGGGTGCCGACGCCGTGTGGTGGCAGGGCATGGGCTTCACCGAAGGCGAAACTGGCGCCGTGATCGCGGTGCTCGGACTGCCCGACACCGCGCCCCCGTCCCTCGACCACGCGCCCTGGCTGCTGCGGCTGCAACCCGCCGACCCGGGCGCGCCGCCCACCAGCCTGGGGCGCGAGCCCTGGAGCGAGCCCCTGGGCCTGCGGGCCACCGGGGCGCAGCAGCCCGGCGGGCCGCTGCTGGCCCTGGCGGCGCAGGTGGCGCAGGCCTTGATCGACACCCATGCGCGCGCCGAAGCCTGGCGCCAGGAGGCCGTGCGCCGCGGCGATGCCGGCCGCGTGGCTTCCGACTGGCTCTGGGAAACCGACGCCGAGGGCCAGATCGTGTGGATCAGCGAACCCCTGCACCCGCTGACCGGCGAGCCCACGCGCGCCGAGCTCGGCCGGCTGGTGAGCCAGGTCTACACGCCGTGCAGCGACGAGCACCGCGACAGCTGGGCGCGCTACCAGCAAAAGCGCGCCGCGCGCGAGCCCTTCCGCGATCTGCTGGTCGACCGCGACGTGCCGCGCGGCCGGCTCACGGTGTCGATCAGCGGCAACCCGCACTTCGACGAGGCCGGGCGCTTCCGCGGCTACCGCGGCGCCAACCGCGAGGTGACGGAAGAACTCGCGATACGCCGCGAGGCCAACCGCTCGCGCGAACTGCTGGAGCAGACCCTGGCCGGCCTGCCGGCCCGCGTGATGATCAGCGACGCCGAAGGCCGCGTGCTGCTGGCCAACGCGGCCTGGCGGGCCAACATGGATGCCGCCCTGCCCGCCGGTTGCAACACCTGGGCCGAGACCGTGGCGCACCATGTCGCGCAGGGCCACTACCCCGATGCGCTCGGCCGTGAGCAGGCCTTCATCGCCTGGCGCCTGGGGCTGGTGGGCGAGTCCCCGGTGGCGCAAGAGCTGCGCTGGTGCGACGGCTGGGCTCTGGTGGTGGACCGCCGGCTGGCCGACGGCAGCGTGGTGCACCTGTCCATCGACATCACCGAGCGCAAGCGCGCCGAGCAGGCGCTGGTGGATGCCGAACTGCGCTGGCGCTTCGCGCTCGAAGGCGCGGGCGATGGCGTCTGGGACTGGGACGCCGCCACCGACCGCACCTACTTCAGCGAACGTTCGGCGCAGATGCTTGGCCTCACGCAGGCGCAGCTGGGCGCCGACTGGCGCAGCCGCCTGTCCTTGATGCATCCCGACGACCGGCCCCAGGTCATCGCCGAGCTGCATGCCCATGTGGAAGGCCGCAGCGAGCTCTACGAGGCCGTGAACCGCGTTCGCCATGCCGACGGGCACTATGTCTGGGTGCGTGACCGCGGCAAGGCCGTGCTGCGCGACGCGAGCGGGCGGGCGCTGCGCATCGTGGGCACGCACAGCGACATCTCGCACGAACGCGAGGCCGAGGCCGCTGCGCGCGAGCACCGCGCCATCGAGCTGGCCAGCCGCAGCAAGAGCGAGTTCCTCTCCCGCGTGAGCCATGAGATGCGAACGCCGCTGAACGCGCTGCTGGGTTTTGCGCGCCTGCTGCAGCAGCAGGGCCGCTACCGCGACGACTACCTGCAGCACATGCTGGTGGCCGGCATGCACCTGCAGGACCTCATCAACGACGTGCTGGATGTGCAGCAGATCGAGCAGGGCCTGATGGTGCTGCAGCGCCAGCCTGTGGATCTGGCAGCCCTGGTGGGCGAGGTGGTGGCGATGCTGCAGCCGCTGGCGCAGAGCCGGCAGGTTCACCTCGGCCCGCCTCCGGCCGGCCCGGCCTGGGTGCTGGCCGACCTGCAACGGCTGCGGCAGGTGCTGCTGAACCTGGGCTCCAACGCCATCAAGTACAACCGGCCCGGCGGGGGCGTGCGCTGGCTGCAGGCCGAGGCCGTGCAAGGCCGCTTGGCCGGGCACGAGCTGCAACTGCACGACGACGGCATCGGCATGAGCGCGCTGCAACTGGCGCGCCTGTTCCAGCCTTTCGAGCGCCTGGGCCGTGAACGCACGGGCATCGAAGGCACCGGACTGGGCCTGGTGATCGCACGCAGGCTGGTCGAGGCCCAAGGGGGCCGCATCGCCGTGCAGAGCCAGCCGGCGCAGGGCACCAAGGTGCAGCTGTGGCTGCCGGCCGCCCCGGCCCCGGGGCCTGGCGCCGGGGCTGCGCAGGCAGTGGCACCCGCGGGCGTGCCTGTGGCCGTGGCCGCGCCGGCCGGCACGGCGCCGCGGCGCGTGCTGCTGGTGGAAGACGACCCGCTGAGCGCGCTGCTTTTCGGTGAGGCGCTGCGCGCGCACACCGGCCTGGTGCTGCGCGTGGCCGGCAATGGCGAAACAGCGCTGGCGCTCGCGGCGCAGTGGCAGCCGGAGCTGCTGGTGATCGACGGCCACCTGCCCGACGCGAAGGGCCACGAACTGCTGGCGCAGCTGCGCCGGCTGCCCGGCCTGGACGCGGTACCCGCGGTGATGGCCACGGCCGACGCCATGCCCGCCGACCGCGAGGCCGCGCTGGCCCGCGGCTTCATCGCCCATTGGCCCAAGCCGCTGGACGTGCGCCACCTGCCGGCGCAGATCGTGGCGCTGCTGGCGGGCTGAGCGGCGGGGCGCCTGGGCGCCGCTCTGCGCCCTCGTCAGCGTGCGAACAGCGCCTTGTGCTGCTCGCGCAGCAGGTTCTTCTGCACCTTGCCCATGGTGTTGCGCGGCAGCTCGGCCACCACGTACACCTGCTTGGGCACCTTGAAGTTGGCGATCTGCTGCTTGAGTGCGCTGCTGATGGTGCTGCCATCGAGTGCGGCGCCGGGCTTGCCCACCACCACGGCCACCACCGCTTCGCCGAAGTCGGGGTGCGGCACGCCGATCACCGCGCTTTCGGCCACGCCGGGCATGTCGTTCACGTAGCCCTCGATCTCGGCCGGGTAGACGTTGTAGCCGCCGCTGATGATGAGGTCCTTGCTGCGGCCGACGATGGTGACGAAGCCCTCGGCGTCGATCTTGCCGACGTCGCCGGTCTTGAACCAGCCGTCTGCGGTGAACTCTTCCTGGGTCTTCTCGGGCATGCGCCAGTAACCCTTGAAGACGTTGGGCCCGCGCACCTCGATGCCGCCGATCTCGCCGGCCGGCAGGGGCTGGCCCTGGTCGTCGTGCACGCGCACGCCCACGCCCGGCAGCGGCCGGCCCACGGTGCCGCCCCGGCGCGCGCTCTCGGGGCGGTAGGGGTTGCTCGTGAGCATCACGGTCTCGCTCATGCCGTAGCGCTCAAGAATGCTGTGGCCGGTGCGCTCCTGCCAGCTGCGGAAGGTCTCCAGCAGCAGCGGCGCCGAGCCGCTGACGAACAGGCGCATGCCCTTGCAGGCTTGTGGCGTGAGGCCGGCCTCGCCGAGCAGGCGCACGTAGAGCGTGGGCACGCCCATGAAGACCGTGGCCTGCGGCAGGCGCGCCGCAGCGGCGCGCGGGTCGAAGCGGCTGAACCACAGCATCTTCGCGCCGGCCAGCAGTGCACCGTGGCTGGCCACGAACAGCCCGTGCACGTGGAAGATGGGCAGCGCGTGGATCAGCACGTCGCTCTGTTGCCAGCCCCAGGCCTGGTGCAGCACCTGCGCGTTGCTCAGCAGGTTGCCGTGCGTGAGCATCGCGCCCTTGCTGCGCCCGGTGGTGCCGCTGGTGTAGAGGATGGCGGCCAGGTCGTCGGCCGCGCGCACCGCCGGCGTGTGCCTGTCGCTGTGGAAGGCTGCGCGGTCGAGCAGGGTGCCGGTGCGGTCGTCGTTCAGCGTGTAGACGTGTTTCGTGCCGGCCACAAAGGCGAGCTTGCTGACCCAGCCGAAGTTCTTGCCCGCGCACACCACCACCGCCGGCTCGGCGTTGCCGATGAAGTACTCGATCTCGCTGGCCTGGTAGGCCGTGTTCAGCGGCAGGAACACGTGGCCGGCGCGCAGCACGGCCAGGTAGAGCATCAGCGCCTCGACGCTCTTCTCGGTCTGCACCGCGATGCGCGAGGCCGGCGGCAGTGCCAGGCTGTCGATCAGGTTGGCCAGCATGGCCGTGCCGCGCTCGAGATCGCGCCAGGTGTAGAAGAGCGGCGTGGCCGTGTCGGCCGTCTCGATGGCGGTGGCGTCGAGATCGGCCGGGAAGGCCGCACGCAGCGCTGAAAACAGATTCTTGTTGTTCATGGCGTTCCAGTCAGCGGTCCAGCAAACGCCGCGGAACCGGCTTTGCCGGGCCGCTGGCGTGGCCCCCTTCCCAAGGGGGAAGCGGCTGCGCCGCTTCGGGGGTTAGTCGAGTTTGGCTCCGGAGCTCTTCACGACCTGTGCCCAGCGCTTGACCTCGTTGCCGACGAAACGGCCGAAGTCGGCGTTCCAGTTGTCGGGCGTCTCGGCGCCCATCCCGTTCCAGGTGCTCTTGAGCTCGGGGCTGTTCAGCGCCTTCTTCATCTCGGTCACCATGGCCGCGGTGATTTCAGCCGGCGTGCCCTTGGGGGCCCAGATGCCGTACCAGGTGCTGACCTTGTAGTCCTTCTCGCCGGCCTCGGCCGCCGTCACCAGATCGGGGAAGCCCGGCGCGCGCTTGTCGGCCGCCACGGCGATGGCGCGCAGCCGGCCGCCCTTGATGTGCGCCGCGCTGCTGCCCAGGCCGTCGAACATCATGTCCACCTGGCCGGCGATCAGGTCTTGCAGCGCCGGGCCCGCGCCGCGGTACGGAATGTGGGTGATGAAGGTCTTGGTCTGCAGCTTGAACAGCTCGCCGGCCAGGTGGTGGCTGGTGCCGTTGCCAGCGCTGCCGTAGTTCAGGCGGCCGGGGTTGCTGCGGATGAAGGCCAGCAGGTCCTTCAGGTTGGTGGCCTGCACCTTCTGCGGGTTCACGACGATGACCTGCGGCACGCTCGACACCAGGCCCACGGGCACGAAATCGTTCTCGATGTTGTAGTCGAGCTTGGGGTACATGCTGGGCGCGATGGCGTGGTGCACGGCGCCCATGAAGAAGTTGTAGCCGTCCGGCGCGGCCTTGGCCGCGAGGCTGGCGCCCAGCGTGCCGCCGGCGCCGCCCTTGTTGTCGATGATGAATTGCTTGCCGGTGTTCTTGCTCATCATCGCGAACAGCGGTCGCGCGAAGGCGTCGGTGCCGCCGCCGGGCGGGAAGGGCACGATCACGTTGACCGGTTTGCTCGGCCAGCCGCTCTGGGCATGCACCCAGGGTGCGGCCAAGGTGGCGGCGCCGGCGATCAGGGCCTGGCGGCGGGTGGGGCGGATCGGGTGCGTCATCGGTTTGTCTCCGTTTTTGGTGGTGAGGGTGATTCTCAGCCCGGGGTCGCGATGGCGCGCGAGCGCGCCACTTCGCCCTGGCGGAACTTGGCGTGGCTGGCTTCCACTTTGCCCAGGTCGTAGAGGTAGTTGACCATCATGCCGAAGCTTTGCTTCAGCCCGTGGGCGCTGAGGTTGCCACGCGGGTTCAGCCGTTCGAGCCGGGCACCGTTGTCGAGGTGGAAGCGCGCCACCGGGTCGCCGCCCGGGTGCGGCGACAGCAGCGTGAGGTAGGCGCCGCACAGCAGCTGCAGCGCGGCGTCTTCCGCACTGCCGAACTGCTCGTGCACATGCGCGCCCTGCAGCGCGCCGAGATCGCCGTTGCAGCGCTGGCGCAGCAGCGTGCGTGCGGCTTCCAGCTCGGCCGCGGCGGCCTTCTTCAGCCCTGGCAGCTGTGTGAATTCGGGCTCGCTCAGCAGCCAGGCCGCGAAGCCCGGGATGGGCGACAGCGTGCAGAAGGTCTTCAGCCGCGGCAGCTCACGTTGCAGCTGCGTGGCCACGGTCTTGATGAGGAAGTTGCCCAGGCTCACGCCGCGCAGGCCCGGCTCGCAGTTGCTGATGCTGTAGAAGGCCGCCACGCGGAAGCGGTCGGGCGGCAGCGGCGTGCTGGCCTTGTCGATCAGCGGCGCGATGGACCCTGGCATCTCGGGCAG
Source organism: Rubrivivax sp. (assembly GCA_051861265.1). Classification (GTDB taxonomy): domain Bacteria; phylum Pseudomonadota; class Gammaproteobacteria; order Burkholderiales; family Burkholderiaceae_C; genus Rubrivivax. The sequence goes on from JBHYDA010000004.1 coordinate 90,314, forward strand.
CAGCGCCACCTCCACGAAGATCAGCGGCTCGTCGGGCAGCTGCGGGTGGAAGAAGGCGAAGCAGCGGCGGTCGGGCTGCAGGCGGCGGCGCAGGTCGTCCCAGCCGTCGATGGCGTGCACGGCCTCGTGCAGGATGATCTTCTCCAGCAGCTGCGCGGGCGAGTTCCAGTCCACGCGCTTCATGCGCAGGAAGCCGGGGTTGAACCAGCTCGTCAGCAGGTGCAGCAGGTCGGCCTCGATGGCCGCCAGCTCGGGCCGCGCGCGCAGCCGGCGCATCAGCGCGCGGCGCAGCCGCAGCACGGCCGAGGTGCCACCCGGCATGCGGTTCAGGCGGCGGAAGAGCTCCTGCCGCGGCGGCTCGGCCAGGTGTGTGAGAGGTGCCAGCGTGGCTGCGCCGGGGGCCGCGGCGTAGGCCTGCGCGGCCTTCAGCACGGCCTGCGGATCGGGGCTGAGGTCGTTGGCGAGGTAGTCGAAGAAGCCGTCGAGGTCTTCGTCGTCCAGCGTTTCCAGGCGGTCGATGAGGTCCACCGCCACGGCCTGGCCGCCGAGCTCGCCTTTCTCGGACAGCAGGCGTTTGCAGTCCAGCGTCATGCGGCGCACGGCGCGGGCCTTGCGCTGGCGGGCGGCGGCGTGGCGGATGTCTTCGAGCATGGGGCCTCCCGTTGGGGCGCGGTCAGGGGGTGCGGCGGCTGCTGGCGCCGCTGCGGCCTTGGCGGCTGCGCAGCTTCTTCAGCGCGACCAGCTGGGCCATCAGGTGGTCGTGCATCGCGCGTTCGGCGCGCGCGGCGTCGCGCTGCTGGAAGGCGTCTATCAGCACGCGGTGTTCGTTGATCGAGGCCTCGATGCGCCCGGGCAGCGCCAGCTGGCGCCCGCGCATCAGGCGCATGAAGCGGCGCAGGTCGCTCGTCACGCGGTCGAGCCAGCGGTTGGCCGCCAGCCCCTGCACGAAGCTGTGGAAGGCGTGGTTGGCCTGGTAGTAGCCGCCGATGTCCTGCGCCGCGGCATGGCGCTCCAGCGTCTCGTGCAGGTGCTGCAGCGTGCGCAGTTCGTCGTCGCTGGCCTTGCTGGCAGCCTCGTAGGCGCAGCGGCCCTCCAGCAGCGCCATCACCGGGAAGAGCGCATCGGCGTCGGCGTCGGTGAGCTCGATGACGCGGCAGCCGCGGTGCGGCACCAGCTCCACCAGGCCCTCGGCAGCCAGCACCTTCAGTGCCTCGCGCAGCGGCGTGCGGCTCACCTGCCAGGCCGCGGCCAGGGCTTTCTCGTCGATGAAGGTGCCCGGCTGCAGCTCGCCGTCGAAGACCATGCTGCGCAGCCGCGCCGCCACGCCGTCGTGAAGCGAAGTGCCGCGCAGGGGGATGGGTTCGGCCATGGCGTGCACTGTAAGTCTGTAATTACGGAATCACAAGCGCGGGTTTGCCCACCCGAAGGCGCGGCGGTCATCCTGCAAACGGGCGAAGCCCGGGCCCGTGCGGCTACACCCCCGCGGCCTGCGGGCGCAAGAATCAGGGCCATCGGCAACCCACCACCGCCCGCCATGAAAAACCCCAGCCCCCAGCTTTCGTTCCGGCCCGGCGCCGTCGTGAAGGCGGTGGCCGGTCTGGCCTTGCTCAGCGTGCTGGCGGCTTGCCAGCAGAACCCGGTGGTCGGCGCGCCCCAGCCCGTGAACCCGCGCCTGGGGGGCATGAACCCGGGCGAGACCTACACCGTCGTCAACTGCCCCAACCTGCAGGGCACGGTATGCACCATCAACGTGGTGGCCGTCGCGCCGCCTGCCGGGGGCGACCAGTGCACGGTGGCCATGGACGGCGCCGTCTCGCTGCCCAAGACCCTGACCACGCTGCGCTGGCAGCTGCAGGCCAGCGACGCCACCCACGAGTACCGGTTCCGTGGCGCAGGCCCTGCCGACCCGCCCGGCTACGGCGTGCGGCTGATCGACAACCTGATGTACGTGCCGCCGCCGACGGGCAGCGCCTCGGCCCCGATGCAGCCCATCTGGGTGCAGCAGCAACAGCTGCCCGACCTGGTGCAGTTCGAGCGCATCGTGCGCGCGTGGCCGCCGCGCATCTCGGCCTACGACGTCTACCTGGAGTACCGACTCAAGGGCGCACGCGACTGGACCGCCTGCAACACCTGGGACCCGGTCGTCATCAATCGCGATTGAGCGGCGGCGGGCTGCCTTCCACCGCGGTTTCCGGGGGCAGCGTGTCCAGCGTGCCCTGGCACTCTTCCACCAGGCGCCAGTCGCTGTTGTCGCGGGCCAGCGCCTGCGCTTCGAGCAGCGCGCTGCGCGCCTCGTGCACCTTGCCCGCCGCGGCCAGCACATGGCCCAGGTTGCACAACGCCGGCGGCACGATGCGCGCGTGCCCGATCTCGCGCGCCAGGGCGAGCGATTCGCGCAGCGCCTGCTCGGCCAGCGCCGTTGCCTGCTGGCTGAGGTAAGCCAGGCCGAGGTTGCACTGGGCGTTGGCCTCCCAGCGGCGGTCGCCGGTTTCGCGCGCCCGGCGCAGGGCCTGCTCGTAGGCGTCGCGCGCTTCGGGCAGGCGCCCCATGGTGTAGTTCAAGGCGCCCAGGTTGCCCTGCAGCCCGCCCTGCCAGCGCCGGTCGCCTGCCTCGTCGGCGATGCGCAGTGCGCGCGTGAAGTGCGCCTGCGCGGTGGCGTGCTCGCCGGCGTTCATCGCCATCGCGCCCAGCTCGTTGAGCGCCTGGCATTGCAGCCCGGCGTTGCCCAGGCGCAGGCCGATGTCCAGGGCCGTCTGCAGGTGCGAAGCGGCGGCCTCGTCGCCCGCCATCGACAGCAGATCGCCCAGCGCGGTGTGCAGGCGGCCGCCCAGCAGGTCGGCGGTCGGGTCGGGGTGGGCCCCCAACGCCGCGGTGACGACGCTGAGCGCCTCGGCGGCACGCCCGCTGCCGGCCAGCGCAGCACCTTCCACCCAGCCGACGGCGGCGGCCTCGCGGCCCTGCACGGAGAGGCCTGCGCGCAGCTCCTGGGCCAGGTCCACGGCCGCGCGCAGGGGCCCTGTCAGTCGCAGCGCCACCCACACCAGGCCCAGGCTGGCCACGGCCGTGCCGGCGTCGCCGCAGGCCACGGCGTGGCGGCAGGCCTGCACGAGGTTGTCGAGTTCCACGCCGCCGCGCGCGACGGCGCTGCTTTCGTCCAGCCCCGCGAAGTAGCGGCTGTGGCGCGCACGCACCGCAGCCTGCTCGGCGGCAGGCAGGTGCGTCAGCGCGAAGGCCTGCACCGCGCGGAGCAGCCCGAAGCGCGTGCCCGGCAGCCGCCGCAGCAGCGACTTGTCGCCCAGGGCCTGCAGCAGGTCGACGAGCCAGGGCGCCTCGGGCAGGTCGTCCAGCCACACCACGGCCTCGGCCGCCGGCCAGTCGAAGCCGCCCTCGAAGACCGCCAGCTGCGCCAGCGTGCGGCGCTCGGGTTCGCTCATCAACTCCCACGACCACTGCAGCGCGTTCTGCAGCGTGGCCTGGCGGTCTTGCCTGGGCGCGCCGCCGCTGCCTTGCACGGCCAGCAGCCGGAAGCGGTCGCCCATGCGCGCCAGCAACTGCGCCGGCGCCATCACCCGCACGCGCGGCGCGGCCAGCTCGATGGCCAGCGGCAGCCCGTCCAGCAACTCCACCAGCTGGCGCACGGCGCGGTCGGATTCGGCGTCGCGCTGGTAGCCGGCCAGCGCGGCCTGGGCGCGCTCGTGGAAGAGCTCGGCCGCTTCGTCGGGGCTCAGCGCGTCCAGCGCCAGCGTGTGCTCGCCGCGCAGGCCCAGCACCTCGCGCGAGGTGGCCACGAAACGCGCCTGCGGCGCCATGTCGAGCCAGCGGCCCACGGTCTCGTCCGCGTGGCGCGTGACCTGCTCGAAATTGTCGAGGATGAGCAGGCAGCGCTCGCGCCCGACGATGGCGCGGCCCAGCTGGGCTGCCGGGTCTGAGCCCAGCGGCACGTCCAGCGCCACCGCCACGGCCTGCAGCACGCTGTCGAGGTTGCGCGCCTGCGCCAGATCGCAGAACCACACGCCACCGGGAAAGTTGCCGCGCCAGGCCCAGGCGTGGCGCAGTGCGAGCCGCGTCTTGCCCATGCCGCCGGTGCCGTGCAGCGTGACCAGGCGGGCCGGCCCTTCCAGCAGCAGCGCCAGCGCGCGCAGGTCGGCCTGCCGGCCGACGAAGCGGTCGCGTTCGGCCGGCAGGTTGTGCGGCACCTGGTCGCCGCCCATCCACTGGCCGCGGTGCCACACCACGCGCTGCGATTTCTCGGCGTCGGGCGGGGGCAGCCAGGGCGCGCTGTCGTCGCCCACCTCGTGCACTTCCAGCGGTTCGGGCAGGCCCTTCATGCGCCAGTGGCCGTGGCTCAGCGTCTGCCAGCCAGCGGCCTGCAGCTGGGCGGCAGCGGTGCTGCTGGCCAAGGTCTGGCCGCCGCGGGCCAGGGCCATCAGCCGCGCGCCCACGGCTTTGCCGATGCCGAAGGCTTCCACGGGCTTGGCGCCCAGCGCCACGTCTTCGGGCGGGTTCTGGCGCACGTCCAGCGGCCCCGTGTGCAGACCGGCGCGGGCGCGCAGCGGCTCGGGCAGGGCGGCGAGCATGCGGTGGTAGGCCGCGGCGAAACCGGCGGCGTCGGCGGGGCTGTCGAACAGCGCCACGAGGCCGTCGCTGCGGTCGACTTCGCGCCCGCGCCAGGCCTGCAGCAGGTCGCGCGAGCCGCGGTCGTGCAGCGCCCACAGCGCCGACATCGCGGCATCGCCCAGCCGCGCGTTGACGGCCGTGCTGCCTTCGATGTCGGTAAACAGCAGGGTGAGGTCCTGGGCCATGGCGGGGCGGACTGTAGCGGAGCCCCGCGCCTGCTGCCCTCACCTGCGGATGAACCCGATGGTGGGCCGGGCGCACAGGGCCATCGTGGTCCGCGCAGGGCCCCCGGGCACCTGCCCGAACGAAGAACATCCCCAGCGAGGAGACACCCCCATGAAACGACGCAAGACGAGCTTGGCGCGCGCCGCCACCCTGGCCCTGGCGGGCCTGGCCGCGGGCTGCGGCGGCAGCGACAAGACCACCCTGGGCAGCGGCGACTACGAGGTCAACGTGCGCCCGGCCTTCGTGGCCGGCACGCCCGCCACCAGCACCTACGACGGCACCACCGACGACCTGCTCACCGCGGGCCTCGGCCGCGCCGGCCTGGCCTCGGCCGTGGCGCCCACCCTCTCGGCCATGCCCACCGCGGCCGAGCTGCGCAAGCTGGCCATCCATACCAACTACCGCGCCATCGTCGACACCACCGCCGGCGGCGGCTACGGCACGCTCTACGGCCCCAACGTCAGCGTCGACGGCGTGGCAGGCACGGGCGACGGCAAGATCGCCGGCACCGAAACCATCGCCGTGGCCGACGACGGCAGCGGCCGCCAGAACGTGACGATGATGGTGCAGGTGCCGGCTGGCTTCAGCGCCGCCGCGCCCTGCATCGTGACGGCCACGTCTTCGGGCTCGCGCGGCGTGTACGGCGCCATCGGCAGCGCCGGCGAATGGGGCCTGAAGCGCGGCTGCGCGGTGGCCTACACCGACAAGGGCACGGGCAGCGGCGTGCACGACCTGCAGGCCAACACCGTCAGCCTGATCGACGGCCGCCGCAGCGACGCCACCGCCGCCGGCACGGCCAGCAACTTCACGGCGCGGCTGAGCGCCGCCGAGCGCACCGCCTTCAACACGGCCACGCCCAACCGCGTGGCCGTGAAACATGCGCACAGCGAGCAGAACCCCGAGAAGGACTGGGGCATGCACACGCTGCAGGCGGTGGAGTTCGCCTTCTGGGTGCTGAACGAGCGTTACGGCGCGCAGCTGGCCGACGGCCGCCGCACGAAGGTGATCACCCCGGCCAACACGCTGGTGATCGCCAGCAGCGTGAGCAACGGCGCCGGCGCCGCCCTGGCTGCTGCCGAGCGCGACACCGTCGGATACATCGATGGCGTGGCCGTCAGCGAGCCCAACATCCAGAGCGCGCCCGCCACGCCCACAGCCCTGGGCACCATCCAGCGCGGCAGCCTGCCGGCCTACACCGCGGGCAGCCGGCCGCTCTTCGATTACTTCACCTACGCCAACCTGCTGCAGCCTTGCGCCGCGCTCGCCACGGCGGCAGCGGGCGGGCCCTTCGCCTACACCGGCGGCACGGCTTTCGTGGCCGGCAACCGCTGCGCCGCGCTGGCCACCGCCGGCCTGGTGACGGGCGCTACCACGCAGGCCCGCGCCGACGACGCGCTGGCCCGCCTGCTGGCCTACGGCTGGGAGCCCGATGCCAACCTGCTGCACGCCAGCCACTGGCTTTTCGCCAGCCCAGCCATTGCCGTGACCTACGCCAACACCTACGGCGGCTTCCGCGTCAGCGACAACCTCTGCGGCTTCAGCTTCGGCGCGGTGGACGCCACCGGCTCGCCGGCAGCCTTGGCTGCGGGCGCCCTGAACGGCATCTTCGGCACCGGCAACGGCGTGCCGCCCAGCGGCGCGATCCAGCTCATCTGGAACGACAGCGTGGGCGGCGCGAAGAACCACACCGCGGCCACTTCGGGCAGCACGGCGGCGCTGGACTTCGCTTACGACGGCGCCAACTGCCTGCGCCAGCTGTGGGCAGGCACCGGCCCCAATGGCGCGCGCGTGAGGGCCGGCATCGCCGAGGTGCAGGCCAGCGCCAACCTGCGCGGCAAGCCGGCCATCATCGTGCACGGCCGCAGCTACACGCTGATCCCGGTGAACTTCAGTTCGCGCCCTTACGTGCTGCGCAATCAGCAGGTGGAAGGCGCCAACAGCCGGCTGCGCTACGTGGAAGTGACCAACGGCCAGCACTTCGACAGCTTCCTGCCCTTCCCCGGCTACGACACGCGCTACATCCCGCTGCACCTGTACTACATCCGCGCCATGGACGCGATGTGGGCGCACCTGAAGAACGGCACCGCGCTGCCCGGCAGCCAGGTGGTGCGCACCACGCCGCGCGGTGGTACGCCGGGGGCGGCCAACGCCATCGCGGCGAGCAACGTGCCGCCCATCGCGGCCACCCCGGCGGCGGGCGACCGCATCACCGTCACCAGCACGACGATGACGATTCCTGAGTGACAGGGGCCAGGCCGCCGAGCGCGGGGGAAGGTCATTCGGCCGGCCCCACGCGCAGGGGCGGCCGTCCCTAGAATCTTCGGCCTTCCCTTGCCCGAAGGCCTCCATGTCCTCGTCCGGTGTCATTCGAATCCGCGGTGCGCGCCAGCACAACCTCAAGAACCTCGATCTCGACATCCAGACCGGCGAGCTGACGGTCGTCACCGGCCCCAGCGGCAGCGGCAAGAGCAGCCTGGTCTTCGACACGCTGTACGCCGAGGGCCAGCGGCGCTATGTGGAGACCTTCAGCGCCTACGCGCGCCAGTTCCTCGACCGCATGGACCGCCCGGCGGTCGACCGTGTGGACGGCGTACCGCCGGCCATCGCCATCGACCAGACCAACCCGGTGCGCACGTCGCGCTCGACGGTCGGCACGATGACCGAGCTGAACGACCACCTGAAGCTGCTCTTCGCGCGCGCCGCCCAGCTCTTCGACAAACAGACCGCGCTGGCCGTGCGGCACGACTCGGCCGAGAGCATCCACGCCGACCTGCGCGCGCGGGCTGAAGCGCTGGGTGATCCGCGGCTGGTGCTGACCTTCCCCGTCGAACTGCCCGCCGACACCACGTCCGAGCAGCAGGAGCAATGGCTGGCCGCCAGCGGCTTCACGCGCGTGCAGGAAGAACGCGTGGAGGGCACGCGCAAGATCCTGGACGTGGTGGCCGACCGCTTCCGCATCGCCGGTACCGAGAAGGTGCGGGCGATGGATGCCATCGAGCTGGCGTTGAAACGCGGCGGTGGCCGGCTGAAGGTGCATGTGCAGCCTGCAGAGGGGGAGCCGCAGCTCTGGCGGTGGAGCACCGGCCTGCACTGCCCGGAGAGCGACCTGCGTTATGCCGACCCGCAGCCGGCGATGTTCAGCTTCAACAGCGCGTACGGCGCCTGCGAAACCTGCCGCGGCTTCGGGCGCGTGATCGGCGTGGACATGGGCCTGGTCATCCCCGATCACCGCAAGACGCTGCGCAACGGGGCCATCAAGCCCATGCAGACGCCGGCCTGGGCCGACTGCCAGGACGACCTGGTGAAGTACGCCGGCGAGGCTGGCATCCCGCGCGACACACCCTGGAGCCAGCTGAGCGCCGCCCAGCGCGACTGGGTGGTGGAAGGCACGCCGAACTGGGCCGGCAACTGGAACAAGCAGTGGTATGGCGTGCGCCGCTTCTTCGAGTACCTGGAGAGCAAGGCCTACAAGATGCACATCCGCGTGCTCTTGTCGAAGTACCGCAGCTATACGCCCTGCGGTGCCTGCGGTGGGGCGCGGCTGAAGCTGGAACCGCTGCTTTGGCGCATCGGTGACAAGGCGGGTGCCGATGCGGTGTTGCCCGCCGTCAAGCGTTACCTGCCGGTGGGTGCGCAGTGGTCGCGTGATCAGCTCGAAGCACTGCCCGGCCTGAGCCTGCACGACCTGATGCAGCTCAGCATCGAGCGCCTGCGCCGTTTCTTCGACGGCCTCTCGCTGCCCAGCACGCTGCTGGACGACGCGCTGAAGTTGCTGCTGGATGAAGTGCGCACGCGGCTGAAGTACTTGTGCGACGTGGGCCTGGGCTACCTCACGCTCGACCGCCAGAGCCGCACGCTCAGCGGCGGCGAGGTGCAGCGCATCAACCTCACCACGGCCCTGGGCACCAGCCTCGTGAACACGATGTTCGTGCTGGACGAGCCCAGCATCGGCCTGCACCCGCGAGACATGAACCGCATCGTGCAGGCCATGCACCGCCTGCGCGACGCCGGCAACACGCTGGTGGTGGTGGAGCACGACCCGGCCGTGATGCTGGCCGCCGACCGCCTGATCGACATGGGCCCCGGCCCGGGCGAACGCGGCGGGCAGATCGTTTTCGACGGCACGCCCGAGGCCGCGCGCGATGCCAACACGCTGACGGGCGCCTACCTCGGCGGCCGCAAGCAGGTGGGCGCGGGCTTCCGCAAGCTGGTGAACGAGGCCACGCCGAAGCTCATTCTGGAAGGCGCGCGCGAGCACAACCTGCAGAACGTGAGCGTGGCCTTCCCGCTGCAGCGCCTGGTGTGCGTGACGGGCGTGTCGGGCAGCGGCAAGAGCACGCTGATCCAGGACGTGCTCTACCCCGCGCTGGCGCGCTACTTCGGCAAGGCCACCGAAACCCCGGGCGTGCACGATCGCCTGCTCGGTGCCGACATGCTGGCCGACGCGGTGTTCGTCGACCAAAGCCCCATCGGCAAGACCGCGCGCTCCAACCCGGCCAGCTACGTGGGCGCGTTCGATGAACTGCGCAAGATCTTTGCCGATGCGCCGCTGGCGCGCGAACGCAGCTACACCGCCGGCACCTTCAGCTTCAACGCCGGCGACGGCCGCTGCCCCACCTGCGGTGGCAGCGGTTTCGAGCACGTGGAGATGCAGTTCCTCAGCGACGTCTACCTGCGCTGCCAGGATTGCGACGGCCGCCGCTACCGCAGCGAGATCCTCGACGTGAAGGTGGTACGCGGGCCCATGCAACTGAGCATCGCCGACGTGCTGGACCTCACCGTGGCCGAGGCCGCGCACTGGTTCCAGAACGACCGCGAGGTGGTGGCGCGGCTGCAGCCCATCGTCGATGTGGGCCTGGACTACATACGCCTCGGTCAGCCGGTGCCGACGCTCAGCGGCGGCGAGGCGCAGCGCCTGAAGCTGGCCGGCTTCCTGGCCGAAGCGGCGGCTTCGGCCAGCAGCTATGCGAGTTCACGCCTGGCGAAGAAGGGCACGCTGTTCCTCTTCGACGAGCCCACCACCGGCCTGCACTTCGACGACATCGCCAAGCTGATGCGCGCTTTGCGCAAGCTGCAGGACGCAGGCCACTCGCTGCTGGTCATCGAGCACAACCTCGACGTCATCCGCGCCGCCGACTGGATCGTCGACCTCGGCCCCGAAGGCGGCGAGGCCGGCGGTGAGCTTGTCTGTGAAGGCACGCCCGACGACGTGAAGTTGCACCCCACGTCGCACACCGCGCTGGCCTTGCGCGAATACGAGCAGGCCCTGGGCTTCGGCACGCCGCAGGCCGAAGAAAGCCGCGCGTTGCAGACCGTGCTGCGCGAGGGGCGCCGCGCCCGCCAGGCGGCCGACGACAGCATCCGCATCGTCAACGCCAAGGAACACAACCTGAAGAGCCTGAGCGTGGAGATCCCGCGCGGCAAGTTCAACGTCATCACCGGCGTGAGTGGTTCCGGCAAGAGCACGCTGGCCTTCGACATCCTCTTCAACGAAGGGCAGCGGCGTTACCTCGAAAGCCTGAACGCCTACGCGCGCAGCATCGTGCAGCCGGCGGGCCGGCCCGAGGTGGATGCGGTCTACGGCATCCCGCCCACGGTGGCCATCGAGCAGCGCCTCTCGCGTGGGGGCCGCAGGAGCACGGTGGCCACCACCACCGAGGTGTGGCACTTCCTGCGCCTGCTGTGGGTGAAGCTGGGCCTGCAGCATTGCGTGCACGACGGCGCGCCCGTGAAGGCGCAAAGCGCCGAGAGCATCGCGGCGCAGCTGCTGCGTGATCACAAGGGCGAACACGTGGGCCTGCTGGCGCCGCTGGTGGTCAACCGCAAGGGCGTCTACACCGATCTCGCCAAGTGGGCCAGGGCGCGCGGCCACAGCCACCTGCGTGTGGACGGCGAGTTCCTGAGCCTGAGCCCCTTCCCGCGCATCGACCGTTTCAAGGAACACACCATCGAACTGCCGGTGGGCGACCTCATCGTCACGCCGGAAAACGAAGGCGAACTCCGCGAATTGCTGAGCAAGGCGCTGGAGCTGGGCAAGGGCGTCCTGCACCTGCTGCACCCGCTGAACGGTCTGGACGACAGCATGGTCGAAGGCGGCGCGCAGGGGCGTGGCATCGGCACCGTGAAGGTCTTCAGCACCAAGCGCGCCTGCCCGGTGTGCGGCACCAGCTACCCGGAGCTGGACCCGCGCATGTTCAGCTACAACAGCAAACACGGCTGGTGCACCGGCTGCGTGGGCACGGGCTTGAAGCTCACGCGCGAGCAACGCAAGGCCTACGACGATTCGGTCCGCGACGACGACAACAAGGGCCGCGAGCAGAGCTTCCCGAGCGAGGAGCCCGAGGTCGAAGGTGTGGTCGACGAGCCCTGCGGCGATTGCGGCGGCGCGCGTTTGAACAAGGCCTCGCGCGGCGTGACCTTTGAGGAACGCGCCATCAGCGACATCGCGCGCCTCTCGGTGCACGAGACCCGCGCCTGGATCGAGACCCTGCAGCTCACCGGCCGCGACGCCGACATCGCGCGCGACGTGGTCAGCGAGATCAAGAGCCGCCTCGTCTTCCTGGAAGACGTGGGCCTGGGCTACCTCACGCTGGACCGCGCCGCGCCGACCTTGTCTGGTGGCGAGGCGCAGCGCATCCGCCTGGCGGCGCAACTGGGCAGCAACCTGCAGGGCGTGTGCTACGTGCTGGACGAGCCCACCATCGGCCTGCACCCGCGCGACAACGGCATCCTGCTCAACGCGCTGGCCAAGCTGGGCAGCGCCGGCAACACGCTGGTGGTGGTGGAGCACGACGAAGACACCATCCGCCGCGCGGAGCACATCATCGACATCGGCCCCGGCGCCGGCAAACGCGGCGGCCATCTGGTGGCCCAGGGCACGGCGGCCGACCTGGCTGCACAGCCCGATTCGGTCACCGGCCGGCTGCTCGCACGCCCGCTGCAGCACCCGCTGGTGGCGCGCCGCGCCATCGACTGGGACGCCCCGGCGCTGATGCTGCGCGGCGCCACGCTGCACAACCTGCAGCGCGTGGACTTGCGCGTGCCGCTGGGGCGTCTGGTGGCCATCACCGGCGTCAGTGGCAGCGGCAAGAGCACGCTGGCGCGTGACGTGCTGCTGGCGAACGTACAAAGTGCGCTGACAGGCAACCGCAAGTGGGCCGGCTGCGAGACGCTGGAAGGCTTCCAGCACATCGACCGCGTGCTGGAGGTCGACCAGACACCCATCGGCAAGACCCCGCGCAGTTGCCCGGCCACTTACATCGGCTTCTGGGACGCCATCCGCAAGCTCTTCACCGAGACGCTGGAGGCCCGCGCGCGAGGCTACGGCACGGCGCGCTTCTCCTTCAACACCGGCGACGGGCGCTGCCCGGGCTGTGAAGGGCAGGGTATGAAGACCATCGAGATGAGCTTCCTGCCCGATGTGAAGGTGCCGTGCGACGTTTGCCACGGCGCGCGTTTCAACCCGGAGACGCTGGCCGTCAGCTGGCGGGGCAAAAGCATCGGCGACGTGCTGCAGATGGAGGTGGACGAGGCCGTCGTGTTCTTCGCCAGCATGCCGTCCATCGCGCACCCGCTGCAGTTGCTGAAGGACGTGGGCTTGGGCTACCTCACGCTGGGCCAGCCCAGCCCCACGCTCAGCGGCGGCGAGGCGCAGCGCATCAAGCTGGTCACCGAGCTCAGCAAGGTGCGCGACGACGTCACGCGCCGCGGTCAGAAGCCGCCGAAGACGCTGTACGTGCTGGACGAGCCCACCGTGGGCCTCCACATGGCCGACGTGGAGCGCCTGATCCGTGTGCTGCACCGCCTGGTGGAAGGCGGCCACAGCGTGGTGGTGATCGAGCACGACCTCGACGTCATCGCCGAAGCCGACTGGGTGGTGGACCTCGGCCCCGAAGGCGGCACCGGCGGCGGCCGCGTGGTGGTGGCCGGCGCGCCCGAGGCCGTGGTGGCCAGCGGCTCACACACGGGGCGGGCGCTGGCCCCGGTGCTCAGCCGCGCAGCTTGAAGGCTGGCGCCTGAACGAGAAACGCCGCCCGAGGGCGGCGTTTTCAGAGGCTGTGCGGCCGCTTCAACGGCCCTGACGCCGCCGCCAGGCCAGCAGGCCGGCCAGGCCCAGGGCCATGGTGGCGTAGGTGACGGGTTCAGGCACCGGTGCAAAGGTGATGTTGTCGACGGCCACGTAGTCGAGGTAGTTGCCCGGCCGCACCGCCACGCTGGTGATGCTGCTGGCCGAGAAGCTCAAGGTGAACTGGCCTGTGGCAGTGCCCGAGACCGAGCCGAGCAAGGTGCCGCCGTTGTAGGCCCAGATCGTGACATCGGCGAACTCGGTGACCCCGCCGAAGTCGGCGCTGAACGAGGTGATGGGCGTGCTGAAGCTGACGGTGAAGCTTGCATCGCCATCCTCGGTGAGCCAGCCACTGTAGCTGCGCAGCACCATGCCGCTGACCAGCTCCGGCGTGCCCAGGCCGCCGACGTCGGGGCCGTTGCTGTCGGCGATCAGCATGTGCGTGTTGGTGGCCCAGGGCTCGCCGCTGCCCGAGGTACCCGGCCCGCTGAAGGCATTGGGCGAAAACGTGACGCCCAGGCTCGCATACTGCGTCGACAGGGTGGCACCGGCCACCAGGTCATTGAAGGTGATCGTTTCGGCCTGGGCCGAGGTGGCCACGAGGGCCAGCCCGAAGGCGGCAAGGGGCAAACGGATCGAAGGAAACATGGCCGTCTTTCTCAGGCGGCACTCAACGGCCGCAGGCTGGCCAGCATAGCCCCCGCCTGCTGCCCGGGGGACGGCGGGCGCCCCCGCAGACATGGGGGCCGGCCTCCACTCAGGCGGCTGGCCGCGCGGCCGGGCCCCAGCGCCGCCAAGCGCGCCAGCCCAGCAGCGTGCCGAGCACCGCGGCGTAGACGCCCACTTCGGCCAGATCGTTCTTGCCGCTGCGCATCCACAGGAAATGCAGCACCGCGAGCACCGCCACGGCATAGACGGCCTTGTGCAGTGCCTGCCAGCGGGCGGCGCCCAAGGCCTTGATGGCGCGGTTGAAGGAGGTCAGCGCCAACGGCAACATCAGCAGCAGCGCGGCGCTGCCCACCAGGATGAAGGGCCGCTTGGCGATGTCGGCAACGATGGCGCCCAGATCCAGCCCCATGTCCAGCCAGGCGAAGGCCAGGAAGTGCAGCACCCCGTAGAAGAAGGTGAAGAGCCCCAGCATGCGCCGCAGCCGCGCCAGCGCGTGCCAGCCCGTCCACTGGCGCAGCGGCGTCACGGCCAGCGTCAGGCACAGCAGGCGCAGCGTCCAGTCGCCGGTGCTGCGGATCAGCGTCTCGGCAGGGTTGGCTCCCAGGGTGTCGGCAAAGATGCCCCAGACCAACAGACCCAGCGGCACGAGCGCCAGCATGAAGACCAGCGGCTTGGCCGCCGGCTTCATCAACAGGCGGTTCACGTCAGTAGAACTTCTTCAGGTCCATGCCGGCGTAGAGCTGGCCCACCTGCGGCTCGTAGCCGTTGAACATCAGCGTGGGGCGCTTCTTCGCGAAGAGGCCGTCTTCGCCGAGGCGGCGCTCGGTGGCCTGGCTCCAGCGCGGGTGGTCGACCTTGGGGTTCACGTTGGAGAAGAAGCCGTACTCGCTGGGGATGGCGGCTTCCCAACTGGTGCGCGGCTGCTTCTCGACGAAGCGGATCTTGACGATGCTCTTGCCGCTCTTGAAGCCGTACTTCCAGGGCACCACCAGGCGCACGGGCGCGCCGTTCTGGTTGGGCAGCACCTCGCCGTACAGGCCGAAGGCCAGCAGCGTGAGCGGGTGCATGGCTTCGTCCGTGCGCAGGCCTTCCACGTAGGGCCAGTCGAGCACGGCCTGGCTCAGGCCCGGCATCTGCGCGCGGTCGGCCAGGGTGATGAACTGCACGAACTTGGCGTTGCCCGTGGGCTCCACTCTTCTGATCAGTTCTGCCAGCGACCAGCCCACCCAGGGCACCACCATCGACCAGCCCTCCACGCAGCGCAAGCGGTAGATGCGCTCTTCCATGGGGGCGAGCTTGAGCAGGGTGTCGAGGTCGTAGTTGCCGGGCTTCTTCACCTCGCCTTCCACGGCCACGGTCCACGGGCGGGGCTTGAGCGTGCCAGCGTACTTGGCGGGGTCGGACTTGTCGGTGCCGAACTCGTAGAAGTTGTTGTAGCTGCTCACGTCCTTGTAGGGCGTGAGCTTGTCCAGTGCCATCGCGCCCGCCACCGCGCTGCGTGCGCCAGGCAGGGGGGCCAGTTTGCCGGGCCGTGCGGTCTGGGCCTGCGCCAGGTTCAGCGCGGGCCAGGCGCCCAGCGCGCCGGCCGCGGCCAGGCCTTGCAGCAGCTGGCGCCGCTGCTGGTAGACGCTGCGCGGCGTGATCTCCGACGCTATGGGGTGCTGGAAACCTTGGTCCTTCAGGAAATGCATGTCAGCTCCGGGGTGCGCAGGTGGGTCGTGCGTGACGGCCGCACCTTACATCGCCCCAGCTGCTGCAATGAAAACGGGCCGGTAAAGACCGGCCCGTTGGGGGTGCTCTCTTGCGAGGGTCAGCGCAGGCCGGCGAGGTAGTCGGCCACGGCCTTGATCTCGGCGTCGCTCATCTTGGCGGCGATGGCCATCATCTGCGCGCTGTTGCCACGGGCGCCCGAGCGGAAAGCCAGCAGCTGGGCTTCGGTGTACTCGGCGTGCTGGCCCTGCAGACGGGGGTACTGCGCCGGGATGCCAGCGCCGTTCGGGCTGTGGCAGCCGGCGCAGGCGGGCACGCCCTTGGCCATGATGCCGCCGCGGTGGATCTGCTCGCCCAGGGCCACGGTCTTGGGGTCGCGAGCAGCGCCAGGCTTGGCCTTCTTCGAGGCGTAGTAGGCCGCGATGTGCTTCATGTCCTCTTCGGACAGCCCGGCCGCCATGCCCGCCATGATGGCGTTCTTGCGCTTGCCGCTCTTGAACTCGACGAGCTGCTTGACGAGGTACTCGGGGTGTTGCCCGGCCAGGATGGGGTTGGCCGGCGTGCCGCGCGAACCATCGCTGGTGTGGCAGGCGCCGCACGAGGCCGCGAGCTGCTGGCCCTTGGCCAGGTCGGGCTTGAACGCCGGTGCGGGGGCAGCGGCGAAGGCCGCGCCAGACAGCAGGGCCAGGGTGGCAGCCGACAGGGTCGACACGGCCAGCGACTTCATTCGCGACATCATGCAGGTGCCTTCAAAGGGGGTGCGCAGGTGGCTTGTTTGAGAAGCGCGCGGGAACCAAAGCCATGAATTTTACAATGCCCCATGACAAACAGCTTTCACGGGCTTCCCGGCCGCCCCGCCACCCCTGCCGATTCCGCCCGGCAGGCCCTGGCCTGGACCCACAGCGCGCGCTTTCTCACCACGGCCAGCCAGCTCTCACAGCTGCCGGCGAGTGAGACGCCCGAGATCGCCTTCGTGGGCCGCAGCAACGCCGGCAAGTCCACCGCCATCAACCGGCTGGCGCAGCAAAAGCGCCTGGCTTTTGCCTCGCGCACCCCGGGCCGCACCCAGCACATCAACCTCTTCGAGGTGGGCCCGAAGGACGCCGCCGACGCGCTGTTCGCCGACCTGCCGGGCTACGGCTACGCCGCGGTGGAGCGCTCGGCCAAGCTGCGCTGGCAGGAGGTGATGGCCGACTACCTGCAGCTGCGCCGGCCGCTGCACGGCGTGGTGCTGATGGTCGACTCGCGCCTGGGGTTTACGGACCTCGACAAGCGGCTGCTGGCCTTGATGGCGCCGCGCCTGGCCAACGGCGAAGTGCGCCTGCTGGCGCTGCTGACCAAGGCCGACAAGCTCAACCGCAGCGAGGGCCAGCTCGCGCTGCGCAAGGCACAGGACGAACTCGGTGCGATCTCTACCGAAAGCAGCGACATTGGCGTGACGCTGTTCTCGGCGCTTTCGCGCCAAGGGCTGGAAGACGTGGCGGAGACGCTGTACGCCTGGGTGCATGCGCCGGCGCCCGCCGAGGGCGAGAGTGAAGACGACGGTGCCGAGCCTGCCCCCGTGCCTGCACCGACCCCGACCCCCGACGACGCATGACGCGCTGCTTCGATCTCGCACTGCCCCACGGCATCACGCTGGCCTGCCGCGCAGACGGCCGGCCCGGTGCGCCGCGGGTGATGCTCTTGCACGGGTTTCCCGAAGCGGCCTTCGTGTGGGATGAAGTGATGGCCTTGCTGGCCGACCGTGCGGACTGTCTTGCACCCAACCTGCGGGGCTTCGAAGGTTCTTCGGCGCCTGCGGAGGTGGCGGCTTACAAGGCGCGGCCCCTGGTCGCTGACCTTGTGGCCGCCATCGAAGCCACGGGCGGACCGCTGGATCTGCTGGTGGCGCACGACTGGGGCGGTGCACTGGCCTGGAATCTGGCTGCAGCCTACCCGGGGTTGATGAAGCGCCTGCTCATCATCAACTCGCCGCATCCTGCGACCTTCCTGCGCGAACTGCGTCACAACACCGATCAACAGGCGGCCAGCGCCTACATGAACTTCTTGTGCCGGCCCGATGCCGGCCGCCTGCTCGCGGAGCGCGATTTCGCTCGCCTGTGGCCTTTCTTCGGCGACGCTGCGTGGCTCACCCCGGACGTGCGTGACCGCTACCGCCAGGCCTGGCACAACGGCGGCCGTGGCCTGGAAGGCGCGTTGAACTACTACCGCGCGTCGCCGCTGCGCCCGGCCGTCGGGCCCGACGACGCCTTGCACACCCTGGTGCTGCCGGACAGCGTGGTCACGGTGTCGGTGCCGACCACGGTGCTGTGGGGCGAGGGTGACGTGGCCTTGCGGCCGGGCTTGCTGGAGGGGCTCGCGTCATGGGTGCCGCAGCTGCGCGTGCTGCGCGAGCCGGGGGCGACGCATTGGCTGGTGCACGAGCGGCCCGGCCGTGTGGCCGAGGTGATCGCGGGTCTGATCTGAGCCCGTGCCGGGCCGAGCGGTGCGCCCGCTCAGGCTGCGGCAGAGGCCATCTGCTCCTGCACGCGGGCGGCGGCGCTGCCCACGATGGAGCGCTCTTTCAGCGACTTGGCCAGGCGCGCCGCATGCATGGCGAGCAAGGCGCCGCGCCGCACAGCCCAGGTGGCGTCGGACGCGCCATCGCCGAACAGGAAGACCTCGCCCCGTTCGCCCGGCCACAAGAGCCGGGCCTGCACCCAGCGGCCCTGCAGGAACATGCGCACCCAGTCACCGGGCCGCAGGCTGTCGAGCCAGGCGTCCGTGGGAGTTTCGGCGCGCGAGATCGGAGCGCTGTGCTCCATCAGGTCGGCGGGCACGGTGTCCAGCGCCTGCACATCGAGCATGCCGTGGAAGGAGCTGGGGGCGTCGCTGCGTCCGGACAGCAGCTTGTCCTCGAGCTTCTGCAGGGCACCGATCTGGCTGGCCGCAGCCGCCAGGCGGCGCGTCAGGCGCTTGTGCAGGAAGCTCTCGAAGCGATCCAGCGCCCAGCGGTAAAGGGCGTTGTTCTGTTCGGGCTCTGCCACCAGCTGCTCGGCGGTGCCCAGCGCCGTCTTCAGCAACTGACGGCGTTCCGGGTCGCCGGGGTCGGGCGCCATCTCGCACTCGAAGACCATCCGGTTGATGAAGCGCCACAAGGGGTGCTTGTCCCGGTCGAGCATGCCGCTGTCGCGCAGCGCCAGCCGCATGGCCGGGCCGTGCAGACGCGAGATGACCATGCGCACGTCTTCGGGCACGCGCTCGTCGGTGAGCATGGCGTCGAAGAGGCGGCTGACGAGTTCGATCGACTGGCGGTCCACACGGTTGGTGGTGGTGCGCGCGATCTCTGTCCAGTGTTCGCGCTGCTCGCCCGATGTTCGGCCCTGGCTGGCGCCTGCCGGCCTGAAGGCTGGCGTGGAGGCAGCCGGCCCCGCCTGGGTGCGCGCCTGGCCGTCGTAGCTCAAGGGCGCGTCGATCGGGCCCGGCATCGTGTCGCGGATGCTGTGCAGATCGGGGCTGAACGTCACCTCGTTGCTGCGCGAGCCGCGCCGGGCGCCCGAAGGCAGGATCACCGTGCGGTGCGCGGCAGGTTCGATGCCCATCGCCTCCAGGCGCGAGCTGGAGGCCGCATAAGCCGTGCGCAACAGCTGCGACAGCGCAGGCCCGGCAGACCGCATGAAGGCCAGCTGGTGGCCGCGCGACAGTGGCAGCGCCTGCGCTGCAGCCCAGGTTGCGCGGGCATAGGTCTCGGCGCGGAACGGGTTGTGGTCGACGCTGACATCCATGTCACCCACCAGCGCCGAGATGTAGGTCTGCAACTCGCGGAGCTCGTATTCGGCGGTGCTCTTGATGGCTTCGATGATGTGCGAGAGCTCGACATCCATTGCCACGACTTCTTCGTCCACCAACGCCAAGGAAAGACGGCGGGGTGCGGTGCCAGATGCGGCGCCGGCTTGCTGCTTGTTTTGCAGCTCGGCGTCAACCTGATCCTGCAGCGAGCGCATGAAGTAGTCGCCCAGGCGGCGGCGCTGGGAGAGCATGGCCTGCATCAGCTCACCGGCGGTGGCGCGCTGCAGCGGTGCCATGGTCGGCAGGCTCTTGCGGGCATTGTCCAAGGTGCCGTCGAGCAACTGGTCGAACAGCAATGGCGCACGCAGCAGTTCGTCATCGACGAACCGGCGCATCGCGGGCGAGAGTGGCCGTTGAACCATGCGTGTCATTATCCGGTCAGCTATTCCAGGCCATCAACGAAAAAAGGCCTGCAGAAACACTGCAGGCCTTCTTTTCGGGCTGTGCGCCCGGGGCAGAAGCCGCAAGCCCGCCAGTGCGGGTTCGCGGCCTCCAGCGGCTTACATGTCCATGCCGCCCATGCCACCCATGCCGCCCATGCCACCGGGCATGCCGCCGGCCGACTCTTCCTTCGGCGCTTCGGCGACCATGCACTCGGTCGTCAGCATCAGGCCGGCCACGGAGGCGGCGTTCTGCAGCGCGGTGCGGGTGACCTTGGTCGGGTCCAGGATGCCCATCTCGATCATGTCGCCGTAGGTGGCGTTCGCGGCGTTGTAGCCGTAGTTGCCCTTGCCTTCCAGGACCTTGTTGATCACGACGCTAGGCTCGTCGCCGGCATTGCCGACGATCTCGCGCAGCGGCTGCTCGATGGCGCGCAGCACGATCTTGATGCCGGCTTCCTGGTCGGGGTTGTCACCCTTGATGGTGCCGGCGGCCTGGCGGGCGCGCAGCAGGGCCACGCCGCCACCGGCGACGATGCCTTCTTCCACCGCAGCGCGCGTGGCGTGCAGGGCGTCTTCCACGCGGGCCTTCTTTTCCTTCATCTCGACTTCGGTGGCAGCACCGACCTTGATGACGGCCACGCCGCCGGCCAGCTTGGCCACGCGCTCTTGCAGCTTCTCGCGGTCGTAGTCGCTGGTGGCTTCCTCGATTTGCACGCGGATCATCTTGACGCGGGCTTCGATGTCAGCGGCAGCGCCGGCGCCGTCGATGATGGTGGTGTTTTCCTTGGCCACTTCGACGCGCTTGGCTTGGCCCAGGTCGGCCAGCGTGGCCTTCTCGAGCGTCAGGCCCACTTCTTCGGCGATGACCTTGCCGCCCGTCAGGATGGCGATGTCTTCCAGCATGGCCTTGCGGCGGTCGCCGAAGCCAGGCGCCTTGACGGCCACGACCTTCAGGATGCCGCGGATGGTGTTGACCACCAGCGTGGCCAGGGCCTCGCCGTCAACTTCCTCGGCAATGATCAGCAGCGGACGGCCGCTCTTGGCCACCTGCTCCAGCACGGGCAGCAGATCGCGGATGTTGCTGATCTTCTTGTCGTAGAGCAGCACGAAGGGGTTGTCTAGCGTGGCGCTCTGCTTCTCGGGGTTGTTGATGAAGTAGGGCGACAGGTAGCCGCGGTCGAACTGCATGCCCTCGACGATGTCGAGTTCGTTGTCCAGGCTCTTGCCGTCTTCGACGGTGATGACGCCTTCCTTGCCGACCTTGTCCATGGCCTTGGCGATGATCTCGCCGATGGACTCGTCCGAGTTGGCGGAGATCGAGCCGACCTGGCTGATTTCCTTGCTCGTCGTGGTGGCCTTGCTGGCCTTCTTCAGCTCTTCGACCAGGGCCAGGACGGCCTTGTCGATGCCGCGCTTCAGGTCCATGGGGTTCATGCCGGCGGCTACGAACTTCATGCCTTCGCGGATGATGCTCTGGGCCAGCACGGTGGCGGTGGTGGTGCCGTCACCGGCGTTGTCGCTGGTCTTGGAAGCGACTTCCTTGACCATCTGCGCGCCCATGTTCTGGAGCTTGTCCTTCAGCTCGATTTCCTTGGCCACCGAGACACCGTCCTTGGTGACGGTGGGGGCGCCGAAGCTGCGCTCGAGCACGACGTTGCGGCCCTTGGGGCCCAGGGTGACCTTGACCGCGTTGGCCAGGATGTTCACGCCTTCGACCATGCGGTGACGGGCGTCAGCGCCAAAGATGACGTCTTTTGCTGCCATGTGTGTATCTCCGATTCAGTTCAGTAGGGGGTTCGGTGAGTGGGAGAAGATTTACTTCTCGACCACCGCGAACAGGTCTTCTTCGCGCATCACCAGCAGCTCGTCGCCGTCGACCTTGACGGTCTGGCCTGAGTACTTGCCGAACAGGACGCGGTCGCCGACCTTGCAGTTCAGGGCGATGAAGTCACCCTTGTCGTTGCGCTTGCCCGGGCCGACGGCCAGCACTTCACCCTGGTCGGGCTTTTCGGCGGCGTTGTCGGGGATGACGATGCCGGAAGCGGTCTTGGTCTCTTGTTCCAGGCGCTTGACGATCACGCGATCGTGCAACGGACGAAGTTTCATAGCATCTCCTTCAGGGTACGGATAAGCACTTTGCGGTGCGTTGACAAAGTCAGCGCTCGCTGACATGCGGGGATCGGTGGGCGCGAGGCGCCTCCTCGATCGTTAGCACTCAAGCTCAGTGAGTGCTAGCGGAAGGATTATAGGGGCGGGCTGTGACAGTTCAAGGGCTGGGGTCAGCCCGTGCGCCATGCGGCGCAGTGCCGCCTCAGGCGGTTTCGCCGTCGACCGCGTGCCCTTGCGTGCGCCAGCGCAGCATGCCGCCGGCGAGGTTGGCCACCTGCGTGTGGCCGGCGCGTTGCAGCAGCAGGCAGGCCTGGGCCGAACGCGTACCCGAGCGGCAGACCGTGACGATGGGCCGGTCGGTGGCCAGTTCGGCGTGGCGCGTGCTCAGGTCGGCCAAGGGCAGGGCGACCGAACTGGGAATGTGGCCCAGCGCGTCGTTGCGTTCCGAAGGCTCGCGCACATCGACGATCTGCACGCGGTCGGCGCACTCCGCCAGCGCATCGGGCTCGATCTCCCAGAGGCCGGCAAAGGTGTAGGCCAGCGGCGCCCAGTCCGGCTCGGCCGGTGGCGCCGCACCGTCGGCCGGACGGCCGCAGCGCAGGTTGGCCGGCACGGCATGATCGATGAGCTTGGGATGCGGCAGGCCCAGGTGCTGCATGTAGCCCGTGAAGTCGCCGAGGTCGGCCTCGCCGCCCAGGCGCGGGTTGTGGCGGCGCTCTTCGGCCACGCTGCTGGCCGTGATGCCGCGGTAGTCGTGCCCGGGGTAGAGCAGGCAGCCCGCTGGCAGGGTGAACAGTTGCCCGTGCACCGAGCGGTACAGGCGCTCGGCACTGCCCTGCTGGAAATCGGTGCGGCCGCAGCCGCGGATCAGCAGTGTGTCGCCCGTGAAGGCCATCTGCTGATCGTCCAGCACGTAGCTCACGCAGCCGTCGGTGTGGCCCGGCGTGGCGCGCACCTCCAGGTGGCGGCTGCCGAAACTGACGCGGTCGCCGTGCTGCAGCAGCCGGTCGGCGCCTTGCGCACCCGAGGCTGCCGACAAGGCGATGTGGCTGCCCAGGCGGCACTGCAGCAGCCAGGCGCCGGTGATGTGATCGGCGTGTACGTGGGTGTCCAGCGTGTACAGCAGCCGCAGGTCGAGTTCGCGCAGCAGGGCGGCATCGCGCCGCGCCTGCTCGAACACCGGGTCGATGAGCACGGCCTGCCCGTCGTCGGCCAGCAAGTACGTGTAAGTGGACGAGGTCGCGTCGTAGAGCTGGCGGAAGATGAGCATGATCAGGCTGCCTGCAGGGTGGGTGCGCAAGCCGTGCGCTTGCGCCCGGCCTTGCACAGGCGCGCATCATGCGCGCGCTGCGACCGGATGCTGCACCATTGCAGGCACGGCCTGCTGCTCATGGCCGGAGGAGCCTTGCATGCCTTGCACCGACGCTGTTGCCCAGCCCGCGCCGCCATCTGGGCATGTCAGACGCTTCGTCGTGGCCTCGGTGCTCGCGGCCCTCGGGCTGCTTGCGCTGTCGACGCCGCACGCGCAGACGCCGGCCGCTGCCCAGCCGCCGCTGCCCATCTTCGACGCCCACCTGCACTACAGCCATGACGCCTGGGAGCCCCTGCCGCCGGCCCAGGCGATCGCCCTGCTGCGCCAGGCCGGCCTGAAGCGGGCGATGGTCAGCAGCAGCTGCGACGAGGGCACGCAGAAGCTGTATGCGGCGGCTCCCGATCTCGTGTTGCCCTCGCTGCGGCCCTACCGGACGCGCGGCGAGATCGGCACCTGGGTGCGCGACGAAAGCATCGTGCCGCACCTGGTGTCGCGCCTGCAGCGCTACCGGTATGTGGCCATCGGCGAGTACCACGTCTATGGCGCCGATGCCGACCTGCCCGTGATGCGGCGCGTGGTGCAACTGGCGCGCGAGCACCGGCTCTTCCTGCATTCGCATTCGGATGCCGAAGCCATCGACCGCCAGTTCGCGCAAGACCCGCAAGCGCGCATCCTGTGGGCGCATGCCGGCTTCGATGCCCCGGAGAAGGTGGCCGAGATGCTGCGCAAGCACAAGAACCTGTGGTGCGACCTCGCCTTCCGCAGCGACCACGCCAGCGGGGGCAAGGTCGACCCGGCTTGGCGGGCGGTCTTCCTCGCCTTTCCCGATCGTTTCCTGGTCGGCACCGACACCTTCACGCCCGAGCGCTGGCACTACGTGGGCGAGCATGCGCGCTGGACGCGCGAGTGGCTGGCCGATTTGCCCGTGGACGTGGCCGAGCGCATCGCCTGGCGCAACGGCGAAGCCTTGTTCACCTCGATGCTGGCCGGGGCGCGGCCGTGAGCCGCCGCTGCGGCTGCTGGCAGCGTGCCGCTGTTGCTGGTGCGCTGGCTGCCGCCGGCCTGCCCTGCGCGACAGCCTGCACGCTGCAGGAGGGCGACGGGCAGCGGCTTTCGGCCGCCGGCGTGCAGTTGGCCTGGCAGGCCCAGCCCTTGCCAGTCCGCAACGGCCAGCCCTTCGTGCTGGCGGTGCGGCTGTGCCCCGCGAGCGCAACGCTGAAAGCCGTCGACGCCACCATGCCTGCGCACCGCCACGGCATGAACTACCGCCCCAGCCTGCACCCGCTGGGTGACGGCCGCTGGCGCGTGGACGGCATGCTCTGGCACATGGCGGGCGCCTGGGAGTTGCGTTTCGACCTGGAGGTGGCCGGGGTCCGTCAGAGCTTGCGCCAGGCGGTCGAGCTGCGATGAGCCGGGGTGGCCCCGTCGGCCTTGGGCGGGCAGGGCGCTGGCTGGTGCTGCTGCTGGCCTTGGTCGCCGCGCTGCAGGCCCGGTCTGCCGAGCCCAAGGCCGGGCTCTTGCCTTTCACGCCGGCGGAGTTGCAGCAGATCCAGGCGCACGGCCCGTGGCCGCCGCCGCGCCAACGCGATGCCTCCAACCGGCTCGTGGGGCAGGCCGCGGCCGTGGCCTTCGGCCGGCAGCTTTTCTTCGAGGCGGCTTTGTCGGCCAAGGGCGACCTGTCCTGCGCCAGCTGCCACATCCCGGCCCGCGCTTTCCAGGACGGCCGCGCCGTGGCGCTGCCCGCCGGCGAAAGACCGCGCAACACGCCCAGCCTCTTCGATGCCGCAGGGCAGCGCTGGCTGGGCTGGGATGGCGCGCACGACAGCCTGTGGTCGGCCAGCATCACCCCGCTGCTCGCGGCCGGGGAGATGGCCGCCGATCCGCTTCACCTGGCCGAACGCCTGCGGGCCCGCCCCGCGCTGGAGCGCGGGTACAGGCAGGCCTTCGGGCGGCCGTTGCCGGCCGACCCTGCACAGTTG
This sequence comes from Rubrivivax sp., assembly GCA_051861265.1. Lineage (GTDB taxonomy): Bacteria > Pseudomonadota > Gammaproteobacteria > Burkholderiales > Burkholderiaceae_C > Rubrivivax. Next base: position 115,211 of record JBHYDA010000004.1, read on the forward strand.
CCGGTGGATCTGGGCAAGGCCTTGGCGGCCTACCAGGCCACCCTCGCGTCGCCACGCACGCCTTTCGACGATTTCCGCGATGCCATGGCGCGCGAGGACCGCCGCAGCGCTGCACGCTATCCGCTGGCAGCGCAGCGCGGCCTGCGTCTCTTCATCGGCGAGGGACGCTGCACCGTGTGCCATGCCGGGCCTGGCTTCACGAATGGCGAGTTCGCCGATGTCGGTGTGCCGTTCTTCGTGCCCGGGGGTGTGGACAGCGGCCGGCATGGCGGCCTGCAGCGCCTGCTGGCCAGCCCCTGGAACCGGCTGGGGCCGCACAACGATGCCGGAGGTGCCGATCCGCAGGCGGTGGCCACGCGCCATGTGGTGCAGCAGCACCGCAACTTCGGCGAGTTCCGCGTGCCCGGGCTGCGCCAATTGGTGCACACGGCGCCCTACATGCACAACGGCAGCCTGCGCACGCTGCCCGAGGTGGTGCGGCATTACAGCGAACTCAACGAGGAGCGGCTGCACACCGATGGTGAGCGCATCCTGCGCCCTTTGCGCCTAAGCCCACAGCAAGCAGATGACCTGCTGGCCTTCTTGCGCAGCCTGTCCACCGTCAGCCCAACGCCGGCGCCTTGATCGCAGCGCCTGCGCGGCGCGTGGCCGCGCGGCTCAGTGCGTTGGCGGGACCTGGTCGTCGTCGCCCGGCGGCGTTTCGGCGGGCACCCGAAAGCGTTCGCTGGCCCAGGCGCCCAGGTCCACGCTGCGGCAACGTTCGCTGCAGAAAGGCCGCCAGCGGTTGCTCTCGGCAAACACCGAAGGCCCCTTGCAACTGGGGCAGGCAACAGTGCGCAGGGCAGGCCGGTCCATCGGTGCGCGCGCCCTCAAAGGCACAGGCTGAGTTCGAAGGCCGTGTCTTCACCGCAGGAGCGCAGCCGCCCTTCGGCGTCGGGCCGCATGAAGCGGATCGAGACCATCAGGCGGTGGCCGCTGATCTCGGGCACGAGCCCAGTGTCGGGCGGGATGCGCACGCGCAGCAGCTGGTAGGTCTTGCCCTGCGGCAGGCTCTGCTGGTACTGCCCTGCCGGGGCCACCATGCGCTGCGGGGTGCCGCTGTCGCGCAGCAGCCCGAGCAGCACCTGCAGGGCCTCGGCCAGCGGTGTGAGGGTCGTCATCCAACCCTGCAGGTCGGTGCGGCGGCGCTCGGGGCTGAGCTGCTGCCAAGCGTAGTAGGCCGGCAGATCGAATTCACAGGTGCCGCCCGGGATGTTGATGCGGCTGCGCACGCTCATCAGCCAGTCGTTGGCGGCCAGTGTCTGCCCGGCCTTGCCTTGCAGCTGGTTGAGCCCGTTGTAGGCGTGCTCGATGCGGCCGATGACGCCGTCCAGGGCCGCCTCGCTGATGCCCGGATGGCCGCGGAAGCCTTGCAGCTGCGCGCGGTGCCGGTCCATTTCCTTGAGCACGTCGCTCTTGAGATCGGCGCGCGAGGCGACGTCCATGATCTCGAAGATGGTGGCCAGCGCGAAATGGTGGTCGACCGCGGCGTCGCGCGCCACCAGTTGGCCGAGGCGGTCGAACAGGTGTTCGAGCCGCAGCATCGTGCGTATGCCTTCGTTGAACGGGTACTCGTACAGGACCAAGGCGGGCTCGGGGCGGGCAGCAGTGCGTGTGGGAGGCGGCGGCGCGTGGATTGTTCCACAGGCCTTGCCTTGTCGACCGTGCGGAGGGCCGCTGTTTCGAGGTGGCTTCAGGCGCTGCCGGACCCCCAGGCCTCCCAGACCGCGGCCACCTCCGCACGCAGGGCCGCCAGATCGATGCCCTCGTTGAAGATGACGGCATCGGCAATGCCACGCCGGGCTTGGCGCGAGGCCTGCTGCGCGATCACGCGGCGCGCCGCCGCTTCGTCCCAGCCCGGGCGCTGCGCCACGCGCGCCACCTGCGTGTCTGCCGTGCAATCCACCACCAGCACCCGCTGCACCCGGCCGCGCCAGTGGCTCGATTCGGTGAGCAGCGGCACATCGAAGACCACCGGCCGGGCACCCGCGGCAACCGCTTGGCGCTGGGCTTCCTGGCCGATCAAGGGGTGCAGCAGGGCTTCGAGCCGACGCTTCACGGCATGGTCGCCGAAGGCCCAGCGGCGCATCTGCTCGCGGTCGAGCGCGCCTTCGGCCGTGAGCGCTGCAGGCCCGAAGCTCTCGGCGATGGCAGGCATGGCAGCCCCGCCGGGCTGCGTGAGCGCGCGGGCGATGGCATCGGTGTCCACCAGCACGGCCCCGAGCGACACGAGAATCTGGGCCACGGTGCTCTTGCCGCTGCCGATGCCCCCGGTCAGGCCGATGGTGCGCAGCGGTGTCAGGCCTGGCCTATCCACGCCAGCACGGTGGGCAGGCCGAGCAGCATCACGGTGACGCCGCCGCCCGCCAGGAAAGGGCCGAAGGGCACGAAACGGCCCTCGCGCAGGGAGCCCGTGGCCTTCATCACCAAGCCCACCACCGCTCCCAGCACCGACGCCATCAGCACGATGGGCAGGATGGCTTGCCAGCCCAGCCAGGCACCCAGGGCGGCGAGCAGTTTGAAGTCGCCAAAGCCCATGCCTTCCTTGCCGGTGGCGAGCTTGAAGAAGACATACACGAGGTAGAGCGACAGGTAGCCCGTCACCGCACCCCACACCGAAGTAGCGAGTGGAACCTCTGGCAGCCAACCCAGTGCGGCGGCGATGAGCCCGGCCCACAGCAGCGGCAGCGTGAGGTTGTCGGGCAGCACGGTGGTGTCCCAGTCGATCAGGGCCAACGTCAGCAGCACGGCGAGCACGCCGCACCACATCAAGGCCGCTGGTTGTGCCCCGAAGCGCCACGCGGCGGCGGCGAAGAGCGCCGCGGTACTCAGTTCCACCAGTGGATAACGCAGCGAGATGCTCGTGCCGCAGGCCGAACACTTGCCGCGCAGCACCAGCCAGCTCACGACAGGCACGTTCTCGTACCAGCGGATGCGGTGGCCGCAGGACGGGCATCGCGAGGCCGGCCTCGCCAGCCCCAGGGCCGGCAGGGCCTCGAGTGCCTTGTCGAGCAAGGCTGCGGCTTGGGCCAGTCGATCGGGCGACGCTTGTTGGAAGACCCGACGGTGCGACTCGGCATCGCCCAACTGCGCGGCGACATCGCCCCACCACTGGCGCTCCAGCATCAGCGGCAGGCGGTGCACCACCACGTTCAGAAAACTGCCGACGATGAGCCCCAGCACCGCCAACGCGGCGGGCGAGAGCAACACCTCCAGCGGCAGGCCGCCGAGCCAGCCCGGCACGCTAGACCACCGAGCCCAGCTTGAAGATGGGCAGGTACATCGACACCACGATGCCGCCGATCAAGGTGCCCAGGATCACGATGATGAAAGGCTCCATCAGGCTGGACAGGCCCTTGACCATCTCGTCGACCTCGTCCTCGTAGAACTCGGCCGCCTTGCTGAGCATGTGGTCGAGCGAGCCCGACTCTTCGCCGATGGCCGCCATCTGCAGCACCATCGTCGGGAAGACGCCCGTGGTGGTCATGGCGGTGGTCAGGGCAGAACCCGTGGAGACGTCCTTCTGGATCTGCTCGGTGGCCAGCGCGTAGACCGCGTTGCCCGAGGCACCGCCCACGGAATCGAGCGCCTCCACCAGGGGCACGCCGGCGGCAAACATCGTGGACAGGGTGCGTGTCCAGCGCGCGATCACCGACTTGTTGATCAGGTCGCCGAACACGGGCACGCGCAGCAGCAGACGGTCCATGCTCATCTGCATCTTCTCGGAGCGCTTCCAGCTCTCGAAGAAGAAGTAGAGGCCGCCGCCCAGCAGCCCGAAAATGGCCCACCACCACTGGACGAAGAACTTCGACATCGCGATGACCACGAGCGTGGGCGTTGGCAGTTCGCCGCCAAAGGACTTGAACACGTCTTCAAAGGCCGGGATCACGAAGATCATGATCACGGTCAGCACGATGAAGGCCACCACGATCACGGCGATGGGGTACATCAGTGCCGACTTGATCTTCGACTTGATGGCCATCGTCTTTTCTTGGTAGATGGCCAGGCGGTCGAGCAACGCTTCCAAGATACCGCCGGCCTCACCTGCTTCGACGAGGTTGCAGTAGAGCGAATCGAAGTACAGGGGGTGCTTGCGGAAGGCCGAACTCAGGCTGGTACCCGTCTCCACATCGGAGCGGATCTCGTTCAGCAGCTTGGTCATGCGCGGGTTGGTGCTGCCGCGCGCGACGATGTCGAAGCTCTGCAGCAGTGGCACGCCGGCCTTCATCATCGTCGCCAGCTGGCGCGTGAAGATTGCGATGTCCTTCTGCTTGATCGACTTGCCACCGCTGGTTCGGCGCTGCTTGACCTTGCTGACGAGGATGCCCTGGCGACGCAGGCTGGCGTTGACGACGGACTCGCCCCCGGCACGCATTTCGCCGCGCACGATCTTGCCGTTGCGGTCTTTGCCTTCCCACTCGAAGATGACTTCCTTGGGTGCCTTGGCGGCTGCTGCTGTGGCCATGGGTGCTGGGCTGGGTCTCAGGTGGAACGGTGGGGCGGCTTCACTCGTTGGTGACGGTGATGACTTCTTCGAGGGTCGTGACGCCGACACGCACCTTCAGCAGCCCGGATTGGCGCAGATCTCGCACGCCTTCGGATTCGGCCTGCTTGGCGATGTCGAGCGCCGTTCCCTCCGACAGGATGATGCGCTGTATCGCTTCGGTTATCGGCATCACCTGGTAGATGCCCACCCGTCCTTTGTAACCGTTGTTGCAGGACGAGCAGCCGACGGCACGGTAGGGCTTCCAGTTGCCATCCAGGTCTTCGGGCTTGAACCCGGCCTTGAGCAGCGACTCGCGAGGGTAGTCCGCCGGCTTCTTGCAGTTCTCGCACAGCTTGCGCGCCAGGCGCTGTGCCGTGATGAGCAGCACGCTGGAAGCGATGTTGAAGGGCGCGACGCCCATGTTCAGCAGGCGCGTCAGCGTGGTCGGCGCGTCGTTCGTGTGCAGGGTGCTCATCACCATGTGGCCGGTTTGTGCGGCCTTGATGGCGATGTCGGCGGTTTCCAGGTCACGGATTTCGCCGACCATGATGATGTCCGGATCCTGGCGCAGGAAGGACTTCAGCGCCGCCGCGAAGGTGAGGCCGGCGCGGTCGTTCACGTTGACCTGGTTGATGCCGGGCAGGTTGATTTCCGCGGGGTCTTCCACCGTCGCGATGTTCACGCCCGGTTGGTTCAGGATGTTCAGGCAGGTGTACAGCGACACCGTCTTGCCGCTGCCGGTGGGGCCGGTGACAAGCACCATGCCGTACGGCCTGCTGATGCAGGCCAGCAGCCGGTCTTTTTCGATCTTTTCGTAACCCAGTGCCTCGATACCCAGCTTGGCGCTGGACGGGTCCAGGATACGGATCACCACCTTCTCGCCGAACAGCGTGGGCAGTGTGCTGACGCGGAAGTCGATGGCCTTGCTGCCGAACTTCAGCTTCATGCGACCGTCTTGCGGCACCCGTTTCTCGGCAATGTCCATGCGCGAGATGACCTTGATGCGTGAGGCCAGCTTGTCCTTGATGGCCACGGGCGGCTGCGTGATCTCGCGCAATTCGCCGTCGATGCGGAAGCGCACCCGGTAGGTGTATTCGTAAGGCTCGAAGTGCAGGTCGGACGCGCGCATGTTGATGGCGTCGATCAGCATCTTCTGCAGGAAGCGCACCACCGGTGCGTCTTCGACGTCGGTGGCGACCTCGGCCGTCTCGACAGCGGCCGGGTCTTCATCCGTGACATCGAAATCGAAGTCGGCGCTGGCGAGGGTTTCGAGTTGCTCGTTGGCGCTGGCGCCCTGCGTCTCGAGTTGCTTGGCAAGCTTGTCGTATTCGACGATCACCCACTCGGGTGTGAGCTGCGTAGCGAACTTGATGCGTTCGGCGGCTTCCTGGTCTGTGGGGTCGGCCGCGCCGATGAACAGCCGGTTGCCGCGCTTGCCCAGCACCAGAAGCTGGTACTGGCTGGCAATCTTCGGATCGACGATGTTGCGCGGCAGCTTTTGCAGGTCGATCGCGTTCAGGTCGACCAGCGGCAGCGCCAGCGAGGATGACAGCGTGTGCGCAAGGTCTTCGGATTTCACCGCGCCTGCGCCGATGAGTGTCGAAACGAAGCTGGCCTTGCGCTCACGCGCACTCTTGGTCAGTTCTCCGGCGGTCTTCGCTGTCAGCTTGCCGGCATTGACCAGCACCCGAGCCACGCCCGAGAGGGATGACGGCGGCGGTTCAATCTGGGTCTCGACGGCCATCGTGGGGTCAGTTCAAGGACTGCATATCCGCGCGATCATCGCCGAAGTGCCAGAGGGTGTAAACGCAACACCTGCGGCGTGTTGGCGGCGGACGGCCACGCGAAGCCCGCATCTGGGAGGTGGGTTGACCAGAGGACTGGTCGGGGTGAGAGGATTCGAACCTCCGGCCTCTACGTCCCGAACGTAGCGCTCTACCAGGCTAAGCTACACCCCGATTTGTGTGATCTGCTTCGACGACTGCGCGGGGCGCGCGACGTCTTTCTGAAGCTTCAGGCCGTCCTCAGGACGACCTGTGCACCGATCGAGCGCATAAGTCTAGCAGAGCCGCGCGGGCAGGCGTTGCAGGCAGCAGCGACAGCGCCTCTTGCGCACGCTCTGCCTCGGCCTGTGCGCTCTCGCGGGTGGCGTCCAGCGCGCCAGTTCGGCGCACGATGGCGAGGATCTCGGGCAGCTTTTCCAGCTCGCCGTGTTCGATGGCGTGGCGGATGAGCGCTCGCTCCTCGGCCGAGGCTCGCTCCATCGCCACCAGCAGCGGCAGCGTGGGTTTGCCTTCACGGAGGTCATCGCCGACGTTCTTGCCCAGTTCGTCGCTGTTGCCTTCGTAGTCGAGCAAGTCGTCTACCAGCTGGAATGCCGTGCCGAGCGAGCGCCCGTAGCTGGCGCAGGCCTCTTCCACGGCCGGGCTGGCGTTGGCGAGCACGGCACCCAGGCGCGCGCTGGCCTCGAAGAGCTTGGCGGTCTTGAAGCGGATGACCTCGAGGTAGTCCTTCACCGCCAGGTCCGGGTCGTGCATGTTCATCAGCTGCAGCACTTCGCCTTCGGCGATGACGTTGGTGGCATCGGCCAGCACGTCCAGCACGCGCATGCGGTTCACCGACACCATCATCTGAAAGGCGCGCGAGTAAAGGAAATCGCCGACCAGCACGCTGGCGGCGTTGCCGAACATCGCATTGGCCGTGGCGCGTCCCCGGCGCAGCGCCGATTCGTCGACAACGTCGTCGTGCAGCAAGGTGGCGGTGTGTATGAACTCGACGATGGCCGCCAGCTCGTAGCGCTCGGGGCCCTCGAAGCCGAGGGCCTCGGCGAACAGCAGCACGAGCCGAGGGCGGATGCGCTTGCCGCCGGCGCCGATGATGTAGCCCGCGATCTGATCGATCAGCGCCACCCGTGAGCTCAGGCGCTCACGAATGACGGCATCCACGCGCAGCATCGCCTGCGCAGACATTTCGGCGGCTGTGGGGGGCGTGGAGGTTTCGAGCACGGCAATGGGAATTATAGGAAGCGTGCGGCGCGCACCTGAGCCAGCACTTGCGCTCTGCGGCTGCATGCTATACTCAAAGGCTCTGCGCAGTGTGCATGGGTGCCTTTGGGGTCGCCCAGCGGGATGGGTGTCACGCCCGGCCCGGACAAGTATGGGCACGCAGTGGCGCAGGGTTCTTTGAAAGGTCTCCACATGTACGCGGTCATAAAAACCGGTGGCAAGCAATACAGGGTTGCTGCCGGCGAAAAGATCAAGGTAGAACAGATTGCTGCGGACGTGGGCCAGGAAGTTGTGATCGAACAGGTGCTCGCCGTCGGAAGCGGTGCGGATCTGAAGGTCGGTGCTCCCTGGGTCGCGGGTGCCTCTGTCACGGCCACGGTTCTGGCTCAAGGCAAGCACGACAAGGTGCGCATCTTCAAGATGCGTCGCCGCAAGCACTATCAGAAGCACGGCGGCCACCGCCAAACCTTCACCGAGCTGCAGATCAGCTCGATCAACGGCTAAGGGGCAAGCACCATGGCACAGAAAAAGGGCGGCGGCTCAACCCGCAACGGCCGCGATTCGAAGCCGAAGATGCTCGGCGTCAAGGTCTTCGGCGGCCAGCAAGTGCTGGCGGGCTCGATCATCGTGCGCCAGCGCGGCACCAAGTTCCACCCGGGCGTCGGCGTGGGCATGGGTCGCGATCACACGCTGTTCGCGCTGGTCGACGGTTCGGTTTCTTTCGACATCAAGGGCTCGGCGAACCGCCAGACGGTCTTCGTGACCCCCGCTGCGGCCTGATGGCCGCTTGAGCAGGCGCGAGCTGCGCCCGCTGCGAAGCCCCGGCCTGCCGGGGCTTTTTCATTGATGGCCCGCCTGGGCCGCCCGTTTACCATCCATACACCATGAAATTCGTCGACGAAGCCACCATCGACGTGTCCGCCGGCCACGGTGGCGCGGGCTGCGTGAGCTTCCGCCGCGAGAAGTTCATCCCTTTCGGCGGGCCGAACGGTGGCGATGGCGGCCGCGGTGGCAGCGTGTGGGCCATTGCCGACCGCAACATCAACACGCTGATCGACTACCGCTACGCGCGCCGCCACGAAGCTCGCAATGGCGAAGCCGGCCGCGGCTCCGACCAGTTTGGCGCGGCGTCGCCGGACATCGAGTTGCGCATGCCAGTGGGCACCATGATCAGCGACGCCGAGACCGGCGAGTTGCTGGTGGAGTTGCTCGAACACAGCCAGCGCGCCTTGCTCGTCAAGGGCGGTGACGGCGGTTTCGGCAACCTGCACTTCAAGACCAGCACCAACCGCAGCCCACGCCAGAAGACGCCCGGCTGGCCCGGCGAAGCGAAGAAGCTCAAGCTCGAGTTGCGTGTTTTGGCCGATGTGGGCCTGCTGGGCATGCCGAACGCCGGCAAGAGCACCTTCATCGCCGCCGTCTCCAACGCGCGGCCGAAGATCGCCGACTATCCTTTCACCACACTGCACCCCAATCTGGGCGTCGTGCGTGTGGGTCCGGAGCGCAGTTTCGTGGTGGCCGACATCCCGGGCCTGATTGAAGGCGCCTCTGAAGGCGCCGGCCTCGGCCACCAGTTCTTGCGCCACTTGCAGCGCACGCGGCTGCTGCTGCACATCGTCGACGCTGCGCCCTTCGACGAAGGCGTCGATCCCGTGCAGCAGGCCAAGGCCATCGTCGCCGAGCTGAAGAAGTACGACCCCAAGCTGCACGCGAAGACGCGCTGGCTGGTCTTCAACAAGCTCGACATCGTGCCCGAGGAAGAGCGCGAAAAGCGCGTCAAGGACTACGTGCGCCGCCTGCGTTGGAAGGGCCCGGTCTTCTCGATCTCGGCGCTGGCGCGCGAAGGTCTGCAGCCCTTGCTCGAAGCCATCCACGCCCACGTCGCGGCCGAGCAGCGCGAAAAGCCGCTGCCCGATCTGCGTTTCGTCACGCCCACCGAAGCCGCCCCGCCTGCCGCCACCGATGCCTAGCGTGCTCTCTGGGGCTCGCCGCATCGTCGTCAAGGTCGGCTCCAGCCTCGTCACCAACGAAGGGCGCGGCGTCGATGCCGCCGCCATCGGCAACTGGTCGCGCCAGCTGGCCGCCTTGGCTGCGACGGGGCGTGAGCTGGTGATGGTCTCCAGCGGCGCAATTGCGGAAGGCATGAAGCGCCTGGGTTGGGCGCAGCGCCCGAAGGAGCTGCACGAGTTGCAGGCTGCGGCAGCCGTAGGCCAGATGGGCCTGGTGCAGATGTACGAGAGCCGGCTGTCCGAGCACGGCATGGCCAGCGCCCAGGTGCTGCTGACGCACGCCGATCTGGCCGACCGCGAGCGCTATCTCAATGCCCGCTCGACGCTGCTGACGCTGCTGGCGCTGAAGGTGATCCCGGTCATCAACGAGAACGACACCGTCGTCACCGACGAGATCCGCTTCGGCGACAACGACACCTTGGGCGCACTGGTCGCCAACCTGGTCGACGCCGATGCCTACGTGATCCTCACCGACCAGCGCGGCCTGTACAGCGCCGACCCGCGCAAGGACCCTCAGGCCCGCTTCATCGACGAGGCCACCGCAGGTGATCCCGCGCTCGAAGCCATGGCCGGCGGTGCCGGCAGCAGCATCGGCCGGGGTGGCATGCTCACCAAGATCCTGGCGGCCAAGCGTGCCGCGGGCAGCGGTACCAGCACCGTCATTGCATGGGGTCGCGAGCCCGACGTGCTGTTGCGCCTGGCAGGCGGCGAAGCCATCGGCACCGCGCTCTTGGCGGGCACGCCGAAGCTGGCGGCCCGCAAGCAGTGGATGCTGGATCACCTGCAGCTCAAGGGCGCGGTGGCGGTGGACGACGGCGCCGTGGTCAAGCTGCGTGACGACGGCAAGAGCCTGCTGCCCATCGGCGTGCACGAGGTGCAGGGCGACTTCTCGCGTGGCGACGTGATCGCCGTGCGCACGCTGGCCGGGCAGGAGATCGCCCGCGGCCTGGCCAACTACTCGGCGGCCGAGGCGCGCCTCATCGCGCGCAAGCCCTCGCACCAGATCGAAGCGTTGCTGGGCTATGCCAACGAGCCTGAACTGATCGACCGCACGAACCTCGTGCTGATCTGAGCCTGGTGGCGGGCGCGTTGCGCCAGCCCCTTACTCTGGTGCGCAGGCGTCGTTGTCGCTGGGTGCGCCCGGCGTGGCATGGGTGGCGTGCTCGCCGTGGTGCCCGGCAGCGCTTGCCGCGGGGCCGTGCTCCGGGCCGTGTTCGTGTTCATGCCGCTGTGCGCGCAAGCCAGCGCGCAGGTAGCGGTTGTGGTGGTTGTTCATGCGCGGCAGGTAGCGCGCCAGCTCGGTGAGCGCCATCTCGTAGACGCCGCGCTTGAACTCGATCACCAGGTTCAGCGGCACCCAGTACTCGTTCCAGCGCCAGGCGTCGAACTCGGGGTGGTCGGTGGCGCGCAGGTTGAGGTCGCTGTCGTGCCCCAGCAGACGCAGCAGGAACCAGATCTGCTTCTGGCCGCGGTAATGCCCGCGTGCATCCTTGCGGATGAAGTGCTCGGGCACCTCGTAGCGCAACCAGTCGCGGGTGCGCGCCACGATCTGCACGTGTTCCGGGCGCAGGCCCACCTCTTCATGCAGTTCGCGGTACATCGCCTGCTCGGGCGACTCGCCGTGCTTGATGCCCCCTTGCGGGAACTGCCACGAGTGGGTGCGCAGTCGCTTACCCCAGAAAACCTGGTTTCTGGGGTTGAGCAGGATGATGCCGACGTTGGGCCTGAAGCCTTCCCGGTCGAGCATAATCAGACCCCGATTCTTAGACTGATTTCATTATTGCACCGGCGCTGTGCACCCAGCGAACCCTCGCTAACCCGCATGCGTCTAGTGGGGCCTGTCAGAGGCCCGGCTCGATGGGCGACGGTGCCCGACCTGCACCGACACCGAGCCCCATGAAAGCCACAGCCACCTTCATCTCCACGCAGAAAGAGGCGCCCGCCGACGCCGAAGTCGTCAGCCACAAGCTGATGATGCGCGCGGGCTTCATCAAGCGCCTGGGCGCGGGCATCTACAACTACATGCCGCTGGGCCTGCGTGTCATTCGCAAGGTCGAGGCCATCATCCGCGAAGAGATGGTGCGCGCCGGTGCCGTGGAACTGCTGATGCCTGTAGTGCAGCCTGCCGAGCTGTGGCAGGAAACCGGCCGCTTCCAGGCCTATGGGCCTGAGTTGATGCGCGTGAAAGACCGCCACGACCGCGACTTCGTGATCCAGCCCACCAGCGAAGAGGTCATCACCGACATTGCCCGGCAGGAACTGCGCAGCTACAAGCAGCTGCCGCGCAACTTCTTCCACATCCAGACCAAGTTCCGCGACGAACGCCGGCCGCGCTTCGGGATGATGCGCGGCCGCGAGTTCACGATGAAGGACGCCTACTCCTTCGACCGCGACAAGGCGGGCGCGCTGAAGAGCTACCAGACGATGTTCGATGCGTACAAGCGCATCTTCGACCGCTTCGGCCTGCAGTACCGCGCCGTGGCCGCCGACACCGGCGCCATCGGGGGCGACGCCTCGCACGAGTTCCAGGTGATCGCCGACACGGGTGAAGACGACATCGTCTTCTGCCCCACCAGCGAGTACGCGGCCAACATCGAGCTGGCCGAAGCGCTGCCGCTGCTGGCATCACGGGCTGCCGCTGTGCAGGCCCTCGCCAAGACGCCCACGCCGGGCAAGAGCACCTGTGCCGACGTGGCCGAGTTGCTGAAGCTGCCGCTGGCGCAGACCGTGAAGTCGCTGGTGCTGGCCACCGACGAGCTCAACACCAAGGGCGACATCGTCAAGAGCACGGTGTGGCTGCTGCTGGTGCGCGGCGACCACGACCTGAACGAAGTGAAGGCCGGCAAGGTGGAAGGCCTGAAGGACGGCTTCCGCTTCGCCACCGTGGCCGAGATCGAAGAGCACTTCGGCTGCAAGCCGGGCTACCTGGGCCCCATCGGCTTGCAGAAGCCGGTGAAGGTGGTGGCCGACCGCACGGTGGCGAACATGGCGGATTTCGTCTGCGGCGCCAACGAGGCCGACTTCCACTTCACCGGCGTCAACTGGGGCCGCGACCTGCCCGAGCCCGACCTGGTGGCCGACATCCGCAACGTCGTGGCCGGCGACCCCAGCCCTGACGGCAAAGGCGTGCTGGCCATCCAGCGCGGCATCGAGGTGGGCCACGTGTTCTACCTCGGCACCAAGAAGTACAGCACGCCAATGAAGGCGCAGTTCCTCGACGAAAACGGCAAGGCCCAGCCCTTCGAGATGGGCTGCTACGGCATCGGCGTCACGCGCATCCTGGGTGCGGCCATCGAGCAGAGCCACGACGAGCGCGGGATGATCTGGCCGGCGGCCATCGCGCCGTTTGCGGTGGTGATCTGCCCCATCGGCTACGACCGCAGCCCCGAGGTGCAGGCCGAGGCCGACAAGCTGCACGATGCGCTGGCCGCCGAGGGCATCGACGTGCTGCTCGACGACCGCGGTGAGCGCCCCGGCGCGATGTTTGCCGACTGGGAACTGATCGGCGTGCCACTGCGGGTGGTGCTCTCCGACCGCGGCCTGAAGGCCGGCACGGTGGAGATGCAGGCTCGGCGTGCGACCACGGCCGACATCGTCCCGATGGCCGAGGTGGTGGCGCGCATCAAGGGGCAGCTCGCCGCATGACGCTCGCACGCCGCGCGCTGCTGCTGGGCGCAGCGGGCGCGCCCGTGCTGTGGCTGCCGCTGCCGGCGCGCGCCGGCGCGCAGGTGGAAGAACCGCTGGCCGATTCGGTGCGCACGGCGCTGTCAGCCGCGGTGGCAGAGAGTGCGCCCCCGAAACCCAGCTTCGACACCATGGAAGCGCGCCTGGCCTACCTGCGCTGGCTGGGCGCGGCGAGCGAGCGGCTCAAGCGCCGCAAGGCCGAGCACCACACGCGCGTGGAATTCCTGGAAACGCTCTGGTACGAGAGCCGCCGCGCCGGTCTGGAGACGGCCCTGGTGCTGGGCCTGGTGCAGGTGGAAAGCGGCTTCCGGAAGTACGCCATCAGCAGCGCGGGTGCGCGCGGCTACATGCAGGTGATGCCCTTCTGGACGCGCGTGATCGGCGACGGCGACCCGAGCCGCCTCTTCCACCTGCAGACCAACCTGCGTTTCGGCTGCACGATCCTGCGCCACTACCTGGAGCGCGAGAAGGGCGACCTGTTCCTGGCGCTCGGCCGCTACAACGGCAGCCGAGGGCGCGCTGAGTACCCGAACCTGGTGTTCGGGGCGCGGCGCCAGTGGCGTGTTGAGGGCGCGGCCTGAGCCGCGCCGCGCGGGGGCTTCAGGCCTTGTTGAGCAGGGCCTGCAGTTCGCCCGACTGGTACATCTCCATCATGATGTCCGAGCCGCCGACGAACTCGCCGTCGATGTAGAGCTGGGGGATGGTGGGCCACTGGGCGTAGTCCTTGATGCCCTGGCGCACTTCTTCGTCTTCCAGCACGTTGAAGGTGGTGAGCTCGGGGGCGCCCGCCGCCTTCAGCACCTGGATGGCGCGGCCGGAGAAGCCGCACATGGGGAACTGGGCCGTGCCCTTCATGAAGAGCACCACACGGTGGCCCTTCACGAGTTGGTCGATGCGTTCGTGCACGTTGCTCATGGTGTTGTCGCGGTTCGCTGTCAGCAGGGCCGACACTGTACCTGCGATTGACGGCCCCCAGCGGCGAGCGGGCCGCTCGGCCGGGCGCTAGAACGCGTAGGACACGCCCAGCTGCAGCACCGGCGCCAGGCGCAGGCTGTTGAGCACGCCTTCCACTTGCGCCGCCGTGGGGCCGCTGCGCCCCAGGTTCACGCGTTCGCCCGGGCGCAGGCCGCCCAGGCCGATGTCGGCGCTGAAGCCCCAGCCCTCGCGGGCCGACAGGCTGGTGTAGCCCAGGCCCAGGTAAGGCAGGGCGATGCGTGCCGGGTCGACTTCGCCGCCCGGGCGCAAGCCGGGTGCCCTGCGAGGGCCCTCGCCCAGGCGGGCGGGCGCCAGGCCCAGCGTGCTGTTGCGCGGGCCGATGGCCAGACCGCTGGTCAGGCGCAGGCCGCCGGCCACGCTGCCGTCGCCAAAGCCCGGGCCTGTCAGGTAGTAGTCGCCAAAGAGTTGCGCGCGCTGGGCGGGGCCCAGGTCGCTGACCGACAACCCCAGTTGCACCGCGCCCAGTTGCAGGCGCTGCGAGAGCACCGGCTCTGAAGGCAGCTTCAGACCCTCCTGGGCCACCGCGCCGGTGGCCAGACCCAGGGAAACACAGGCAAGCAGGAAGCGGGACATCGGGCTCTCCTACGCTGGACAGGCTGGGAAGCGGAGGGGTGCCCAGTGGTGGCGCCTGCCCGCTGACGAACTCATCCTAGGCCGATGTGCGGCCGCTGAACAGCAGCAAGCTGTGGGATGACACGCCCGGTGCGTGAAGCAAGACCGCCCGCGGCGGCCCGATCAGGGCCAGCGCCCGCCGGTGCAGCGGCGGTGGCCGCCGAGGTCGGTGCGGTGCTGCACCTCGGTGAAGCCGGCTTCGCGCAGCAGGGCCGCGACGGCGTCGGCCTGGTCGAACCCGTGCTCGAGCAACAACCAGCCGCCGGGGGCCAGGTGCTGTGGGGCGCCGGCAACGATCTCGCGCAGCGAGGCCAGGCCGTCGCCACCGGGCGGCACCAAGGCCGAGAGCGGCTCGTGGCGCAAGGCGGGCAGGTGGGGGTCGTCGCCTTCGATGTAGGGCGGGTTGGAGAGCGCCAGCGTCAGCGTCTGGCCGACGTAGGGCTGCCACCAGCTGCCCAGGCGCCATTCGATGGCCAGGCCCAGGCGCTGGCCGTTGCCTTGGGCCACCGCCAGTGCAGGCGCGCTGGCGTCGCTGGCGTGCACCTGGGCGCGTGGGCAGCGGTGTTTCACGGCCAGCGCGATGGCGCCGCTGCCGGTGCCCAGGTCGGCCACGGCCGGCTGGGGCTCGGCCGCCAGCGGGCCGGCCAGCAGTTCCAGGGCCCAGTCGACCAAGGTCTCGGTGTCGGGGCGTGGCACCAGCACGGCCGGGCTCACCTGCAGCGGCAGACCGTGGAACTCGCGCTCGCCGGTCAGGTAGGCGAGCGGCTCGCCGGCGGCGCGGCGAGCGAGCAGGCTTTGCCAAGTGGCAGCCTGGAGCGAAGTGAGTTGCGCGTCGTCGTGCGCCAGCAGCCAGGCCCGGCCTTGTTGCAGCAGGTGCTGCAGCAGGCGCTGGGCGTCCAGGCGCTCCACGCCGGCAGCGGCGGCCTGGGCGAGTGCCTCTTGCACCGAGGGCAGCCCGTTCATCGCGGTCGCTTTGAGTGGCCGCGCCTTCAGCGCGAGCCGCCTTCGAGCGCAGCCAATTGCTCGGCAGCGCGCGCGGCTTGCAGCGCATCGAGCACGTCGCCGAGATCGCCGTCCATCACCTGGCCCAGCTTGTAGAGCGTGAGGTTGATGCGGTGGTCGGTGAGCCGGCCCTGCGGGAAGTTGTAGGTGCGGATGCGGTCGCTGCGGTCGCCGCTGCCGATCAGGCCCTTGCGCGTGGCCGCTTCTTTCGCGGCGCGTTCGCTGGTTTCCTTGTCGCGCAGGCGGGCCTGCAGCACGGCCATCGCCTTGGCCTTGTTGCGGTGCTGGCTGCGGTCGTCCTGGCACTCGGCCACCAGGCCCGTGGGCAGGTGGGTGATGCGGATGGCGCTGTCGGTCTTGTTGACGTGCTGGCCGCCGGCGCCGCTGGCGCGGAAGGTGTCGATGCGCAGGTCGGCCGGGTTCAGCGTGATCTCTTCGGCCTCGTCGGGCTCGGGCATCACGGCCACGGTGCAGGCGCTGGTGTGGATGCGGCCCTGGCTCTCGGTGGCCGGCACGCGCTGCACGCGGTGGCCGCCGCTCTCGAAGCGCAGCCGGCCGTAGACCGCCTCGCCTTCGACGCGCAGCACCAGCTCCTTGTAGCCGCCGAGTTCGCTGTCGCTCTGGCTCATCACCTCGGTGCGCCAGCCCTGGCGCTCGCAGTGGCGCAGGTACATGCGTGCCAGGTCGCCGGCGAAAAGCGCGCTTTCGTCGCCGCCGGTGCCGGCACGGATTTCGAGAAAGGCGTTGCGCGTGTCGTCGGGATCTTTCGGGATCAGCGCGGTGTGCAGTTCGGTCTGCAGGCGTTCCAGGTCGACGCCGGCGGCAGTGATCTCCTCGCGCGCCATCTCGGCCATGTCGGCATCGGCCAGCATTTCGCGCGCGGTGGCCAAGTCGGCCTCGCGTTGCTGGTACTGCCGATAGCGGCTGACGATGCCGCTGGCCTCCGCCTGCTCGCGCGAGAGCGTGCGCCAGCGCTTGATGTCGCCGGCCACGGCAGGGTCGGCGAGGGTGGCGTCGAGTTCGGCCAGGCGCAGGGCCAGGCGTTCGAATTGGTCACGCAGCTGCGGATTCATGGGGCGGGCGGGGCGGGAAACTGACGGAAGGCGCCGCGCGGTGCGGCAGCGGGCAAGGCAGCAGGTCTGCGCCGCTAACGCCCGCGCTCACCGCCGCGATCGGGCCCGCGGTCACCGCCTCCAGCGGGCCGTGCGCCCTGGCGCAGGAAGATGCGCTGCACCGTGTGCGCCAGGCGCTCGCGCTCGTCGCCATCGGCCGCGTGCAGCTCGGCCAGCGTGCCGTGCAGCATCTTGCTGGTGATGCCGCGCGCCAAGGCTTCCAGCACCTGCTCGGGGTTCTCGCCGCGCGCCAGCGCCTTGCGGGCGCGTGCGAGTTCGAGCGCGCCCCAGTCGTCGGCCTGGCGGTTCAGCGCCTGGATCAGCGGCACCGCGGCGCGCTGGTCGAGCCAGTGTTCGAAGCTCTGCACGCCGGCATCGATGATGGCCTCGGCCTGCTGCACGGCGGCCTGGCGTTTCTCGCCGGCCGTCTGCACCAGCGTGGAGAGGTCGTCGACCGTGTAGAGGTAGACGTCGGAGAGCTCGGCAACCTCGGGCTCGATGTCGCGCGGCACGGCCAGGTCGACCATGAACATCGGCCGGTGCCGGCGCGCCTTCAGCGCACGCTCCACCGCACCCAGGCCGATGATGGGCAGCGTGCTCGCGGTGCAGGAAATGACGGCGTCGAACTCGTGCAGCCGCGCAGGGATGTCCGACAGGCGCAGCGCCTCGCCGCCGAAGCGGCTGGCCAGGCGTTCGCCGCGTTCCAGCGTGCGGTTGGCCAGCGCGATGGCTTTCGGGCCCTTGGCCTCGAAGTGCGTGGCCACGAGTTCGATCATCTCGCCCGCGCCGACGAAGAGCACCTTGATCTTGTTCAGGTCTTCGAAGATCTGCCCAGCCAGGCGCACCGCCGCGGCGGCCATGCTGATGCTGTGCGCGCCGATCTCGGTGGAGGTGCGCACTTCCTTGGCCACGGCGAAGCTGCGCTGGAAGAGCTGGTGCAGCGTGGTGCCCAACGTGCCGGCTTCGTCGGCCAGGCGCACGGCCTGCTTCATCTGGCCCAGGATCTGCGGCTCGCCCAGCACCATGCTGTCGAGGCCCGCAGCCACGCGGAAGGCATGGCGCGCTGCCAGGCGGTCTTCCATCACGTAGCTGTGGCTCAGCAGCTGCTGGCCGCTGATGCCGCCTTGTTCGGCCAGCCAGTCGACAGCGGGCCGCACCAGCGCCTCGGCCTTTTCGGCCGGGGCCGCCACGTAGAGCTCGGTGCGGTTGCAGGTGCTCACCAGCGCGGCTTCGGGCACCACGCGCGCCAGGCGTTCGCGCAGGCCGTGCAGCGCCGGGGCCATCTGCTCGGGCGAAAACGCAAGCTTGCCGCGCACGTCCAGCGGCGCGGTGGTGTGGTTCAGCCCGAGTGCAAAGACGCTCACGTCAGAATTGTAGGTTTCGGGCCCCTGGGGCCGCGGCTGTACGCAGAAGAACACGCACGGACTTGAGGGAACGCAAGATGGGACCGCTGGACGCCTTGATGCACCTGGGCAATCTCTTCCTGCCCGGCGTGGCGCTGGGCGCGCTCGCGGCGGCGCTGGCCAAGCTGCTGTGGCGGCGCGAGCTGGCGCCCGTCAGCTTCCAGCGCCTGGCCGTGCCGGCGGCGCTGGCGGCCGCGGCCGTCACGCTGGCCGGGCTGGTGGTCTTCGGCCGCGACGGCAAGATGGCCACATACGCCGGCATGGTGCTGGCGTGCGCGCTCACGCTGTGGTGGCGGGGCTTCGGGCCGGGTCGGCGCTGAGGTCCACGCCGCCGTCGCGCACCAAGACCTCGCCGCGCAGCGAGTGCGGCAGCGCCTCGGTGATGCGCACGTCCAGCATCTGCCCGGCCAGGCGTGCAGCCAGCGGGCCGCCTTCGAAGTTGACGATGCGGTTGCACTCGGTGCGGCCCATCATCTCGGTGCTGCCGTTGCCCGGCTTGCCGGCCTTGCCGCTGTTGCGTGAAGGCCCTTCCACCAGGATGCGCTGCACCGTACCCAGGCGGCTGGCGCTGATGCGGCGCACGTTCTGCTCGATGGTGGCCTGCAGGTGCTGCAGGCGCTTCAGCTTCACGTCTTGCGGCGTGTCGTCGTGCAGCGCGGCGGCGGGCGTGCCCGGGCGCTTGCTGAAGACGAAGCTGAAGCTGCTGTCGTAGCCCACGTCTTCGATGAGCTTCATCATCTTGTCGAAGTCTTCCTGGGTCTCGCCCGGGAAGCCGACGATGAAGTCGCTGCTCATGCTGATATCGGGCCGCACGGCGCGCAGCTTGCGGATGGTGCTCTTGTATTCCATCGCGGTGTAGCCGCGCTTCATCGCCATCAGGATGCGGTCGGAGCCGTGCTGCACCGGCAGGTGCAGGTGGTTCACGAGCTTGGGCACACGCGCGTAGACGTCGATCAGCCGCTGCGTGAACTCGTTCGGGTGGCTGGTGGTGTAGCGGATGCGTTCGATGCCAGGAATCTCGGCCACCAGCTCGATGAGCAGCGCGAAATCGCAGATCTCGGCGGTGTCGCCCATCGGGCCGCGGTAGGCGTTGACGTTCTGCCCGAGCAGGGTCACCTCCTTCACGCCCTGGCTGGCGAGGCCGGCCACCTCGGCCAGCACGTCGTCGAGCGGGCGGTGCACCTCTTCGCCGCGTGTGTAGGGCACCACGCAGTAGCTGCAGTACTTGCTGCAGCCTTCCATGATGGAGACGAAGGCCGAGGCGCCTTCCACGCGTGCCGGCGGCAGGTGGTCGAACTTCTCGATCTCGGGGAAGCTGATGTCCACCTGCGCGCGGCGCTCGGTGGCGCGCGCCTCGATCATCTGAGGCAGGCGGTGCAGCGTCTGCGGGCCGAAGACCAGGTCCACGAAGGGCGCGCGCTCGATGATGGCCGCGCCTTCCTGGCTGGCCACGCAGCCGCCCACGCCGATCAGCACGCCCTTCTTGGCCAGGTGCTTGACGCGGCCGAGGTCGCTGAAGACCTTCTCCTGCGCCTTCTCGCGCACGCTGCAGGTGTTGAAGAGGATGAGGTCGGCGGCCTCGGGGTCGTCGGTCTTCTCGTAGCCCTGGGCAGCGCCCAGCACGTCGGCCATCTTGTCCGAGTCGTACTCGTTCATCTGGCAGCCGAAGGTGCGGATGTAGACCTTCTTGGCGGTGGGTGGGGTCTGATCGCTCACGGGCGGCTCCAGGTCTGCGTGTCGGGGTTGAAGGCCCAGCCGGCCGCCTGCTGCAGGGTCACGGGCCAAGGGTGCTTGCTGCGCTCGGCAGCGTTGAGCACCCAGATGTCGAGCAGGTTGCCCTGGGTGTCGTAGGTGTAGTGCACCACCGCGCTGAGGCCGACCAGCGCGCCCGAGAGCACCAGCAGGTTGTCGGCGCCGCGGATGCGCGCGCCCGGCGCCAGGCGTGCGGGCTGGCGGTTCAACAGCACCTCGGGGGGATTCGTGACGACCAGTTCGCCGCGCAGCGTCTGCGCGGTGAACTTGCGGGGGCTCTGGGCTTGGGCCTGGGGTGGGCAGGCAAGGGCGGCCACGCAAACGGCGGCCACCACGGCAGCACAGCGGTTCATGGTGTGGATCCAGGGGCTGTGGGACGGCGGCGCCGTCACCGGGAGGGAGCGAATTCTAAGGTGGCCGGGCTGTGCACCCGTTCAAGTGCTTTAAACGTCAAAAATGCTCATCCTTTAAGTCGTAAAAACGATATAAATGCTTCAACCGCCGGCGCAGCTGGCGGCCTTGGCACCTGGTGTGCCGCAGGAAGCCCGATGACCACGCCCGCCCCCGCGCCGCTGAACCCGACCGACCTGGTGCCCAGGGAGCCGCGCTCGATGCCGGCGCTGCTGCAAGACCCGCTGTGGAACGCGCAGATGCTCGAGCGCACCGAGAAGCTGTGCCGCTCGGGCAGCTTCGAGATCGAGCTGCCTTCGGGCCGGCTGATGATGTCGGCGGGCCTGCGCGAACTCGTGGGTCTGCAGGCCGAACAGGCGCGCGAAGGTGGGCTGGAGGCCTTGTCCTGGGTCTCCCCCGACGAGCGGGCCTATGTGGCCGTGATCTGGCGCAGCGCCGCGCCCGACGAGCCCTTCGAGTTCGAGCACCGGCTGGTGTGCGCCGACGGCCGTCGCCTGGTGGTGCTGCACCGCGGCGTGGTGCATGCGATGCCCGGGGGGCCGGGCCGGCTGCGCGGCGTGGGCATGCTGCAGGACATCACCGCGCAGCGCGAGGCCGAGCAGCGCCTGCAGCAGGCGATGAACCACAACGAGGTCACAGGCCTGCCCAACCGCGCCGCCCTGCTCGACCACCTGGACGCCGCCGCGCACGCCGCACGCTGGAACGCCGGCTGCTTCAGCGTGCTGGCGCTGGAGGTGCCGCGCATCGCCGAGGTCAAGGCCAGCATGGGCTTTGGCGCCGGCGACACCTTGAGCATGGCGCTGGCGTCTCGACTGGCCGCCGCTTGCGGCGACGGCGAGTGGGTGGCGCACCTGGGTGAGGGTGAGTTCGCCTTGATGCTGGAGCACGCGGCCCGCCCCGAGCCGGCCGACCTGCGTGCACGCGCCGAAGCGCTGTGTGTGCAGATGGATGCCCCGGTTCGCCTGGGAGCGACCGATGTGTTCCCGAGCAGCCGTGTGGGCATCGCGCGCTTCCCTGACGATGCCGACGAGCCAGCCGTCCTGCTGGAACGCGCGCAGACCGCACGCATGGGCACCAACGCCGCCGCGCCGCTGGGCTTCTTCGAGCCCGAGTCCAACGCGCAGGTGGTGCGCGCGCTGCAGCTCGAGGCCGGCCTGCGCCGCGCGGTGGAAGACCCCGAGGCCAGCGGGCAGCTGCAGCTGCTCTACCAGCCGCAGGTCGACATGACGGATGGCCGCATCCGCGGCGTGGAAGCGCTGCTGCGCTGGCAAGACCCGGTGCTGGGCGACGTGCCGCCGTCCGAGTTCCTGCCGGTGGCCGAGCGCGTCGGCCTCAGCGGCGCCATCGGCGAGTTCGTGATGCGTCGCGCCTGTGAACAGGCCGCGGCCTGGCAGCGTGCCGGCCTGCCGCCGCTGCGTGTGTGCGTGAACCTGTCGTCGGCGCAGCTGCAGCGGCCGGATCTCGCGGCGCACGTGCAGGCCATCCTGCGCGCCACGGGGGCCAACCCGGCCGGCCTCGGGCTGGAGCTCACCGAGGGGCTGGCCATCGCCGACATGACCCATGCCTCGGCCGTGCTGCGCGCGCTGCGATCGCTGGGCATCGAGATCGCGCTCGACGATTTCGGTACCGGCTACTCCAGCCTGGGGGCGCTGCGCAGCCTGCCCATCGATCTGGTGAAGGTCGACCGCAGCTTCGTGCAGGACGTGACCAGTGCGGCGCACGACGTCTCGGTCACGCGCGCCATCATCACCATGGCGCATGGCCTGCAGCTGCGCGTGCTGGCCGAGGGCGTGGAGACCGAGAGCCAGCTCAGCCTGCTGGGTGCCAACGCCTGCGACCTGATCCAGGGCCGCTGGTTCAGCCCGCCCGTGGCCGCCGACGAAGTGGCGCGCATGCTGCGTGAGGGCCACCGCCTGCCCGAACGTTTCGTCACTCGCGTGCGTCGCGGCCATACCGTGCTGCTGGTCGACGACGAAGAGAACATCCTTTCGGCACTCAAGCGCCTGCTGCGCCGCGATGGCTATCACATCATCACGGCGGGCAGCGCGGCCGAGGGCCTGCAGCGCCTGGCCGAGACCGAGGTCGACGTGATCGTCTCCGACCAGCGCATGCCCGGCATGAGCGGCGTGGAGTTCCTGCGCCGCGCGAAGGAGCTCTACCCGCACACCGTGCGCATGGTGCTGTCGGGCTACACCGAGCTGCAGTCGATCATCGACGCCGTGAACGAGGGCGCGATCTACCGCTTCCTCACGAAGCCCTGGGACGACCAGCACCTGCGCGCCCACGTGGCCGAAGCGGTGCGCCACAAGGACATGGTCGACGAGAACCGCCGCCTGGCGCGCCAGGTGGAGACGGTCAACGCCGATCTTGCCGCGGTGAACGCACGTTTGGCGCAGTCGGCCGCGCAGCAGCGTGACCACGCCGACCTCATGGCCTTGATGGCGGGCAGCCTGCGCGACGTGCTCGACGAGCTGCCCGCGGCGGTGATCGGCATCGACCCCGAGGGCCTGGTGGCCTTCGTGAACCGCAAGGCCTTGAACAGCTGGCCCGAGGCCGCTGGCCTGCTTGGCCAGAGCGCGGCCCCGTTGCCTTGCATGGGATTCACCGAGCTGGGTGAAGGCCCGTGTCGAGCCACGGCCGGGGGCCTGGAGCACCGGGTGCGGGTGCGCAGCCTGCGCCACGGCGGCCTGGAAGGTGGTCGCCTTGTGATGTTGACGCCTATCGGTGAGGAGATCCTGTGAACACGCTCTTGCTGTCCCCGCCGTCGCCGCCGCCTGTCTGTCCTCCATCCCCCGTCGAGGCCCTGGTCGGGCGGGTTCGGCCCCTGCCGGTCGCTGATGTCAGCGGGCTGGCGCAGGCGGCCGCCCTGCCGGCGGCGCCGGAGGTCCCGGAGGCCTCTTCTCCGGTGTCGCCCGTGCCTTCCGTGCCGACCTCCGAGCTGCGCTCGCGCGTGGCCCAGCTGCCGCCGCTGCCCGAGGTGCTGCTGGCCACGGTGGCCACGCTGGACCGCGGCAATGCCCGCCTGGGCGATGTGGCCGAACTCCTGCAGCGTGACCAGGCGCTCACCGCGCGCGTGCTGCGGCTGGCCAACTCGGCCTTCTATGGCGTGCCCGGCCGGGTGGCCTCGGTGCATGACGCCATCAGCCTGATCGGCCTGCGCTCCTTGCGTTCGCTCGTGGCCACGGCGGCGCTCACTCAGCAGGTGCCTTTGCCGCGCGACAGCAGCTTCGAAACGGGCGTCTTCTGGCGTCACACCGTGGCTGTGGCTTTTGCGGCGCGCTTCCTCGCTGCTGCGCACGCGTTGGACGAGGAAATGGCCTACACCGCAGGCCTGCTGCACGACGTGGGGCGTCTGGCCCTCGCCGCGCACTTCCCGCAGGCCCACACAGCCCTGGTCCAGGCCATCCGAACGGCCGGTCACGGCGGGCGCGCGCTGGAGCGGCAACTCCTCGGCACCGACCACGCTGAAGTCGGCGCCATCGTGGCCGAGCACTGGCACTTGCCCAACCCGGTGGTGGTGGTCATCGCCCGCCACCACCACCCGCCAGAGACGGCTGAGAGCTGCACCTTGGTGGACGTGATTCACATCGCCGACGCTGTGGCCCATGCGCTGGGCTACCGCCACGCCGAGTGCCCGCAATCGCCCCGTGTGCTGGCCGGCCCCTGGCAGCGCGTGGGCCTGGAACGGCTGCCCTTCGAAGAGATCTTCACGCAGGTGGACAGCGCCGTCGCTGCCACCGGCACCGCCCTTGGACTGTGAGACCCGCCATGAGCACCGAACTGCAGGAACGCCCCTCCACGCCCGCCAGCAGCGATGCTTCGGACCTGAGCCGCCAGCTCTCGCAGGCGCAGCAGCAGCTGATGCAGTCAGAGCGCCTGGCCAGCATCGGGCAGCTGGCCGCCGGCGTGGCCCATGAGATCAACAACCCGGTCGGCTACATCTTTTCGAACATCGGCACCTTGGAACGTTACCTGGCGGATCTCTTCCGCATGCTGGCAGCCTACGAGGCCGCCGAGCCGCATCTGGCCGGCACGCCCGCTGGCCGCGAGGTGGCCGAAGTGCGGGATGCCATCGAGCTCGCCTACCTCAAGGACGACATCCCGAACCTGATGGCCGAGACGATGGAGGGCGTGCGCCGGGTGCGCAAGATCGTTCAGGACCTCAAGGACTTCTCGCGCGTCGATGCGCGCAAGGACTGGGAATGGGCCGACCTCCACCGCGGGCTGGAGAGCACGCTGAACATCGTCAACAACGAGATCAAGTACAAGGCCGACGTCGTGCGCGAGTTCGGGCAGCTGCCCGAGGTGCAGTGCCTGGCGCCCGAGATCAACCAGGTCTTCATGAACCTGCTGGTCAACGCAGCGCACGCCATCGAGAAATCGCGCGGGACCATCCGCATCCGCACCGGCGTGACCGACGACGCGCAGGTGTGGGTGGAGATCAGCGACGACGGTTGCGGCATCCCGGCCGAACAGCTGCAGCGCATCTTCGACCCCTTCTTCACCACCAAGCCGGTGGGGCATGGCACGGGCCTGGGCTTGTCGCTGAGCTACGGCATCGTGCAGAAGCACCATGGGCGCATCGAGGTGCGCAGCGAGCCGGGGCAGGGCAGCAGCTTCCGCGTGACGCTGCCCGTGCGGCAGGAAGGCGAGGCGCTGTCATGAATGCCGTCGCGCAGCCCGCTGCACCTCCGGTGGCGGCGCCCGCCGCGGTACCCACCGTGCTGTGCGTGGACGACGAGCCCAACATCCTCACCGCGCTGCAACGGGTGCTGCGCGGCCTGCCGATCACGGTGATGAGCGCCGGCGGCGGCGAAGAAGCGCTGGCGCTGATGGAGAAGCAGCCGGCCGAGCTGGTGATCAGCGACATGCGCATGCCGGGCATGAACGGCGTGCAGTTGCTCGAGCATCTGCACCAGCGCTGGCCGCAGACGGTGCGCATCCTGCTCACCGGGCATGCCGAGCTGCAATCGGCCGTCTCGGCCGTCAACCGCGGGGCCATCTTCCGCTACCTGCAGAAGCCCTGGAACGAGCAGGAACTGCAGTCGGCCGTGCGCGAGGGCCTGGAACGCCTGGCCCTGCAGCGTGAGACCGAGCGCCTGCAGGCCTTGACGCAGCACCAGAACGCCGAACTGCAGACGCTCAACAGTGAACTGGAGGTGCGTGTGCAGGCCCGGACCGCGGAGCTCAGCACCGCCCACCAGAAGCTCAAGCGCGGCTACCTCAACAGCATCCGCGTCTTTGCCAACCTGCTGGAACTGCGCGGCGGCCCGCTCGCCGGCCACGGCCGCCGCGTGGCCGAGATGGCGCGGGACATCGCCGTGGCGATGGACGTGCCCGAAGAGACCCGCATGACCATCTTCGTGGCGGGCCTCGTGCACGACCTCGGTCTGATCGGTGCCGGCGACCGCCTGTTGCAGGTGCCGGTGCCGCGATACTCGGCCGATGAAGGAGCGCTCTACCGGCAGCACCCGGCGGCGGCCGAGCAGTCCATGATCGCCTTGGAAGAGATGCTGCCCGCGTTGCCGCTGGTGCGTGGCCACCACGAGCGCTGGGATGGCGGCGGCTTCCCCGACAAGCTGGTCGCCAAGGCGATACCGCTGGGCGCGCGCATCCTGGCGGTGGCCGACACCTTCGACGAACTCTGCAACGGCCACCTGGTGTCGCCGGCTGCCACGCGCGAGGAAGCGCGCACGCTGATGCGCCTGGGACGCGGCACCCAGTTCGACCCCGAGGTGCTCGACGTCTTCCTGCACATCACCGAGCCCGAGCGCAAGCCCGCACGGCCCGCGGCCCTGGTGCTGAAGACCGACGCCGTCGAAGGTGGCATGGTGCTGGCGCGTGACCTCATCTCCGCCAAAGGGTTGCTGATGCTCACCGCCGGTCACGCGCTCACGCCGGCCCTCATACGGCGCATCCGCGAATTCGAGGCCCGCGAGGGTTCGAGTCTCGACATCCACGTGCAGGCGCCGGCGCGCGCCAAGGCGGCCGCATGAAGCGCGTGCTGCTGGTGGATGACGAGCCCGCGGTGCTGATGGCGCTGCAGCGCGTGTTGCGGGGCGCTCTCGGGCCTGACGTGGCGGTGGACGCGCTGAGCGACCCGCTGCTGGCGCTGGCCCAGGCGCGCCGCTGTCGCTACGACGTGGTGGTGTCGGACCTGCGCATGCCCGATCTCGATGGTGTGGGCCTGCTCACGCTGATGGCGGCCGTGCAACCGCAGGCGGTGCGCGTGCTGCTCACGGGCTCGAGCGACTTCGCCACCGCGCAGGCCGCCATCAACGAGGCCGGCGTCTTCCGCTACCTGTGCAAGCCCTGGAACGCGCAGGAACTGCGCGCGCACCTGCAGGCCGCCCTGGCGCAGGCCGCCGCTCAGGCCGGCGAGCAGGCACGCCAAGAGGCGGCCAGCAAAAAGCCCGTGCCAGCTTGAGAGCGTGCACGGGCTTGAATGTCTGGTGGCGCTTCAGGGATTTGAACCCCGGACCTGCGGATTATGATTCCCCAGCAGCCCCAAACAGACACGGAATCTAGGGCAGTTCGCACCAACAGGCAAGCGGCGGAGCCAAAGAAAAAAGGGCGCTGGCTTGCAGGCGCAACGCCGCTGCGGCGAACTGCTGGCGCGCACTGAGAAGAACACTGGCGCCAAAGGTGCGGGGCCTATTGCGGTCGAACGATACGACCGCAATACACCGACCCTGGCGCAGATGGGCCTGACCAAGGACGAAAGCAGCCGCTATCAGCAACAGGCCGCGATGCCTGCCGACCACTTCAGTGAAGCGGGCCCGGTCCGCAGTCTGTTTGCGTGAGCTGCCGTCGCGCCATCTCTTCGCGCACTGCGATGGATGAAGCTGCAAGGTTCACCAGCAGTGCCTCGACGCCGCCGGGGACGGTCGCGTTTGCGCGCAACTGCTCAAGCACATCCCCAGCACCCAGCAGGTATGCAGCCCAGGCTTGCAGCGCCTGGTCCGATTGCGAGGCGGCGCGCTGGGCCCAGGTTTCGTGCTGGCCGGCCGTTGGTGTGGCCGCGTTCATGAAGGGATAAGCCCCCGGGCCTGTAGGTCCTCAACCAGCGCGGTGTTGGATTGCTCCAGCGCGCCGTACACCAGCGCTGCAACCTGTGCCTGGTCTGATCGCGCGTCGACGGTGATCGTGTTGGCGTTGGTGATCTGCAGGCCGCCGCCCATGCCGCCGGCCGAAGGGTTGTAGCGCTTGGGCACCACCGCCTCGCCCTCATGCAGCAGGGCCACCATGTTGCGCGGCACGTAGTTCGTGCCGGTGGCCATGGGCGGCGGGCCAATAAGGGCGGGGCTAACGCTGTAGTTGGCCGCTGAGGGGGTGCCGACGTTGGTGTAACCGCCGGCCAGCGAGCCGATGAGCTGGATGAGCGAACCCAGGCCGCCGCCGCGGCCATTGGTGCCCACGGCAGCCGCAGCAAGCGCATCGACCAGGCTCGCGCTTGCCCTCGTGAAGATGGTGTTGGCCAGCGCAGCCCCGAAGGCCTGAATCGGGTTCTTGCTGTCGCGGAATGCGGCGCTGATGGCGTCGCGCGTGTCGGCGTAGAGCTCGCGGCCAGTGTCATCGGCAAGCTTTTCGCTAGCCTGCCGGAGATCCACCTCCAGCTTGCGCCGCAGAACGCTGCCCCGCTCGTCCACCAAGCGCATAGCTTCGTCCCGCGCGCCGCCGCTCAATCCCTGCGCCTCAGCGCGTCGGCGCGCCTGGGCCAGATCCAGCGCAATCAGTGCTTCGCCGCGCGCCCGCTCGTCTTCGATCAGCTCGGCGCCGGCGCGCTCGTTTGCGTCCAGCAGCTGCTGCAGGAAGTCGGCCTCAGCCGTAAGACGTCGGGCCTGGCGCTCAGCGTCCTGCAGCAGCACGCTGTCGAAGAACGCTTGCCGCTCGCTTTCCGCCTTCTCGCGGCGCGTCGCCAGGAGTTGACCGTCGCGCGCGTCGAGCACCTCGAACTCGCCGGGGATGTAGGGCCTCTCGCGGTCTTGTCGGCCCTTGCCGGCCGCCGCTGCTCGTGCATCGGCCTCGGCCTTGGCTTGAACAGCTCGCGCATCCATCGCTTGCCGATCGGCTGCGCGGATCATGAGCTGGCGGCTTTCGCGCAGCGCGGTGAGCTGTGCCTGGATGCCGTTGACATCAGCCAGCGGGGAGCTGCTGAAAGCGGGGAGCCTCGCCAAGCGCTGCGCCTTGGCGAGATCCTCTTCGACCTTGGCGATTTGTTGATCAATCGCCTCCTCTCGACCGAAACCGACCATGGCGTCCCAAGCACCCTTGGCCGTGTCGCGCACGCCGCGCCACCCCTTCTCCAGGTAGCCCAGGGATCGATTCATCTCCTCGCTTCGCGCCACGGCCGACTTTGCAAACGCCTCCTGCGCCACAACAGCGGCTTCTTGGGCGCGGCCTTGCTCGGTCAGTGCCTTGATCTGTTCATAGGTCGCCAGCGTCAGAAAGCCGTACTGCCTGTTCAGGCTGACCGCAGCCTTGAGCGGATCCTTGCCCAGCTCAGAGAACGCGGCAACAGTCTTTCTAACGTCGACTTGCAGCTCTCGCTGCATCGCAATGGCGGCCTGAATGGCCGGGGCTAGCGTGGTGCGCGAGACGTTCCCGGCAGCCACTAGTTGCGCAGCGACTTCAGCCGCTGCACCTTGCGTGCCGCCAACGGTTTCACTGGCAGCGCGCGCCAGCTCGCTGAGCTGGTCGACCGTCACGCCGGCTTGGTTGCCCGTGAGCAAGAGGGCCCGGCGGTATTCGTTCTGCTCCTGAATGCCCTGGTACGTGGCAACGGCCGCCGCGCCAATGGCTGCGCCTATCGCTGTGATGCCCACCGCAACAGGAGTGATCGCAGCACGAACAGCAGACATCGCAGGCGCGATGCCGCCAAAGCTGTCTTTGATCTGGCCACCCTGCTGCAGCAGGATCAGCAGCGGGTTCTGCCCGCCAGCGAGCTGGGTGGCGATGTCGGTGAACTAGGCCGGCAGCGTGCGCATAGCGGCTGCCGTCTGGCGGGCGCTGATTTCGGCCGTCTTGCCGATGCTGGCCATGGCCGCATTGGTGCGCTGCACTGGCGCTGGCACGCCGGCATCGTCCAAACCCAGCTTGATGGTGACGTCGTTGCTGGTGTTCAATCGCGGCCCCTCAGAACTCGCACAGCACTTCGCTGCTCATGGTGAAGCGCTGCACCTCGGCGCGGATCAGGCGGCCACCGATGGCACCCTCGGGCATCGCCTGGCGGAAGTGCTCGGCCTGCCGCAGCGCCAAGCGCTGGCCCGCGCCGGGCTCTGCAGGCACCTCGGGCATGCCGCCCCACTCTTCGGCCCAGGGCGCACAGAAGCTCTCGCCGGGCAGAACGTCTTCGCGGTCGAAGTCGCTCACCGCGTCACAGCAGGCGAAGACCACGGCGCGCATCTCGTCGGCTGCGTCTGACCAGCCCACCACTGCGATCTCGTTTTCCAAGGCTTGGCCCTCCGGCTCGACGCCGCCCTGACGGAGCAGCATGCAGAGGTCTGCGCGGCGCTGCTGCAGATAGGACGGCAGCGCGTCTATCAGGCCATCAAAGCCATCGCCCGGCGTGCCGATGATCGAAAAGGCCACAAGCGCGAGGAAGGCAGGATTGCCGCGAGCCGCCAAAAAGACACCGCGCGAAGGTAGCGCAAGGCCCTTGCACATGGCCCCGCCGGCGTAGCCGGCAGAGGCAATCAGCTCAGCAGGCGCGCCGGAGATGGCTGCCCATGCGGTGTCGTAGTAGACGTGCGCGGTGTCGCGCGCCACCACCAGATTGAGCAGGCTCATGAACGCACCTCGGCGCTTTCGCTGCTGGCCGGCGCGCGCCGCTTCTTGCGACGGCGGGCAGCGAGGCCATAAACGGCCGGGCCCGCCGCGATCAAGGCGTAACCGACTTGCGGGAAGCCCAGGGCGGTCACGACTGCGCCGATGATCTGCAAGGCTTCGCCGAAGTCAGCAAAGGCAGCTGTACACGAGAGCGCCAGCAGCACGGCCACCAGCATCGAGCGAAGAAAGGAGAGCATGCGCTTAACTCCGGTTGCGCAGCAGCGCTTTGATTGGGGTGCGCTGTGCTTGTCGCCTCAGCCGCGACGCCCCCTGCACAGCGCGTGGAGCCGCAGGCTCCGGGGGTCTCGATCGGAGGGGAGACCCTGAAGGGCTCCGATCGAAAGCTTGTTGCGTCAGCCGACGCGATGCAGCGCGCGGTAGTCCACCACGCCGGTCGCCAGGTCGTGGCGGCACTTCATCGAAACCACGTCGCGGCGGAACTCTTCCGTCTGTTCGATGAAAGGGCGTGCCTCGCTCTGCACATAGGCCCGAATGACGCCCTCGATCTGGTCAGGCGATGCCGCGAGATACCACGCGGTTTCGCTCGTGGCGTCCAGGCGCGGATCGCAGGCGAGCTGCAGATTGCGTACCCACTCGACGTTGGGCGTGTCGTTGCTCTTCGACGGGTCGACCAGGCTGGCCAGCAGCTGCTCGAAGGTCGTCTGCAGGGCCACCGGAGCGATGATCCAGCGCGGCTGCGGGTCGATGTACTCGATGCCCTCGATACCGCGCTGCTTGCGCATCGCAGCGCGCGCGGCGCCCAGTGTGCTCAGGCTCGGCGCGCCCGCGGCGCTCAGGTTGCCGTGCTGTGCCGAGAAGAGCGCAAAACCGTCGTTCAGGTTGGCGTTCGCGGTGAGCAGGCCATAGACCTGATCGGCTTCCAGCCGCACGGCCGATTTGCCGAAGGCGGCTGGGATCGAGGTAAACGCGCCCGTGTCGTCGTTGATGAGCGCTTGGCGCGTGATCTGCAGGATTCGACCATGCGTCTTCGCAGCGAAGGTCGATGCGCTGTCGCTGAGATTCCCATTCTTGTACTCGGCACCCGGCAACACTTCGAGCAGTGAAGGCGCCTCGCCCAGCATCACCAAGGATTGCGGTTTGAAATCGATGATTTCTCGCTCCCCGGTCCAGCCCCGAAAGGTGGCGACTTCTGAGGTGTAGCCCGCGCGGAGCGACTTGCCTGCGACGTTCTTCAGCAGCTCAGGAAAGTCGCTGTTCGAGAGGCTTGCGGTGATGATCTCCGACTGGCTCATGCGCTGGGTGGACTGGCCGCGCATGGAGAGGATGCGGGAGGCCATCTCCGTGAGGCGCATCGACTTGAGGTCTCGCGCCGCAGGGTGCGGATCTTCGACACGCACACCGGCCCGCATGGCCAGCGTGTCAGAAGCCGCGGCGATGAACTCGCGCATGCTGTCGGCGGTGCTGTCCTCGAAGCGCACGTGGTAGTGCCCGGCCAGAGGCGTGATGCCTGAGCCTTTCACTTCAAGAAGCTGCGCCTTGGCCTGCGCCAGCGTGGTTGCGGGGTTGGCCAGGCAGGTTTCGAGCAGCTGCGCAGCGGCGGCCTGTGCGTCAGGATCGCGCGGGCCATAGGCCCGGAACGCTGCGCGGATATCCGCTTGGCGTGCGTTCTCGGCGCGAACAGCGGCTTGGACGGGATCGAGGGCACCGGCGGCGCCGGGCTGCGGGTTGTTGTGGCCTTGCTGGCCGGCGGCTTGGGGCATGGGGAACCTTTCGAGGAGATGCGAGGGGACAGGAAAGCGGCAGGCCGCCAGGGCCTGGCGCGAGAGAGCGCTGGCCGGCTCGACCGGCTCGGTGATCTCGGTCACCAGGCCAGCGGCCAGGGCCTGATCGGCCGTGAACCAATGGTCCCGGCCATCGAGCCATTCATCGATCTGCGCGGCGCTGCGGCCGGTGCGGCGGTAGGCCGTCTGCATGGCCGACTTCACTTGATCGAGCACGTCCGCCAGCGCACGCAGCTCGTCGGCGTTGCCGCCCGCGCTCATCCAAGGCGCGTGCACCATCAGGAGGCTGGAAGGAGTCATGCGGCGCGTGTTGGACGCCATCAGCAGCATGGTGGCCGCGCTGAGCGCCCAGCCCGTCACCTCGATGACGAGACCCGGCACCGCGGCCAGCTCGGCGTACATGGCGGTTGCCTCTTGGACGCTGCCGCCTTCGCTGTTGATCTGCGCCACCAGCTGCGCGCCGGCCGGCGCCATCTGCAGCTGACTGCGCACCGTTTGGGCGGTGGCGTCGAAGCCGATCTGGCCTTCGATGCGGATGATGTGACGGGGCATGGGCGCGCTACAGGAAGTCGATGAGGCGGATGCTTCCCGGTTGCCGTGTCAGGGAGTAGGGGGCCACTCGCTGACACGCATCACGCAGGCCGCCCGCCGATGTGGGCAGCGCGAGCCCGGTGCCTGCCGCGTCGAAGAGGGCGCGCCGATAGGCCGGCCAGTCGCCGGGTGCGGCATCGAGTCGCCGTGCCCGTGGCCAGGCGATGGCGAGGAAACGCCGGATCTCGGGCGCCAGGCGCTGGCACCGCGGCCACAGCGGCAGCTGCTCATCGGCCGCAACAGCCCGCACGGCGCGCGCCAGGTGCTCATCGCGCAGCCGCTGCAGCAGGCGCTGGCGGAAGGTGCGCCGCCCGCCTCCGGTGAGCCCGAGGGCCTCATCGAGCCGCGCATCGGTGCGCGCCGCGGCCAGCAGCCCCCGAACCAGCCACTCGCGCGCCATCGGCGCCAGGGGCTCGCCGTTCATGCACGCGCCCAGCGCGAGTGCTGCGCACTCGTCGGCCAGCTCGGGGGGCCAGGGGCTGGCCATCAGTTCGAGCTGCGAAGGCCCAGCGCCAGGGCCAGCGCACCCTCATCGAAAGGCACCGCCACGTCGACCAGCATGCGGCGGTGATCCCCGGTCAGCAGCGCACATGCGACACGCACACCGCCATCACCCAGGCCCATGCGGAAGTCCAAGCGCGCGTTGCCGTGCCCTATGGCGGTCAGCGCGTGCTGTGCGCTGGCCACCCCGGCCCGCTGTGCCTCGCAGTGGCCCGCCAGCTTCAGGAGCGCCGCTGTCGCGTTTGCGATCAGCAACTGCTCGGCGCGGCTGGCCGGGTTGCCGTCAGGCAAAGCCCGGTCCATCAGTGGGCCCCTTTTCGCGGGGCGTGGTCCATGTAGCCCGGGGTGTGAAGGGTGACGCCCACAACCGCCGTGGCCGTCTGGCCGCGCTGCTCGATGGCGACGATGCGGATGGCGTCAGTGTCGAAGCTAGCCTCGACCGTCATGCGGCTTTCGCGTTCTGCGAGCTTGCGTGTGAACTCGGCCGCGGCCTCTGGCCCGTCGCTGTGCTCGACGTTCATGCGGGCCAAGCGCACCAGCGCTCGGGCAGCATCTGCCGCTGCTTCGCGCCGCAGCTCGGCGGCGCGTTCGGAGGGGTCGTACATGGGGAACCTTTCTTCGGAAACGCCGGCAACCGGCCGGCACGGTGTTGAAAGGCCCGCGCGGTCTTCAGCCGGCGGCGGGCTCGATCTCATCGCCAGGCGCCGCATCGGCCGGGTCGTCGCCTTCATCGTCGGCCAGCTCATCGAGGATCTCGGTCGACAGGCTTACTGTTCCGCGCACCCACTCATTGCGGGCAGCGTCGATGACGCCGTGCACCACGGCGCGGGCCTGCTCGTCCAGCTCGGGGCACTTCACCGCCAGCTCAGCGGTGAGCGCATCAAAGCGGTCGACCATGGACGCGCTGGCGGCTGCTAGGACATCAGCCAGCAGCCCTACGGGCGCGTAGTCACGCTGCGCGACCGCGTTCTTGATACGCTGCCCGATGCGCTGCTCGCGCGCCAGCAAGGCGCGCTCAATGGTCAGCTCTTGCCCGCGGCCGGCAGCCTGCTCGCGCAGCCGCTCGGT
The DNA here is from genome assembly GCA_051861265.1 of Rubrivivax sp. GTDB lineage: Bacteria > Pseudomonadota > Gammaproteobacteria > Burkholderiales > Burkholderiaceae_C > Rubrivivax. The sequence continues at coordinate 149,452 of JBHYDA010000004.1, forward strand.
GTAGGCCAGCAGCCAGGCAGCGAGGGTGCCGCCGCGCGGCAAGATGCCCTCGGCGAGCAGCGCAGCCACACGCGGTTGAGTTATGCCGACCATCGCGGCAAACGCCTCTTGGGTTGCCACCTTGTCCAGTGCATCGATCATGGGATAACCCCCTTGGGAAGGCTCATGACTAGCGGGCAAGTGAGGCACGGATTACCCGCCTGCCGCTTACTGCCGGAGGACCCGCGAAGGGGGAGGGGGAGGCCTTGGGTCCTCCTGGCAGGAGTGACGTGCGGGGGATCCGTGCCCCGTGTGCGGCCCAGTTGCGCCGCACGCCCTGGGGTAAGTAAGTCAGGCGTCTCATCGGGCGGGAGCCGCGTAGAGCAACTTCAGCAGCACTAGGCCGGATGCACCGATGCACGCTCCAGCCACACGCTGGGCCAAGCTTTCGAGGGGCTCGCCAGGCCAGCGCATGACAGGCTCAGGCAGCGTGGGAGGGGATGCAGCCACACCGATGACGCCCTCGCGCGAGGGGCCATGCATTGCGATGCGCACGCGTTCACGCTGTTTCGCGCTCATGGGGTGGCTCGCTTCTCTGCTGCGCCGCCCTGGGCCTTGAGCAGACCCGCGGCCCGCATCACCCGGAGCTGGTAGCTGCCCCATGCGCTTGCGCTGGGTCCTGGTGGCTCGGTGGCCTCATCGAAGGGCCCGATGCCGAACTCTGCAGCCTTGGCCTGGATCGACTCAGCCGACTCCATCCACGCGCGATCAGGCGGAACGGCAGCCCTGCCCCTGGATGGCGGCTGTTTGGATTTCGTCTTTGCGCTGGCGCCCGCACTGGACGGAGGCGGAGCGGACGGCCGGCCAGCGGCCGGCTGTCCCGACTGAGCTGCGCGCGCGTCTTTCCATGAAAGGGAAGACTCCGTCTTCCTTTCATGGCTTTTGGGGGGTCGCTCGACCCCCGGTGCCGGGTCGCTCGACCCCGGGTCAGTGGGCCGCTCGACCCCCGGTGTCCTGCTCTTGTTCTTCGTTCCACCCGGGGTCGCTCGACCCTGGGTCAACAGAACCACCGTCATGCGTGACAGATCCTTGTCGTCCAGGTACTGAGAGAACCAGGCTTCAGCAAACCTGTAGCGAGTCGTGGCGCCATGCGCACCGCCCTCGCTCTTGTCCCCCACCACCTCGAACACGCCAGCGGCCAGGAGCTGCTTGATCGCGTGGCGCACTGTGTCGCGATGCATCCCGCCGCACTCCCTGGCCACTGTGGCGTGCGATGGCCAGGCGACCAGCTCATCATCGCTGGCGTGGAAAGCCATGACGATGGCCACGGTGCGCACGCCCAGCGGGCGCAAGTCACTCTTCAGCACCGCTTTGACCATGTAGGCGCTCACCGATCACGCTGCACGCGCAGCGGCCAGGCGCCGGCCAATCTGGATCACAGCTGCATCGAAGATGCTGGGCACCACGAAGACACGGCCCGCAATCACGGCCAGTGCGCCGGCTGCGATCAGTTCGGCCTCGTGTTGTCGCCTGAACCACTGAAAGGACTCGCGCGTCCTGAACCAGTCAAGGCGCGTGGCTTGGTAGTCCTGCCAGAAGAGAGCCGCGGCCGCCGGGGGGTGCGGCACGGCGGGCGGGGGGTGTTTCGGTGTGTGGATTACGCGGGCGCCCGTGGTGACGGGGGCCGGTGGCCAAGCCAACCGCTGCACACCCCCCCAGACACGAACTCTCTAGGACATCGCGGCGAAGCCGAAGCCCACTTAATCCGATTTGCTGCTCTTGCGCTGCTCAGCAATGGCCCACTGCCAGTGCCGCTTCATCGTGGGACCACTCACCTGTCGAGGCGATGCGGGCCAGGCTGCCGCAGCCTCGCAAGCCTCATCGAGGCTCATCCCCTGCGCGATGAAGATCTGCACCGTCGCGGCATCGGTGCGCCACATCTGGCGCTCGACAAGGTTTGCGCCCTGATTGCCGCGCTTCCGTACTACAGGCCGTGGATTGGCGATGCACTCCACGAAGAAGGTCATGAAGCAATCCGGCAGTCTGATGCGCGCGCGGTGGCATTCAACGGCAGATGCGACGATGAAGACCGCTGCAGGGCCGTCTGCAGTCTTTCGCCAGTAGTCCACCATCGTCGTGGCCGCCCGGTCGAATTCGGCGCGAGAGGGGCGCGCGCAGCCGGCTGCACCTTCCACTGCGCGCCGCCAGGCGAGGTACCTTACCTGCAGCTGGTAAGCGGCTTCGAAGGCCTCGTCACGAGGGGCGCTCAACGCAGCTGCCCCATAACGCGATGCACCAGCGCCGCGCGGTGGCTCGTCGCCAGGTGCGCATACCGGTGCGACATGGAGATTTGCCGGTGCCCGAGCAGGTCCGCGATCTCCAGCAGCGAGGCGCCCTGCTGCGCCAGGTAGGAGGCGCAGCTGTGGCGCAGGTCATGGAAGCGGAAGTCGCGCACCTTGGCCGCTTTCAGCGCGGCGTGCCAGTGGCTGGTGAAGTCCATGGGCCGCAGCGCATTGAGGCGCGAGGGGAAAACCAGCCCGCCTGGTGCGCCGCGCAGCTGCTCCAGCTGCTCCAGCGCCGCCGGCACGATGGGCAGCACCTTGGGGTCTCCGTTCTTCGAGCGGCCCACGTGCAGCACGCTGCGGCCGGCGTCGACATCCTGCCAGCGCAGGCCCTGCAGCTCGCCTTTGCGGGCCCCGGTGGTCAGGGCCAGCAGCACCAGCACATAGAGCCGCGGCCAGCTGTTGGCCTTGCAGGCGACCAGCAGCCGCGCCCGCTCGTCGTCGCTCAGAAACCGGGTCTTGGCCTGCCCCTCTGCCTTCAGCTCCACACGCCTCACTGGGTGGTCGAAGCCCTTGGGCGCGATGCGCCGCCGGATGGCCCAGGTGATGACGGAGGAGATGGCCGATGTGTAGCGGTTGAGCGTGGAGCCAGACAGCGGCTTGCGCTTGGCCTTGAAGATGGGCCGGCCGTCTGCGTCCTTGCCCGCGTAGAACCGGGCCTTGCCGCTGGCCAGCTGATCGATGCCGTCGTGCACGTGGTCATCGCTCAGCTCATCGAGGCGGAGCTGGCCCACCTGGGAGCGCCAGAAGGCCAGGCGCTGCGGCAAGGCCTGATCGCGGCCTGTGTACTGCTGGAAGTAGAGGTCGCAGAGCGCAGCGAAGGTGATGCTGCCGTCGCGGCTCGGCAGGGACGCGGGCTGCATCATTTGGCCTCCCGCTGCCCCAGGGCCTTCAAGACGTTGAACACGTCCGTACAGGCGGCCAAGGTCGTGTGAAAGTGAGCATGCAGGAGCGCCTGCAGCCTTTCGTCGTCCTCGCCGCGAGACACGAGGCTCTCCAGCTCATCGCCGATGCACTTCCCAAGCTCGTGAATCGAACTGAGATGCAGCGATGCCGATTCCAGGCCGTCGATGGCCTGCAGGAGCGGCCGCGGAAGGGCCGCGGGGCGTACTGCGCCTGTTGTCGCCTCGCTGCAACGAGGGACGCCCGGCGCACCGGCGGATTGAAGTGACGATGACATTTCAGACTCTCCATCTACGGATCCGCCTTTTTCACCGGCGGAGTAGGTGGTTTGGGTCTGCTGTGCCCGTCAGCACTAGGAAACTTGGTGGCGCTTCAGGGATTTGAACCCCGGACCTGCGGATTATGATTCCGTCGCTCTAACCAGCTGAGCTAAAGCGCCTTGTGAGCCGCGCATTATAGCCAAAGCTCTGGCGTCTTTTCAAAGCCGGTTTTCCGGTCTCACGATGTTCAGTTTCTTCAAGAAGAAGCCGCCCGCGCCTGCGCCCGCTGCACCCCTGCCGGCCCCGGCCCCTGCCCCTGTTTCAGCGCCCGCTGCCGCCCCCACGACTGCGCCCACGGCAGCCCAGGCTGCGGCGCCTGCGGTGGTGGCGCCGGGCGTCGCGAGCGTTGCCGCCCCGGCGCCCGAAGCCCGCGGCGGCTGGCTCGGCCGCCTCGCCCAGGGCTTGCGCAAGACCGGCAGCAGCATCGCGCAGGTCTTCACCGGCACGCGCATCGACGACGCGCTGTACGAAGAACTCGAATCGGCGCTGCTGATGGCCGATGCCGGCGTGGCCGCCACCGAGCACCTGCTGGCCGACCTGAAGCGCCGCGTGAAGGACACCAAGGCCACCGAGCCGGCGGCCGTGAAGCAGTTGCTGGCGGCAGCCGTGACCGAACTGCTGCAGCCGCTGGAGCGTGAACTGCGCATTGGCGCGGCCATGCCCACGGTGATCATGGTCACCGGTGTCAACGGCGCGGGCAAGACCACCAGCATCGGCAAGCTCACGCGCCACCTGGCCGAGGCCGACTGCAAGGTGCTGCTGGCCGCGGCCGACACCTTCCGCGCCGCCGCGCGCGAGCAGCTGGCCGTGTGGGCCGACCGCAACCGCGTGGAGATCGTCAGCCAGGAAGGCGGCGATCCGGCCGCCGTGAGCTTCGACGCCGTGAGCGCGGGCCGAGCGCGTGGCTGCGACGTCGTCATCGCCGACACCGCCGGCCGCCTGCCCACGCAGACGCACCTGATGGAAGAGCTGAAGAAGATCCGCCGCACCATCGGCAAGGCGCAAGAAGGTGCGCCGCACGAGGTGCTGCTGGTGGTGGACGGCAACACCGGCCAGAACGCGCTGACGCAGGTGAAGGCCTTCGATGCCGCGCTGGGCCTCACGGGGCTGATCGTCACCAAGCTCGACGGCACCGCCAAGGGCGGCGTGCTGGCGGCCATTGCGCGCTGGGGCAGCGAGCGGCCGGGCGGGCCGGTGCCCGTCTACTTCATCGGCATCGGCGAGAAGCTGGAAGACCTGCAGACCTTCAAGGCGCAGGAATTCGCGCAGGCGCTGCTGGGCTGAGCGGCCGGGCGCGCGGCTTCAGTCCAGTTTCAACGCCGCGCGGGTTCGGGTTCGAGCTCTTCGAAGAAGGCCGAGGGCACGGGCTCCATCGCGGGGTCGAACTGGTTCTCGAAGGCGGCGCGGTCGCCCTCGGACAGCACCTCGGCGATGTCGGGCACCGGGATCAGCGGCATCGGGCGCGAAGTGACGGGTGCCGCAGCCTTCGCGGCCGCCGCTGCCACCACCGAGCCGCCGACCACCGCCGTCATCGCGTGGCGCACCTCGGCCAGCGCGGGCAGGGCGTCTTCGCTCCAGGTGATGACGTGCACGCCCGCCTTGCGCAGCACGCGGGCCATGCGTTCGTGGCGGCGGCGCGACCGTTCGCTTTCGCCGGGCGAACGGATGTCGATGACGGCCAGCACCCGCGAGCCGGCATCGCAGAGCAGCAGGTCGGCGCTGAGAGAGCCGACCCGCTGCAGCCAGTCGACATAGGAGTGGCGCGCCGGCACGCGGATGAAGCGCGACAGCGGCACCTGGGCCAGCACCAGGAAGCCCGGCATCGAGCGGCGCAGCAGCTCGTAGGCCTGGCGTTCGGCGATGGTCAGCACGCGGGCGGCTTCGGGCGGCCAGGAGGCCACGGTGTCCAGCGCCTCGCGGTTCTGACCGCGCTGGGCCTGGCGCTGCCGCAGCCGCATCGCCAGCCAGGCCAGCAGCAACAGCACGGTGGCCGGCAAGGCGAGGGAGGCATTCGGGAACAAGGAGTCCATGGGCGGCGGCAAGGGCGTGGTGGTGAGAAGTTCGAACCCGGAAGATCGGCCGAAGCGCCCCGCCAATCAACGGTGTGCCTGACAAAAGACGTGTCAATGCGTATCGGCAGGCCCCGATGGCAGGTCCAAATGCGGCATCTGCCGCGGCGCATCGGCCTTTGCAGGCCGGCGCGGGGCTCAGCGCGGCATGCCGGGGAAGCCGCCCCCACCCGGGCCGCCCATGCCGCCCATGCGCTTCATCATCTTCATCAGGCCGCCGCCCTTCATCTTCTTCATCATCCCCTGCATCTGGTCGAACTGGTTCAGCAGGCGGTTGACCTCTTGCACGTGCACGCCGGCACCGGCGGCGATGCGGCGCTTGCGGCTGGCCTTCAGCAGCTCGGGCTTGCGGCGCTCCAGCGGCGTCATGCTGTTGATGATGCCTTCCATGCGGCGCACGTCGCGCTCGGCCTTGTCCATGTCGGCGCCGGCGGCCTTGGCCGTCAGCTGGCTCGGCAGCTTGTCCATCAGGCTGGACAGGCCGCCCATCTTCTTCATCTGGCTGATCTGCGACAGGAAGTCGTTCAGGTCGAAGCCGCCGCCCGATTTCATCTTGTCGGCGAACTTCTGCGCCGCCTCGACGTCGACGCCCTTCTGCACCTCTTCGACCAGCGCGACGATGTCGCCCATGCCCAGCACGCGGCCGGCATGGCGCTCGGCGTCGAAGACCTCCAGGCCGTCGATCTTCTCGCTGACGCCGGCGAACTTGATCGGCGCGCCGGTGATCTGCCGCACGGAAAGCGCCGCGCCGCCGCGGCTGTCGCCGTCCAGCTTGGTGAGCACCACGCCCGTGAGCGGCAGCGCGTCCTTGAAGGCCTTGGCGGTGTTCACCGCGTCCTGGCCCTGCATGGCGTCGACGACGAACAGCGTTTCCACCGGGTTCAGCGCCGCGTGCAGCTCGCGGATCTCGGCCATCAGCGCTTCGTCGATGCCCAGGCGGCCGGCGGTGTCGACCAGCAGCACGTCGAAGTAGTGGCGCTTGGCGTAGTCCAGCGCGGCCAGCGCGATCTCGCGCGGCTTCTGCGTCGGGTCTGAGGGGAACCACTCGCCACCGGCCTGCGCCGTGACGGTCTTCAGCTGTTCGATGGCCGCCGGACGGTAGACGTCGGCCGAGACCGTGAGCACCTTCTTCTTGCGCTTGGTGATGAGGTGCTTGGTGAGCTTGGCCGTGGTGGTGGTCTTGCCCGCGCCTTGCAGGCCGGCCATCAGGATGACGGCGGGCGGCTGTGCTGCGAGGTTGATGTCGGACACGCCCTCGCCCATGGTGGCGGCGAGTTCCTTGTGCACGATGCCCACCAGCGCCTGGCCGGGGTTCAGCGAACCGGCGACCTCCGTGCCCAGGGCCTTGTCCTTCACGCGGGCGATGAAGTCGCGCACCACGGGCAGGGCCACGTCGGCTTCCAGCAGGGCCATGCGCACTTCGCGCAGCATGTCCTGCACGTTGGCTTCGGTGATGCGGGCCTGCCCGCGCATGGTCTTGACCAGCTTGGACAGGCGGTCTGAGAGGGTCGAAGCCATGGCGTCTCGGTGGCACCCGGGCTGGGGCGCGTGGTCAGTACACTGTCTGCATGATTCTATCGAGCGCGTCTCCGGCCCTGGCCCCTGGCGGCGGGCTGCTGCTGGTGGCCGTGGCCCTGCTGCTGTACGCGGTGGCGGCTGTGCCGGTGGCGGCCTTGAGCCGCTTCTCGGCTGCGGCGCTGCTGGGCGGCTGGGCGCTGCACGGCCTGCTGCTGCTGATCGACATCGCCGGCATCGGCCTGCCCACGCCCGGCGCCCGCCTGGGCTTCGCGCCGGTGCTGTCGGTCACGGTGTGGCTGGTGATCGCGGTCTATGCCGTGGAAAGCCGCTTCGTGCCGCTGCTCGCGGTGCGCCGGGGCCTGGCCCTGGTGGGGGCCCTGGCCGTGCTGGTGATGGCGTCCTTCCCGGGCGAGGTTCGGCCCATCACCTCGACGCTGGCGCCGCTGCACTTCGTGCTGGGGGTCGGCGCCTACGGACTCTTCGGTGCCGCGGTGCTGCACGCGCTGATGCTGGACGCGGCCGAGCGCCGCCTGCGCGCCAGCGGCCCTGGCGCACGGCTGCAGGCGCTCGGCTCGGGCGCCATGGGTATGCCGCTGCTGCAACTGGAGCGGGTCACCTTCCATTTCGTCGAGGCCGGCTTTGCGGTGCTGACGGCCACGCTGGTGCTGGGTTTCGTCAACACCGTGCACTGGCGCTGGGGCGACCACAAGGCGGTGTTCTCGCTGCTGGCCTGGGCGGTGTTCGCCGCGCTGCTGCTGGGGCGCCGCCTGCGCGGCTGGCGCGGCAAGCGGGCCACGCGCTGGCTCTATGTGGGCGCGGTGCTGCTGCTGCTGGGCTACGTGGGTTCGCGCTTCGTGGTCGAGGTGCTGCTGAACCCGGTGGCCGCATGACCGCCGCCCCTTGCCCTGTGCGGGCCCGATGATGAAGTACGTGCTCCTGCTGGCCGTCGTGGCCCTGGCCTTGTGGTGGTTCAAGCGCCGCGGCGCCGAGCCGCCGCGCAAGGCGCCGCCCGCCCCCCCAAAGCCGACAGCCCGCACGCCCGCGGCCGAACCCTTGGCGATGGTGGCTTGCGCCCACTGCGGTGTGCACCTGCCGCAGGCCGACGCACTGACCGACGCCAGCGGCAGGTCCTATTGCGGCGAAGCCCACCGCGCCGCCGGCCCGCGCTGAAGGCCGGCTGCCGGCATGGCCGCACCTGCTCCGTCCTTCGACCCTGATCGTCGCGACACCGACCGCCGCAGCGGTGACCGCCGCCGCAGTGGCCGGCGCCGCGACGACACGCTGCTCGGCACGGTGGGCGGCGACTCGCAGACCAGCGACGATTCCTTCTTCGATGCCGGCTGGCTGGCCTCGGGCGAGGCCAGCGCCGACAGCCGCTTCCTGCTGCGCCAGGCGCGCCGCATGGTGCATGCGCAGGACGATGCCCTGGCGCGGGTCTACCGCACCTACGCCGCTGCGCGCGCCGTCATCGGCCTGGGTCTCGTGGGGGTGCAGGGGCTGGGCAGCCTCATGGGCCTGCGGCCCGTCGAGTGGCTCACCCTCGTCTCGGTGCTGTATGGCGTGCAGGCCATCAGCTGGTGGTTGCTGCCCCGCTTCGGCCGACTGGCGCCGCCGCAGGCCGGCCGGCGGCGGCGGCAATGGCTGGCCACGATCGGCATCGACCTGCTGGCTTTCTCGGTGCTGCACTTCCTGGAGGTGGGCAGTTCGCTGAACTACGCGGCGCTGCTGGTGCTGCCGGTGCTGATGGCGGGCGTGCTGACCTCGCGGTTGCTGGCGCTGGGCACCGCGGCCGGTGTGTCACTCGTGCTGCTCGGCGCGGCCTGGCGCGGCGGCCTCGGGCTCGACGGCACGGCGCCGCTGATGCTGCAGTCGGGGCTGGTGGGCCTGGGCATGTTCGCCATCGCGCTGCTGGCCGGTGAGCTGGCGGGGCGCCTCGCGCGCGAGGAGCTCGCGGCGCGCGGCAGCCTGGAGCTGGCCCGCCAGCAGGCACAGCTGAACCGCCTGGTGATCGAGGAGATGGTCGATGGCGTGCTGGTGGTCGACCGCCGCCTGCGCGTGCGCGCGGCCAACCCGGCGGCGCGCGCCCTGCTGGTCGACCAGGGCCTGCACCCGCCCGCGCCCTTCGTGCTCGATCGCAACCCGGCCTGGGCGGCGCTGATGCAGGCCGTGGCCCAGGCCTTGGTGGAAGGCGAATGGCCCGAGGCCGGGCGCGACGTGATGCTCAGCTTCGGCCAGGGGCACACGCGCACCTTGCGCATGCGGGTGCGTTTCATGCGGGGCCGTGGGCTGGAGCCCGGGGCGGCCGAGGGCCGCGAGGAGCCGGGAACGGTGGAGCCCTTTGCCGTGCTGCTGCTGGAAGACCTGCGCACGCTGCAGGCGCGCATCCGGCAAGAGAAGCTGGCCGCGATGGGGCGGGTCTCGGCCGGTATCGCGCACGAGATCCGCAACCCGCTGGCAGCCATTTCACAGGCCAACGCGCTGCTGCTGGAAGACGCGCTGCCGCCCGCGCAGCAACGCCTGGCGCAGATGGTGGCCGACAACGTCGAACGGCTGAAGCGGCTGGTGGAAGACGTGATGGAGGTGGCGCCCGGTGCCGAGCCGCACCTGCGCGCCATCGATGCCAACGCCGAGGTGGCGGCGGCGGCGGCTGACTGGGCGCGCACCGCCGGCGTGCCGCTGGCGCCCGACAGCCGACTGCGCGCCGAGCTGCCTGGCGCGCCGCTGGGTGTGGTCTTCGATCCCGAGCACCTGCGCCGCGTGCTGGTGAATTTGCTGGACAACGCGCACCGGCATGCCAGCACGGGCCGTGGCGCAGTGTTCCTGCGGCTGGCCGCGCGTGAAGACGGCTGGGCCCAGCTCTCGGTGCTCAGCGACAGCCCGCCCATACCGCCCGAGGTGGAGCGGCACCTCTTCGAGCCCTTCTTCAGCACGCGCAGCCGCGGCTCGGGCCTCGGCTTGTACATTTGCCGCGAGCTGTGCGAGCGTTACGGCGCCAGCATCGAGTACCGCCCGCGCCCGGCCGCCGAGCGCCTGCGCAACGAGTTCGTGGTGCACATGCGCCGGGCCGTGCTGCCCGATGCGAGCCAGCCGCTGCCGCTGGGCCCGGCCTGAGCCGGCCCGGCCCGCTTTTCAGCCACCCTACCGCCCCAGCAGCCCCGCCGCGACCTTCCCCCATGAGCCCACAAGCCCAAGCCGCCTCGGCCCCCAGCGCCCGGCTGCTCGTCGTTGACGACGAGCCCGACCTGCGCACGCTCTACGAGCTGACGCTGGTGCGCGAGGGTTATGACGTCGAGAGTGCGGGCTCGGTCGACGAAGCCTGGCTGCGGCTGCAGGAGCAGGGTCCAGGGCACTACCAGCTCGTCATCACCGACATGCGCCTGCCCGACGGCAACGGCCTGGACCTGCTGCGTCGGCTGGACAACGCCGGGCGCAGCGAGAAAGCCATCGTCATCACCGCTTACGGCTCGCCTGAGAACGCCGTGGAAGCGCTGAAGGCCGGCGCCTACGATTACCTCACGAAGCCCGTGGACCTGCGGCAGTTCCGCGCCGTGGTGGCTTCGGCACTCGGGCGCGTGCCGGCGCCCGCAGCGCCTGCGCGCGCGCCGGCCCCGGCGGGCGTCTCCTTCGCCGCCGGCCCGGCCGGCGTGCCCGTTGCGCTCCATCCTGCGTTGCGCCGCATCGTCGGCGAAGCGCCGTCCATCCAGCAGGTGCGCGGCCTGGTGGAGCGGGTGGCGCAGAGCATGGCGCCGGTGCTGGTTTGCGGCGAATCGGGCACCGGCAAAGAGCTGGTGGCGCGTGCCGTGCACGAGGTGTCGCCGCGCGGTGCCTTGCCCTTCGTGGCGGTGAACTGCGGCGCCATCCCCGAGAACCTGCTGGAGGCCGAGTTCTTCGGCTACCGCAAGGGCGCCTTCACAGGCGCGAACGAAGACCGCGACGGTTTCTTCCAGGCCGCGCAGGGCGGCACGCTGTTTCTCGACGAGATCGGCGACCTGCCGCTGCCGATGCAGAGCAAACTCTTGCGCGTGATCCAGGAACGCGCGGTGCGCCCGCTTGGGGCCACCGCCGAGACGCCGGTCAACGTGCGCATCGTCAGCGCCACGCACAAGGACCTGGCCACCGAGGTGCAGGCCGGCCGCTTCCGGCAAGACCTGTTCTACCGGCTCAACGTCATCCGGATCACCATGCCGCCCTTGCGCGAGCGGCTGGGCGATTTGTCTGCCTTGTGCGGCAGCGTGTTGCAGCGCATCGCGCGCGATGCCGGCGTGAGCCCCGTGCCGACGCTGGCCCCCGAGGCGCTGCAGCACTTGGTGCGTTACGGCTTCCCGGGCAACGTGCGTGAACTCGAGAACCTCTTGCACCGCGCCCTGGCCCTGGCCGACGGCACGCGCATCGAGCAGGCCGATCTTGGCCTGCCCGAGGCCGTGCTGGGCGATGCGGGTGAGCCAGACGCCAACACGGTGCCCGCACCCTTGCCGCCCTTGGCGGTGCCGGCGCCGGCCTCGGCACCGGTATCGCCTGGTGGCCCGGCCCTGCCCACCGACCTCGCCGCCCATCTCGACAGCATCGAACGCGAGATCCTGGAGCGCGCGCTCGAGCGCCACCGCTACAACCGCACCGCCGCCGGCGCCAGCCTGGGCCTGTCGCTGCGGCAGATGCGCTACCGCATGGCGCGCCTGGGCGTGGGCGCCGCGGACAGCGACGCCGACTGAGGACGGGCCGCGGGCCGGTCCGCCGGCTCGCTTGCGGGTTGGGAGGTGTGGCGGCGATGCGACCCCGGGCCCAGTTTTTTTGTTTCACCGAAGCGCCCCTCTGGGTGCCCACGGACCGGCGCCGTTGGCGCCAGAAACGACGGGCCTTTCTGGGCGGTTTGGGGCGCCAGACCGCATGAATCCTGCGGCCTGGCCTGCTCGCGCAGCGGTGGCGCGGCCCGGGCGGTGGGCGCCTTTGCAGCAGGGCACGCCAGGGGCGAAAGTGGGGCGTTGCAGACGCGTTTCCGCCACCGGGAAATCACTGTCCGGGACACTAGCCGTAGTGGCTTGGCAGCCTATGGCACCCCAGATATAGTGCCTTCACGTGATAATCTCGTGAACGCGTCGGGCTGCTGAGCGGCAAGGCTCGGCCGGGTTGCTGCAGGGGCTTGTACAGGCCTTGCAAAGCCTGGTTCTGGGCCTGCTGCCCATCACAGGTCCGGCGGGTCCGGGATCACGGGGCCCGCACCCATTTCCACACCGACAGCCACACCCAACAGCTCTTTGTGCCTTGCGCAGTGCCCCGGCCCGCGCAGGGCAGCGCTGCCGCCACCGCGCAGTGCCGAACCGACAAACACGAACCGCAGACCAGAGGGGAACGAATGCAAGCTGCTACCACCACCGCCAACCCGCCCAGCACGACGACCGCCACCCGCCCGGTGGCCACCGGCCAGGCAGCGCCGGCAAGTGCCGCCTTCGCGGGCTACCAGATCATCCGGCGCAATGGCGCCGTGGTGTCTTTCGCGCCCGACAAGATCTCGGTGGCGCTGATGAAGGCCTTCCTGGCCGTGCATGGCACGCAAGGTGCCGCTTCGGCCAGCGTGCGTGAGACGGTGGAGCGCCTGACCGAAGGCGTGGTGCGTGCGCTGCTGCGCAGCCGTCCGGGCGGTGGCACCTTCCACATCGAAGACGTGCAAGACCACGTGGAACTGGCGCTGATGCGCAGTGGCCACCATGAAGTGGCGCGTGCCTATGTGCTGTACCGCGAGCGCCGTTCGCAGGAGCGTGCCCGCCAAGGCGCGCCGGCAGTGACGCAGGCGCCCGAGCTCTACGTCACGGAAGGCGGCCAGCGCGTGCCGCTGGACATGCCTGCCCTGCGTGAGCTGGTGGAAGCCGCCTGCGCTGGCCTCGGCGCCGACGTCAAGGCCGAGCCCATCATGGCCGAGACGCGCCGCAACCTCTACGACGGCGTGCCGCTGGATGAAGTGTTCAAGGCCGCCATCATGGCCGCGCGCACGCTCATCGAGAAAGAGCCCAGCTACACCCGCGCCACCGCGCGCCTGCTGCTGCACACCATCCGCCGCGAGATCCTGGGCGAGAACGTCACGCAGGGCCAGATGGCCACGCGTTACGCCGAGTACTTCCCGCAGTTCATCAAGAAGGGCGTGCAGGCCGAACTGCTGGACGAGAAGCTGCTGCAGTTCGATCTGGCCAAGCTGGGCGCTGCGCTCGACGCCAGCCGCGACCTGCAGTTCGACTACCTAGGCCTGCAGACGCTGTACGACCGCTACTTCCTGCACATCGATGAAGTGCGCATCGAGATGCCGCAGGCGTTTTTCATGCGCGTGTCCATGGGTCTGGCGCTGAACGAGATCAACCGCGAAGAGCGTGCCATCGAGTTCTACAACGTGCTCTCCAGCTTCGACTTCATGAGCAGCACGCCCACGCTGTTCAACAGCGGCACGCGCCGCAGCCAGCTGAGCAGCTGCTACCTCACCACCGTGGCCGACGACCTGGACGGCATCTACGAAGCCCTGAAGGAGAACGCGCTGCTGAGCAAGTTCGCCGGCGGTCTGGGCAACGACTGGACCAACGTGCGCGCCCTGGGCAGCTACATCAAGGGCACCAACGGCAAGAGCCAGGGTGTGGTGCCCTTCCTGAAGGTGGTGAACGACACCGCCGTGGCCGTGAACCAGGGCGGCAAGCGCAAGGGCGCCGTCTGCGCCTACCTGGAAACCTGGCACCTCGACCTGGAAGAGTTCCTGGAGCTGCGCAAGAACACCGGCGACGACCGCCGCCGCACGCACGACATGAACACGGCGAACTGGATCCCCGATCTGTTCATGCGCCGCGTGATGGAAGGCGGCCAGTGGACGCTGTTCAGCCCCAGCACCTGCCCCGACCTGCACGACAAGTTCGGCACGGCTTTCGAAGAGGCCTACACCGCCTATGAAGCCAAGGTCGATCGCGGCGAGCTCAAGCTCTTCAAGCGCATGCCGGCCAAGGACCTGTGGCGCAAGATGCTCTCGATGCTGTTCGAGACGGGCCACCCCTGGATCACCTTCAAGGACGCCTGCAACGTGCGCAGCCCGCAGCAGCACGTGGGCGTGGTGCACAGCTCCAACCTCTGCACCGAGATCACGCTGAACACCTCGGACACCGAGATCGCTGTGTGCAACCTGGGCAGCGTGAACCTGGCGCAGCACCTGAAGGACGGTGCCATCGATCAAGAGAAGCTGCAGCGCACCACCGCCACCGCGATGCGCATGCTCGACAACGTGATCGACATCAACTACTACGCGGTGAAGAAGGCGCGCGACAGCAACCTGAAGCACCGCCCGGTGGGCCTGGGCATCATGGGCTTCCAGGACTGCCTGTACCAACTGCGCCTGCCCTACGCCAGCGACGAGGCGGTGGAGTTCGCCGACCGCAGCATGGAAGCCGTGTGCTACTACGCCTACCGTGCCAGCAGCGAACTGGCCGCCGAACGCGGCCGCTACAGCAGCTACCGCGGCAGCCTGTGGGACCGCGGCATCCTGCCTCAGGACAGCCTGGCCCTGCTGCGTGAAGCGCGCGGCGGCCACCTGGAAGTGGACGGCAGCGTCACGCTCGACTGGGACAGCCTGCGCGCCCACATCGCCGAGCACGGCATGCGCAACAGCAACTGCGTGGCGATTGCGCCCACGGCGACCATCAGCAACATCATCGGTGTCGACGCCTCCATCGAGCCGAGCTTCGGCAACCTCTCGGTGAAGAGCAACCTCTCGGGCGAGTTCACGGTCATCAACGAGTACCTCGTGCGTGATCTGAAGAAGCTCGGCCTGTGGGACGACGTGATGGTCATGGACCTCAAGCACTTCGACGGTTCGCTGCGTCCCATCGATCGCGTGCCCGAAGAGCTCAAGCGCCTGTACGCCACGGCCTTCGAGGTCGAGCCCTTGTGGCTGGTGGAAGCCGGCTCGCGCCGCCAGAAGTGGATCGACCAGGCGCAGAGCCTGAACATCTACATGGCCGGTGCTTCGGGCCGCAAGCTTGACGAGACCTACAAGCTCGCATGGCTGCGGGGTCTGAAGACCACCTACTACCTGCGCACCACCAGCGCCACCTACACCGAGAAGAGCACGGTGGCCGCGGGCAAGCTGAACGCGGTGACGATGGGTGACAGCGGGGGTGTCGCAGCTGCTGCACCTGAGGCCGCAACGCTGCCTGCAGAACCTGCGAGCGACATCAAGTTCTGCTCCATCGACAACCCCGATTGCGAGGCCTGCCAGTAAGGCTGCGTCGAACGCGCAGCGTGCGCATCGAGCGTGGATGAAGACACGGTCGATGCGCTGCTGCAACAACGAGAGGTGCGCGATGTCAAGCAGTGCTTGGTGTTCGCGCACAACACTCCGATAATTCGCATTGAGTTGGAAGCACACACAACATGCTGGTCTGGGAAGACGACGTTCAGAGCACACCGAATCAAGCGCACAGCGCGGCATTGCCGACGCCTGCGTTCGAACCCAAGCCCCTTCCTCCTGTGGCCTCGCAAAGCGCGGCCGTGACTCCAGCCCCGGTGAGCGTTGCAACGGTCGCTGCAGTTGCCGCACCGAAGGTCGCACCGGTCTTCACCGCCGAGCAAGCCCTCGCTGCCACCTTGCCGCCCAGCGTGCCCGCCATCGGCACGGCTGTGAAAGCGGTGGTGAGCCAGCGCCGTGTGAATGCCGCTGACAAGCGCATCATCAACGGCCAGACCGACGTCAACCAGCTGGTGCCGTTCAAGTACAAGTGGGCTTGGGAGAAGTACCTCGCCACCTGCGCCAACCACTGGATGCCGCAAGAGGTGAACATGTCGCGCGACATCGCGACATGGAAAGATCCCAACGGCCTGACCGAAGACGAGCGCCGCATCGTCAAGCGCAACCTGGGCTTCTTCGTTACGGCCGATTCGCTGGCCGCCAACAACATCGTGCTGGGCAGCTACCGCCACATCACGGCGCCCGAATGCCGCCAGTTCCTGCTGCGCCAGGCGTTTGAAGAAGCGATCCACACGCACGCCTACCAGTACATCGTCGAGAGCCTGGGCCTGGACGAGAGCGAGATCTTCAACGCCTACCACGAGGTGCAGTCGATCCGCGACAAGGACGAGTTCCTGATCCCCTTCATCGAGGCGATCATGGATCCCAACTTCCACACCGGCACGCCCGAGACCGACCAGCGCCTGCTCAAGAGCCTGATCGTCTTCGCCTGCCTGATGGAAGGCCTGTTCTTCTACGTCGGTTTCACGCAGATCCTCGCGCTCGGCCGCCAGAACAAGATGACGGGCGCTGCCGAGCAGTACCAGTACATCCTGCGCGACGAGTCGATGCACTGCAATTTCGGCATCGACGTCATCAACCAGATCAAGCTCGAGAACCCGCACCTCTGGACGCCGGCCTTCAAGGCCGAGATCAAGGCGCTGTTCGAGAAGGCGGTGGAACTGGAGTACCGCTACGCCGAAGACACCATGCCGCGCGGCGTGCTCGGCATGAACGCCAGCATGTTCAAGGGCTACCTGCGCTACATCGCGAACCGCCGCGCCACGCAGATCGGCCTGGAAGCGTTGTTCCCCAACGAGGAGAACCCCTTCCCGTGGATGAGCGAGATGATCGACCTGAAGAAGGAACGCAACTTCTTCGAGACGCGGGTCATCGATTACCAGACCGGCGGCGCGCTGGCGTGGGACTGAACCAGGAGCCCATGCATCACGCACCGCAAACCACCAGCACCGGACCGCGCGCAGACGTGGCCGGTGTTTGTGCATGAAGGATCAAGCATTGCGAGCCCAGGCAGGCACAGACCGGCACACAAAGGCCGAGCTCGCTTCCCCGTTCACCGCACTGGGGCAACCGCTGGAGGTGCAAACCTTCCAGCAGACCACCGGGCGGTGGATCTCTGCGCTGCGACCTTAGCAGCGCGGAGCCATTTGTAACTTGATCAAGGAGATCGTTATGGCAACTGCAAAGAAGGCCGCTCCGGCCAAGAAGGCTCCCGCTAAGAAGGCAGCCCCGGCCAAGAAGGCCGCCGCCCCGGCAAAGAAGGCCGCCCCGGCCAAGAAGGCTGCCGCCAAGAAGGCCGCCCCCGCGAAGAAGGCCGCTCCGGCCAAGAAGGCGGCGCCGGCGAAGAAGGCTGCACCGGCCAAGAAGGCGGCGCCTGCCAAGAAGGCTGCTCCGGCGAAGAAGGCGGCGGCTCCCAAGGCAGCACCGGCGAAGAACGCGGCGCCTGCCAAGAAGGCAGCAGCTCCTAAGGCTGCCGCTGCGAAGAAGCCGACGGCCAAGAAGCCCGCCGCGAAAAAGGCAGCGAAGAAGGCCGCGGCACCTGCCGCGCCTGCGCCTGCGCCTGCGGCCGCCCCGGCGAAAACCGCGCTGAACCCTGCTGCTGCTTGGCCTTTCCCGACCGGCAACAAGCCCTAAGCGCGACCTTCTCTTGTGCCTTCGTTCATTCGGGGGCTTGAGAGGAGAGAGTTGTGAGCCTGGCAGCGAGCCAGGCTCTTTTTCTTTGGAAGTACGATGCAATGGCCAAGCCATCGCAGGAAGCTCGCGATTCCTGTGATGAGCCCTTTTGGGTTCCTGCCTCGGGAGAAGACTGATGCCTTCGCCGTTTGAGCAACGGATTCTGGACAGACTCAGAACAGAGCGAGATCCCGAGGCTCGCGCTTTGCTCCGGGTTGAACTTGCTTGCTACTGGGCACGCGTCGGCGAGGAGCACTCCGCCGAGCAAGAGCGTCAAGCATTGCGACAAGAGTTTGCGAACGCTCGAAGTCCGCGGGTATCGATTCTCGTGATGGTTTTGGAGGCTCTGCAGGCTTACTACGGAAGCTTGGATCCGGCCGCACGTGATCGACTGATGCGCGCTAGCCTGTTGAGCAAGTCTTTCAAGGCGATTGACTTGATTGCGCTCACCTCTGCATGGCTTGCGCATGTCGATCTGAATCAAGCGCGCTTCGACTCGGCAGTGAATGAACTGCGCACCGCCATTGACGCGTTGTCCCAACTGAGCGATGGAGTCGAAGCGGTTCGATGTCGAATCGCCTTGACGCTCGGTGACGCCAATCTGCTTGTTGGTCGAGTTCAGGCCTCGCAAGAGTGGTACGAATCAGCGCGACTGGATGCTATTGCGATAGGGGACCACGCCGGAGTTGGGGCGATGACTTACAACCGGGCCGCTCTCCGGGTGGCGCGAGCGCGCTTTGAAGATGTTGCCGGTCTGGACTCGGGCATTGATCGCACGCTGCTTCGACTAGACGTCGATACGGCAGTCAACTACCAGTCTGCTGCGCGTCTGAAGTCCTTGGACCACCTATTGGCTACGAGTAAGGCTAGCCAATTGGTGTACCAGTACAGGTACTCGGAAGCTGTGCCCGTGATCGAGGCTTTGCTGCTCACCCCAGCTGTGACCGCAAGGTCGGCACAGAGGCGTCTGCTGCAGGCAGATCTGGCGCTAGCCCTGGCAAGCGTTGGTAAGGTTGAAGAAGCCAGTCGTGCCCTCCATCAGTTTGTGACTCCGGAGGCGGGCGACTTGCCAATTCCTTCGGACGACGCCGCCGTTATGGCAAGGTCGGCTGCATTGGCCTTTGCACAAACTGGCAATAACGACGAGGCGCAGGTTTGGCACGAGCGAGCGAATCGCGCGTGTCACGATCACAGTTTGGTTTGTGAGTCATTAAGCTCCAAGCTGCAAGACTTGCGGCCATTGCATACCGGCCAGAGTGCTTGATAGCAGAGTCGCACGAGTCGCCAGCACATAAAGTTAACTGCATGAACCCACTCCTCGCCCTAGCCATGGGCTCCTCCAGCGACTGGGAAACCCTCCAGCACGCCGCTGCCTTGCTCGACGACTTCGGCGTTGCTTACGAGAAGCGCGTCGTCTCCGCGCACCGCATGCCAGACGACATGTTCGCCTTCGCTGAAGGGGCCGCATCACGGGGCCTGAAGGCCATCATCGCGGGGGCGGGCGGTGCTGCGCACCTGCCGGGCATGCTCGCAGCCAAGACCGTCGTGCCCGTGCTTGGCGTGCCTGTCGCCAGCAAGCACCTGCAGGGCGTCGATTCGCTTTACTCGATCGTGCAGATGCCCAAGGGCATCCCCGTGGCCACCTTCGCCATCGGGCCGGCCGGCGCGGCCAACGCTGCGCTGTTCGCCATCGCGATGCTGGCCAACGAAGACGCTGCCCTGCGACAGAAGCTGCACGAGTTCCGCGCGCGCCAGACCGATGCTGCCCGCGCGATGACGCAGGAACTGCGTTGAGCGCCGCGTCCACCTCCGCTGGGCCGCTCCTGCCCGGCCAAGGCATGCTCGGCGTGCTGGGCGGCGGCCAGCTCGGCCGCATGTTCGTGCACGCCGCGCAGACCCACGGCTACCGCGTGATGGTGCTCGAGCCCGACGCCGCCAGCCCCGCCGGCGCCGCGGCCGATGCCCACCTGCGCGCGCCCTATGCCGAGCCCGCGGCCCTGTCCGATCTGGCCGCCGCCTGCGTGGCCATCACCACCGAGTTCGAGAACGTGCCGGCCGATGCGCTGCGCACGCTGGCGGCCAGCCGTCGCGTTTCGCCGCCGGCCGATGCGGTGCAGGTGTGCCAGCACCGCGCACGTGAGAAGGCGGCCTTCGCTGCGGCCGGCGTGCCCTGCGCGCCGCATGCACTCATCGACAGCGCCGAAGCCGCCGCTTCAGCGGCCCACGCGCTGCTGCTGCCCGGTATCTTGAAGACCGCGAGCCTTGGCTACGACGGCAAGGGCCAGGCCACGGTGATGACCCTGGCCGATCTGCCGGCCGCTTGGCAGGCCCTCGGTGGCGTGCCCTGCGTGCTGGAGCAGCGCCTGCCGCTGCAACTGGAAATCAGTGTCGTCGTCGCCCGCGGTGCCGATGGCGCCGTGGTGCACCTGCCGGTGCAGCAGAACCTGCATCGCGGCGGCATCCTGGCGGTGACGCAGGTGCCGGCACCCGACGTGCCAGCCGCGTTGGCCGAGCAGGCGGTCGCGCTGGCCGGGCGCCTGGCGCAGGCGCTCGATTACGTGGGCGTGCTCTGTGTCGAGTTCTTCGTGCTGCAGGACGGCCGGCTGGTCGCCAACGAGATGGCGCCGCGCCCACACAACTCGGGGCACTACAGCATCGACGCCTGCGACGTCTCGCAATTCGATCTGCAGTTGCGCACGCTCGCCGGTTTGCCACTGGTGGCACCGCGGCTGCACTCCGCTGCCGTGATGCTCAACCTGTTGGGCGACTTGTGGTTTTCCACGCCCGAGGCCGACGCCGCCCCCGTCACGCCCGACTGGGCCGCGGTGCTGGCCTTGCCCGGGACGCACCTGCACCTGTACGGCAAGACCGAGGCGCGACGGGGCCGCAAGATGGGCCACTTGACGATTACCGCGGCCGATGCCGGCGCGGCCCGAGCCACCGCGCTGCGTGCAGCGGCGGTGCTGGGCCTGCCGGCCTTCTGAACGCGGACTGCGCTGCCATGCCTGTGTTCTCGGGGCGTGACCCGGCCGCCGTCCGCCTGGCCGCCGCGCAGCTCGCCGCGGGCGAGTTGGTCGCTTTCGCCACCGAAACCGTCTACGGCCTCGGCGCCCGCGCCGACGACGATGCGGCGGTGGGCGCCATCTACAGCGCCAAGGGCCGGCCCGCCGGCCACCCGCTGATCGTGCACGTGGCCGATGCGGCCACCGCGGCGCACTTCGCCGCCGATCTCAGCCCGGCTGCGCGGCGCCTGATGGCTGCCTTCTGGCCGGGGCCGCTGACGTTGATCGTGCCGCGCCGGCCGGGCGTGGCCACGGCGGCGGCCGGCGGGCAGGCCAGCGTGGGCCTGCGCCTGCCGGCGCACCCTGTCGCCCTCGCGCTCTTGCGTGAGGCTGCCGCCCTGGGCGTGCCTGGTGTCGCTGCGCCCAGCGCCAACCGCTTCGGCCGCGTGAGCCCCACGCGCGCCAGCCATGTCGTCGACGAGTTCGGGCCTGGCCTCACGGTGCTGGACGGGGGCGATTGCGACGTCGGCATCGAATCCACCATCGTCGACTGCACCCGCGAGCACCCGGCGCTGCTGCGCCCGGGGCAACTCGGGCGCGAGCGCATCGAGGCCGTGCTGGGCGCGCCGCTGGTTGCGCCCGACGCCGCCTCGCCGCGCGCTTCGGGCACGCTGGCCTCGCACTACGCGCCGGCCGCGCCGGTCTCGCTCTTCGAGGCCGGCCGGCCGCCTTGGGGCCACCCAGAGGCCCTGCAGGCCCTGGCCCGGCAGGGCCGGGGGCTCGGGGTATATTCCCGGGCCGTCCCGCCGACGGAGGCCGCCTGCTTGCACCGGCCCATGCCGGCGCAGGCGGCGGCGGTGGCGCACGAATTGTTCGCGGTCTTGCGCGAGTTCGACACCGCGGGCGTTGCTGCCATCTGGGTCGAGCGGCCACCGCCCGGCACAGCCTGGGACGGCGTTCGTGACCGCCTGCAGCGCGCTGCCGCCTGAAGCCCCGGCCCCCGCGGGGCACCCGTTTTCGGAGCAAAGATGATCTTCAGCAGCAAGGCCCTCGCACGCTGGCGCCATTCGGCCGGCCGCTGGGCCGTCATGGCCGCAGCGCTGTCGCTGGGGCTGCTCGCCGCCTGCGGTGGCGGCACCTCGCAATACGACCCCTTCGTTCCCAAGCGGCTGCTGGTCTTCGGTGACGAAGACAGCTACCTCGATCCGAACGGCCGCAGCTACAGCGTCAACGCGCTGGGCGAGAACGGCGTGGCCAACTGCAACGGCAACCCGATCTGGGTGCAGCAACTGGCCAGCGTCTACGGCTTCGTGTTCGCCGAATGCAACCCGACCTTCGAGCCCGACACCCGTGCGCGCATGCTGGCTGTGCCGGGCTCCAAGGTGGCCGACGTGGTGGCGCAGGTCGAAGCGCAGGTGGCCGCCGGCGGCTTCCGCGACAAGGACCTGGCCACCGTGCTGGCCGGCCGCAACGACATCCTCGAGCTCTACGGGCGTTTCCCGGCCCTGGCCGAAGACAGCCTCATCGCCGAGGCGCGCGCGCGCGGCCAGCGCCTGGCGCAGGTGGTCAACCGCCTCGTCGACCTGGGCGCCAAGGTCATCGTCTCCGACGTGCCCGATCTCGGCGTGACGCCCTTCGCGCGCGCGCAGAGCGCGCTGGCTGGCAACAGCGGGCGCGCTGCCCTGCTGTCGCGGCTGACCACGGCCTTCAACGAGCAACTGGGCACGAACGTGCTGCTGGACGGCCGTTTTGTCGGCCTGATGCAGTCGCAGCTGCGCTTCCAGTCCATCGACCGCTTCCCGCCGGCCTTCAACCTCAGCAACGTGACCGACCCGGTCTGCAGCGCGCCGCCGCCCACCTGCACCACGGCCACGCTGGTGACCGATGGTGTGCCGGGTGCCTACCTGTGGTCGGACGAGTTGAACCTCGCGCCCGGCGGCCATTCGCAGCTGGCCTCTTTGGCGGTCGACCGGGCGCAGCGCAACCCGTTCTAGCGCAAGCTGCAGCGAGGCCCCGCGCTTCACCACGCCTGCTCCCGCTGCCCGCATGCCGCCGCCTGCACCGCCGATCTCGCTGCCCTGCGTGCTGGCGATCGACACCGCCACCGAGCGGCTGGCGGTCGCCCTGCAGGCCCCGGGGGGGCCTTGGCATGTCGATGCCGAGGGCGGTGCGGCGGCTTCGGCCAGCCTTCTGCCGCAGGTGCAGGCTGTGCTGGCGCAGGCCGGCCTGGGCTGGCAGGGCCTGCAGCACATCGCCTACGGCCAGGGCCCGGGCGCCTTCACGGGGCTGCGCACCGCGTGTGCCGTGGCGCAAGGCCTGGCCTACGGGCTGAACCTGCGCCTGCTGCCCATCGACAGCCTGCTCGTCGTGGCCGAAGACGCACGCGTGCAGGCGGCCCCGGCCCCCGAGGCGCCCTGGTCGGTCGCCGTGGCCATGGACGCGCGCATGGACGAGATCTATGGCGCGCTCTACCGCTGGCAGGTCGGCGGGTGGCAGGTGCTGCGGGCGCCCGCGCTCTACACGCTGCCGGCGTGGCAGGCTGTGTGCCTGGCGCAGCCGGTGCAGGCGGTGGCGGGCTCGGCCTGGGCGGCTTTCGGCGAACGCCTGGGCCGCCCTCCCGGCGCCGGTGCCTGGCTGCAGGAAAGCGGCCGCGCCGCTGCCTTGCTGCGCCTGGCCGTGCAGGCCGCCGCGCGAGGCGAGGGCATCGACCCGGCGGAGGCCTTGCCGCTGTACCTGCGCGACAAGGTGGCGCAAACCACGGCCGAGCGCGAAGCCTTGCGCGCGGCCGCCACGGCGGCGGCGAGCGCCCCCTGACTTGCCGATGAACGCCGTGCTGCAACCCCGCCCCGCGTGCCGGCCGATGACGGTGCGCGACCTCGATGCCGTGGTCGCCATCGAGCAGCGTGCCTACAGCCACCCGTGGAGCCGCGGCAATTTCACCGATTCGCTGGCCGCAGGCTACCTGGCGGAGCTCTGGTTCGACGAGGCCGATGGCGAGGTGCTGGGCTACCTGGTGGCGATGGCCGGTGTGGACGAACTGCACCTGCTGAACATCACCGTCGAGCCGGCGCAGCAGGGCCGTGGCCTGGGCCGGCTGATGATGGCTGCGCTGCGCGAGCACGCCCTGGCCCAGGGCGCTGCCACGTTGTGGCTGGAAGTGCGCGCTGGCAACCAGCGCGCTCAAGCGCTTTACCGTGGTCTGGGCTATGCGCAGGTGGGCTTGCGTCGCGGCTACTACCCGGCCGCTGTGCGCCGCGAAGACGCGGTGGTGATGAGCCTCGCGCTCGCACTGGCAGCCCCGGACGGAGGCCCGCATGCCGTGGACTGAGCGCCAGCAGGCCATGCTGCAGGCCATGGGCCTGCGCGTCTGGGCCGAGCCTGACGGTGTGCTCGCGTCCGAAGCCGGGCCCGCGGCCGGCGCGGAGCCTGAAGCCCCACCTGCACCTGTCGCGGCACCGGCTGCTGCACCCACCACCGTGCCCACCCGCGCCGCTGTATCCGCCCCAGCGCCGGTGGTGTCGGTGCAGGGCGCCTCGCGTGCCGATCTGGCAACGCTGGACTGGCCGGCACTGCGCAGCGCCGTGGCCGGCTGCCAGGCCTGCAGCCTGTGCAGCAGCCGCACGCAGACGGTCTTCGGCGTCGGACACCCGCAGGCGCACTGGATGGTGGTGGGCGAAGCGCCGGGCGAAAACGAAGATCTGCAGGGCGAGCCCTTCGTCGGCGCCGCCGGGCAGCTGCTCGACCGCATGCTGGCCGCGCTGCAGCTCTCGCGCGCGGCCGACGGCCCGCCCGAGCGCAGCGTCTACATCGCCAACACGCTGAAGTGCCGCCCGCCCCGCAACCGCAACCCCAGCGCCGAAGAGCTGGCGCAGTGCGAGCCCTTCCTGGTGCGGCAGATCGAGCTGCTGCAGCCCCGCATCATCCTGGCCATGGGCCGCTTCGCGGTGCAGACCCTGCTGCGCAGCGACGAGCCCATCGGCCGCCTGCGCGGCCGTGTGCACCGCTACCAGGGCGTGCCGCTGGTGGTGACCTACCACCCGGCCTACCTGCTGCGCAGCCTGCCCGAGAAGGCCAAGGCCTGGGAAGACCTCTGCCTGGCGGCCGAAACCGCCGAGGCCAGCGCAGCCGCCTAACGATTCTTCGTCGGACGGGTCCAGTCGGGGAGGGTGGCTTGTTTCGCGCGCGCCACCGTCAGCTGGCGGGCCGGGGCATCTTTCGCGATGGTGCTGCCGCCACCGATGGTGGCGCCGTCGCCCAGCGTCACCGGGGCGATCAGCACGCAGTTGCTGCCCACGTGCACGTCGTTGCCGATGACGGTGCGGTGCTTGTTCGCGCCGTCGTAGTTGGCGGTGATGGCGCCGGCGCCGTAGTTCACGCGCTCGCCCACCGTCGCATCGCCCAGGTAGGCCAGGTGGTTGGCCTTGGCGCCGCGCGCCATGGTGCTGTTCTTGACCTCGACGAAGTTGCCGATGTGCACCTCGTCGGCCAGTTCGGCACCGGGCCGCAGCCGCGCGAAGGGGCCGATGAGCGCGCCGGCGCCCACCAACGCGCCTTCGATGTGGCTGAAGGGGTGCACCACGGTGCCGGCGCCGATGCGCGCGTTGCGCAGCACGCAGTTCGCGCCGATCTGCACACCATCGCCCAGCTCGACCTCGCCTTCGAAGACGGCGTTGACGTCGATCTGCACGTCGCGCCCGCAGCGCAGCGTGCCGCGCACGTCCATGCGGGCGGGGTCGGCCAGGCGCACGCCTTGCTCCATCAGCGCCACGGCATGGCGGCGCTGCAGCACACGCTCCAGCTCGGCGAGCTGCAGCGCGTCGTTGATGCCGGCCACCTCGGCCTCGTCGGCCACCACCTGGGCCTGCACCGGCACGCCCTCGGCCACGGCCATGGCCACCACGTCGGTCAGGTAGTACTCCTGCTGGGCGTTGTCGTTCTTCAGCGCGCCCACCCAGCGCTTCAGCATCGCCGTGGGCGCGGCCATGATGCCGCTGTAGACCTCGCCAATGGCGCGTTCTTCCGGCGTGGCGTCCTTGTACTCGACGATGCGCTGCACGCCGCCGCTGGCGTCACGCACGATGCGGCCGTAGCGCGCCGGGTCTTGCGGTTGAAAGCTCAGCAGCGCCAGCTGCTCGCCGGCGCAGGCCTGCACCAGCGCCTGGGCGGTGGCGGGCCGGATCAGCGGCACGTCGCCGTAGAGGATGAGGGTGACGGCCTGCGCATCGTCCAGCGCCGGCGCGGCCATCTGCACGGCATGGCCCGTGCCCAGTTGCGGCATCTGGCGCACGAAGGCCGCGCCGCTGGCGGCCACGGCCGTTTCCACCTCGTCGGCGCCATGGCCCGTCACCACCACCGTGCGATCGGCACCCACGCCAGCAGCGGCGTTCAGAACATGCTGCAATAGGCTGGTGCCACCCAGGCGGTGCAGCACCTTGGGCAAAGCCGACTTCATGCGGGTGCCCTTGCCCGCAGCCATGATCACGACGTTGAGTGCCATGCGTCCATCTCGCAACAAAACGCTGATTATCGGGGTGCTGGTGGTGCTGCTCTGCCTGCTGGGCGGCTGCAGCAGCGTGCGGCTGGCTTACGGCAACGGCGCGCAGTTGGCGTGGTGGTGGGTGGACGGCTACGTCGACTTCAGCCGCGAGCAGGCGCCGCGCGTGAAGCAGGGGCTGCAAGACCTCTTTGCCTGGCACCGCAGCACCCAGCTGCCGAGCTACATCGCGCTGCTCGGCAGCGCGCAGGCCGAAGTGCTGGCCCCCACCACGCCTGAGCAGGCCTGCCGATGGCAGGCGCAGGGGCGCGAACTGCTGGAACCGACCTTGCAGCGCCTGATGCGCCTGGCGGCCGAGCAGAGCACGGGCCTGGGCGAGGCGCAGTTCCGCCACATGGCCGAGCGCTATGCCAAGGGCAACGACGAGATGCGCGACGACTTCCTGCAGCCCGACCCGGCCGAACGGCAGGAGAAATCGGTGGAGCGCGCCATCGAACGCGCCGAGCGCCTCTATGGCCGGCTCGGCGACGCGCAGCGGCGCGTCGTCCGCGAAGGCGTGGCCGCATCGCCCTTCGATGCGGCGCTGTGGCTGCAGGACCGTGAACGCCGCCAGCGCGAGGTGCTGGCCACGCTGCGCCGGCTGGCCGCCGAGAAGGCCGATGCCGACCAGCGCCTGGCCGCGATGCGCGCGCTGCTGGCCCACACCGAGAGCTCGCCCGACCCTGTCTACCGCGCCTACCAGCAGCGCCTGGGGGCCTACAACTGCGCCTTCGCGGCGCGCCTGCACAACGCCACCACGCCGGCGCAGCGCCAGCGTGCGCTGGAAACGCTCAAGGGCTGGGAAGAAGACCTGCGCTCGCTGGCGCCGCCGCCGGGCTGAGCTTCAAGCCGCGGCGTCGATGCGCAGCGACAGGTCGACCGCGCGCACGTCCTTCGTGAGCTTGCCGATGGAGATGCGGTCCACGCCCGTGCTGGCGATGCCGCGGATGCTGTCGAGGTCGACCCCGCCGGAGACCTCCAGTACGGCCGGGCGCGGGCTGGCGGCGTTCAGCGCGTAGGCCGCGTGCATGTCGGCGAGCGTGAAGTCGTCGAGCAGCACGCTCTGCGCCCCGCAGGCGAGGGCTTCGCGCAGCTCGGCCAGGCTTTCCACCTCGATCTGCACCGACACGCCGCTGTCCAGCGCGAAGGCCGCGTGCAGCGCCGGCGCGATGCCACCGGCCGCGGCGATGTGGTTCTCCTTGATGAGGATGCCGTCCCACAGCGCCATGCGCTGGTTCTGGCCGCCGCCCACGCGCACCGCGTACTTCTGCGCCTGGCGCAGGCCGGGCTGGGTCTTGCGGGTGTCCAGCACCGCACAGCCGCGCGGGTTGGGGCTGAGGCCCGCGATGGCCTCCACGTACTGGCGCGTGCTGCTGGCCACAGCCGAGAGCATCTGCAGGAAGTTCAGCGCCGAGCGCTCGGCGCTCAGCAGCGCGCGCGCATCGGCCTCGATGCGGCAAACCTCGGTGCCGGCGGTCACCGCGGCGCCTTCGGCCGCATGCCAGGTGAGGCGGGCGCTGGCGTCCAGCGCATGCACACAGGCTTCGAACCAGGGCTGGCCGCAGAGCACCGCAGCTTCCTTGGCCACCACGCGGCCGGTGGCGCGGCGGCCGGCGGGCACCAGCATCGCCGTCCAGTCGCCGCGGCCGATGTCTTCGGCCAGTGCATCGCGCACGTTGCGCGCCAGCGCGCGCTCCAGGGTCTCGTTCTCGTCGAACATCGTCGTCTACGGAGGGTCTCGGTCGGGGGCGTGATCATCGCTCGGCGCAGCCGCCGGCCCGTGCAGGCTGCGCAGCGCGACGCGCAGGAACTGCAACTGCTCGTCGACATTGCGGCAGGCCTGGCACATCACCAGGTGCAGGCGCATCCGCGCGCGGTCGGTCGTGGGCAGGTGTCGGTCCTGCCCGTCGCTGAGCAGGCGCGTGACCCGCTGGCAATCGAAGCCGAGTTTCATCGCTGCCCCGCGAACCAGTGCCGGTCCAGGCAATCGCGCAGCTGCATGCGCGCGCGATAGAGGATGACACCGCAGTTGTTGGCGCTGATGCCGAGCTCCTGGCAGATCTCGTCCACCTCCTGCTCCAGCCATTCCCGCATCATGAAAACGCGGCCCGTGCGCGGCGGCAGCTTGTCCACACAGGCCTGCAGCTGCTCGAAGAACTGCCGCTGCTCCAGCGAGGTCTCGGGCTGCTGCCAGGCCGCCGGCTTCTCCTTCCAGTGGCCGTCTTTCTGGAACAGCGCTTCCAGGGCTTCGTCCAGGCTCTGGTCGTCCTGCACCTCCACGTGCACCTCGCGGCCGCGCTTGCGCAGCACGTCGATGACCTTGAACTTCAGGATGCCGGTGGCGTAGGTGCGCAGCGAGCTGCGGCCTTCGAAGTTGTCGGGCTTCTCCAGGATGGCCAGCAGGGTCTCGCTGACCACGTCTTCAGCCAGGCTGTCGTGGCGCAGCTGCATCTGCGCAAAGCGCAGCAGGTAGGGGTGCAACGCGGCCAGTTCGGATTCGAGCGACATGTGGGGCGTGAGTGTGGGCCCACTGGGTCGGGGCAAGCCGGCCGATCTGTCGCGGCCGGTGCAAAAAAGTGTTGGTGAGCCTCAGCCCCAGCGCGTTTCGGCGTTTTCGAGCAGGGTGTCGATGATCTGCAGGAACTGCGCCAGGTCCAGCGGCTTGGTCACGTAGTGCGCGGCGCCGGCAGTCAGTGCCTGCGCGGCGGCGTGCGTCGTGGCGTCGGCCGACACCACCACCACCGGGATGTGAGCGACGTTGTCGTCCTGCTTCAAGTGGCGCAGCAGCTCCAGGCCGCTGATGTCGGGCAGTTGCATGTCCAGCAGGATGAGATCGGGCTGCTCGGCGCGGATGGCGGCCAGGCCGTCCAGGCCCAGCTGCGAGGTCTGCAGCCGGATCTGCGCACGCTGCGCCAGCACGCCGCGCATGACCTCGATGTTGGTCTCGTTGTCTTCGACGTAGTGCACCAGGCGCTGCTGGTAGGGCGCCGGCGAGGTGTCGCTGTAGACGGGGCGCGGCGCCTCGTCGGCGTCGGCAGCCGGCAGCCGCAGGGTGAACACCGAGCCGCGGCCGGCTTCGCTGCTGGCCGTGAGCGTGCCGCCCATCAGCTCGGCCAGGCGCCGGCTGATCACCAGGCCGATGCCCGTGCCCTCGATGCCGCTGCCTTCCCGCCCGAGACGGTTGTAGGGCTGGAAGAGGGCGCCGAGCTGTTCGCCCGTCATGCCCAGGCCGGTGTCGGCGACGGCCAATTCCACCATGTCGCCTTGGGGCAGGGGCAGGCGCTGCGCGGTGATGCTGACGGTGCCACCGTCGGCGTTGTACTTCACGGCGTTGGACAGCAGATTCGTCAGCACCTGGCGCAGCCGCATCGGGTCGGCCAGCACGGCCCGGGCGTCGGGGTCCAGCGAATGACCGATGCGGATGCCCCGCTGGGCGGCCGGTGTCGCCACCATCGCGCTGCAGGCCGCCACCAGCGGCTCCAGCGCCAGCGGGGCGAGTTGCAGCTTCACCGCGCCGCTTTCGATGCGGGCCAGGTCCAGCGTCTCGTTGATCATCTCCAGCAGGTGCCAACCGGCGCGCTGGATTTGCTGCGTCCACTCGCGCTGGTGTTCGGCCAGGCCGTGTTCGCGGTCCAGGCCCAGCAGCTGCGCGAAGCCGATCATCGCGTTCAGCGGTGTGCGCAGCTCGTGGCTCATGCGCGAGAGGAACTCGCTTTTCGCGCGGTTGGCCGCTTCGGCGCGCTGCAGCGCGTTCTCGCTGGCCAGCAGGCGCAGGTGTTCGGTGATGTCCTCCACCACGCCCACCATGCGCAGCAGCCGTCCGTCGGGGCCGCGCAGCGCGTTGGCGATCACGCGCACCTGCAACTCGCCGCCATCGGCCTGCCGCAGCCGCACGGGTTCGACCACCTGCGAGCCCCGGCCTTCGAAGAGGGTGCGCCGCAGCGCGATCAGGCGCGGTATGTCGTCCGCGTGCACCATCGCGGCCACCGCCACGCCCCGCAGCGCGGCCGGGGGCTGGGCCACCATCGCCGCAAAGCGCGCGTTGCCTTCGATCATCAGCCCCTGCGGGTCGAGGAAGATCACGCCCAGCGGCACGTGGTCGAGGATGCTGCGCAGGCGCTCTTCGCTCTCGCGCAGCGCAGCCTCGGCGGCGGCCCGTTCCCGGATCTCGCGGCGCAGTTCGGCGGTGCCGGCCTGCACCGCCCGTTCGGTGCGGCGGGTGTGGCCCGTCACGGTCAGCAGCAGCGCCCCCAGCAGCGAGGCCGCGGCCAGGCCGCCCATCGAAAGCAGCCAGGCGGCGGCGCGCTCGGCGCCCGGCATGCCAGGGGCGGGTTCGATCTGCAGCTCCAGCGTGCGCCCGCCCAAGGCCAGGGTTCGCCGCGTCATCGGTCGGTCGCTGGCAGGCACTGCCGCTTCGCAGCCGCTGGCGCCGGCCAGGCGCGGCCGCGCCACGCCCGGGGTGGTGTCCACCAGGCACCAGCGCAGCGGCGTGCGGGCGGCCGCGGCCATGCCGGCCATGGCCTGTTCTGTGGAGACGGTGACGAAAACCACACCGCTGAAGTTGGCGCGGCGCTCGGCCTCGCTGCCGCTGGGCCCCCGGTACAGCGCCTGGTACAGCACGACGCCGGTCTCGTCGCCCTCGGCCTGCGTCAGGCGGAAGCCGCCGGTGGCCGCCGGCGAGGCGCTGCGCAGGCTGGCCTGCAGGGCCTGCCGCGCCGCGGGGATGGACAGCACGTTCACGCCCAGCGCGGTGCGGTTGCTGGCCAGGGGTGCGATGCGGCGCAGCACCACCACCTCGCCGTCGGCAGCCCGGGCCTGCCCGGTGTCGCGGTCGAAGACGCGGAAGCCGGTGCCGAGCTCGCGCCTGGCTGCGGCTTCGTAGCCTGCCAGGTCGGCCAGCTTGACCCGTTCGCTGTAGCCCAGGGCGCGCAAGGGTGAGCGTTGCTGCTGGATCCACCAGGCCGCGGCGTTCGACAGCGCGGCGTCGTCCTGCCGGCCCTGCACGAGCGCGGCGCTGTGTAAGGCCTGAAGCGCGTACACCGGCACGGCCAGCCGGGCTTCGGCAGTGGCCACCAGGCGGTCGGCGTCGCGCTCGAACGCCTCCAGGCCGCGCTGGCGGTCGAGTTCGGAGAGCTCGTACATCGCGGCCGCCAGCAGCGCCACGGCCGCCAGCGTGGGCACGGCCAGCGTGCGGGCGCGGGGGCGCCAGTCCTCGCGCGGGCGGCCGATCAGCGTCAGCGCCAGCGGCGCGCCGATCAGCACGCCGAAGGCATCGCCCACCCACCAGGTGCCCCAGGTCGTGGCCGCCGCCGCCAGCGGCAGGCCGCCCAGCAGCACCAGCGCGCTGGTGGCGATGCTGGCGCTGACGCAGCAGCCCACCAGCGCGCCC
Organism: Rubrivivax sp.; assembly: GCA_051861265.1. Classification (GTDB taxonomy): domain Bacteria; phylum Pseudomonadota; class Gammaproteobacteria; order Burkholderiales; family Burkholderiaceae_C; genus Rubrivivax. The sequence goes on from JBHYDA010000004.1 coordinate 180,948, forward strand.
AGCAACGAGAAGCGCAGGATGTCGCGCGGCGCGTCCAGCACCAGCGGTTGGCTGACGTGCCGGCGCACCAACGCCGCCGCCGCGGCAGCCTGCAGCGTGGCGCCCAAAGAGATCACCAGCGGCAGCACCAGGCTGGCCAGCCCCGGCGCGCCGCGCAGGCTGGCCAGGCCGCCATTGACGGCCAGGGCCCCGAGCATCACGCCCAGCAGCGCCACGCGGCCGTGCACCAGCACGGCGGCCAGTGCGATGCCGGCGGCGGGGTAGAGGGGCGAGGCGTAGCTCGGCGGCCCCGCCAGCATCAGCGCCAGGCCGCCGGCCAGCGCGTAGGCAATGAAGGTCCCCAGCACCACGGCCGGGCCGGCGGCGGTTTCGAGCGGGGCCCCGACAGGCGCCGCGGCAGGGGCGGCGACAGCGGGTGGGGCAGGTCGGCGGTCGGCCATGGGCCCCACTCTAAGCCGGCGCGGCCGGCCCTGTCCCTACAACGTTGATGTCAGACGTTGAACAGGAAGTTCATCACGTCGCCGTCCTTGACGACGTACTCCTTGCCCTCGGCGCGCATCTTGCCGGCGTCCTTGGCACCCTGCTCGCCCTTGAAGGCGATGAAGTCCTCGAAGGCGATGGTCTGGGCGCGGATGAAGCCGCGTTCGAAGTCGGTGTGGATGACGCCGGCGGCCTGCGGCGCGGTGTCGCCGATGTGGATGGTCCAGGCGCGCACTTCCTTCACGCCCGCCGTGAAGTAGGTCTGCAGGCCCAGCAGCTTGAAGGCGGCGCGGATCAGGCGGTTCAGGCCGGGTTCGTCCTGCCCCATTTCCTGCAGGAAGAGCGCGCGGTCTTCGTCTTCCATGTCGGCGAGTTCGGCCTCGGTCTTGGCGCAGATGGCCACCACGGGCGCGTTCTGCTTCGCAGCGAACTCGCGCAGGCGGTCGAGGAAGGGGTTGTTCTCGAAGCCGGTTTCGCTGACGTTGCCCACGAACATCGCCGGCTTGGCCGTGATCAGGCACAGCGGCTTCAGGATGACCTGCTCTTCCTTGCTGAAGGCGATGCTGCGCACGGGCTGCGCCTGGTCCAGCGCGGCCTGGCACTTCTCCAGCACCTTCACCAGCGCGGCGGCTTCCTTGTCGTTGCCGCTGCGCGCGGCCTTCACGTAGCGGTGCAGGCTCTTTTCCACCGTGGACAGGTCGGCCAGACAGAGCTCGGTCTGGATGACCTCGATGTCGGCGATGGGGTCCACGCGGCCGGCCACGTGGATGACGTTCTCGTCTTCGAAACAGCGCACCACGTTGACGATGGCGTCGGTCTCGCGGATGTGGCTGAGGAACTGGTTGCCCAGGCCTTCGCCCTTGCTGGCACCGGCCACCAGGCCCGCGATGTCGACGAACTCGACGATGGCCGGCACGATCTTCTCGGGCTTCACGATGGCCGACAGCGCGGCCAGCCGCGGGTCGGGCAGTTCCACCACGCCGACGTTGGGCTCGATGGTGCAGAAGGGGTAGTTCTCGGCCGCGATGCCGGCTTTCGTCAGCGCGTTGAAGAGGGTCGACTTGCCGACATTCGGCAGGCCGACGATGCCGCACTTGAGGCTCATGGGGGGCTTTCTGGATCAGCGGGTAACCCGCGATTTTCCTACACTGCGGCGATGAGCACCCCACCTGCCTCCGCGCGCCTGTCGCTGCCTGCACACAGCAAAGACCTCGGCGGCGGTTTCACCGTGCGCCGCTACCTGCCCGCCGCGGCGCGCCAGGCGGTCGGGCCCTTCCTCTTCTTCGACCACTTCGGCCCCGTGCAGGCCGGCCCCAACGACAACCACGACGTGCGCGCCCACCCGCACATCGGCCTGGCCACGGTGACCTACCTCTTCGAAGGCGCGATGCAGCACCGCGATTCGCTGGGCGTGGTGCAGCGCATCGAGCCCGGCGCCATCAACTGGATGACGGCCGGCCGGGGCATCGTGCACAGCGAGCGCACGCCCGACGACCTGCGCGGCGTGGCGCGCCGCAGCCATGGCCTGCAGCTGTGGGTGGCGCTGCCGGCTGAAGACGAAGAGATGGCGCCGGCCTTCGCCCACACGCCGGCGGCCGACATCCCGGCGCTCGAGGTGGGCGGTGCGCGCCTGCGCGTGCTGGTGGGCGAGGCCTTCGGGGCCGTCTCGCCGGTGGCGGTGCGTTCGCCCACGCTTTACCTCGACATCGAGATGTCTGCCGGCGACGCCTTCCCGCTGCCGCTGGCCGAAGAACGCGCGCTCTATGTCATCGAAGGCAGCGTGCACCTGGACGGCGAGCCGCTGCCGCCGGGCCGGCTGCTGGTGCTGGCCGCGGGTGAAGAGCCGATGCTGGGCGCCGAGGGCGAAGCCCGCGTGGTGATGATCGGCGGCGCGCCGCTGGGCCATCGCCACATGTGGTGGAACTTCGTCTCGTCGCGCAAAGAGCGCATCGTGCAGGCCGCCGACGACTGGGCGGCCGGGCGCATGGCCATGGTGCCGGGCGAGACCGAGTTCATCCCGCTGCCCGAACACCGGCCGGGCTGAGGGCCCGCGCGCTCAGTCGAACTTGTAGCGCGCACTCACCGCCTGGCCCACGCGCAGCGTCTGCTCGATGCCTTGCACGATGACGGCGTTCATGCCGAAGGTGATGGCGCCGTTCAGCCGCGGGTCGCTGCGGTAGCCGGCCAGCGTGCGGCCGGGCTCGGTGCCGGTCTCGGCCGTGGTGGGGTCGACGTTGGGAATGCTGCAGCGCGAGCAGGGCTTGACGAAGCGCAGCGTCACCGTGCCCTCGGCGGTGGTGATGTCGATCTCGTCGAGGTGGTCTTCGTCCCAGGGCTGCAGGCCCTCCAGCACGACGTTGGGGCGGAAGCGCTGCATCGTCACCGGCGCGTGGCCCTGGGCCGCCAGGCGGCCGTTCAGCTCGTCCAGAGAGGCCTGGTTGGCCACCAGCAGCGGGAAGCCGTCGGCGAACTGGTTCTCGGCCTGCAGCGTGCCTGTCCACTTCGGGTCTGAAAGGCGCTTTTCTTCGGGGTCGAAGCGCGCCAGGCGCAGCTTCTGACCGAGGAAATCGCTGAACCACTGGGCCGCCAGCGCGCCCATGTCGTAGGCCTTGACCACGTCGTCCCACACGCGCACGCGGGTGGGGGCTTCCACGGTGTCGAAGCGCAGGTGCAGCGCCAGCATGCCCGGGGCGCGCAGCACGGTGTCGCTGCCGCGCAGCGTGGGCTGGATCAGCGCCATGCGCGGCAGCTCGCGCTGCGTGAGCATCTCGCCGTGTTCGTCCACCACCATCCAGGCGCGGTCGAACTCCAGGCCGGTTTCGGCCAGCAGCGCCTCTTGCAGCGCGACGCCGCCGCAGCTCTTGATGGGGTGCAAGGCCAGTGCGGCGATGCGCAGGGCGGTCAGGTCGGTGCTCATGGGCGAACTCGAAGGCGGCAGGGGCTCTGTTGGCGCGGCATTGTGCCGGCAGGGCGCTGCCTACAATCCTTGGATGCAAAAGCAGGAGCCCTCCGCCTACGACGTGCTGGTGCGTGGCACGGGCGCCGTGGGTCTGTGCACGGCGCTGGCCTTGTCGCGCCAGGGCCTGCGCGTGGCCTTGCTGGGCGCGCTGGCCGAGCCCACAGAGGGCGATGTGCGCGCCTACGCGCTGAACGCCGCCTCGGTGCAACTGCTGCAGACCCTGCGCGTGTGGGACGCCCTGCCGGCCGATGCCCGCACCGCCGTGCACGAGATGCACGTGCGGGGCGACGCCCCCGGCGCCGCCATCGATTTTTCGGCCTGGCAGCAGGCCCTGCCCGAGCTGGCCTGGATCGTCGACACCGCCGAGCTCGAACGCGCCTTGCGCGCCGCCGTGCGTTTTGCGCCGCACATCACGCCCGTGGGGGCCGAAGTGCCGGCGGCGCTTCAGGTGCTGGCCGAGGGCAAAGCCTCGGCCGCGCGCGCCGCCTTGGGCGTGAAGATGCCGCGCCAGCTCTACGGCCAGCGCGCGATCGCAGCGCGGCTGCTGTCAGACCGCCCGCATGCCGGCCTGGCCCGGCAATGGTTCCGCTGCCCCGACGTGCTGGCGCTGCTGCCCATGGACCGCCCGCAGTACGAGGGCCGCGCCGGCCACGGCCTGGCCCTGGTGTGGTCGCTGCCCGATGCGCTCAGCGACGCCCACATGGCGCTGGACGACGCCGCCTTCACCACGCTGCTCAACGACGCCACGGCCGGTGCCGCCGGCACGTTGCAACTGGTCGGGCCGCGCGCGCAGTGGCCGCTGATGCTGGCGCAGGCCGAGCAGTTCAGCGGCCCGGGTTGGGTGCTGGTGGGCGATGCCGCCCACGTGGTGCACCCGCTGGCCGGCCAGGGCCTGAACCTGGGTCTGGGCGACGTGCTGGCGCTGGCCGAGGTGCTGGCCGCGCGCGAGGCCTGGCGGCCGCTGGGCGACGAGCGCCTGCTGGCCCGCTACGCCCGCGCCCGCCTGGGCCCGGTGCGCGCGATGGCGCAGGTCACCGACGGGCTGTTGCACCTTTTCGCCAGCGAACAGCCCGCGCTCAAGCTGCTGCGCAACCAGGGCCTGACCTTGGCCAACCGCCTGACCCCGCTCAAGCGCCTGCTCACCGGCCGCGCGCTGGGCGCCTGAACGCCTGAACGCCTGCCACCCCCGATCTGTCTCGAAGCACCGTCCATGAACCTGCGTTTCCGCTCCCTCCTCGCGATCCTCCTGCTGGCCCTGGCCGGCACGGCCTGCTCGCAGAACGACGCTGCCGTGCAGGCCACCATCCGCAAGGTGCTCAGCGAGCGCCTGCCCAACCTGCCCAAGATCGACGAGATCACGCGCTCGCCGGTGGAGGGCCTGTGGGAGGTGCGCTACGGCGGCACCGAGATCATCTACAGCGACGCGAAGGGCGATTTCGTCTTCGCCAACGGCTCGCTGGTGGACACCAAGACGCGCACCGACCTGACGCAGGCCCGCATCGAAAAGCTGCTGGCCATCGACTGGGCGCAGATGCCGCTGAAGGACGCCATCGCCATCAAGCAGGGCACCGGCGCACGCAAGATGGCGGTGTTCGTCGATCCGAATTGCGGCTACTGCAAGCGATTCGAGCGCGACCTCACGACGGTGAAGGACGTGACGATCTACACCTTCCTGCTGCCCATCCTGGGCGCCGACTCGATGGCGAAATCGCGCGACATCCTCTGCGCGAAAGACCCGGCCGTGGCCTGGCGCGCCTGGATGCTGGACGGCGTGCTGCCCGCCAAGGCGGTGAAGTGCGACACCACCGCGATCGAACGCACGCTCGAGTTCGGCAACAAGCAGCGCATCAACGGCACCCCGGCGGTGTTCTTCACCGACGGCGCGCGCCGCCCGGGCGCGATCTCGGCCGAATCGGTGGAGCGCTTGCTCACCGCCGCCGCGGCCAAGAAGTGACCGCCCCAATGACCGCCGCCACCCTCGCCCCCAGTCCGCAAGACCTGCCCGTGCAAGCCCGGCGCCTGGGTGCGGCCGGGCTCATCCCCTTCGTCGTCGGCGCCCTGCTGGTGTGGCTGGTGCGCGACCCCGAAGCCCACGGCTTCGTGGCCGCGGCGCTCTCGGCTTATGCGGCGCTGATCCTCAGCTTCCTCGGCGGCATCCATTGGGGCCTGGCCTTTCGCCATGAGCAGCCGCCCACGGTGCTGCTGGTGTGGGGCGTGGTGCCTTCGCTCGTGGCCTGGCCGGCGGTGCTGATGCCGGCTTGGTCGGGCCTGGTCATCCACGGCGTGATGCTGGCGGTTTGTTACGCCGTCGACCGGCGCCTCTACCCGGCCGAGGGCGTGGCGCGCTGGCTCACGCTGCGCTTTCGCCTCAGCGCCGTGGCCGCGCTGTGCTGCTTCATCGGCGCGGCCGGCACCTGAAAGCGCGGCGCGCGGCCCGGCTGGTGGCGCTGGGCGCCGCCGTGCTGTGCGCGCACCTGTGGCTGGCGGCCACGCACTGGCCCACGCGCCTGGGTGAAGGCGCTGCGGATGCGGTGCTGGCGCGTTTCGAGGTGGCCTTCGTGAACGAGCTTCAGCCCGCCGCGCCACCGGCTGTCGCACCCAGGCCGGCGGCACCCGAGCCGCCATCGCAGCAGCGCCGCGCGCCTGCCGCTGCCGAGGCTGCCTCCGCGCCTGCAGCCACCGCTTCGGCGGCTGCCGCGGCCACGGCGGGGGACACGGCTTCCAGCCTGCTTGGCGAGCCCTTGGCCCCCGCCATCGCCAGGCCCTCGGTCGAGACCCTGCCGCCCATGGCGGCCTTCATCGGGCCGGTGGCTTCCGCGCCTCAGCCGGTGGCTGCTGCGGCCTCGGCCCCTGCCCAGCCGTCCTTCGAGTGGCCGCCCTCCACGCGGCTGAGCTACCGCCTCACCGGCAACGCCCGCGGCCCGGTGGAAGGGCAGGCGCGCGTGGAGTGGCTGCGCCAGGGCACGCGTTACCAGGTGGTGATGGAGGCCAGCGTCGGGCCGGCCTTCGCGCCGCTGATGACGCGCCGCGAAACCAGCGAAGGCGAGATCACCGCCGAGGGCCTGAGCCCGCGTCAGTACGAGATGGAGATGAAGGTGGTGCTGCGCCCCGCGCGCCGTACCCGCATCGAGATGGGGCCCGACACGGTGCGCCTGCCCGCGGGCGAAACGCTGCCGCGGCCCGCCGGGCTGCAGGACGCCGTGAGCCAGTTCGTGCACATGACCTGGTTGTTCACGCTGCAGCCGGCCCTGTTGACGCCAGGCCGCAGCATCGAGATGCCGCTGGCCTTGCCGCGCCGCGTGGAGCCATGGACCTACGACGTGGTGGGTGCCGAGACGCTCTACACCGAGGCCGGCGCCCTGGAGGCCGTGCACGTGCGCCCGCGCCGGCCCGCGCGGCCCGGCGACTTCACGGCCGAGATGTGGGTGGCCCCGAGCCTGCAGAACCTGCCGGTGCGCATCGTGGTGCGGCAGGACAACGAGAACTGGATCGACCTGGCCCTTGAACGCCTGCCGCAGCAGGCAGCGCCGGCACCCCGCCCGGGCTCGTGAGGCCCGGTGGGCGCCAGTTCAGAGCTGCGCGAAGCGCGCGGCGTAAGCCTCGGCCGCCGAGCGGCCGCGCATGTTGGCCACGGTCTGTGCCGCCTGGGCGATGAGCGGGCGCAGTTCTTTGGCGTTGCGCGCCTTTTCCATCCGGATGGCCACGGTCTCGGCAGCCGGGCCGGCGATGTCGGTGAGCGCCCGCACGGCCTCGCGGCGCAGCTTCTCGAAATCGACGCCCGGGCTGGGTGGGCTGGCAGCAGGCGGTGCTGCTGAGGCTGCCGGTGCTGTTGCGGGTGCCGCCGGCGCGTCGCCAGTGGTCTCGATGAAGCCCTGGCTCATCAACTCCGCCAGCGCAGCCTCGGCCTGCTGCGGCATCAGCGTCTCCAGCGCGGCGAGGTCGCGTTTGCCGTCCACCATGATCAACAGCGCACGCAGCCGCGGCGAGAGGCGGTGCGCACGGGTCTCGATCTCGGTCTGGCCCTTGGCGGTCTTGCGGAAGCGTGTTGGCATGCGGAGCCGCAGGCGGACCTGCGACGGCTGGGACGAAGCCGCGCAGCTTACCTTGCCCTTACGTACCCGAGGTGCAAGCGACTGAGAATGTGGGGGTTCGGGCGCCAACTTTCACGCGGCCCCGCACCGACCTTCCGAACCCTTCCCACCCCTGGAGCCCGAGATGGCAGACGCCCTGATCCTCACCTCACTGCTTGGCGAAGCCGATCGCCGGGTCGGCTTGATCACGCTGAACCGCCCCAAGCAGTACAACGCGCTGAACGACGAGCTGATGGATCAGCTGGGCGCGGCCCTGCTGGCCTTCGATGCCGACGACAGCGTGGGCTGCATCGTGATCACCGGCAACGAGAAGGCCTTCGCGGCCGGTGCCGACATCGGCCTGATGGCCACCAAGACCTTCGTCGAAGCGCAGCGCCAGCAGTTCGTCACGCGCAACTGGGAAACCATCCGCCGCATCCGCAAGCCCGTGATCGCCGCGGTGGCCGGCTTTGCCCTGGGCGGCGGCTGCGAGCTGGCGATGATGTGCGACTTCATCATCGCGGCCGACAGCGCCAAGTTCGGCCAGCCCGAGATCAAGCTGGGCACCATCCCCGGCGCCGGCGGCACGCAACGCCTGCCGCGCGCGGTGGGCAAGAGCAAGGCCATGGACCTGGTGCTCACCGGCCGCATGATGGATGCCGCCGAGGCCGAGCGCGCTGGCCTGGTCAGCCGCGTGGTGCCGGCCGACAAGCTGCTGGCCGAGGCGCAGGCCGCCGGCGAGGTGATCTGCGCCCTGGGCGCGGCCAGCGTGGCGCTGGCCAAGGACTGCGTGAATCGCGCCTTCGAGAGCGGCCTGGCCGAAGGCGTGGCCTACGAGCGCCAGGTCTTCCACAGCCTGTTCGGCACGCCCGACCAGATCGAGGGCATGGCGGCCTTCATGGCCAAGCGACCGCCGGCGTTCCAGCGCGGCTGAGGCCGTTCCGGCAGGGTCCAGGCCCTGCGCCGGGGCCCCGCGGCCGCATGATTATTCTGATTACTGGAACGTTGCGTTCACAGACTGCTGGTTTGTCTTCCTAGGGTAAGTATCTACAGTTCATTCCCAAGGACGACCCCGGTACTGCATCCACCGAAGCCGGTCCCACAACCCTTTCGGATGCTTTCAAGGAATGATCATGCGCAAGCTCCAATACTTCGTGTACCCCGCCGTCGCCGCCTTCGCCCTCGCTTCGGCCACCCTCGCCCACGCCGCCGGTGAAGGCGCGGACTTCGACTTCATCAGCAGCGGCCAGACGCACGCCCTGCCTGCCGCTGCCAGTGGCAAGGCCGCCCCCGCCACCACGGTGGCTGCCGAAGCCGCCCGTCCGGCCGGCGTGAAGCTGCTCAAGCCCATCGTCATCCGTGGCGAGCGCCTGCCCGCCGTGGACACTGCCAGCAACGACTACAACCCCGCCGCGCAAGCCCAGTCGCTGCGCACCCGCGCCGAGGTGATGGCCGAAGTGCGCGCCGGCAACCGCAACACGCCTTTCCTGCCCAACGTGGGCGGCGAGCCGGTCGGTCCCTTCTTCTACGCCAGTCTGGTGGAAGCCGAGAAGGCGCAGCCGGTGGTGGTGCTGGCCGAGCGCCGCGACAACAGCAAGCAGTAAACCCTTCGGCTTCGGCCGATGCAGTGCAGCGGGCCCCAGGGCCCGCTGCGGCTTTTCAGGCCCGTGCAGTCAGGGCACCAGCCAGCGCGTGCCGGTGCCGTCGAAGCGGGCGCGCCGGTGCCCGTCACGGTGCAGTTCCAGCCAGTCGGTGGACTGCACCTGCGCCAGCAGCAGCGCGAAATGGCCGCGCTCGACAGGGCCGGGTGGGCCGGGGCGCGCCGCCGCGTCGAGCGCTGCACCCGGTGCCAGCGGCGACAGGTAGTCCTGTGCGGTCGGCGAGAGCTTCAGCCGCGCCCAGCGCGAACTGACCGCCAGCCCTTCCGTCTGGGCCTGCAGCCGCACGCGCAGGCGCAGCTGCCAGCCCAGGCGCTTGGACCAGAACACCAGCGTGCCCACCGGGTGCGCCTGCAACTGCGCCAGCTTGGCCGCGCGGGCGTCGCTGAAAAGCGCCAGGGTCGAAGCCGCGGCGTCCACCTCGCGCAGCACCACCGTGCGTGCGTCAGCGGCTTGGCCGTCTTCGTCCACCGTGGCCAGCACGGGCGTGCGCCACTCGTGGTGCTTGTCATGCGGCGCCCGCGTGAGCTCCTGCCAAAGCGCCGTGTGCACGGCGCCGAGGTCGGTGGGGCGCCGGGTGTCGTCCAAGGCCGCGACTTCAGGCTTCCCGGCGCAGCGCGGGGAAAAGAATGACGTCCCGGATGCTCGGGCTGTCGGTGATCAGCATCATCAGCCGGTCGATGCCGATGCCGCAGCCGCCGGCCGGCGGCATGCCGTACTCCAGCGCGCGGATGAAGTCGGCGTCGAAGAACATCGCCTCTTCGTCGCCGGCGTCCTTGTTCGCCACCTGGGCGTGGAAGCGCGCGGCCTGGTCTTCGGCGTCGTTCAGCTCGCTGAAGCCGTTGCCGAACTCGCGGCCGGTGATGAAGAGCTCGAAGCGCTCGGTGATGGCGGGGTTCTTGTCAGACGCGCGCGCCAGCGGCGACACCTCCACCGGGTAGTCGATGATGAAGGTGGGCTGCCAGAGCTTCTCTTCCACCACCGCCTCGAACAGGCCGAACTGCAGCTGCGCCAGGCCCCAGTGCGCGGGCACTTCTTCACCCGCTGCCTGGATGCGCGCGCGCAGCACGGCGGCGTCATCGGCCTCGGCTTCGCTCAGGCCGGCGTGCTCGATCAGCGACTGCCGCACGCTCAGGCGCGCGAAGGGCTCGTGCAGCGCGACCGGCTTGCCGGCGTAGCTGACCTCGGCGCTGCCGGTGGCCGCACGCGCGGCGTGGCGCAGCAGGTTCTCGGTGAAGTCCATCAGATCATGGTGCGTCCAGTAGGCCGCATAGAACTCCATCATCGTGAACTCGGGGTTGTGGCGGACCGAGATGCCTTCGTTGCGGAAGTTGCGGTTGATCTCGAACACCCGCTCGAAGCCGCCCACCAGCAGGCGCTTGAGGTAGAGCTCGGGCGCGATGCGCAGGAACATTTCCTGGTCCAGCGCGTTGTGGTGCGTGACGAAGGGCTTGGCGTTCGCACCGCCGGGGATGGGGTGCAGCATCGGCGTTTCCACTTCCAGGAAACCGTGCTCGACCATGTAGCCGCGGATGCTGGACACGGCCTTGCTGCGCGCCATGAAGCGCGTGCGGGCGTGCTCGTCGGTGATGAGGTCGACGTAGCGCTGGCGGTACTTCTGTTCCTGGTCGGCCATGCCGTGGAACTTGTCGGGCAGCGGGCGCAGGCTCTTGGTGAGCAGGCGGATGCTGGTGGCCTTGACGCTGAGCTCACCGGTCTTGGTGCGGAAGAGCGTGCCTTCGCAGCCGACGATGTCGCCCAGGTCCCAGTGCTTGAAGGCGGCCAGCAGTTCCGGGCCGACGGCGTCTTGCGTGATGTAGAGCTGGATGCGGCCGCTGGCGTCTTGCAGCGTCGCGAAACAGGCCTTGCCCATCACGCGCTTGAGCATCATGCGGCCGGCCACCGCCACCGTGATGGCCTGCGCTTCGAGTTCTTCGTTGGGCACCTCGCCGTGGCGCTGGTGCAGCGGCGCGGCGTGGTGTTTCGGCTTGAAATCGTTGGGGAAAGCGGCCGTGCCGTTCTGCGCTGCCTGGGCGCGAATCGCCTGCAGCTTTTCGCGCCGTTCGGCGATGAGTTGGTTGTCTTCGGACATGCGAGGCTGCTTGGTTCGGGGTAGGTGTGCTGCTTGAATTTTAGGCGCACCCGTAAAATGCCTGGATGAGTCTTGTCCTGCCCGTTCCCCTTCCTGTTCAGGGCCGCCCGGTCCGTTTCGCCCTCGTGGGCTGCGGCCGCATCTCGGCCAACCACATCGAGGCCCTGCGCCAGCACCGCGACCGCGCCGAGCTGGTGGCGGTGTGCGACAACAACCCCGCCGCGCTTGCCGCCGCCGTGGCCAAGACCGGCGCCAAGGGCTATGCCTCGCTGGACGCGCTGCTGGCGCAAGACGGCAGCGGCACCGACGCCGACATCGTGACCCTCTCCACCCCCAGCGGCCTGCACCCGCGCCAGGCCATGCGCGTGGCGCGCTCGGGCCGCCACGTGCTGACCGAGAAGCCCATGGCCACCAAGTGGGACGAGGGCATGGAGATGGTGCGCGTGTGCCGCGAGGCCGGCGTGAAGCTCTTCGTGGTGAAGCAGAACCGCCTGAACCCGACGATGCAGCTGCTGAAGCAGGCCATCGAGCAAGGCCGCTTCGGCCGCATCTTCATGTGCACGGTGAACGTGTTCTGGACGCGCCCGCAGAGCTACTACGACGACGCCCCCTGGCGCGGCCGCTGGGATCTGGACGGCGGTGCCTTCCTCAACCAGGCCAGCCACTACGTGGACATGGTCGACTGGCTGGTCGGCCCCGTGGACAACGTGCACGCCTACACCGCCACGCTGGCGCGCGACATCGAGGCCGAGGACACCGGCGTGATGAGCCTGCGCCTGCGCAAGGGGGGCCTGGCCAGCATCAACGTCACCATGCTCACGCACGGCAAGAACTTCGAGGGCAGCGTCACCATCCTGGGTGAACGTGGCACGGTGCGGATCGGCGGCGTGGCCGTCAACCAGATCCAGCACTGGGAGTTCGACGAGCCGCGCCCCGAAGACGAGCACGTCAAGGCGGCCAACTACGGCACCGCTTCGGTCTACGGCCCGGGCCACCCGCTGTACTACGACAACGTCATCAGCACGATGCGCGGCGAGCAGCAGGCCGAGGTGGACGGCTACAGCGGCCTGCGCTCGCTGGAGGTCATCCTGGCGGCCTACCGCAGCGCGCGCGACGGCGTGCGCGTGGGCCTGCCGCTGGTGTTCTGAACGCGCGTGCCTGGGACATGGACGGCGTGAACATCCACCCCAGCGCCATCGTCGACGATGGCGCGCAGCTCGGTGCAGGCACGCGCGTCTGGCACTGGGTGCACGTGAGCGCCGGCGCGCGCATCGGCCAGCGCTGCTCGCTGGGGCAAGGCGTCTACATCGGCAACGACGTGCACATCGGCAGCAACGTGAAGATCCAGAACAACGTCTCGGTCTACGACGCCGTGACGCTGGAAGACGACGTCTTCTGCGGCCCGAGCATGGTCTTCACCAACGTGCACAACCCGCGTTCGGCCGTGGTGCGCAAGAACGAGTACCGCCGCACGCTGGTCAAGCGCGGCGCCACGCTGGGCGCCAACTGCACCGTGGTGTGCGGCAGCACCATCGGCGAACACGCCTTCGTGGGCGCCGGCGCCGTGGTCAGCCGCGACGTGCCGCCCTTTGCCTTGGTGGTGGGCGTGCCGGCCCGCCGCATCGGCTGGATGAGCCGCCACGGCGAGCGCCTGGGCCTGCCCGCGCGCGCCAGCGGCAGCGAGCCGCTGTTCGCCGATTGCCCCGCCACCGGCGAACGCTACCGCCTCGATGGCGACACGCTGACCTTGGTTTGAACCCTCCCCACAACGCGCCTCCGCGCTCTGCGCCCCTGCAGCACAAGCCATGCAATTCACCGACCTGAAGGCGCAGTACGCCGCGCTCAAGCCCGCCATCGACGCCCGCATCCAGCAGGTGCTCGACCACGGCCAATACATCATGGGCCCCGAGGTGAAAGAGCTGGAGACGGCACTCGCCGCTTTCACCGGCAGCCGGCACTGCATCACTGTGGCCAGCGGCACCGAGGCGCTGCTGATCGCGCTGATGGCGCTGGACATCGGCCCCGGCGACGAGGTCATCACCACGCCCTTCACCTTCGCGGCCACGGCCGAGACCATCCTGCTGGCCGGTGCGAAGCCGGTGTTCGTGGACGTGGAGCCCGACACCTGCAACATCGACGTCAGCCTGATCGAGGCCAAGATCACGCCGCGCACCAAGGCGCTGATGCCGGTGAGCCTGTACGGCCAAGTGGCCGACATGGACGAGATCAACGCCATCGCCGCGAAGCACGGGCTGGCGGTGATCGAAGACGCGGCGCAGAGCTTCGGCGCGGTCTACCAGGGCCGGCGTTCCTGCGGGCTGAGCACCTTCGGCGCCACCAGCTTCTTCCCGAGCAAGCCGCTGGGCTGCTACGGCGACGGCGGTGCGCTCTTCACCGATGATGACCGCCTGGCGCAGGCCGCGCGCGAGATCCGCGTGCACGGCCAGAGCGCGCGCTACACGCACACCCGCCTGGGCGTGGGCGGCCGCATGGACACGCTGCAATGCGCCATCGTGCTGGCCAAGCTGCCGCGTTTCGAGTGGGAACTGCAGCGCCGCGCCGAACTGGGCGCGCGTTACCAGCGCCTGCTTGCCTGCGTGCCAGGCGTGGGCCTGGTCAGCACGCGGCCCGACCGCAACTCGGTCTTCGCGCAGTTCACCGTGGTGGTGGAGCAGCGCGCTGCCGTGCAGGCCGCGCTGCAGGCTGCGGGCGTGCCCACGGCGGTGCATTACCCCAAACCGCTGAACCTGCAGCCGGCCTACGCTGAACACTGCTGCCCCGATTGCTGCCCTGTGAGCGCCGGCCTCGCGCAGCGTGTGCTGAGCCTGCCGATGAGCGCCGATCTCACCGAAGCCGACCAAGACCGCGTGGTGGCCGTGCTCGCCGAAGCGGTTGCCGCCACCGTCGCGCCCGCCACGGCCTGATGCCTGCGCCCGGCCGCGTTCACCAGCGCCACCACCGCGACACCGCGGCCCGCATGTTGGCGGCCTGGGTGGGCCGCTGGCTGGCGCGCCGCGCGCAGCGTTTCCACGCCGAAGGGCTGCCGCAACTGGCGGTATTCGGCTTCGAACACGTGGGCCGGTCCATCACCGTGTGGGGCCGCTACGAACGCGACGAGCTCGAGCTGCTGCTGCAAGCCCTGCGCAATGAAGGCTTGCTGCCGGCCGCCGGCCCGCACCCGGGCCTGGTGCTGGACATCGGCGCCAACATCGGCAACCACGCGCTCTTCTTCGCGCCGCACGCGCGCGAGGTGTGGGCCTTCGAGCCCAACCCGCGCACCGGTGCCTTGCTCGCGCTGAACGCGGCGCTGGCGCCTAACGTGCGGGTGTTTGGTTTCGGCCTCAGTGACGCAGCCGGCAGCGCCACGCTGCACGTGCCGGCCGACAACATCGGCATGGCCACGCTGCAGCCCGGCGCACCGGGCCAGGCCGTGGCCTGCACGCTGCAGCGGCTGGACGAGGTGCCCGGCCTGGCGCAAGAGCGTGTGGCGCTGGTGAAGATCGACGTCGAAGGCCACGAGGCCGCCGCGCTGCGCGGTGGCCTGCAGATGCTGCGCCGCGAGCGCCCGGTGGTGGTGTTCGAGCAGCTGGCCAGCGAACTGCGCGCCGATGGCGGCTCGGCCACGCTGGGCGTGCTGCGCGAGGCCGGCTACCGCCGCTTCTGGACGCTGGTGCACACGCCGGCGGGGCGTTCGCGCGTGGGCAACTTGCTGCGCCGCCTGCTCTTCGGCGAGACGCTGCAGTTCGTGCCCTGTGTAGCGCTGGCGCCGGGCTTCCACTCGATGGTGGTGGCCTTGCCCGAGCCTGTCGCACCGGCGTGAGCGCTGCTGCGCACACCGCCGCTGCAGCCGCATCCGCATGAACGTCTTCGTGCTGCCCTCGTGGTACCCCAGCGCACGCCAGCCCATGGCGGGCCTGTTTGCGCGTGACCAGGCCGCAGCCGTGGCCGCCGCGCGGCCCGACTGGCACGTGGTGGTGGGCGGCTGGGGGCATCTCGACGGTGCGCTGTCGCTGCGTGACCTGCGTGCGAACGCACGGGCCCTGGCCTGGCGCTGGCGTGCGCACGCGGGCTGGCGCGAGGTGGATGTGGGCGGCGCCGTGCTGCACGAGCACCTCACGCCGCGCCTGAGCTGGACGCTGGCACTGGCCGGCGGTGGCGTGCGCGGCCTGCTCTCTGCCAGCCGCGCCAACCTGCGCGCGGCCGAGGCGCGTTTCGGGCCCATGGACGTGCTGCATGCGCACGTGGGTTTTCCGGCCGGGTGGATCGCCACGCAGCTGGCCGCCGAGGCGCATGCCGAACCTGGCAACCGAGGCCGGCGCCTGCCCGTGCTGCTCACCGAGCACATGGGGCCTTTCCCCTTCCCCGCGCTGCGCGGCCCGGCCGGCGGCCTGCAGCCGGCGCTGCGCGCGGCTTTCGATCAGGCCGATGCCACCGTGGCCGTCAGTCAGGCGCTCGCGCAGACGCTGCGCGCGCACGGGTTGCGCTGCGATGCCGTGGTGCCCAACGCCGTGGACGACACCCGCTTCGCCGAAGTGCCGCCGCCACCCGCCCGCGCGGCCGCCGATCCCTTCGTCTTCTTCACCCTCGGCACACTGCTGCCGGCCAAGGGCATGGACGTGCTGCTGCAGGCGCTGGCCTTGCTGCCGCCCTCGCTGCCGGTGCAACTGCGCATCGGCGGCGACGGCCCCGAGCGCGCCGCCTTGCAGGCGCTGGCCGCCAAGCTGGGCGTGCAGGCGCGCGTGCGCTGGCTGGGCGCGCTGGCGCCCGCTGCCGTGCCCGCGGCATTGGCCGAGAGCCACGCCTTCGTGCTGGCCTCGCGGCACGAGAGCTTCGGCGTCGTGCTGGTGGAAGCGTTGATGGCCGGCCGGCCCGTGCTGGCCACGTGCTGCGGCGGGCCCGAGGGCATCGTGGGCGATGGTGACGGCGCGCTGGTGGCGGTGAACGACGCGCCGGCGCTGGCTGCGGCGATGCAGTCGCTGGTGCGTGGCGAACTGCAAGTCGATGCCCCGGCCACGCTGCGCGGCCGGGCCGTGGCCCGCTACGGCCGCGCCGCGGTGGGCGGGCGCGTGGCCGCGCTGCTCGAAGGCCTGGGGGCCGGCCGATGAACACGCCATCGCCAACCGCAGCGCCCGCCGAACGCGGCTTTGCGCGCGACACCCTCGTGCTCGCCGTGGGCCTGGGCGCGGCGCAGCTGATCACGCTGGGCGTGATGCCGCTGTGGTCGCGCCAGTTCGGCGCGGCCGAGTTCGCGGCTTTCGGCGTGTGGGCCTCGGTGGTGGCGGTGGTGTCGATGGCGCTGCTGCTGCGCTACGACACCTGCATCGTCATTGCCAAGACCGAAGGCGAGGCGCGCGGGCTGCTGCGGCTGTGTCTGGGCCTGTCGCTCGGCGGCGGGGCGCTGCTGGCGCTCGTCGCGTGGGTCTTGCCGCCCGCCTGGCAGACGGCGCTGGGCCTGCAGCCGCTGGGCGCATGGCTGCCGCTGGCGGTGCTGGGCGGCGCGCTGGCGGCGGCTTTTGCCGCGCTGCTGGCCTGGGGCAACCGGCGCCGCGCCTACCCGCCCATCACCGGCGCGCGCATCGCGCTGGCCACGGGCGCGGCCGTGGCGGGCACCGCTTTCGGCGCTGCTGGCGTGGCCGGCGGGCTGCTGCTGGCGCAGCTGATCGGCGGCGTGCTGGGGCTGGCTGCGTTGGCCGTGCTGCTGGCGCCCTGGCGCCGCGCAGCGGGCGGCGAGACCTCGCCTGAATCCGCGGCCGTGGGCGCTCTGGAAGCCGCACGCCGCCACCCGCAGGCGCCGCGCTACCTGTGGCCGTCGGCCATGCTCGACGCCGTCACGCAGCAACTCCCCATGCTGCTGGCCGTGGCCTGGTTCACCACGGCCGAGGCCGGGCCCTTCAGCCTGGTCTGGCGCGTGCTGGCCGTGCCGGTGCTGATGGTGGCCGGCGCTGCAGGCACGGTGTTCTACGAACGTTTTGCGCGCCTTGCGGCGCAAGACCGTGCGGCGGCGCGCACGCTGCTGCTGCGCACCTGGCGCGCCTTCGCCTTCATCGGCCTGCCGCCGGCGCTGCTGCTGCTGGCCTTCGGCGAGCCGCTCTTCGCCTGGGTCTTCGGGGCCGAATGGCGCAGCGCCGGTGTGCTGGCTGCGGTGCTGGCGCCCATGTTGTGCGCGATGCTCGTGAGCTCACCGACCTCGGGCGCCTTGATCGTGCTGGGGCTGCAGAAGTGGTCGCCGGTGTTCGGCCTGGCGATGCTGGCCTACCGGCCCCTGGCGCTGTGGATAGGCGCGCAGCAGGGCAGCCTGGCCCTGGGCCTGCTGCTCTGGGGGCTGTGCGAGATCGTGGCCATCGCGCTGTACAACCGCCTGCTGCTGCGCACCCTGCGCCAGCCTGCTGTCTGAGCCCTTTCACCCATGTGCGGCATCGTCTTCGCCTACACCCCCACGGCCCCCACCACGGCCGCCACGCTGGCCGCCATGGCCGGGGCGCTGCGCCACCGTGGGCCTGACGACGAAGGCCACCTGCTCTGGCATCCGCACGACGCGGCTTTCGGCCCGCCGCGCCTGCTGGCCGGCGCTGACACGCCCGCAGCCGTTCAGCAGGCCCACACGCCCTGGCAGCCGCAGAGCCGCCTCGAAGAGCAGCCGCGCCTGGCCGCGCCGCTGGCCATGGGCCACCGCCGGCTGGCCATCGTCGACCTCTCGCCCTGGGGCCACCAGCCCATGGTGCGGGCCGGGCGCTGGCACGTGGTCTACAACGGCGAGATCTACAACCACATCGAGCTGCGCGCCGAGCTCGAAGCGCTGGGCCAGCGTTTCCTCACGCACAGCGACACCGAGGTCTTGCTCGCCGCCATCGCCACCTGGGGCCCGCAGGCCGCGCTGGCGCGCTGCAACGGCATGTGGTCCTTCGCGCTGCTGGACACCGAGCGCCGCACGGTGCTGATCGCGCGCGACCGCTTTGGCGTCAAGCCGCTGTACGTGTGGCGCGGGGAGGGTGGGGCGCTGCTGCTGGCCAGCGAGATCAAGGCGCTGCTGCAGCACCCGGCCGTGCGCGCAGCGCCCTCGGAGGCCGCCTGCACCGCTTACCTGCAGCGTGGCCCGCAGGCCTGGCGCGCCGAGACCGAGTTCGCCGGCATCACACGGTTTCCTGCCGGGCACTTCGCCGAGTTTTCGCTCGATGCGCCGGGCGCGCTGCAGCCCTTCCCCTTCTGGCAACGTCCGCCGGCCGCCGACCCCGACGAGCCCTTCTCGCCCCAGCGCGCGCAAGCCCTCTGCGGCCGTTATGCCGAGCTGCTGGAAGACGCCGTGCGCTTGCGCCTGCGCGCCGACGTGCGCCTGGGCACCGCGCTCTCGGGCGGGCTGGACAGCAGCAGCATCGCGGCCTTGGTCAACACCCAGCTGCGCGCCGCCGGCCGCGACGAGAAGCAGGAGACGTTTTCCAGCGTCTACCGCGGCGCAGCCGTGCGCAGTGCCGACGAGAGCGCCTTCGTCGAACGCGTGGTGCAGCAACTGGGTGTGCGCAGCAACCTCGTCGAGCCCGTGGCCAGCGAGGTGCCGCGCGCCCACGAGCACATGGTCTGGGCGCTGGACACCCCGCCCGCCGGCACGTTGATGAGCAGCTGGCACACCTTCGCGCTGGTGGCGCGGCGCGGCGTGGTCGTCACGCTGGACGGGCAGGGCGCCGACGAGCAACTCGCCGGCTACAGCCGCTACGTGCGCAACCGCCTCGTGCACGCACCGCTGTCCGCGCTGCCCGGCGAGGTGCGGGCTTTGATGCAGCTGCAGGGCTTCGGCAGCGCCATCGCCATCGGCCTGGGCGGGCAGCTGCTGCGCCGCCTCGCCGGGCGCGGCGCGCTGGCCGCGCTGGCCGCGCGCCTGCGCATGGGTGGCGACCCGGCACGTACGGTGGACGAAGCGCTGGCGCAAGACTTCCACACCCACCTGCAGACCCTGCTGCTGTATGGCGACAAGACCGCGATGGCCTGGAGCGTGGAATCGCGCATGCCTTTCATGGACGTGCGGCTGGTGGAGTTCCTGGCCACCGTGCCGCTGGCCTACAAGATCCACGGCGGTTGGACGAAGTGGCTGGCGCGGCAGGCGCTGAGCGAACGCCTGCCGCCCGAGGTGGCCTGGCGGCGCGACAAGATGGGCTGGGCCGTGCCCGAGCCGGCGTGGTTCGAGGGTCCGCAGGCACCGCTGGCGTCTTGGCTGCAGCAGCAACTGCAAGGCAGCGCGTTTGCGCAGCAGTCGGCCGCAGCGGCCGGTCTGTCGATCACCCAGGCTGCGCTGCCTCAGCGCCTGCGCCTGCTGAACCTGGCGGTGTGGCACCGCCTGTATTTCGAGGAAGCCGGCCGCCCCGGCCGCGTGCTCGGCCGCGGCATGCCCTTGCAGGTGGCCGCATGAACGAGACCGCGGTGAACCAACACTTCGAGCAGCAGGCCGAGCCCCCGCGCGGCCGCGGCCAGCCCGTGGTGCACGTGACCACCGTGCACCCGCGCGACGACATCCGCATCTTCCGCAAGGAGTGTGTGTCGCTGGCGCGCGCCGGCTACCGCGTCACTCAGGTGGTGGGCGATGGCCGGGGCGATGCCGAGGTCGATGGCGTGCGCATCGTCGACATCGGCCCGCGCCCGGCTGGCCGCCTGGCGCGCATGCGCCAGCAGCCGCGCGCCGCCCTGGCCGCGGTGCTGGCCGCGCAGCCGGCGCTGGTGCACCTGCACGACCCCGAACTGCTGCCGCTGGGCGTGCAGCTCGCGCGGCGCGGGCTGCCGGTGGTCTACGACGCGCACGAAGACGTGCCGCGGCAGATCCTCACCAAGCAGTGGATCCCGGCGGCGCTGCGCGGCGTCGTCTCGGCGGGGTTCGAGTGGTACGAGAACCGCCAGGTGGCGCGCTTGTCGGCGGTGGCCGCGGCCACGCCGCACATCGCCGAGCGTTTTGCGAAGGTGGCGCCGCGCGCCGTGAACGTCAGCAACTTCCCCCGCCCCGAAGAGCTGGCGCCGCCGGCCGAGGTGGTGCCGCGCGAACGCGCCGTCTGCTACGTGGGCGGGCTGATGCGCACGCGCGGCCTGCTGCAGATGGTGCGCGCCATGCCGCACGCGCCGGGCGTGACGCTGGTGCTGTGCGGCAACTTCGAAGACGCGGCCTTCGAGGCCGAGCTGCGTGCCGAGCCCGGCTGGGCGCAGGTGCAGTACCTGGGCCAGGTGGACCGCGCCACCGTGCGCAGCGTGCTGGCGCGCTGCAGCGCGGGGCTGGTGACGCTGCTGCCGATGCCGAGCTACCTCGATTCATTGCCCATCAAGATGTTCGAGTACATGTCGGCCGAGCTGCCCGTCATCGCGTCGGACTTCCCGCTCTGGCAGGGCATCGTTGAGAGCACCGGCTGCGGCCTGTGCGTGGACCCGGCCGACCCGCGCGCCATCGGCCGCGCGGTGCTGGATTACGTGGAGCACCCGGCGCGCGTTTTCGCCGCCGGCCGTGCCGGCCGGCGCGCGGTGATGCACACCTACCACTGGCCCGCGGCTGAGCGCGAACTGCTCGCGCTGTACGCGCAATTGCTGCCTTGAAGATCGCGGGCCCGGCATGAACATCCTGCTCGTCAACCACTACGCCGGCAGCCCGGCGCTGGGCATGGAGTTCCGCCCCTACTACCTGGCGCGCGAGTGGGTGCGCGCCGGGCACCGCGTGCAGATCGTCGCGGCCGACTTCTCGCACGTGCGCGCGGTGCAGCCGCCGCCAGGCGACAGCGTCGTGGACGGCATCCACTACCGCTACTACGCCACGCCCGCGTACCAGGGCAACGGCCTGGGCCGCGTGAAGAACATCTGGGCCTTTCTGCGCCGCTTGTGGGCCGACACGCCGCGCCTGCTGGCCGAAGCGAAACCCGACGTGGTGATCGCCAGCAGCACCTACCCGATGGACATCTGGGTGGCGCGGCGCCTCGCGCGGCGCGCGGGGGCCAGGCTGGTCTACGAGGTGCACGACCTGTGGCCGCTGAGCCCGATCGAGCTCTCGGGCATGTCGCGCCGCCATCCCTTCATCGTGCTGTGTCAGGCGGCGGAAGACGCGGCCTACCGCGATGCCGATGTCGTGGTGAGCATGCTGCCCAAGGTGCACAGCTACATGGCCAGCCGCGGGCTCGATCTGAAGAAGCTGCACATCGTGCCCAACGGCATCACGCTGGACGAGTGGGTGGGCGAGCCCGAGGCGCTGCGCGACGATGCCGCGCAGGCCCTGGCCGCCGCGCGCGTGAACACGGAAGGAGGCACCGTGGTGGGCTACGCCGGCAGCATGGGCGAGCCCAACGCGCTGGACGTGCTGCTGGATGCGGCGGGGCTGCTGCGAGAAGCGCCCTTCAGCTTCGTGCTGGTGGGCAGCGGGCACGAGCAGGCCCGCTTGGCTGCGCGCGTGGCGGCCGAAGGCCTGACGAACGTGACCTTGCTGCCGCCCATCCCCAAGGCCCAGGTGCGCAGCTTCCTGGCGCAGGTGGACATCGCCTACATCGGCTGGCAGCGGGTGTCGCTCTACCGCTTCGGCATCGCGCCGAACAAGCTGATGGACTACATGATGGCCGCGCGCCCCGTGCTGCACAGCGTGGAGGCCGGCAACGACCCCGTGGCCGAAGCCGGGTGTGGCCTGACCGTGCCACCGCAAGACCCGGCCGCCGTGGCCGCCGGGCTGCGGCAAATGGCGGCACTGCCCGCAGCGGAGCGCGCCGCCCTGGGCGAACGTGGCCGTGCCTTCGTGCAGGCGCACCACACCTACCCGGTGCTGGCGCGGCGCTTCACCGAGGCGGTGTCGTGAACGTTCCCCGCCAGCCCTCAGGGCCCACCGAGCCCGATGCCGTGGTGCAGCGCTACGCCCGGCGCGCGGCGAGCGGCCTCTACAGCCCCTTGCGCCCCGAAGTCTGGCAAGGGCTTCAGGAACGCCAGCGCGTGATGCTGCACGGCTTTGCCGCGCGCGGCTGCACCGACCTGGCCGCGTTGCGCATTGCCGAGGTGGGCTGCGGCAGCGGCGGCAACCTGCTGGAGCTGCTGCGCCTGGGCGCCGACCCAGCGCTGCTCACGGGCCTGGAACTGCTGCCCGAACGCCACGCCGCCGCGCGCCGCGCGCTGCCGGAGGCCAGCGCCGTCTGGCTGGGCGATGCACTGCTGGCCCCGGCCACGCTGCTGGCCCCGGCCAGCCAGGACGTGGTGCTGCAGAGCACGGTCTTCAGCAGCCTGCTCGACGACAACTTCCAGCAGCGCCTGGCCGACACGATGTGGGGCTGGCTCAAGCCCGGTGGTGCGGTGCTCTGGTACGACTTCACCGTGAACAACCCCCGCAACCCTGACGTGCGCGGCGTGCCCCTGCGCCGGGTGCGTCAACTGTTTCCTCACGGCCGCGTTACTGCGCATCGAGTGACGCTCGCACCGCCACTGGCGCGGGCGGTGTGCCGCTGGCATCCGGCCCTCTACACGCTTTTCAACAGCCTGCCGCTGCTGCGCACGCACGTGCTGGCCTGGGTGCACAAGGCCTGAGCCTGGTGCCTGGACACTCAGGCCGGGTTTTGCGCTGCGAACTCGGCGTAGGCCACGCGCAGGCCGTCCTCGAGTTGTGTGCGCGCCTGCCAGCCGGCCGCCTTCATCAGGCCCACATCCATCAGCTTGCGCGGCGTGCCGTCGGGCTTGCTGGTGTCGTAGACGATGCCGCCTTGGTAACCCACCACTTTCGCCACCAGCGCAGCCAGCTCGGCGATGGTGACGTCTTCACCGACGCCGATGTTCACCAGCGGCGGCTCGAAGCGGCCGCTGACGCTCTCGTCGCTGCCCAGCAGCGCCGTGTAGCGCTCGTCGGACAGCTGCATCAGGTAGACGCAGGCATCGGCCATGTCGTCGCTGAATAGGAACTCGCGCCGCGGTGTGCCCGTGCCCCACACCGTGACCTGGGGCGCGCCGCTGGCTTGGGCCTCGTGGAACTTGCGCAGCAGCGCCGGGATGACGTGGCTGTTGGTCGGGTGGTAGTTGTCGCCCGGCCCGTACAGGTTCGTCGGCATGGCCGCCAGGTACTTGGTGCCGTACTGGCGGTTGTAGCTCCAGCACATCTCCACGCCCGCGATCTTGGCCAGCGCATAGGGCCGGTTCGTGGGCTCCAGCGGGCCCGTCAGCAGGTCTCGTTCGCGCATCGGCTGCGGCGCCAGCTTCGGGTAGATGCAGCTGCTGCCCAGGAAGAGCAGGCGCTGAACGCCGCCGAGGTAGGCGCTGTGGATGACGTTGGTCTGGATGGCCAGGTTCTCGCGGATGAACTGCGCCGGGTAGCTGTTGTTGGCGACGATGCCGCCCACCTTGGCCGCCGCCAGGAACACGAACTCGGGCTGTTCCTTCGCGAAGAAGGCGCGCGTGGCAGCTTCGTCGATGAGGTCGAGCTCGGCGTGCGTGCGCAGGATCAGGCCGCTGTGGCCCGCGGCTTGCAACCGGCGCACGATCGCGCTGCCGACCAGGCCTCGGTGGCCGGCCACATAGATGCGGGCGTCTTTCTGCATGACGCCGCTCACTCGTGGTGGTCGTAGGCCTGGAAGCCGGCCAGCTTCACGAGGCTGTCACGCTTGGCGCTGGTGTAGTCGGCCTCCACCATCTCCTTCACCAGCTCGGGCAGCGTGGTCTTGGGCACCCAGCCGAGTTTCACCTTGGCCTTGGTCGGGTCGCCCAGCAGCGTTTCCACCTCGGTGGGGCGGTAGTAGCGCGGGTCCACGCGCACGATCACTTCGCCCGGCTTGCACTTTGCGCGGTTGCCGTCGACCTTGACGACGGTGGCGATCTCCTGCGCGCCCTCGCCGCTGAAGGCCAGGGTGATGCCCAGCTCCGCCGCTGCGAACTCGACGAACTGGCGCACGCTGTACTGCACGCCCGTGGCGATGACGAAGTCTTCCGCCACCTCTTGCTGCAGCATCAGCCACTGCATCTCGACATAGTCGCGTGCATGGCCCCAGTCGCGCAGCGCGCTCAGGTTGCCCAGGTACAGGCAGTCCTGCAGACCCAAAGCGATGCGCGCGATGGCGCGCGTGATCTTGCGCGTGACGAAGGTTTCGCCCCGCAGAGGGCTCTCGTGGTTGAAGAGCACGCCGTTGCAGGCGTACATGCCGTAGGCCTCGCGGTAGTTCACCGTGATCCAGTAGGCGTACATCTTGGCCACCGCGTAGGGGCTGCGCGGGTAGAAGGGCGTGGTCTCCTTCTGCGGGATCTCCTGCACCAGGCCGTAGAGCTCGCTGGTGCTGGCCTGGTAGAAGCGCGTCTTCTTCTGCAGGCCCAGGATGCGGATGGCCTCCAGCAGGCGCAGCGTGCCGATGCCGTCGGCGTCGGCCGTGTACTCGGGCTGCTCGAAGCTCACCGCCACGTGGCTCATCGCGCCGAGGTTGTAGATCTCGTCGGGCTGCACCTCTTGCACGATGCGGATGAGGTTGGTGCTGTCGGTGAGGTCACCGTAGTGCAGCTTGAAGCGGGCGTTGTCGACGTGCGGGTCCTGGTAGAGGTGGTCGACGCGGTCGGTGTTGAAGAGGGAAGAGCGGCGCTTGATGCCGTGCACCTCGTAGCCCTTGGCGAGCAGCAGTTCGGCGAGGTAGGCGCCGTCCTGGCCGGTGACGCCGGTGATGAGTGCGGTCTTGGTCATACGCAGGTGCGAATTGGTAGCCGGTGGCAATGGGACAGCCGAAGATTATCGATGTCCTGAATGGATAATCTTGCATGGTTGAAAGCTTCCTGCCTTTTGCGCTGCCCGAGATCGGCGAAGAAGAGATCGCCGAGGTTGTCGACGCGCTGCGCAGCGGCTGGGTGACCACCGGCCCCAAGACACGCCAGTTCGAAGGCGATTTCGCCGCCTTCCTGGGCGACGAGACGCGCGGCGAGCGTGTGCACTGCATCGCCGTCAACAGCGCCACCGCCGGCCTGCACCTGGCGCTGGAGGCCCTGGGCGTCGGCCCTGGCGACGAGGTCATCACCACCACCCACACCTTCACGGCCACGGCCGAGGTGGTGCGCTACCTGGGTGCCGACGTGAAGCTCGTCGACATCGATCCGGCCACGCTCAACATCTGCCCGATGGCTGTGGAAGCCGCCATCACGCCGCGCACCAAGGCCCTCATGCCGGTGCACTATGCCGGCCTGGCAGCCGACATGCCGGCCTTGCTGGCCCTGGCCCAGAAGCACGGCCTGAAGGTGGTGGAAGACGCCGCGCACGCCCTGCCCACCACCTGCGAAGGGCGCCTCGTCGGCACGCTGGACAGCGACGCCACCGTCTTCAGCTTCTACGCCAACAAGACCATCACCACCGGCGAAGGCGGCATGCTGGTGACACGCGACGACGCGCTGGCCAAGCGCGCCAAGTTGATGCGCCTGCACGGCATGAACCGCGACGCCTTCGACCGCTACACCGCCAAGGTGCCGAGCTGGTACTACGAAGTGGTGGCGCCGGGGTTCAAGTACAACTTGACCGATATCGCCGCGGCCCTGGGCATCCAGCAGCTCAAGCGTGCGCAGGCGTTCTACGAGCAGCGCTGCCGCCTGGCCGCGGCGTACGACGAAGCCCTCGCTGGCCTGCCGGTGGTGCTGCCGCCGAAGGGCCAGCCCGGCCACCAGCACGCCTGGCACCTGTACGTGATGCGCCTGGCCGAAGGCGCTGCCATCGAGCGCGACCGTTTCATCGAAAAGCTCTTCGAGCAGGGCGTGGGCTGCAGCGTGCACTACATCCCGCTGCACCTGCACCGCTACTGGCGCGACCGCTACGGCCTGAAGCCCGAGATGTTCCCGCACAGCCAACATGCCTTCGAGCGCATGGTGAGCCTGCCGCTGTACACGCGCATGGGCATGGCCGATGTCGAACGTGTGGTGCGTGCCGTGCGCGCGGCGCTGGTCTGAGAGGTGCGCCGTGTGGTGGCACCTGGCGGCCCGGGGTGATTGAAGCCCCGTGCTCAAGCGAACCTTCGACCTGCTCGCCGCAGGCGCCGGCCTGCTGGCGCTGGCGCCGCTGTTCGCGCTGCTGGCGCTGCTGATCAAGCTCGACAGCCCGGGGCCGGTGTTCTTCCGCCAGTGGCGCGTGGGGCGCCACGGCGAGCCCTTCCGCATCTTCAAGTTCCGCACGATGACCGTGCAGCAGCATCCCGGCGGGCCGGAGGTGACGGTGGCCGGCGACGCCCGCATCACGCGCACCGGCGCCGTGTTGCGGC
The DNA here is from genome assembly GCA_051861265.1 of Rubrivivax sp. Lineage (GTDB taxonomy): Bacteria > Pseudomonadota > Gammaproteobacteria > Burkholderiales > Burkholderiaceae_C > Rubrivivax. Next base: position 207,398 of record JBHYDA010000004.1, read on the forward strand.
GCTGGAAGCTCGACGAGCTGCCGCAGCTCATCGACGTGCTGCGCGGCACCATGAGCCTGGTGGGCCCGCGCCCCGAGGTGCCGCGCTACGTGGCGCACTACCCGCCGGCGTGGCGCGAGCGGCTGCTGAGCGTGCGCCCGGGCATCACCGATTTCGCTTCCGTGCGCTACCGCGACGAGAACGAGTTGCTCGCCCGCGCCGAGAACCCCGAGCGTGAGTACATCGACGTGGTGCTGCCCGCCAAGCTGCGCTACGCACTGCACTACGTCGACAACCCCTCGTTGGCCAGCGACCTGCGCGTGCTGGGCCTCACACTGCGTACCGTCTTCGCCCCCCGTCTGCCTTCGCCCTGGAGCTTGCTGCCCATGAAAGACAGTCCTTTCTGGCCCTGGCTGGACCGCAAGATGTCGGCCCTGAGCCCGCGCAACCGTGCCGTCGCCACCGCGGTGGACGGCCTGGTGGTGCTGGCCTGCTGGCACATCACCTACCTCTTCCGCCTGGGTTTCGAGCGCTGGCAGCCCGGCCGGCCCTGGTACGACGACTACGTGTCCTTCGGCGTGGTGGCAGCCTACCTGCTGGCGATGGCACTGACGGGCGTGCCGCGTGGGCTGTGGCGCTTTTTCGGTTTCGACGACTTCAAGCGCATCGCCATGGCCTGCGGCGTGGCCGGGCTGGTGAGCGCCGTGGCCGTGCTGATGGCGCAGTTGGTGGGCGTGGCGCGTGCGGTGCTGGTGCTGCACCCGCTGTTCTGCCTGCTCGCGCTGTGCCTGCTGCGCATGGGCTACCGCATGCTGTGGGAGCACGCGCGCGCCTGCGCCAGCGGTGAAGACTTTGAGCAGCGCCGCGCCATCGTGCTGGGCGCGGGTGACGCCGGCCGACGCGTGGTGAGCACGCTGCACCGGCGTGATGGCTGGGTCGTCCTGGCCCTGCTGGACGACGACCGCGCCAAGTGGGGCCTGCGCATCGGCGGCGTGGGTGTGGAGGGGGGCTTGGGCGACTTGGCGCTGCCGCATGTGCTGGCGGGCGCCACACACGTCATCGTGGCCCTGCCCGGGGCCACCGCGGAAGAGCAGGGGCGGGTGCTGGAACTGGCCCGCCAGACCGGACTGGCCGTGATGACCGTGCCGCCGCGCGGCGCGCTGCAGGTGGACGAAACAGGCTGAAGGGACGGGCTGAAGGAACGGCCTGAAGGAAGCCGGCGCGAGCGCTCAGCGCCGCGCGAGCGAGCCCGCGACCTCGGCGTTCACCTCATCGGCGGGCCGGAACTCGGGCACCAGGTTGCGCACCTGGCGCAGCATGGCTTCGGTATCTCCGCCGTCGCAAGCCTGGCGCAGCACGCCCAGCATCTTGTCGAGCAGCGAAGGGTCGATGTGGCGCTCGCGCGCGCACATGATGCGCGGGTGGCCGCTGGGCACGACGTTGTCGCCGATCAGCAGCTCTTCGAAGAGCTTCTCGCCCGGGCGCAGGCCCACGGCCTTGATCTCGATGTCGCCGCCGGGGTTGTCGGCCGTCTTCTCGCTCAAGCCTGACAGGCGGATCATCGAACGGGCCAGATCGGCAATGCGCACCGGCTCGCCCATGTCGAGCACAAAGACCTCGCCACCGCGCGCCATCGCGCCGGCCTGGATGACGAGCTGAGCCGCCTCGGGGATCAGCATGAAGTAGCGAATGATGTCCGGGTGCGTGATGGTGATGGGGCCGCCGGCCTGGATCTGGCGGCGGAACAGCGGCACCACCGAGCCCGAAGAGCCCAGCACGTTGCCGAAGCGCACCATGGCGAATACCGTGCCCGGCGCGCGCAGCGCCGCGGCCTGGAATACCAGCTCGGCCACGCGTTTGCTGGCGCCCATCACGTTGGTGGGGCGTACGGCCTTGTCGGTGGAGATCAGCACGCAGGTCTCGACGCGCGCCTCGTGCGCCGCCTTGGCCACGTTGTAGGTGCCGAAGACGTTGTTGCGCAGGCCCTGCTGAACGTTGGCCTCGACGATGGGCACGTGCTTGTAGGCGGCTGCGTGGTAGACCGTCTGCACGCCTTCGCGCTTCATCACCTCGATCATCAGCGTGGCGTCGAGCACCGAGCCCAGGCAGGTGACCAGCGGCACGCCCTGCGCCGTGGCCAGCAGTTCGTGTTCGATGCTGTAGAGCGCGAACTCCGAATGGTCGACCAGAACCAGGCGGCGCGGCCGCTGCGAGAGGATCTGCCGGCAGAGCTCGCTGCCGATGGAGCCGCCCGCGCCCGTCACCAGCACCACCTTGCCGGCGATGTTGCGCGCGAAGAGGCCGGGGTCGGGCGCCACCACGTCGCGGCCGAGCAGGTCGGCCACGTCGACCTGTCGGATGTCGGCCACGGCCGGGTTGCCGTCGACCATCTCTACCAGGCCGGGCAGGATCTTCACGGGCAGGCCCGTGGCTTCGACGCGTTCGATCAGGGCGCGCTTCTGAGCAGCGCTCGCCGAGGGAATGGCGACGACGATCTGGGCGACGTCGTGGCGCAGCACGGCTTCGTCAAGGCTGGTAGGGCCATAGACGCGAAGGCCGCTGATGTTCTTCGTCTGGCGTTCGCGCCGGTCATCGATGAAGCACACGGGCCGGTACTCGGTGCTGAACTGCATGGCCTGCGCGAGCTGCACCCCGGCGTCGCCGGCGCCATAGATGGCCGTGCGCACCCGGCCCCTGGAGCCCGGGCGGACGCTGCGGCGCAGCAGCGTTCGCGCTACGAAGCGCGAGGTGATGACGTAGGCGAAGGCGATGAACCAGAAGATCAGCAAGGCGCTGCGTGGCAGGGCCTGCAACTGCATGACGACCGCCGCGCCGTAGACCAGCAGCACCACCGCGGCCAGCGCTGCCCCCGCGACCGCCAGCACGCTCAGGTCGATGTAGCGGACGACGGTGCGGTACAGGCCGGCCAGGGCCATCACCGGCAGGGCCATCAAGGCGAGCACGATCTGCATCGGCAGTGCAGTCTCAAGCGCGTTTTCCAGCCCGCCCAGCCGCAGCGCGACGGCCAGCACCATGCAGATCGGCAGGCACAGGGCGTCTCCGCCGACCATCACCACCATCTTTGCCGTTGGCGACAGCTGCGCCAGGCGACGGATCAGCGACATCGGGGACAACGGGATCATGTGCTTGGCTTCATCGGGCCGCAGGCGGCGGTGGTCGGGTGCTGGGGCAGCAGTGTCAGCGGCTGGCCGCGCGTACCACTTCCTGCACGGTGGCCACCGTGCGGGCGACTGTCTCCGTCGGCATGTTGTGGTCGAGCAAGAACATCAGGCCGGTGTCGCCCAGTTCCCGCGCCACGGGCAGGCGTTCGGCCGGCGCCCAGCCGCGGTCGGTGAAAGCCTTCTCTCGGTAGATCTCGCTGCAGGAACCGACGGTGCAGCCTACACCCCGTTCGTTCAAGGTGACCATGATGCGGTCGCGGCTCCAGCCTTCGGCCAGCAATTCGGGATGCACAAAGGCATAGAAACGATAGTAGGCGTGGCCCTCATGGGCAGGCGGCAGCGGCACGCGAAGCAGCGGCAGGCCCGAGAGCCCCTCGGCCAGCATGCCCGCGAGCCGGCGGCGCGCTTCGATCCAGCGCGGCAGCTTGGCCAGTTGCAGGCGGCCGATGGCCGACTGCATTTCTGTCAGGCGCCAGTTGCTGCCGAAGCTGTCGGTGATCCAGCGGAACCCGGGCGGATGCTGGCGGTGATACACGGCGTCATAACTGCGGCCGATGTCCTTGTAGGCCCACGCACGCTTCCAGGCCTCTTCGTCGTCTAGCACCAGCATGCCGCCTTCGCCGCCGGTGGAGATGATCTTGTCCTGGCAGAAGCTGAAGGCGGCGGCGTGGCCGAAAGCACCAACAGGCTTGCCGCGGTAGGTGGCGCCATGGGCCTGGGCGCAGTCTTCGATGACGATGAGCTTGTGCTCGGCGGCCAGCGCCATGATCTCGTCCATCGGGCAAGGCCACCCGGCCAGGTGCACGACGACAATGGCTCGCGTGCGCGGCGTGAGTGCGGCGCGCAACGTCGCAGCGGTGACTACCTGGCTGTCGCGGTCTACGTCGGCCACTACCGGCCGGGCGCCGCGCATCACGGCACAACTTGCCGAAGCGACGTAGGTGCGCGAGGCCGTGACGACGTCATCGCCTTCACCGATGCCGAAGGCCAGCAGCGCGAGTTCCAGCGCCAGGGTGCCGTTGGCCACGGCCACGGCGTGTTGGCGCCCAGTGTAGGTGGCGTACTCGGTCTCGAACTTGCGGCCTTCGTCGCCCGTCCAGTAGTTGATCTTGCCGCTGCGCAGCACCTGCTGAACCGCGTTCAGTTCGTCTTCTTCAAAGCAAGGCCACATGAAACGGGTACTCCGGGAAGCCATGACGGGCATTCATCGATGTGCCGCCCCATTGTCAAGCCGACAACTGGCGTCCGCATGTGTGCCCCCGCTTCGTTGGGATAAGGTGGCGAGATGTGCGCTCGCTGTTCGATTCCGACCTCGATTGTCCTATGGGACGTGAATGCAGTGTTGTCAGCTAACCACGTCTCTTTCGCGCTCGCGGCGCGCTGTACCGGTGCGCTGGGCGCACGTCGGGAGGGGGGAACCGCTAAACTCTCACTCTCCTGCCGAGCGGTGATGCCACTTCCAGTGCGCCGTTCCGATCCCCATATTGTCTCGATTTGGTCCGATAAAGCATGCACACCAAGCTTCAGCAAGTTTTCGCCGACAGCCTCGGCATCCCGACTGCGGATGTCGTCGACACACTCTCTTATGCTGAGGCTCCTCAATGGGATTCCGTGGCGCACATGGCGCTGATTGCAGCGATCGAAGAGGCCTTCGAGATCATGATCGACGCGGAAGACGTCATCGCCATGAGCAGCTTCGCGAAAGCGAAGGAAATCGTTGCCAAGTACCTGTGAGGCCTCTGTTCACCAGCCCGACAGAACGCGTTTGAGGTGACTCTGCTAGACGTCAGCAAAGCCCCCTTCTGGTCCCTGGAGGGAGGCGGTGACCGTGGTCGTCTGGCCTTGATCGACGAACGCGGGAACGAGGTCAGCTACGGCGAACTGGACATCCTCGTCGGGCGGACTGCAGCCGCCCTCGTCGATGTCGCCGGGCGCAGCGCGGGCTTGCTGTTCATGCGCAACAACTTGGCCAGCGTCGTATGCTACCTCGCCTGCCTGCGTCTTGGCGCCGTGCCGCTGCTGCTGCCCGGTGACCTAGCGCCTGGCTTGGTGGCTGGCCTTACGGAGAGTTACGGCTTCGAGTGGCAAATGGGTCCAGAGCCATCGCCAGGAGACGATCCCGGCTTGTCGTGGCGGGTTCTGCCGGCGGGTCGTGTAGCTCCAGGGCCTCTCGGGCCAGAGTTGGCGTTGTTGCTGAGCACTTCGGGCTCGACGGGAAGTCCGAAGCTGGTGCGCCTGTCTTTGGCGAACCTGGTTGCCAATGCGCAGTCGATTGCACAGTATCTTTCGCTTGGCCCAGGCGATCGCGCGCTGACGGTGCTGCCCCCGTTCTATTCTTACGGGCTCTCCGTCATCAACAGTCATTTGCAGGCCGGCGCCACGGTGGTCCTGCGCGACCTCAGTGTGCTGACTCCTGATTTCGCCGCGACTGTGCGCGACCACCGGGTCACGTCCTTGTCCGGGGTGCCCTACACCTACCAGATGCTTCTGCGGACCGGCACGCTCAAGGGTGACCTTCCTGCTTTGAACACCCTGACCCAAGCCGGCGGACGCCTGGACGAGCGCTTGGCCTCGCAGGTGGCCCAACTGTCACGCGACAAGGGCTGGCGATTTTTCATGATGTATGGCCAGACAGAGGCAACAGCGCGCATCAGCTACGTACCCTTTGACCGCCTCGAAGAGAAGTTGGGCTCGATCGGTTGGGCGATACCCGGGGGGCACCTGGATCTCGACGGCGCCACGAGTGAACTCGTCTACAGCGGTCCCAACGTGATGCTCGGCTACGCCCTGAGGCAGCAAGACCTCGCGCTGGGCAATGTCCTGGGCGGTGTGCTGCGCACGGGGGACCTCGCCGAGCGAGACGCCGACGGTTGCTTCCGCATCGTGGGCCGCCTGAACCGATTCATCAAGCTGACGGGCAACCGCATGGGCCTCGACGACCTCGAGGGCCAGTTGCAGCAGCATTTCGCGCTACCCATCATGGTGTCAGGGCGGGATGAGCGACTCGTTGTGTGGATGGAAGGCGCTTCCGAGGATCTCGTCGATGCCGCGAGAAAATGGTTGAACACGCAGTACGGCGTACACCACTCCTTGGTCAGGCTGCGGGCTGTCGAGCAACTGCCGCTGCTCAACACCGGAAAACGTGACTATCAAGCGCTGAAAAGCGACACCTGAGCCACTGGGCTCGAACCCTGCGGGCTGCGGCCGGTGGGGCCCCATGAAACACTTGGATCCAGATGGACGCACCTTCCGTTGCGCTGATGCCCGAGTTGCCTTTCGACCTGAGCGAGCCCTACGGCTTGCCTGCGGAAGAAAAGCAGCCCCGGCTCGTGGCCTGCTTGCAGGCGCTGAGTGCCTGGCACGCGCAGCAGGGCGCCTCCTATGCGCAGATGCGCGAGCGGCTCTTTCCAGGCGACGACGCGCAGACTCGCGAGGCCTTGCCCTACCTGCCGGTACGCCTCTTCAAGACCATGGACTTGCTCAGCGTCGATCGCAGCCTGGTGCTGAAGACGCTCACCTCCAGCGGCACCACCGGGCAGGCCGTTTCCAGGATCTATCTGGACCGCGAGACCTCGGTGCGCCAGACCCGTGTGCTCGCCGCCATCATGGCTGCCTTCCTCGGGCGACAGCGGCTGCCCATGGTCATCGTGGACAGCGCTGATCTGCTGAAGGACAGGACCCGCTTCAATGCGCGGGCTGCCGGCATCCTCGGATTCTCGGTCTTCGGGCGTGCCCACCACTACTGCCTGGATGCGCAGTTGCAGCTGCAACGCGAGGGGCTCGAGGAGTTCCTGGAGCAGCATTCCGGGGCGCCCGTGCTGGCCTTCGGTTTCACGGCGGTGGTCTGGCAGGGATTGCTTCAGGCGGTGGAGCGCTCGGGCCGCCCTTTGAATTTCGGCTCGGGCAGCACTCTCATCCACGGCGGCGGCTGGAAGCGGCTTCACGATCAGCGCGTCGACAACGCCACCTTCAAGTCACGGCTGCGCAGCCAGCTCGGCATCGAACGTGTCTTCAACTACTACGGCATGGTCGAGCAGGTCGGCTCCATCTTCATGGAGTGCGAGTACGGCCACCTGCACGCGCCGGTATTTGCCGATGTGATCGTGCGCGATCCGGTCACCCTGGCGCCTCAACCCGACGGTCAAGCGGGTGTCGTGCAGGTATTGAGCGCACTGCCTGTGAGTTACCCTGGGCACTCACTGCTCACCGAAGACCTCGGTGTGGTGCATGGCGAAGACGACTGCCCTTGCGGCAGGAAGGGCCGTTACTTCTCCGTCCTGGGGCGTCTGCCCCAGGTCGAGATGCGCGGCTGCAGCGACACCCGGGCCCTGCCATGACCGAAATTCGATTCTTGCTGGGCGAAGCCCCGGGCACTCCGCTCGACGATGCGCTGTCGCGCGCCAGACGGCAGCCGTCCTGGCAGCCTTTCGACCCGCGAGCCATCGACTTCGTCGCCCGTTTCTCGCAGAAACTGCTGACCCATCGGTCGATCCGTGCCTGGCCGGAACTTGCAGCGCTTGGCCATTGGTTCCGTCGTGCACGGCTGAAGGAGCTCGCTGGTGGTCTGTCAGCGCCAGCCGATGCGGTGCTCCGCGGTCGTGGGCTGGCCTTCCATCTGGCGCCAGCCAACGTTGACTCGGTCTCGATGTACTCGTGGCTGCTGGCCTTGTTGGCCGGCAACTGCAACTGGGTGCGGGTTTCGCAGAAGTCCTCGGCCCAGCTGGACTTCGTGATCGATGTTCTGAGCGACGTGCTGAGTGAGGATGTGGGCGCCCCCGTTCGCGGCCGCATCGTATTGCTGACCTACGCACACGATGACGGGACGACGCGGTGCATTTCCGAATCGGCGACGCTGCGGGTGGTGTGGGGCGGCGACGCCACGGTGCGTGCGATCCGTGCGATTCCGCTGCGGCCGACTGCCGTGGAGATCTGCTTCCCTGATCGCTTTTCTGCCGCAGCTTTGCAGGCGGCGTCTCTGCTGATTCAGGATGTCAGTGCCTGGGCACGTCTTGCCGCCGGCTTCTACAACGACGCATTCTGGTTTGCGCAACAGGCGTGTTCGTCGCCGCGCCTCTTGACCTGGGTGGGCAACGAGGCCGATTGCCGTGAGGCACGCACGTGCTTCTGGCGGGCCGTCGAGGCCGAAGTGGCGCGCCGCCAGCCTGAGAACTCGCCCGCCATGGCCATGGCGCGTCTGGCGGCGGCCTTCGAGTTGGCGGGCCAGGCGGCGGCGCATCCTGGTGAGGGCAGCGAACTGGGCCACTTTCCGATGCGCGTGGCGATCGAGCGGCCCCTGGATACCGGGATGCGGGATCTTCATTGCGGCAATGGGTTGTTCCTGGAGCAAAGAGTCGACCACCTGAGCCAGTTGGCTGCGCAGATGACAGACAAGGAGCAAACCTTGTCGGTGGCGGGCTTCAGCCGCAGCGACCTGCTCGACTTCATCGATGCACTGCCGCCTCGGGCAGTCGACCGCATCGTGCCCATTGGCGAGGCGCTGACTTTCGCACCCGTGTGGGACGGCATGCCCTTGCTACAGCTGTTCACGCGGCAGATCGCGCTTCCCCCGGACAGCGCCCCTGCCACAGGGGGAATGGCGTGACGCGCGTGCTGTTGTGTGGCGGTGGGGGGTTCGGCCGGGAGGTTCTCGAGTACTTGCGCAGTGACATGGCGGCCGGCTTGCTGCCAGACGTTGAGATTGGCGGCCTCTTGAATGACGTGGCCAGCTGTGAGCTGTTGGAGAGCCACCCCGAACTGCCTTACCTGGGGCGCCCGCAGGACTTCGTGCCCCAAGCGCAGGACGCGGTTCTGATCACGCTCGGCAGTGTTGACCTGCGCCGGCGCATGGCCGATACCTTGGCGGCCAGGGGCTCGCGCCTGTACACCTACGCCCACCGATCGGCCTGGGTTTCACCCAGTGCCACGCTGGCGCCCGGGGTGCTGGTCTGTCCCAACAGCATCGTCAATGCCGGTGCCGTGCTGGCCACAAACGTTGCGGTGAACGTGTTTTGCAGCATCGGACATGGCGCCAAGGTCGGCGCGCATGCCGTGTTGTCCCCCTACTGCGCGCTGAGCGGCAACTCCGAACTCGGCGAAGCGGGATTCATGGGTACCCGTGCCACTCTCTTCCCCAAGGTCGTGCTCGGTCGGGACTGTATCGTCGATGCCCACAGTGCGGTCAAGCAGTCTGCACCCGCCGGCAAAGTGATCTCTGTGCGTGGCCAGTACCTCGTTTTGGACAACCGTATGCTGCCTCGAAAGCCCCCCACGCCATGAGCACTCCTCGTCTTCTGGAAAACAAGGTCGCCGTGGTGACGGGTGCGTCGCGCGGCATCGGCGAGGCCACTGCGCGCGTGTTTGCGGCCGCCGGAGCCCACGTGGTGCTCATGGGGCGCCAACTGGAGGGCCTCGAGCAAGCGTGCGCAGGCATTCGCACCGCGCACGACGGAGCCAGCGTCGAGGCCCTGGCCTGCGACGTGGCCGACCCCACCAGCGTCAAGGACGCCTTCCAGGCGGTGTTCCGTGCCCACAAGCGGCTGCACGCGTTGGTGGCCAACGCCGGCATGCTCGACGATGCCCTGGTCGGCATGGTGACGCCCGCCCAGATCGAACGCACTTTTGGCGCCAACACATACGGCACGATCTACTGCGCGCAGTACGCCAGCCGCTTGATCGCACGCGCGGGAGGCGGCTCGATCATCAATGTCAGTTCCATCATCGGTCGCGTTGGCAATGTCGGGCAGACGGTCTACGCCGGCAGCAAGGCGGCGGTGATCGGCATCACCCAATCGCTGGCAAAAGAATTGGCGCCCCAGGCCATCCGTGTCAATGCCATCGCGCCCGGCTTCATCGACACTGCGATGGCTCGCTCCATCCCCGAGGACAAGTTCCAAGAGCGGCTCGACTCCATCAAGATGAAACGTATCGGCTCGCCCACCGAGGTGGCCAATGTCGCGTTGTTTCTGGCCAGCGATCTTTCTAGCTATGTCACGGGGCAGACAATTGGCGTCGATGGCGGCATGCTGATCTGACGGCCGGTCCGGGGCACGCCTGACCTGGCGCTCGCTGAGGCAGCGATCACGATCAGCGATCCTGGACCGGAGGACTACCCTTGAACTCTGGCATCGTGGCCTCGCCTGCCGCGCTGATGCCTTCGCGCACCAGCACCTTGCGAATGGTGAGCCAGAGGATGCGTGCGTCAAGGCGCAGGCTCTGGTTGTCAACGTACCAGACGTCCATCTCGAAGCGTTCTTCCCAGCCGAGGGCGTTCCGGCCGTTGATCTGTGCCCAGCCGGTGACCCCCGGGCGCACTTCATGCCGTCGGCGCTGGCGTTCGTTGTAGAGCGGCAGGTAGCGCATCAGCAGCGGTCGCGGCCCCACCAGGCTCATGTCGCCTCGCAAGACGTTCCAGAGCTCGGGCAATTCATCGAGGCTGGTGGAGCGCAGCCAACGGCCGAAAGGCGGCAGGCGCTCTGCGTCCGGCAGCAGTTGGCCTTGCGCGTCTCGCGCGTCCGTCATGGTGCGGAACTTGACCATCATGAAGGGTCTGCCGTGTAGGCCAGGGCGCTCCTGGCGAAACAGCACCGGGCTGCCGAGCTTGCGGCGCACCAACACGGACAAAAGGATCAATACCGGCGACAACACCAGCAAGGCCACGCCAGCCAGCAGCAGGTCGGTCCATCGCTTCAGCATCATGGGGCTCCTGGTGCGCTACTTTCGTGGCGACCGGTGTTGGCAAGCCTTCTGAACAAGTCGCTGAATCGGCCCGTGCCGGCTGCCATGGAGAGGTGGTGCTGGTAGTGGCGCCGGCCGCGGAGCCCCATGGCCTGCCGTTCGTGAGGCGGCATTCCGGCGAGCTGGCACACCGCAGCGGCCAGGGCCTCGGGATCCTCCGAAGCCGCAGTGACGCCGCATTGGGCTTGCGACACGAGGTCGGCAGCGTCACCCGGTACGGCCATCACGACGGGTCGTCCAACGGCCATGTAGGCCTGGGTCTTGGACGGAATCGTGATCTGGAACAGCGGATCGCTGCGCAGGTGTACCAGCAGAGCGTCTGCTGCGGCGAGCACATGGCCGACCTCGGCCATTGGCACTGGCGGCAGAAACACGGTGTTCGTCAGCCCTTGCCGAGCCGCGTCCTCGCGCAGCCGGGTCGCATCCAGGCCGCCGCCGATGAAGACCAGGCGCACCTGCGGCGCGCGGTGCTTCAAAAGGGCGGCGGCAGCGAGCACCGCGTCCAGCCCTTGTGCACGCCCCATGTTGCCCGCGAACACTACGTTGAAGCTTTCAGGCCCCGGGAACTCAGGCGGCTGGTTACCCGTCGGATTGAGCAGCGCGGCTTCGTCACACCAGTTGGGGATCACCTCGACCTTCGCAGCGGGCACGCCGCGGTCGATCAGTAGCCGGCGGAAGCCTGGCGACAAGACAACGACGTGTGTCGAGAGCCCGTAGACGAAACGGGCCACGGCACCGACGATGCCCAGCACGCGCTTGTCACGGATCATACCGGTGGCGCGCAGGGTGTCCGGCCACAAGTCCTGCACGTCAAGAACCACGGGAACGCGCCGCAGCAGGCCTACCAAGCCTGCTGCCAAACCCACCGTCAAGGGAGGGTGGTAGGCATAAATCACGTCGGGGCGGGGTCCCAACAGGCCACCGAGCGTCGACATCACGCCAAAGCTGAGGTAGTTGAGCACCCGCCCCTTGGCTGATCGGTCGTGGCTGGGGTACAGCGCCACGCGCGTGACGGGGATGCCTTCACGAACCTCCCGCTGCCAGGCGCGGATTCGGTAACCCGGGTACACCTTGCCTCCCGGATAGTTCGGAAAACCGGTCAGCACGCTTACCGCCAATCCCTGATCACGCAGCGCCTTGGCGAAAACCAATCCCTTGAAAGCAGGCTCTGGCTCGAACCACTGCGTCATCAACAGAACACGCGTCGGCCTCGTGTTCAGCTCTTTCGCCATACCGTCCTGTTCACGTAGTCGGTGTAGCTATGCACGATGCGCACCATCTTGTCCGAGACGTTGGGCATCGAGTAGTCGGCAACCGGGCGCAGCAGACGCTCTGCGCCGCGCGGCTGGTTTTCCAGAATGTCCAGGCCCTGAAGCACGCGGTCGATTTCCAGGCCGGTCATCATCACCGAGGCCTCTTCCATGCCCTCTGGCCGTTCGTGAGCCTCGCGGATGTTCAGTGCCGGGAAGTTGAGGATCGAAGACTCTTCGGTGATGGTACCGCTGTCGGACAGTACCGCCTTGGCGTCGCGCTGCAGGCGCACGTAATCGGTAAAGCCCAGGGGCTTATGCAGGTTCACGAGGGTGTGGAACTTGAGGCCCGCTGCGTCGATGCGCTTCTGCGTGCGCGGGTGCGTCGAGACGAAGAGCGGCAGGCCGTAGGTCTCTGCCACGCCATTGAGCACCTGGTGCAGCTTGGCCAGGTTCACAGGCGAGTCGACGTTCTCTTCACGGTGCGCGCTGACCACGAAGTACTGGCCGGTCTGCAGGCCCAGGCGCTGCAGCGCGTCGGAGGCCTCGATGCGTTCACGCTGCCGGTTCAGCACCTCGAACATCGGGCTGCCGGTCTTGATCACGCGGTCGGGCGGCAAGCCCTCACGCAGCAGGTACTCGCGCGCGATGTCGCTGTAGGTCAGGTTGATGTCGGCCGTGTGATCGACGATGCGGCGGTTGCTCTCTTCCGGCACACGCTGGTCGAAACACCGGTTGCCGGCTTCCATGTGAAAGATGGGTATCTTGCGGCGCTTGGCAGGTATGGCCGCAAGACAGCTGTTGGTATCGCCCAGCACCAGCAGTGCCTCGGGCTGCACCTCGGCCAGCACCTCGTCCACCGCGATGATGACGTTGCCGATGGTCTCGGCCGCGGTGCTGCCCGCTGCGCCCAGAAAGTGGTCGGGCCGGCGCAGGCCGAGATCCTGGAAGAAGATCTCGTTGAGCTCGTAGTCGTAGTTCTGGCCGGTGTGCACGATCAGCTGCTCGCAGTGCCGGTCCAGGGCCTGCATCACGCACGACAGGCGGATGATCTCGGGCCGCGTGCCCACGACGGTGACGATCTTGAGTTTCTTCATTTCCACGGCTCCGCGGCGATGGTGTCGGGGCGCTGTCGGTCGAAGATCTCGTTCGCCCACAGCATGACGATCATCTCTTCGTCGCCCACGTTGGTGATGTCGTGCGTCCAGCCGGGCACCGTCTCGACGATCTCGGCCTGCTCGCCGCGGGTGAAGAGCTCGTGCTGCTCACCGGTGAGCATGTGCCGGAAGCGGAAACGTGCCGCTCCCCGGATGACCAGGAACTTCTCGGTCTTGGAGTGGTGGTAGTGCCCGCCGCGCGTGATACCCGGGTGGGCCGTGAAGAAGGAAAACTGTCCGGCGTCGGGCGTCTTGAGCATCTCGACGAAGACACCGCGCGGGTCGCCGTGCATGGGCACGCCGTAGGCGAAGGCTTCGGTGGGCAGGAAGCTCACGTAGGTGCTGTACAGGGCCCTGACGAAGCCGGTGCCGACACGCTCGCTCACCAGAGTCTGGCGGCTTTCGCGGAAGGCCTGGATGTGCGTGGCGAGTTCACCCACCGTGGTGCTGTAGACCGGCGTCACCTCGCTGAAACCCGGGCGCTCACCGCGCGCCAGGGCCTGCAGCAGAGGAAGCCAGGTCGCGATGACGTCGTCGACATAGACCAGGTTCACCGCCGCGGCCGGGTCGTTGACAGTGATCGGCAGGCCCCGCGCGATGTTGTGGCAGAAGGTGGCCACGGCCGAGTTGTAGTTCGGTCGGCTCCACTTGCCGAAGACGTTGGGCAGGCGCCAGACGTAGACCTGTGCACCTGTAACCCGGCCATGCGTGCGCACGGCGTCTTCAGCGGCGCGCTTGCTGGCACCGTAGGGGCTGTCGCGATCGGCCTGCGTGGACGAGCTCAGCAGCACGGCCGCTCCCGGGGAATGTGCGGCCAGCGCCTCGCACAGCTGCCGCGTGAGGCCGGCGTTGCCGTGCTCGAACTCGGCCGGGTCCTGCGGGCGGTTCACGCCGGCCAGGTGAACGACGGCCCCCACGCCTTGCACCAAGGTTGGAAGCTCCGAAGGCGGTGTGTTCCGCGAAAAGCTTCGCACCTCGAAGCCACCCAACTCCGCCAGCCGCAGCCGAAGGTTTCTTGCAATGAAACCATCCGCCCCTGTGATGAGAATCTTCATGGTGCTTGGGACCTTCAGTCGTCAGCGTTCAGGTACTGGCCGCGCTGCAGCGCTTGCACCAGTGGCAACTTCAGAAGAAGCTTCTTCATGCCCTCAACATCGAGACGATCGGTGTTGTGCGAGTGGTAGTCCTCGGCTTGTGAGATCCGGGCTTCGCCTTGCTCGACGTACTTGCCATAGTTCAAGTCGCGGAGGTCTGGCGGGACCCGGAAGTAACCGCCCAGATCCTGCGCGCAGGCCATCTCTTCCCGGCTGAGCAGGCCTTCGTACAACTTCTCGCCGTGCCTTGTGCCGATGACGCGGATCGGGTGCTCAGGTCTGCCCGCCAATTCGCGCAGGGCGACCGCCAGTGTTTCGATGGTGGCTGCTGGCGCCTTCTGCACGAAGATGTCGCCGTTCGTGCCATGCTGGAATGCGAACAGTACAAGCTCCACCGCATCCTCCAGCGTCATCATGAAGCGAGTCATGGCCGGGTCGGTGATCGAGAACGGCTCGTCTCGGCGCATCTGGTCGATGAACAAGGGAATCACGGAGCCCCGTGACGCCATGACGTTGCCATAGCGAGTGCCGCACACCGTGGTACTCGCGCCGGCTTCGCGCGACTTGGCCACCATCACCTTCTCCATCAGGGCCTTGGAGATACCCATGGCATTGATCGGGTACACGGCCTTGTCTGTGCTCAGGCAGACAACCCGCTGAACGCCGTTTCTGAGTGCTGCTTCAAGGACGTTCTCCGTGCCGATGACGTTGGTCTTGACCGCTTCCATGGGGTGGAACTCGCAGGACGGCACCTGCTTCAGTGCTGCTGCGTGAAAGATGTAGTCAACGCCCCGGGTCGCGTTGAGCAAAGCCTGGGCATCACGCACGTCACCAATGTAGAAGCGAAGCTTTGGGTGTGCGTACTTGCGCCGAAGATCGTCTTGCTTCTTCTCGTCACGGCTGAAGATGCGAATTTCTCTAACGTCGGAATCGAGAAACCGCCGCAGGACCGCGTTACCAAACGAGCCCGTTCCGCCCGTGATCATTAAGGTGCCGTCCACTGAAGTGTTCCTTTTTGCGAAGTCATGAAGTGAGATGGCTGGCGCCAACGCATCGACACGATGCAGGCACTTGCCAACAACATAAGCGCGACGCTGGCTCTGCTCGCCGTGATAACAGGTCCGCCGAATGAAGCAGTCACAATGAATACCGCGAGCACCAGCAGAAGCCGGCCCTCGATACAGGATCGCCGTTGCAAGGCGCACCACGTCAAGGCGGCGATAAACACCAGATAGCCGCTGAGGGAAAAGATCCCGCCTTGGTAGAAGAACTCGAGGTAACCGTTATCGAGTGGTAGCTGCGATCCAAGGCCGAACCCCAGTACCCACTGACCTCTATCCGAGAGTTGCGAAAGCAACTGCGTTACCTCGGTATCAGCTGCGCCCAAGCGTCCCGCCGTCAACGCCAACAGCAAGCCCCCGTCATGGAACAACTCGATAAGGGAATCGGCGTATGCGGCATTCAGTTGCAGCACCAGCAGCACAATGGCTATTAGCGCGCCGACGCCAAGCGTCAATGCTGTCCCCAGTGTCACCAATCGGATTGAGACGGCGAGAAAGAAAGAAAGACCCAAGCCTAGAATGGTGAAGTTCTTGGAAAGCGAGAGCAGCCCGCCAAGCAAAATGACAGAAAGCCCCACGGCATTGAAGATGCGAGCCTGCGGGCGCACCTTGAAAAGATAGAGAACCGCGAACAACGCAACGCTGAAGAAAACGCCGGCTTCCAGGGGTTGGTTGAATATGCCGGTAAAGCGGCCGACCGCCAGCGCCTGGGCCCACACGGCATCGTCTTCGAGCCGTACCCAGAATGCCAAGAGGCCCGAGACCTCAAAGAAAACGCTGGCCAAGGAGCAGAGGCCTGCGACGAAACCCAAGGCCACAATGGCTCTTGCGCTGCGCAACAGCGGCTCATTCACTTTTCTTAGCAGCCAAGGAAACAGAGCCAGCATCAGCATTGGCATCCAAAGCCGTATAGACATGGCAAGTGGGCTGGCGTCCCGCCCCGTCTGGTCAGACTGGAGACTGCCAACCAAGGTTGCCGCAACTCCCATGGCCAGCGCGAGCACGCCCAGCGCCGTCGGAGCGTGCTGCCGCTTTGACGGGTGAAACGCGGTGCAGAAGGCAAGGAAGGCGAAGGATGGAACCACTAGGTGTTCAAGGCGCAGGCCGCCTGGGAGATACGGCATCATGGCCGCCGCCATGAGCAGCAGAGGGAGGTGATTCACAAACACCGAGAACTCGCCTCAGAAAGACTGATCACGGCGATTGCTGAACGCCGTGATCCATCCCATACGCTCGAAAAATGCCAAGCCCACGAGAGAGCACATCATTCGCACAAAGCGAGCACGGCCCAGCGGCCGCGTTGCCAATGGTTCTGCAGAGGCGTTCAGTGCCAGCAAGCCGCGCGCGGTCGTCTCAACCGAGAATTCACGCGCTTTGCGCTGGCACGCAAGAGATACACGGCGGTGATACTCGGCGTCGACGAGTACCTTTTCCACCAAAGATTGCATGCTCTGTTTTGGCCGGTCAGCAAGGTATTCATTGTAAGTGAGCCCATCGACATCCGACAGGAAGCCATAGGTCTCTGGAGTCTTGATCGATTCGATGCCTACAAGCGCAGGTATGCCGGCGGCCGCAGCTTCGATTAGTGCCGTTCCGCTTCCGACAAAAAGCGCCGCGCCATGGATGGCTTTCGGGAAATCACTGTAGGGAATGGCGCCTCTGAACACTACGTGCTTTTCAACGGCCAGATCGCCAGCCAGTTTCCGCAGGTTAGATTCTTCCGGGCCATCGCCGTAGATCTCGTAAGTGATGTCAGGATGTTGGGCCGTGAGCTGAGGCAGCAGTTCTATGACATGCCGGTTGTAAGTCTTGAAATTCACGAGATTGCCGACGGAAACAACCCTCTGCGGCAACGAGAGTGGGCTGATTCCTGCTTGGGTAGGTAACTCAACGCCGATGGGGATGATGGTCGCAGCGGTGTAATTCGAGCCGAAGAAACGCTCGTAGTTGTCCCGGGTGCCTTCATTGAAAAACACCACGTTTGCTGGCGGAAGGGCCGCAAACTGGCGGATGGCTTCGCGTGCAAAGTAAAAGGGAGGGGCGTGAAACATGAACTCGTTCTGATGGTACACGCCTGCAGTTACGCGCTCGACGATGCCCTGCTGCGCCATACGCAGAGCGAAGATCAGACCGAAGATTCCCATGGCATGAACTTGCTGCTTCGAGCGCAGGGATCGTCGCAGCGCTATCCAGTCTACCCATCCGAACACGCCGAAATGGGCGCGGAACGCCTTCCCACTTTCGCAGAGGTAATCTTGGAGACAAACAACTCGCGCATGGCGCTCCAACTCGCAGCGCAGCTGCGCATCGAACAGGGGCCGCAACAGCAGCACTGTGCAACTCTCGCCTTGGGCAGCCAGTGCTCGGCAGGTCCGGATCAGAAAGGTAGTCCCGCCATTCATGACGAGCACATTGGCGATGAAGATCATCGGGCCCTCCGTCGATAGATGAGCAGGCAAACAACGGTGACGCAAAGATAGATGAGATAGGTCAACGCGTACGCCTGCATCACCTCTTGGAGCTGCCCACCGTTCTGCAGGACTGCAGAGGACAACGCGGCGTAAAGGCCAGCCTGTAGAAACTCTGCAGCGATGTAGAGTTTGACCGCTGCCTTGGCGACTCCGAGAAAGCCGATGACATACGAGCACACACGGAACAGATCGCCGAGTAGTTGCCAGCCCATGAAACTTGCCATGCCGTCGAACGCTGAAGAAAACAGCAAGGGAATGACAAAGTCTCGTGCTGCATACACCATCCCCGCGAAGCCGCCGAACAACAGGCCGATCAATGCGAGGTGCCGGTAGACCATCCGTAGTATGGCGGCCTTGTCTGTCAGCCCCGATAGTCGTGGCATATAGCTGGTGGCCAGGAAGACTGTGAAGAAGCCCAGATAGGCACCCGACAACCGCGCCGAGGCCTGCCAAAGCCCGGCCACTTCAGCGCCGAGCACCTGAATGATGTGTGTGCGTATCCAGATTTCTGCCAGCGGGAACAGCGTCGCAGAAGCCAGTAGCATCACTGTGAAATGCACCAGATTTCTCGCGTCAGTCTTGTCCAAGGACATACGGACCAAGGGCGTCAGGCGCGACCTCGCGATGAGCCAGATCGCAGGTAAGCCAGTGCAGGCGATTCCGAGCAGAAGTGCTAAAGCTGCACCTTCCATCCCCAGTTGGCTTATCAGAAGGTAGGCGATGGGCAGCGCACCGAGGTAGCCCGTGATCGTGATGCCGGCGAACAGATCGGCACGGTGTTGACCGTTGACGAATGCGATCACTCCCGTTCCCAGAAAGCAGAGAAAATGCGCTGCCCCCAAGCATGGGAAGAGCCATGCGTACCCGTCGTCACCGAAAAGGGCGCGTGACAGGCGTGCAGCACCGATCACGCATACCAGCATGATCAAGGCCGAGAAGCACAATCCATAGACGGCTGCTGCGCCGAGGAAACGCAGCATCCGGCGAGGCCGATTCTTGTACTCGGCCACATATTTCGAGATTCCATTCCCTATGCCGCCGCCAGCGAACACGGAGACCATGGTTGCCAAGCTCATGAACTGGCCGAGCACACCCATGCCCGCTGGTCCAACGTAGACCGCGATCATCTTGACGATCAGAAGATTCACTGCCATCCGCAGCCCGTGCGCAATGGCGGCAGCCAAGGGTGCCGAAATCTCGATCGGTCTCACGTGAGGAGAAACTGCACGGTAAGAGCACTTTGGCCCGGACTTCGGGCAGTGCGAAAGGCACAGTTCGCCGATGGGATATCTGTTGCTCCCTGTCGCGTCGATCGTGCTTGCATTGACGAAAAGCGCCGGGATCGGTGGAAAGCCGATCGGCCGGATCGGGTTGCCGGTAGGCTTGTGCAAGTCGTCACCGGCTGCAGGCCTTGCTCACTCGAAGGCTAGCGCTGCGCTGCGTGGATGACTGCTTGCGCAACCCGGTCAACATCGGCATCGCTCATTTCGTAGTACAGCGGAAGGCGGACCAAGCAATCAGTGAAGCGGTCGCTGTGTGGGAGTGGGCGGCCGTCATGACGCTGCTGGAAGTAAGGGCTGCTATGCAGCGAAAGATAGTGGAAAACGGCATGAATGCCTTGCTGTCGCAGCGAGTCGATGAGTCGACTACGCTGCGCTAGATCGCTGGTAACGAGATAGTACATGTGCGCGTTGTTTGTGGCCCATGCCGGAACGGTAGGCAGCCCGATGCCGAGGCGGGGCAACTCATTGGCAAAGTGCTGTGCATACCTGTTCCAGATGCTCTTGCGACGGGCCTGAATCAACTCGAGATTCTCGAGCTGCGCATACAGATAGGCCGCAACGATGTCCGATGGCAGGAAGGAAGACCCAATGTCGACCCAGCCGTACTTGTCGACCTCGCCGCGGAAGAACGCGGACCGGTTAGTGCCCTTCTCGCGGATAATCTCTGCCCTGGTCGCGTGAGCAGGGTTGTTGATCGACAGCAAGCCTCCTTCGCCAGAAATCACGTTCTTTGTTTCGTGGAACGAGAACGCGCCCAAGTCACCGAGCGTGCCCAGGGGTAGACCATCGTAGAAGGAGTCGATGGCCTGCGCGGCGTCTTCGATCACCGCAATGCCGCGCGAGTGCGCGAGCGACAGGATGGGGTTCATGTCGCATGCGACGCCGGCATAGTGAACCACCACGATCGCCTTGGTTCGCGCCGTGATGAGCGGCTCGATCTGTGCGGCGCTAACGTTCGGATGATGGAGTTCGCTGTCAGCGAACACCAGTCTCGCCCCTCGCAGTGCGAAAGCATTGGCCGTGGAGACGAAAGTGAAGGAAGGAACGATTACTTCGTCCTCTGGCCCAATGTTGAGCAAAAGCGCACACATCTCCAGCGCGTCGGTGCAAGAAGTTGTGAGAAGTGCTTTGTGCATGCCATACCGTTGCTCAAAGAACTGATGGCAACGTCTGGAAAACGTCCCGTCACCGGAAATCTTTCCGGATGCAACAGCTTCTGCGATATAGACGAGTTCTTTGCCGTGCAGGTAGGGCTTATTAAATGGAATATTCTTCATTTCTAGTAACGTTTGTGAAAGCCGCACAGGAATTCTTCGAAGTCGAATTCGAAGCTTCGGTAGAGGTTCATGATGGGAATGTTGGCAGCGGATATCAGCGTGTGCGCCTCAGCAACTGATTGGTCGCGCAGCATCCGCATAACTTCGGCCCACAACGACACCCCGAGCAACGAATGAGAACGCTTCACCCCAGTGAGTACGAGATCTGCGACGGCACCTGTTCTGCGTTGGATATGCAAACCGATGACTTCATCGCGGAGGAGGTACACATAGACCTCGTGTCGTTGAAGCAAGAGATCCGGCAACCAATCCCTGTACCGCCGCGCGGCGGTGGCGCGCTCAACCCAAGGATCTTCGTGAATTCGGCCGTGATCAAAGTCGCTTGCCAGAATGTCGCGGATGGCCGCATGGTGCTGCTCTTGGGCCGGAGCTAGCGCCAGCCCACGGCGAATCATCCTGTCCAGCTTACCGGTCGAGGCCACCTTGCGATGGCAAATGCGATAGCTGCTTTCGGCGTAGTAGAAGCCGGCGCCGTGAACGGCGCGCTTGAGGGCGGCTGAGTCGCCACGAAACCGCCCATAGGCGAACTTGACGCCGCGAGCGGCAACCTCTGCATCGAAAAGACTAAACAGGCTGGCGAGATCGCTATCCTGGCCGCCCGTAATAGAAATGATCTCCATGCAGGCGTGGCCGAAAATCCGGTCGTCCCAGGGCGTTGGCCGGCACAGCAGATAAGCGTCAGGGGAAAGCTCAAGGCGCAAGTGGTCAGACATACCTAAGCCCCGCAGCAGCAGTGCGGCACGGACAAGCCGCCAAGGGCAAGGCGCCGCCCATCGCGATGCGCATGCTCGTTACTCCGCTGTCATGAGCGGGTTCTGATCCCTTGGTCAGCAGGGCCCGGTCTTGCTTAGCGGAAAAGTCCATGGCAGCTATGGAGATCGTCACTCTCGCCGCCCCTGGGGCGCAGGAGTAGGAAGCACACATTGAAAAGTTATCTTTGGAGTTGTAGAGGGTAGATTCAGTCCATCAGCGCCCGGCGCAGGCCTTGAATCCGGTTCGCAGGGCGCAAGTGTCTTGGCGATGCATCGAATGCCAATTAATCCAGGGTCAATGTTGGCCGTTCAGCAAGCAAAACTTGCCGGGCGGTCGATGGGCTTCGTGCTTGTTACTTGGTCAAGACTCGCGTCGCTCGTCATGCTGCATATGCCGTCCTCCAGTGGTTGCGGGCCAAGGGGCGCCTTGGCGTCGAATTCTTGGCAGCCTTTCGACTGAAGTCACTTCATGGTCTTGGCTTTAACTTCGACCGGATCGCACCTGATTCTGGTGCGGTGCCCCGCCCACACCTTGAGGTGTCAATCAGCTAGATGCGGTAGGCCGGGACCGCATCCCGTGGCGTAGAAGCAGCCATGCCAATAAACCTAGACCAGTGGCAAGAGCGGTCGCAATCGTCACTATGGCGCGTTTCGGACGACTTTTCTTCTCTGGCGGAGTGGCGGCATCCACCACCTGAATCAGTGCACCCTCGCGACTCTCGTCACCCCTGGCCAACTCGAACTGCCGCGCATAAACCTCGAACAGTGTCTCCTGGTACTTGAATTCCCGATACTTTCCGACATAGTCAGAACTTGCGGAGCGATCGCTGGCACTTTCGGCCCTCGCCAATTGTTCGCGCAAGGCGCTCACGGCGACGAGTTGCTGGACAACTTCCGGAGCGCTGTCAGTCAATGCGCCGCGGAGCAACCGCAACTTCATTTCGGCTGCGGTGGTCTCCGCCTTCAACCGAGCATAAGCATCGGCTGCAGACTTGGGCTCGGCTTTCAGCGCGCCGGCGTTGAAGCCGCTGGTTTCAAGAGCTTGCTGTGCCTTCGCTAGGTTGCTTTTGCTCTGCAGCAAATGACCCTCAAAGAATGCGCGTCGCTGCTGAGCTTCGGTGACGGCCAGCGTGCCTGTCAGACGCCGAAGCTCTTCAACGTAGCGATTCGCGATGGCGGCGGCCCGCTGCGGATCTTCATCGTCGACCTGGATGCTGATAAGGCCATCCTTCTTGCCCAGTGTGATGTTCACGTTGTCGCCCAGTTGCCGCCGCGCGTCGACACGGAACCTGACTTCGTAAACATCCATAAGCTTGAATTGATCGACAATCCGGTCTGTCACACTCACGCTTCGCAGGAATGCGATGTACCGTTCGCCCGGGCTGCTGATGCTTGAAAAGCCACCGGCGACGCTGCCGAGGGCGCTCAGCGTTGCCAGTGCGGAAGCAGCACCGCTTTGTGATTGCTGCGGGGGAAGGAAGGTTGTGGTGGCCGTGAACGTCGGAGCAACTAGGAAAGTCGCTGCCAAAGCCAGAAGAGCGGCCGCAAGGGGTGCTAGCAGCAGGAGTTTCCACCGCGACGCGATCAATGCAACCGCTTCGCTGAAGCTGAGGCCTGAGTCCATGGCCTCGGCATGCATGTCGTGCGGAACCATGGTTGTCATTGAATGGCGCTCTTGAGACCCGCGATGCCAAGTCCGAACTGGAACAGGATCTGTGTCCACTCCTTCGCTGATTGAGCGAACGTCGTCTTGTCGAGTTCTTCTGGCACAAACAACGTGTCGCCGGGTTCGGCCGCCATTCGGTACAGCTCACCTGTCTGATTGAACCACCCAGCCTTTTGGCGACTACTGAAGACGTTGCCATTTGCTCGCACAACGAAGGCGCTACCCTCGTCGGCGCCCTTTGTCGTACCGCCTGCCAAGCGTAGGTAGTCACTAACGGTGCGCCCGGGAAGATGTAAGTAAGTGGCGGCGTTGAACACGCTGCCAAAGACTCCCACTGTGGAGGGCCGGGCGGGGATGTAGATGCGGTCGCCGTCTTCCAGTGCGAGGTCGGGGAGATCGTTGGTTTCCGGTGTCAGCTGCAAGACGATACGGCCGTTGGGTCTAAGCGTCCGCAAGCGATCAATCAACCTGGAGGTGCTGGCGTTGCGCGCCTCTTGAGATGCAGCGTCTTCGGCGTTGACCACCCGTTGGCTGCCGGCCGAACGCGCTAGGTTGGTCTCGAGATCGCGAAGTGCACGTTCGTAGTTTTCCTGTTGTGTCCGCTGCACGCTGAGGCGTGTGAACTCGGTGGCAAAAACATACGCGGCGCTGGAATAGCCGCCGGCAGCGCGGATCGCGTCTCGCAGGCTGCTGCCCTCAGCCAATACGTACTCGGCGGGCCGCAGCACTTCTCCTTCGACACGAATGCGTTTGCTCTGGCGCTGAGTGGGCAACACCGCGGCCACTGCACTGAAGGCACGCAAAACATCTCCGTGTGACAGACCAGAGTTGATGTCTTGGGGGAGCTCCAGCTGACTGACGCGGCCAGCGTTGCGTTCTTGCAGTCGTTCGACCGCGACCCTGCTACGGTCGGCTACGGCGGTAAAGCCGCCCACCATCCTCAGCGCATCGGAGACACCTTCACCCGCCTTCAGTTCGAGCACTGCGGGTTTGTTGACACTGCCAATGAAACCAACTTGCGTACCTACCGAGCCGACATGCACGACATCACCAGCCTGCACGATACGATCTGCGGAACGGTCGCCCTGAAGCAGCAGGTCGTAGAGGTCGAAGCGGCTGATCAGAGTGCCACCGCGGCGCAGTTCAATATTGCGAAAGCTGCCAGCCGAAGAAGGGCCACCGGCACGCATCAGGGCGCCGACGACCGTTGACAGGCTTGTGACCGTGTGGGCACCCGGTTTGACGACAAAGCCGGTGACGAATACCCGAATCCCACGCAACTGCCCCAAAGTCACGCTACTTTGAAAGTTACGAAAGACTTGACCAATGCGTCGATTAACCACCTCAGGCAGATCAGCATGGCGGACGCCGGCGACCTGTACCGAACCTACGCGCGGGATGCTTATGCGACCGCTTCGGTCAACAGTTAGTCGCAAGTCAGCGTCGACCGTCCCCCACACCGTGAGCAGTACTTCGTCGCCAGGTCCAAGAACATAATCGGCAGGCACTAGCGGGCTCAGCTCGGCACCCTGGCCATCGATCCCGTTCGTTACCAACTCCGATCCAAACCGGCGCACTTGCGTTTCTGATCCCGCCTGGTTCTGGACGAATCGCTCAAATTCGCCCGGGGAGTAGGGCGCGAGAGGCGCGGAGACGGCAAGTTCCCGAGGTGTCGGCTCCACTGCCTCTGGAACGCGTTGTCGCAATCGCACTGGCGTGCTTACAGCCGGCTCAGCGATGAGCTGCGGCAAACCTGGGTTCAGTGCAGTCTGGGCAAACGCGGGCGCGGCAAGCCACCCAAGAAACACAACGGTTGCGAACAGACTGCCGCATTGGCGCAAAGTCGAAGGCGACGGCATTGAGTGAGAGCTGTAGCTGTTTAAGACGACCAGTGTGGCGCAGAGGACAGTTGAGATTGGCTCATGACCTAGATCGATCAGTTCCTCTGGCGGCGTAAGGTAATCACCGAGAACTGCTGGGTAGCGGTGGATTCTAGCCCCGCGACAATGGCGGGCCTGCGCCTGCACAGGTACCTCGGCCCAGGGGTGCTCGCGCAGAGTCTTTTCGCTAGCCGGTGTCGTGACATGGCAAGTTCGTCTAGGTGCCTTGCAGGTGGTGACGGGCTGTCTGCCGAGTGTGCCGGGACTCGGCGGATAATCCGTCTGTATGCATGAATCCGAAATCTTGGTGGCAACTCCGCCCGCAGCGTCGTCTGAGGCCCCGCCCCTCTTCAACACCCTCCCCCTAGACCCCAAGCTCCTGCGAGCCGTGGCCGACAGCGGGTACACGGCCATGACGCCCATCCAGGCCAAGGCCATCCCCATCGTGCTGGAAGGTCGCGATGTCATGGGCGCGGCGCAGACGGGCACCGGCAAGACCGCGGCCTTCACCATCCCGCTGCTGCAGAAGATGCTGCGGCACGAGAACGCCAGCATGTCGCCGGCCCGCCACCCCGTGCGGGCCCTGGTGTTGGCGCCCACGCGTGAGCTGGCCGACCAGGTGGCCAACAACGTCAAGAACTACGCCAAGCACACCAACCTGCGCTCGGCGGTGGTGTTCGGCGGCATCGACATGAAGCCGCAGACGCTGCAACTGAAGGCCGGCGTCGAGGTGCTGATAGCCACCCCAGGCCGCCTGCTCGACCACATCGAGGCCAAGAGCGCCGTGCTCAACCAGGTCGAGTACGTGGTGCTCGACGAAGCCGACCGCATGCTCGACATCGGCTTCCTGCCCGATCTGCAGCGCATCCTGTCCTACCTGCCCAAGGCCGGCCGGCAGACGCTGCTGTTCTCGGCCACCTTCTCGCCCGAGATCAAGAAGCTGGCCAACAGCTACCTGCAAGACCCGGTGCTCGTGGAGGTGGCGCGGCCCAATGCCACGGCGTCCACGGTCGAGCAACGCTTCTATGCTACGAACGACGACGACAAGCGCGCCGTCATCCGCCAGATCATCCGGCAGCGCGCGCTCACGCAGGCCATCGTCTTCGTCAACTCGAAGCTGGGCGCGGCGCGCCTGGCGCGCTCTTTCGAGCGCGACGGCCTGCGCACCCAGGCCCTGCACGGCGACAAGAGCCAGGACGAACGTCTGAAGGCCCTGGCCGCCTTCAAGGCCGGTGAAGTGGATGTGCTGGTGGCCACCGACGTGGCCGCGCGCGGCCTCGACATTACCGACCTGCCGGCGGTCTTCAACTTCGACGTGCCTTTCCACGCCGAAGACTACGTGCACCGCATCGGCCGCACCGGCCGCGCCGGCGCCTCGGGCCTGGCGGTCACGCTGGTCACCCGTGACGACACGCGCCAGGTCGCCGAGATCGAGAAGCTGATCAAGAAGAAGCTCGAGATCGAGCCCTTCGAGCTGGAAGACGACCGCGTGCGCCGCCCGCGCCGCGACGACGGCGAGGAGCGTGCCCCTCGCGAGCGCGTGGACGTGCCTGTGGCCGCTCCCCGCACCGAAGCGCGCACCGAAGCCCCGCGGCGCCCGGCTCCTGCCTCGCGCGATCCGTTCTTCGACAAGCCCTACGAGCCCGCAGCGCGCAACGAGCCCCCGGCCTGGGAAGCTGCGCCCAAGGCGGCTGTGCCCGCCCCGCTGCGCCCTGGGCCGGGGTTGTCGCCCAACATCCGGCCGAAAAAGAAGGTGGCGTCGCTGCTCGGCGGCGGCCACTGACAGCCGCGGCGGCGGGCCGGTGCTTCAGCCGGCCAGCAGCGCAAAAACGGCGGGCCAGCGCTCGGGCATGGGCGGCGGCTGCTGGCGCCAGCGGGCCACCGTCTCGGTGCGGCACCAGCCGCCGGCCAAGGTCAAGCCGCAGGCGATGCTCACACGGGTGCCCGGCTGCAGCGCAGCCAGCAGGGCTGTCAGCAGCGCGGCGTTGCGATAGGGCGTTTCGATCATCAGCTGCGTCTGCTGCTGGCGGCGCGAGAGCCCTTCCAGTTCCTTGATGCGCGTGGCTCGCGTGCCCGGGTCTTGCGGCAGGTAGCCGACGAAAGCAAAGCTCTGGCCGTTCAGGCCGCTGGCCGCCAGGGCCAGCAAGAGGGAACTGGCCCCGGCCAGCGGCAGCACCGGCACACCGGCTTCGTGCGCGGCCTGCACCAGCGCCGCGCCGGGGTCGGCCACCGCCGGCAGGCCGGCCTCCGACAGCAGGCCCAGGTCGTGCCCCGCCAAGGCCGGCTGCAGCAGGGCGCGCCATTCGGCTGCGGGCACGGCTTCGCGGCTGCCTTTGCGCGGGCGCGGCAACTCGGTGATCTGCAGTGCTTGCAGTGGCGCGGCCAGCGGCACCAGCGCGCCGACGCGCTTGAGGAAGGCGCGTGTGCTGCGGGCGTCTTCGGCGGCCCAGTGCGTCAGGGCCGCGGCCTGGCGGATCACGCCTTCGGGCAGCACCTCTTGCAAGGCCACCTCGTCGGCGCCCAGGTCCAGGGTGTTGGGTACCAGCAGCAGGCGGCCGGTCTTCGGGGTCGAGGTCATGGTTGCAGCGGGTCCAGGCCTGCCCGGCGCAGCATCTGGCAGGTGCGGATGAGCGGCAGGCCGATCAGTGCCGTGGGGTCGTCGCTCTCGATGGCGTCGAGCAGCGCGATACCCAGGGTCTCGCACTTCGCGCTGCCGGCGCAGTCGTAGGGTTGGTCGAGCCGCAGGTAGTGCTCGATCTCGGCCAGGCTCAGCGCGCGGAACTGCACCACCACCGCGGCCAGCTGGGCTTCGGCGTGGCCGGTGTCGGCACGCACGACGGCCAGTGCGGTCTGGAAGACCACCCGTTGCCCGCTCAGGCGCTGCAGCTGCATCACGGCGCGTTCGTGCGTGCCGGGTTTGCCGATCGGCTCGCCGTGCAGGTCGGCCACCTGATCGGCGCCAATCACCACCGCCTGCGGGTGCAGCGCCGCGACGGCCTGCGCCTTGGCCAGGGCCAGGCGCAAGGCCAGTGCGGCCGGGGCTTCGCCTGGCAGGGGCGTCTCGTCGACCTGTGGTGCGGCGCAGGTGTAGGGCAGGCGCAAGCGGTCCAGCAGCTCTCGGCGGTAGCGCGAGGTGGAGCCGAGGATGAGCGGGGGGCGGGCAGTCGGGCTGGGCATGGCCCGATTGTCGGTGGAGCCTGCGCGCCGCAGGCGCACGCTCGCTACACTGCCCCGCCGACCTGCTGGCCGACTGCCGCGCTTGCCTGCGCCCGACCTGAGATGAAAGAACGTGCCTTCGACCCCCGCGCGCTGGACGTGCCCGCACTGTGCAAGGCCGGCGCCCGGCTGGAAGGCCAGTGGCCGCTGATGGGCATGGAGCGTCTGGCCGCCGGCTTCAGCGCCGCCTCGGATGGCGCCGCGGCCTGGTCGGCCATCGGCACCCTCGTGCCCGTGGCCGGCGGTGAGGCCGAGCTCTGGCTGGAGCTGGCGGCCAGTGCCGACGTGCCTTTGTCTTGCCAGCGATGTCTGCAGGCCATGACGCAGCGCCTGGACGTGACCCGCCGCTTCCGCTTCGTGCGCAGCGAAGACGAGGCCCTTCGTCTGGACGAAGAGAGCGAAGACGACGTGCTGGTGCTGCCGGCGCGCCTGGACTTGCACGAGTTGCTGGAAGACGAGCTCATCCTGGCGCAGCCCATCGTGCCGCGCCACGACGTGTGCCCCGAACCCTTGCCGATGCCCGCGGAGGTGCCTGCCGAGGAGGATGAGCCGGCCCCGCACCCTTTTGCCGCCTTGGCAGCCTTGCGCGGCCGGGGCGGGCAAGGCGGTGGGGCCTGAGGACCGCTGCAATCTTGTGCTCTGGTGCTATACTCGCGGGCTTTGCGGAAACCGCTTGGTCCTTTGCGGGGTCGGGTTGTCGTCTCCGCAGAGCTACCGTTCCAGCGTTCCACCGGCGGCCTGTTTCACCGGCGCCCTGCGGCCTTGAGGCCACAGCGCCCGCGCCTTGAGGCGCCACCGCCACGCCACTTTCAGCGCATTGGCGCACGTTCTTGCAGCCCCGGCTGCCTTGCGTGTTGCCCCCAGGAGAATTCCATGGCCGTTCAGCAGAACAAGAAGTCGCCTTCCAAGCGCGGCATGCACCGCTCGCACAACGCCGTTGCCGCCCCTGGCACCGCCGTCGAGCCCACCACTGGCGAAGTGCACCTGCGCCACCACATCAGCCCGACCGGCTTCTACCGCGGCCGCAAGGTCCTGAAGACCAAGGCCGACGCCTGATTCCGGATGCAGGCCGTCCACCGGTCTGCACCGCGCCGTGCGCAGGGTGAACCTGCGGCGCGGCTTGCAACAGCGGGCCTGAGCGCATCGGCCTTGATGCGCCGGCTTGGCTGAAGCCTTGAACCCTGCCGTGTCCACCCACAGCGCCTTCACGCCGCTGCCTTCAGTCCGCCTGTCCGTCGACTGCATGGGCGGCGACCACGGCGTGAGCATCACGCTGCCCGCCTGTCGGGCCTTCCTGCAAAGCCACCCCGAGGCCGAACTGGTACTCGTCGGGACAGAGGCCGCTTTGGAAGGCGCCCGCGGCTGGGCGCGCTGCACGCCCGTCATCGCCACCGAGGTCGTCACCATGGACGATTCCGTGGAGGTGGCACTGCGCAGGAAGCGCGATTCCTCGATGCGCGTGGCCATCCAGCAGCTGAAGGCGGGTGCGCACGTGTGCGTGTCGGCCGGCAACACGGGCGCGCTGATGGCCGTTTCGCGCTACCTGCTCAAGACGCTGGACGGCGTCGACCGCCCCGCCATTGCCACCGTGATGCCGAACCGGCGCGATGGCTACACCACCGTGCTCGACCTCGGCGCCAATGTCGACTGCACGCCCGAGCATTTGCTGCAGTTCGCGTTGCTCGGCAGTGCGCTGGTGGCGGCGGTCGATGGCAAGGCCGAGCCCACCGTGGGCTTGCTGAACATCGGCGAAGAAGCCATCAAGGGCAGCGAGACCATCAAGCGCGCCGGTGAACTGCTGCGTGCTGCGGGCGAAGCCGGCCACATCAACTTCCACGGCAACGTGGAAGGCAACGACATCTTCAAGGGCACGGTCGATCTCGTCGTCTGTGACGGTTTTGTCGGCAACGTGCTGCTCAAGACCAGCGAAGGCCTGGCCTCGATGCTGGGCGACTTCATCAAGCAGGAGTTCACGCGCACGCCGCTGAGCAAGCTGGCGGCCCTGGTGGCGATGCCCGTGCTGCAGCGTTTCAAGCACCGCGTGGACCACCGCCGCTACAACGGCGCGGCCCTGCTGGGCCTGCGCGGGCTGGTGTTCAAGAGCCACGGTTCGGCCGACGCCTACGCCTTCGAGCAGGCCCTGGCCCGGGCGTATGATGCCGCGCGGAACCGGCTGCTCGACCGCGTGCAAGACCGCATCGGCGACACCCTGCAGGCCGGTCTCGCCACGCCGCCCACGGGCGACGTCGCGCCGGAAACCGCTGCATGAACGCACCTTCATCGCCCACTGCCCACGCTGTTTCCGGCACCCGCTACGCCCGCATCACCGGCACCGGCAGCCACCTGCCGCCGCGTCGGCTGAGCAACGCCGACATGGCCGCCCTGCTGGCCGAGCGCGGGCTGGAAACGAGTGACGAGTGGATCGTCGAGCGCACCGGCATCCGCGCGCGTCACTTCGCGGCCGATGGCGTCAACGCCAGCGATCTGGCCTTGCCGGCCGCGCAGGCCGCGCTGCAGGCCGCCGGCCGCACGGCCGACGATGTCGACCTGATCATCGTCGCCACGTCCACGCCGGACATGGTGTTCCCATCCACCGCCTGCATCCTGCAGCACAAGCTGGGCGCCAACGGCTGCGCCGCCTTCGACCTGCAGGCCGTGTGCTCGGGCTTCGTTTATGCGCTGACGGTGGCCGATTCGATGATCCGCGCCGGCACGGCCAAGTGCGCGCTGGTGGTGGGTGCGGAGGTCTTCTCGCGCATCCTCGATTTCAACGACCGCACCACCTGCGTGCTCTTCGGCGATGGCGCTGGCGCCGTGGTGCTGGAGGCCAGCAGCGAGCCAGGCATCCTGGCCACCGACCTGCATGCCGATGGCAAGCACGTGGGCATCCTTTGTGTGCCGGGCACGGTGTCGGGCGGCTCGGTGTTGGGTGACCCGCTGCTCAAGATGGACGGTCAGGCCGTCTTCAAGCTGGCTGTGGGCGTGCTGGAAAGTGCCGCCCGCACCGTGTTGGAGAAGGCGGGCCGCACCGAGGCCGATCTCGACTGGCTCATCCCGCACCAGGCCAACATCCGCATCATGCAAGGCACGGCGAAAAAGCTGAAGATGCCGCTGGACAAGCTGGTGGTGACGGTGGACGAACACGGCAACACTTCAGCGGCCTCGGTGCCGCTGGCGCTGGACACGGCCGTGCGCAGCGGCCGCGTGAAGCGCGGCGACACCGTGATGCTCGAAGGCGTGGGCGGTGGTTTCACCTGGGGTGCCGTGCTGCTCGATTTCTGAGCGCGCCCTCTGCGGGCCGCACTGAAGATTTCCAAGAACAAGATCCGAGACTCCCGATGCCTGCTTTTGCTTTCGTGTTCCCCGGCCAGGGCTCCCAGACGGTGGGCATGCTCGACGCCTGGGGCGATCACCCCGCGGTGCGCCAGACGCTGGAAGAAGCCTCCGCTGCGCTGGGTGAAGACCTGGGCCGACTGATCCACGAAGGCCCGGCCGAGGCCCTGGGCTTGACGACGAACACCCAGCCCGTGATGCTGGCCTCCGCCATTGCCTGCTACCGCGCCTGGCGTGCCGAAGGCGGCGCCGAGCCCGCGGCGGTGGCCGGGCATTCGTTGGGCGAGTACAGCGCGCTGGTGGCCGCCGAGGCGCTGAGCCTGGCCGACGCGCTGCCGCTGGTGCGCTTCCGCGCGCAGGCCATGCAGCAGGCCGTGCCCGTGGGTGCGGGTGCGATGGCTGCCATCCTGGGCCTGGACGCAGCTGTTGTCGCCGAGGTCTGCACGAGGGTGGCCGCAGCCAGTGGCGAACCCGTGGAGCCCGCGAACTTCAACGACCCGAAGCAGACCGTCATCGCCGGCAGCAAGGCGGGTGTCGACGCCGCCTGTGCCGAGCTCAAGGCCGCGGGTGCCAAGCGCGCGCTGCTGCTGCCAGTGTCGGCGCCTTTCCACTCGTCGTTGATGAAGCCGGCGGCCGAGGCCCTGCGCGAGAAGCTGGCGGGTGTGGCGCTCAAGAGCCCGCGCTTGCCCGTTGTCAACAACATCGACGTGGCCGTGCAGACAGAACCCGATGCCATCCGCGAAGCGCTGTACCGCCAGGCTTTCGGCCCGGTGCGCTGGGTGGAAGTGACGCAGGCGCTGAAGGCGCGCGGTCTCACGCACATCGTCGAATGCGGCCCGGGCGCGGTGCTGTCGGGGCTGGTCAAGCGGGTGGACGCCGAGATCGTCGCCGCCTCTCTCAACACGCCG
Organism: Rubrivivax sp.; assembly: GCA_051861265.1. Taxonomy (GTDB): domain Bacteria; phylum Pseudomonadota; class Gammaproteobacteria; order Burkholderiales; family Burkholderiaceae_C; genus Rubrivivax. Next base: position 239,701 of record JBHYDA010000004.1, read on the forward strand.
GCCAGCCTGAAGGCCGTGCAGGAACTGCTGGCATGAGCGACACCCCCCAAGCAGCCGGCCAGGTGGCCCTGGTCACCGGCGCCTCGCGCGGCATCGGCCGCGCTATCGCGATGACGCTGGCGAAAGCCGGTTTCCGCGTCACCGGCACCGCCACCACCGAGGCCGGCGCCGCCGCCATCGGCGAGGCGCTGGCGCCATTGGGCGGGCAGGGCATCGTGCTCAACGTCACCGACGGTCCGGCGCTGGACGCCGCCATCGACACGCTGGTCAAGACCCAGGGCGGGCTGCACGTGCTCGTCAACAACGCCGGCATCACGCGCGACATGCTCTCGATGCGCATGAAGGACGACGAGTGGGATGCCGTGCACGACACCAACCTCAAGGCCGTGTTCCGCGCCTGCCGTGCGGCCACGCGGCCGATGATGAAGCAGCGCTACGGCCGCATCATCAACATCACTTCGGTGGTGGGCGCCATCGGCAATGCGGGGCAGGCCAACTACGCGGCGGCGAAGGCCGGCGTCGCGGGCCTCACGCGGGCGCTGGCCCGTGAACTCGGCAGCCGCAACGTCACCGTCAACTGCGTGGCGCCGGGTTTCATCGACACCGACATGACCCACGGCCTGCCCGAAGCCGCCAAGGCCGCGCTGCTGGCACAAATCCCGCTGGGCCGTCTGGGCGCAGCCGACGAGATCGCGCAGGCGGTGGCCTTCCTGGCCGGGCCTGGCGCGGCTTACATCACCGGCACCGAACTGCACGTCAACGGCGGCATGCACATGGGCTGAAGCCCGGCGAGCAGCACTTTCTTTTCCCTCCTGCAGGCGATGGTCTGCAGGCCAAAAATCCGGTACGGGCCCCGCCGGTAGAATCGCGGGCTGTTTGAACCGACCCCACTCCCGGAGGAGTCATGAGCGATATCGAAGCACGCGTCAAGAAGATCATTGCCGAACAACTCGGCGTCCCTGAGTCCGACGTCACGAACGAGAAGGCCTTCGTGGCCGACCTCGGCGCCGACTCGCTCGATACCGTGGAGCTCGTGATGGCCCTCGAAGACGAGTTCGGCATCGAGATCCCGGACGAAGAAGCCGAGAAGATCACCACCGTGCAGTTGGCGATCGACTACGCCACCGGCCACCAGAAGGCCTGACATCCGCATGTCTCGGCGTCGCGTCGTCGTCACCGGCCTCGGGCTCGTCAGCCCGGTGGGCAACACGGTGGCCGAAGGCTGGTCGAACCTGGTGGCAGGCCAGAGTGGCATCGACCTCATCACGAAGTTCGATGCCTCTGGGTTTGCCTGCAGGTTTGCTGGCGAGGTCAAGGGCTTCCAGATCGAGGAGTACATCTCCGCGAAGGAAGCCCGGCACATGGACACTTTCATCCATTACGGGATGGCAGCGTCCATGCAAGCCGTGCGCGATGCCGGCCTGCCCACGGGCGACGCGCTGAGCGAAGAGGCCGCCGAACGCATCGGCTGCCTGGTGGGCTCGGGCATCGGCGGCCTGCCGATGATCGAGCAGACCGATGGTGACTATCGCGAACGCGGCCCGCGCCGTATCTCGCCGTTTTTCGTGCCCGCCTCGATCATCAACATGATCTCGGGTCACGTCTCCATCCAGTACGGCTTCACCGGCCCCAACCTCGCCATCGTGACGGCCTGCACCACAGGCTTGCACTGCATCGGCGAGGCCGGCCGGCTGATCGAGTACGGCGATGCCGACGTGATGGTCGCCGGCGGCGCCGAGAGCACCGTCAGCCCGCTGGGCATCGGCGGATTCGCGGCGGCGCGTGCGCTGTCCACGCGCAACGACGACCCGAAGACCGCGTCCCGCCCCTGGGACAAGGACCGCGACGGTTTCGTGCTCGGTGAAGGCGCCGGCGTGCTGGTGCTCGAGGAGTACGAACACGCCAAGCGGCGTGGCGCCAAGATCTACGCCGAGCTGGCCGGATTCGGCATGGGGGCGGATGCCTTCCACATGACCGCGCCCAACGTCGACGGCCCCAAGCGCAGCATGAAAGCGGCGCTGCGCAATGCCGGCATCAATGCCGACGCCGTGCACTATCTCAATGCGCACGGCACCAGCACACCGCTGGGCGACTTGAACGAGACCAACGCCATCAAGCTGGCCTTTGGCGAGCACGCGAAGAAGATGGTCGTGAACTCGACCAAGTCGATGACCGGCCACCTGCTGGGTGGCGCCGGCGGCATCGAATCGGTGTTCAGCGTGCTGGCGGTGCACCACCAGGTGTCGCCGCCCACCATCAACATCTTCAACCAGGATCCGGAGTGCGACCTGGACTACTGCGCCAACGAGGCGCGGCAGATGAAGATCGACGTCGCCGTGAAGAACAACTTCGGGTTCGGCGGCACCAACGGCACGCTGGTTTTCCGGCGGGTGTGACGCGCATGCGCGCCGCGCCTGCGGTGGCTGTGCAAGGGCGGGGCGGTCCGCTGTGGGCTGCCCTCAGCGTGGGCCTGCCGGCCTGCGCGGCCGCTGCACTTGCTGCCTGGCTGGGTGCCCATGCGGATGCAGGCGGCACGGGCACCGCCGCCGCAGCGGCCGTGGCGGCCGGTGCCGTGTTGCTCAGGCAAGGGCGCCGTTGGCGAGCGTCGCCTTGCGCCTCGCTGCAGTGGGATGGCCAGCGCTGGACGGTCGACGGCACCCCCGGCACCTTGCAGTTGACGCTGGACTTGGGGCTTGTGCTGGTGCTGCGCCTGCATGCCGAAGGCGGGGGCACCCGCTGGCTGGCTGTCGGTGCGGGCGAGGCCGGTGCGGCCTGGCATGCCCTGCGCTGCGCGGTATATTCGCGCCCGCCTCGCGCCACCCCCCGCGTGCTGTCCCCCGAACGAAGCCCCGATTGAATGTCTGACGCGGATGCCGATGCCCTGCTGGTGGAACGCGTCAAGCGGGGCGACGTGCGGGCCTTCGAGATGCTGGTGGTCAAGTACCAGCGCCGGGTCGAGCGGCTGATCGGCCGCATGGTGCGCGATGTCGACCTCGTGCAGGACATTGCGCAGGAGACCTTCATCCGCGCCTACCGCGCGCTGCCCCAGTTCCGCGGCGAGAGCGCCTTCTACACCTGGCTTTACCGCATCGCCGTCAACACCGCCAAGAAGGCGCTGATGGACATGAAGCGCGACCCGCTGGTGCTCGAGTCTTCGCGCCATCAGGGCGAAGAAGGTGAGGAAACTTCACGCGCCGAGAATGAACTAACCGACGGGGAGACACCCGAAGCCCTGATGGCCAGCAAGGAAGTGGCCGCGGCGGTGAACGCCGCGATCCAGGCCCTGTCGGAAGACCTGCGGCAGGCCATCACGCTGCGCGAGATCGAAGGCCTGAGCTACGAAGAGATTGCCGAGATGATGAACTGCCCCATCGGGACCGTGCGCTCACGCATCTTCCGTGCACGCGAGGCGATCGCCACCCGCCTGCGGCCCTTGCTCGACACCCGCGACGGCGAGCGCTGGTGACGCCGCCACCGCCCGCCATCGATTCCCAAGCCTCGCCCCTCGCCCCTCGCCCGTTGCACACCGCCCCCGCCCGTCCACGCCTGCCAACCGCCCGCCACGCCATGAACGCCGAGCCGCTACGCCAGCCCCCGAATCTGTCCGCCGAAGAAGCCCGCAGCTGGCTCTCGGCCCTGGCCGACGGTGAGGCCGCCGCGGCCGAACCCGCCTGTGCCGCCTGGCGGCAGGACGCCGAGGCGCGGCGCACCTGGCACGCCTACCAGCTCATCGGCGACGTGATGCGTTCCGAAGACCTCGCCCGCCCGGCCGCGGGCGATGCGGCTTTCCTGGCCGGGCTGCGTGAACGTCTGGCTGCGGAGCCCGTCGTGCTCGCGCCCGAGCCCGTGCCGGCCGCTGCGCCCGCCGTCGCGGTGCCGGCGCGTCGGCGGCAGGCTTGGCTGATGCCGGTGGCCGCGGCCGCCGGCTTTGCCGTCGTGGCTGGCGTGCTGGTGGTGGCCCGCGTGGGCCTGCCGGGCGGCGCGGTCGACGCGCCGGCCGGCTTCGCGGGTGCGGGCAACCCGGCCGTGGCCGTGGTGCCGGTGGCCAACGGGCTCACGCGCCCGGTGTCCGTGGGGCAGGCCGACGGCGAAGCCGTGCTGCGCGACGAGCGCCTCGACGAATACCTGCGCGCCCACCAGATCGCCCGCGGCGGCGCCACGATCACCGCGCCCAGCTCGGCGCTGCGCCGTGTCGACCTCGCCGTGCCTGCCCAAGCCCAACGCTGATGATCCTGACCGCCGTGCGCTGGGTGCCGATGCTGGCACTCATGACCTGCCTGCTGCCGCCCGTGATGGCGGCCGAAGCCACGGCGCTGCCGCCGGCTGAGGCCAAGGCCTTGCTGAACCGCATCCGCACGGCCGCGAGCACCGGCAACTACCAGGGCACGATGGTGTTCAGCGTCAGCGGCACCTTCAGCAGTTCGCGCGTGGGCCACTACGCCGTCGGCGACCAGACTTACGAGCTGCTGGAGGCGCTGGACGGCCGCCAGCAGCGCATCCTGCGCCACAACGACGCCGTGCACACGCTGTGGCCGCAGGCCAAGGTGGCCGTGATCGAGAAGCGCGAGACGCGCGGGGCCTGGTCGACCACGCCGCAAGAGGTGGACCCGCAGGCGCTCGACCACTACGAACTGCGCCGCGAGGGCGAAGCCCGCATCGCCGGCCGCGATGCTTTGGTGCTGCTGCTGGAGCCGCGCGACATGCTGCGCTACGCGCAACGCCTTTGGGCCGACCGCGCCACGGGCCTGATGCTGCGGGCCGACGTGATGGCACTCGCCGCGCCGGGGCAGGAGCGCGGCATTCTCGAATCGACGGCCTTCTCCGAGATCAACATCGGCGTTCGGCCCCAGCCCGACGCCGTGCTGCAGGTGCTGCGCAACCCGCGCGGCCTGGACGGCTACCGGGTCGTGCGGCCGCAGCAGCAGCGCACCGAGCTCGAAGCCGAGGGTTGGGCCCTGGCGCGGCCGGTGGCGGGCTTCCGCCTCGTGGGCTGTGTGCGGCGCGGCATGGAAGCCGGCGGCGGCAGCAGCGCGCAGGTGCTGCAGGCCGTGTTCTCCGACGGGCTCACCCACGTCTCGCTGTTTGCCGAACCCTTCCAGCCGGAACGCCACCGCAGCGAACTGCAGGCCCAGCAAGGGGCCACGGGCACCGTGATGCTGCGCCGGGGCGAACACTGGATCACGGTCGTGGGCGATGTGCCCCCGGCCACGCTGAAGCTCTTCGCCAACGCGCTGGAGCGTCGCCCCCGCTGAGCGGCCAAGGGCCCGGCCGCGCCCGAGCTGGTTTCGTCGCGTGCCGAGCCGTCCTGTCTCGACCGGGTGAACTTTTTGCCCTTCTCCGTGCCCCAAGCCATCCCCGTCTGCATCGCATGAAAGCGCGCACCATGTCCTTCGTTCGCACCTGGGCCGGCCGCCTGGCCCTTGGCCTTGTCGTTTTGTCGGTTTCAGCCACCGCCTTGCATTCGCGGCCTTCGCAGGCCCAGGCCACGCCGACAGTTCAACTGCCCGACTTCACCGATCTGGCCGAACGTGTCGGCCCCTCGGTCGTCAACATCCGCACCACCGAGCGCCGCACAAGCGCCGACCGGCCGGGCGGCCTGATGGACCCGAACATGGAAGAGTTCTTCCGTCGCTTCGGCGTGCCCATCCCCAGCCAGCCCGACCGCCGCGGCAACCCGCGCAACCAGGAAGAAGAGCCGCAGCAGCGCGGCGTGGGTTCGGGCTTCGTGCTCTCGGCCGACGGCTTCATCATGACCAACGCCCATGTGGTGGACGGTGCCGACGAGGTGATCGTCACGCTGACCGACAAGCGCGAGTTCAAGGCGCGCATCGTCGGCGCCGACCGCCGCTCCGACGTGGCGGTGGTCAAGATCGAGACCACGGGCCTGGTGCCGGTGAAGATCGGCGACGTCAACCGTCTGAAGGTGGGCGAATGGGTGATGGCGATCGGCTCGCCCTTCGGCCTGGACAACACCGTCACCGCCGGCATCGTCAGCGCCAAGCAGCGCGACACTGGCGACCTGCTGCCGCTGATCCAGACCGACGTGGCCATCAACCCCGGCAACAGCGGCGGGCCGCTGCTGAACCTGCGTGGCGAGGTGGTCGGCATCAACTCGCAGATTTACAGCCGCAGCGGCGGCTTCATGGGCATCAGCTTCGCCATCCCCATCGACGAAGCCCAGCGCGTGGCCGAGCAGCTGCGCACGAGCGGCCGGGTGATCCGCGGCCGCATCGGCGTGCAGATCGGTGCTGTCACCAAGGAAGTGGCCGAGAGCATCGGCCTGGGGCAACCGCGCGGTGCGCTGGTGGTCAGCGTCGAGAAGGACGGCCCGGCCGACAAGGCCGGCCTGGAGGCCGGCGACATCATCGTCAAGGTCGACAACAAGGCGGTCGAGAAGTCGGGCGACCTGCCGCGCCTGGTGGGCGGCATCAAGCCGGGCAGCAAGAGCACGCTGCAGGTCTTCCGCCGCGGCGCCACCCGCGACCTCGGCGTGACCGTCGCCGAGTTCGAAGCCGACCGGCCCGCCCGCCGGGCCGGTGGACCCGAGCAGGGCAGCCCCGCGCCCGTGGCCAAGGCCGTGCTGGGCATGACGGTGTCTGACCTGACCGACGCCCAGAAGCGCGAGCTGCGCATCCGTGGCGGCGTCAAGGTCGAGGCGGTGGAAGGTGCGGCCGCCCGGGCTGGCGTGCGCGAGGGTGACGTGATCCTCTCGATGGACAACACCGAGATCACCGACAGCAAGCAGTTCGCCACCGTGGGCGCCAAGGCCGAGAAGTCGCGTGCCGTCAGCGTGATGGTGCGCCGCGGCGAGTGGACCAACTACCTGGTGATCCGCCCCGCCCGCTGACCGGCACCGCCCCGGCGCACGAGCAAGTTGAGCTCGGCGCCGGGTCTTTCCGCATCGTGGGAGCATTTCTGAGCTTGGGGCGGCGTCAGGTCGCCGCCCGCGCCGGGCGCAAGTTAGTGGTCTCTCACTTCAATATCCGGTGGCCGGCGATTAGCCCGGGGCACGTCTAGAATTGAGGCTGGAGGCGGGGGTTTTACCCGCCGACCCGGCCTGAAGCGCGCGATCCGCAGCGCATCCACAGGCAGTTCACAGGCTGTGGATAAACTGTGCAGAATTATCGCGTGTCTGATCGCTGCAACGGCCGGAAATCAAGCAATGACGCGGGTTCCCGGCCGGTTGTTTTGGCTACAATGAACGCCCAACAAGCAGTTGCCAAACGTTCTGTTGGAAGGCGCGTCACCACTTTGGACGCGCCTTTTTTTTAGCTGTTCTGCCGGTGCGCGGCGCCACCCGCCGCAACCCGCTGCAGACCACCCCACCGGGCCGCGCGTTCACCGCGCCAAGGCACCGAACGCGGCACCGCCGCGATGCAATCCGCCTCGATGAAGCACATCCGCAACTTCTCCATCATTGCCCACATCGACCACGGCAAGAGCACGCTGGCCGATCGCATCATCCAGCGCTGCGGCGGCCTGAGCGACCGCGAGATGGAAGCGCAGGTGCTCGACTCGATGGACATCGAGCGCGAGCGCGGCATCACCATCAAGGCGCAGACCGCAGCCCTTGAATACAAGGCGCGCGACGGCCAGGTCTACCAGCTCAACCTGATCGACACACCGGGCCACGTCGACTTCTCTTATGAAGTGAGCCGCAGCCTGAGTGCCTGCGAAGGCGCGCTGCTGGTGGTGGACGCCTCGCAGGGCGTGGAAGCCCAGACCGTGGCCAACTGCTACACCGCGCTGGACCTGGGCGTGACGGTGGTGCCCGTGCTCAACAAGATGGACCTGCCGCAGGCCGACCCCGAGAACGCCAAGGCGGAGATCGAGGACGTGATCGGCATCGACGCCACCGACGCCATCCCCTGCAGCGCCAAGACCGGCATGGGTCTGGACGACATCATCGAAGCGGTGATCGCACGCATGCCCCCGCCCAAGGGCAACCCCGAGGGCCCGCCGCGGGCGATGATCATCGACAGCTGGTTCGACAACTACGTCGGCGTGGTGATGCTGGTGCGTGTGGTCGACGGCTCGCTCAGCAAGGGTGAACGCATCCGCATGATGGCCACGGGCGCGGTCTACAACATCGAGCACATGGGCGTGTTCACGCCCAAGAGCCTGCCGCGTGAAACGCTGAAGGCCGGCGAGGTGGGTTTCGTCATCTGCGGCATCAAGGAGCTGCAGGCGGCCAAGGTGGGCGACACGCTCACGCTCGACAAGAAGCTGCCCAACAACGCCGGCCCGGCGGCCGAGGCGTTGCCCGGCTTCAAGGAGATCCAGCCCCAGGTCTTTGCGGGCCTGTACCCCACCGAAGCCAGCGAGTACGACCAGCTGCGCGACGCGCTGGAAAAGCTCAAGCTCAACGACAGCAGCCTGCGCTACGAGCCCGAGGTGAGCCAGGCGCTGGGCTTCGGCTTCCGCTGCGGCTTTCTCGGCCTGCTGCACATGGAGATCGTGCAAGAGCGGCTGGAGCGCGAGTTCGACCAGGACCTCATCACCACCGCGCCCAGCGTGGTGTACGAGGTGGAGCTGAACGACGGCACCGTGATCGAGGTCGAGAACCCGAGCAAGATGCCCGACCTGGGCCGCATCCGCGAGATCCGCGAGCCCATCGTCACCGTGCACCTGTACATGCCGCAAGACAGCGTGGGCCCGGTGATGACGCTGGCCAACCAGAAGCGCGGCGTGCAGCTGAACATGGCCTACCACGGCCGCCAGGTGATGCTGACCTACGAACTGCCGCTGGCCGAGATCGTGCTGGACTTCTTCGACAAGCTGAAGAGCGTGAGCCGCGGCTACGCCAGCATGGACTACGAGTTCAAGGAGTACCGCGCCAGCGACGTCGTGAAGGTCGATCTGATGATCAACGGCGACCGTGTCGACGCGCTGAGCATCATCGTGCACAAGGCGCAGAGCGTGTACCGCGGCCGCGCGGTGGCGGCCAAGATGCGCCAGCAGATCCCGCGCCAGATGTACGACGTGGCCATCCAGGCCTCCATCGGCGCCAACGTGATTGCGCGTGAGGACGTGAAGGCCTTGCGCAAAAACGTGCTGGCAAAATGCTACGGTGGCGACATCACCCGCAAGAAGAAGCTGCTCGAGAAGCAGAAGGCGGGCAAGAAGCGCATGAAACAGATCGGCTCTGTGGAGGTGCCACAGGAAGCCTTCCTCGCCATACTCCAGGTGGACGATTGATGAATGCGATGAGTTCTCTCACGGCCGTGCTCTACGGCGCTCTCGTCGCGTACCTGGGTGGCTGGTTCCTCGGTTTCTGGACCGGCAACTTCTCGCTGTTGCTGTTCCTGCTGACGGTGGTGACGCTGGTCTACTGGGTGGCCGAGCGCTTCCGCTTCAAGCCGCAGCGCGAGGCAGCGGCCCTGGCGCTGGAGGCGCAGGACGTGCAGCGTCGCGCCGAGCTGGCCAAGCAGGGCATCCAGCGCGTGGATGGCGACGTGCAGGAAGCCAAGGCCAAGCTGCTGATGCAGCCCTGGTGGCTGGACTGGACCGCGGGCCTTTTCCCCGTGATCCTGATCGTGTTCCTGCTGCGCAGCTTCCTCTTCGAGCCCTTCAAGATTCCGTCGGGCTCGATGGTGCCCACGCTGCTGGTGGGCGACCTGATCCTGGTGAACAAGTTTCACTACGGCGTGCGGCTGCCGGTGATCAACAAGAAGATCATCGACAACAACCCAGTGCAGCGCGGTGACGTGATGGTCTTCCGCTACCCGGCCGACCCCCGGCTCGACTACATCAAGCGCATCGTGGCCATCCCCGGCGACGAGGTCTCGTACCTGAACCAGAAGCTCAGCATCAACGGCCAGCCGGTGCCCACGGTCTCCAAGGGCGAGCACTACGACGACGACAGCCTGAGCTACGCGCCCCTCTTCACCGAGAAGCTGGGCAACGTGGAGCACCAGATCCGCGTCGACCCTCGGCGTGGCGCCTACTACGGCCCCGAGCCCAAGACCTTTCCTTTTGCGCAGAACTGCCGATACAGCCCCGAAGGCGTGGTGTGCAAGGTGCCGCCTGGCCACTACTTTGCGCTTGGCGACAACCGCGACAATTCGCAAGACTCGCGCTTCTGGGGCTTTGTGCCCGACGAGAATATCGTCGGCAAGGCATTTTTCGTGTGGATGAACTTCGGCAACCTGGGGCGCATTGGCGCCTTCCACTGAGCAGGCCCCGTTCCTGGGGTCTGCGCGCGCCGGCAACCGGAGAAGACAGGCGATGACGGCAGGCAAGCTCACGCACACCGCCCGCAGCAAGCGCGCGGCCGCCCCGGCGCGCCGCGCCTCCCGTGCGCACCAGCGTGGCCTCACCTTGTTCGGCCTGCTGTTCTGGGCCCTGGCGATCGGCTTCGGCGCCTACCTCGTGATCCGCGTCTTCCCGACGGTCAACGAGTACCTCACCATCAAGAGCACGGTCGAGAAGATCGCCGCGCAGCAGCCGCCCACCGTGGCCGAGGTGCGCGCCGCCTTCGACCGCCAGAAGGAGGTGGAGTACTCCATCACCTCGATCGCCGGCAAGGACCTGCTGGTGACGAAGGAGAACGACCGCGTGGTGGTCGGTTTCGCCTACGACAAGCTCATCCCGATCTACGGCTCGGTCTACATCCTCGTCAAGTACGAGGGCCGCTCCAAGTGAGCCCCCCGGGGCCGGGCGGAGCCCTGGCCGCGCTGCAGAAGCGCCTGGGCCATGGCTTCTCGCAGCCCGAACTGCTGCGCCGTGCGCTCACCCACCGCAGCTGGGGCGCCGAACACAACGAGCGCCTCGAGTTCCTGGGCGACGCGGTGCTGAGCGTGGCTATCTCGCGCCTGCTCTATGAGCGCCACGGCGGCAGCGACGAGGGCGACCTCACGCGCGTGCGAGCCCACCTCGTGCGCGAAGACAGCCTGCACCGCGTGGCGCTGCAGCTCGGCATCCCCGAGGTGCTGCGCATGTCCGACGGCGAGATGCGCGGCGGTGGCGCACAACGCCCTTCGCTGCTGGCCGATGCGCTGGAAGCCGTGATCGGCGCTGCTTTTCTCGATGGCGGCTACGACGCCGCGCAGGGCCTGGTGCAGCGCCTGTTCGGTGAGGTGATCCAGGCCACCGAGGTGGAGAGCTGGACCAAGGACGCCAAGACCGAGCTGCAGGAATGGCTGCAGGCCCGCAAGGTGCCCGTGCCAGCCTACCGCATCACCGCCACGCGCGGCCAGGCGCACAACCAGACTTTCGAGGTCGAGTGCGTCGTGGCCACGCTGGGCCTCACCGAACGGGGCGAAGGCAAGTCGCGCCGCAATGCCGAACAGGAAGCGGCCCGGCGCCTGCTGGACATCCTCAAGGCCAACGACCGACCAGGCAGCGCGCTGCGTTCATGAACACCGACACCGATACCGAATCCGAACCCTCCGCCCAACGCTGCGGCCTGGTGGCCATCGTGGGCCGCCCCAACGTCGGCAAGAGCACGCTGCTCAACGCGCTGGTGGGGCAGAAGATCAGCATCACCAGCAACAAGGCGCAGACCACGCGCCACCGCATCACCGGCATCCGCACGGTGGGCGAGGCGCAGTTCGTCTTCGTCGACACGCCGGGCTTCCAGGACAAGCACGCCACGGCGCTGAACCGCACGCTCAACCGCACCGTGCTCAGCTCGCTGGGCGACGTGGACGTGGTGCTGTTCGTGGTGGAAGCCGGGCGCTTCGGCCTGCCCGATGCCAAGGTGCTGTCGCTGCTGCAGGCCGAAAGCATGCGGGGCAAGCCGGTACTGCTGATCGCCAACAAGCTCGACGCGCTGGCGCGCCGTCAAGACGTGCTGCCCTGGCTGAAGCAGATGCAGGAACGCCACGCGTTTGCCGAGTTCGTGCCCATGCAGGCCACGCGTGCGGCCGACATCGAGCGCCTGCTCGGCATCGTGCAGCCCTACCTGCCCGAGCAGCCCTGGTTCTATGAAGAAGACGCGCTGACCGACCGCAGCGAACGTTTCATGGCCGCCGAGATGATCCGCGAGAAGCTCTTCCGCCTGACCGGCGACGAGCTGCCCTACAGCTGCACGGTGGTCATCGACAAGTTCGAAGAAGAAGGCCAACTGCGCCGCATCGCCGCCACCATCGTGGTGGAGCGCGACGCGCACAAGGGCATGGTCATCGGCGACGGCGGCGAACGGCTCAAGCGCATCGGCAGCGAAGCGCGCCAGGAGCTCGAGCGCTTGTGGGACGCCAAGGTTTTTCTCGAGCTGTGGGTGAAGGTGCGTTCCGGCTGGGCCGACGACGAAGCCCACCTGCGCTCGTATGGCTACGAGTAGAGGCAGCGCCCCGCAGCTGGCCTACGTGCTGCACCAGCACGACTGGAGCGAGACCAGCCTGATCGTCGAGCTCTTCACCCGCAGCCAGGGTCGCATGGTGGTGGCGGCCAAGGGGGCCAAGCGGCCCACCTCCAACTTCCGTGCCCTGCTGTTGCCTTTCCAGCCGCTGCTGGTGGCATTGGGCAAGACGCCAGCCGACGATGCGGCCGAAATCTACAACCTGCGCAGCGCCGAGTTTGCGGGCGGCCGGCCGCTGCTGGCCGCAGCCGCGATGTTCCCGGCCTTCTACGCGAACGAACTGCTGTTGAAGCTGCTGGCGCGGCAGGACCCGCATCCCGCCTTGTTCGACGCCTATGCCGACACGCTGGCGGCACTGGCCACGGGTGCCGAGGAGGCACCGGCGCTGCGCGCCTTCGAGCTGGTGCTGCTGCGCGAGCTGGGCTGGCTGCCCGGGCTCGACACCGACACGCTCACCGCCGAGCCGCTGCGCGACGAAGCGCCCTACACCCTGCGCGCCGACGCCGGCCTCGTGGCCCAGCCTGAGGGCCTGCCTGGGGCGGTGTGGCGCACGCTGGAAGTGGCACTGGCCGTGGCGGCGGAACTGGCCCAGGCGCATCCGGGTTCGGGCGGCGGCATGGCCGCGCTTCGCGAGACCTGCACGTCCGTGGCCCCGGCCCTGCGCGGGCCTCTGCGCAGCCTGCTTCACTATCATCTGGGCCCCTTGCCTTTGCGCACGCGCGAGGTCTGGCGCGGCCTGCAGCGCCTGGCGGCCCCGCGCTGACAACATGAACCCACTCGTCGCCCCCGACACCCCGCGCCACGCGGCCACCGCGCTGTCGGTCAACGTCAACAAGGTGGCCCAGCTGCGCAACACGCGGCACCTGGGCATCCCCAGCGTGTTGCGCGCGGCCACGCTGTGCCTGCAGGCCGGCTGCGACGGCATCACCGTGCACCCGCGGCCCGACGAGCGGCACATCCGCGCGCACGATGTGCACGACCTGTCTGCGCTGCTGAAGGACTGGCCGCAGGCCGAATACAACATCGAAGGCAACCCCTTCCAGAACCTGATGGGCTTCATCCGCGCCGTGAAGCCGCACCAGGCCACCTTCGTGCCCGACAGCGAAGACCAGTTCACCAGCGACCACGGCTGGAACCTCGCGGTGGACGGTGAGCGTTTGAAGCCGCTGATCGACGAGTGCCACAGCCTGGGCGTGCGCGTGAGCCTGTTCATGGACGCCGAGCCGGCGCAGATGGCGCTGGTGCGCTCGGTGGGGGCCGACCGCATCGAGCTGTACACCGAACCCTATGCGGCTGCCTGGGGGCGTGCCGCCCAAGCTGCGCAGATTGCGCGTTTCGCAGCCACCGCTGCGGGCGCGCAGGCCGCAGGCTTGGCGGTGAATGCCGGCCACGACCTCAACCGCGACAACCTCGCCGATTTCCTGCGCGGTGTGCCCGGCGTGAGCGAGGTGTCGATCGGGCACGCGCTGATCGGCGACGCGCTCGAATTCGGCCTGCCCGAGACCGTGCGCCGTTACCTCGCCTGCATCGCAGACGCCCAGCCGCGGCCATGATCTTCGGCATCGGCACCGACGTCTGCGACATCCGCCGCATTGCCGCCACCGTGGCGCGCCGCGGTGGTGACCGTTTCGCCGAACGGGTGCTGGGGCCTGAGGAACTGCAGGTTTTCCACGCCCGTCGCGCGCGCGTCGAAGCACGCGGCCTGCGGTTTCTGGCCACGCGCTTCAGCGCGAAGGAGGCCTTTTCCAAGGCCATCGGCCTGGGCATCCGCAGCCCCATGACCTGGCGCGATTGCCAGATCCTCAACCTGCCCAGCGGCCAGCCCGTGCTCAAGCTCAGCGGCGCGCTGGCTGCGTGGTTCGAAGAACGCGGCCTCGTGGGCCACGTCACCGTCACCGACGAAACCGACTACGCCGCATCTTTTGTCGTCGTCGAAACCCGCCCCGTACCGCCATGAACCTGACCCACGCGCCCGTCGTGCTCGACATCGCCGGCACCACGCTCGACAAGCACGACCGCCGCCGCCTCAAGCACCCGCTGACCGGCGGCGTGGTGCTCTTCGCCCGCCACTTCGAGAGCCGCTTGCAGCTCACCGCGCTGACGGCCGACATCAAGCGCCTGCGGCCCGACGTGCTGGTCTGCGTGGACCACGAAGGCGGCCGCGTGCAGCGTTTCGTGACCGACGGCTTCACGGCCTTGCCGGCCATGCGCAGCCTGGGCGAGCTGTGGATGCGCGATGCGATGGCCGCCACCGACGCCGCCAGCGCTTTGGGCTACGTGCTGGCCGCCGAACTGCGCGCCTGCGGTGTCGACTTCAGCTTCGCGCCGGTGCTCGATCTCGACCACGGCGGCAGCAGCGTCATCGGCGCGCGCGCCTTCCACCGCGACCCGCGTGTCGTCACGATGCTCGCCAAGAGCGTGGCCCACGGCATGCTGCGCGCGGGCATGGCGCATTGCGGCAAGCACTTCCCCGGCCATGGCTACGCCACCGCGGACAGCCATGTCGCCGTGCCGGTGGACAAGCGGGGCCTCAAGGCCATCCTGGCCGACGACGCCCAGCCCTACGAGTGGCTCTCGGCCACGCTCACGGCGGTGATGTCGGCCCACGTCGTCTACCCCAAGGTCGATCCGCGCCCGGCCACCTATTCCGCGCGCTGGCTGAAGGACGTGCTGCGCGCGCGTTTCGGCTACACCGGCGCGGTGTTCACCGACGATCTGAGCATGGAAGGTGCGCGCTGGCTGCAGGGCTCGCTGCTCACGCCGTCCGAGGCCGCGATGCTGGCGCTGAACGCCGGCTGCGATCTGGTGCTGCTGTGCAACCAGTCGCTCACCGACGGCGGCGCGGCCATCGACGCCCTGCTGCAGCACCTGACCGAAGGCGCCGCGCGCGGCCTCTGGCACCCCGACCCCGACAGCGAGCTGCGCCGCCTGGCGCTGCTGCCGCAGAGCCCGCCGCTCGACTGGGACGCGCTGATGCACGACGCCGTCTACCAGCGCGCGCTGGAACGCCTGCCCTGAGCGCCACCGCCCCGCAGGCCCACTTGCCGGACTTCGCCGCCCTGCATGCCTGGCTGGACGTGGGCCAGGCGCAGCACGTGCTGCCGCAACTGGAGACGCTGCGTGCCGCAGCCTCGGCGCCCGAGGGGACCGAGGCCGGCCTGGTGCTGGTGCGGGCCTTGCGCCAGCTGGGGGCGGAACGAGAAAGCGATGCGCTGTCCCTGCGCCTGGGGCGCCGCCATCCGCGCCATGCCGAGGCGGTGCTGGGCCAGTGGCGCACCGTCGCCTCCAACCAGGGCGCCTACCTCTACTGGCGCCTGAGCCAGCGCGCAGTGCAGCCGGCCTGGGCGGCCCCCGCCGCGCGGGCCGGCTGGCTCAGCCTGCGCGGGCTGTGGCTGGCGGGCTTGCGCGACGACGAAGCCGCGCTCGGCTGCCAGCGCGAGGCGCTGGCGCTGCAGCCCGCCGACCCCTGGCTCTGGGTGGAGCACAGCTACACCCTGGCCCGCATCGACCGCCACGAGCCAGCGCTGGAGGCCGCGCAGCAAGCCCTGCGGCTGTGCCCCGGCCACCGCACCGGCACCTTGCAGACCGCGCGCGTGCTGCAGCAGTTGGGCCGGCTCGACGAAGCCACCGCGCTGCTGGAAGCCGCCCTGGCCGGTGCCGAGAGCGCGGCTTACGCCTGGGCGCTGCACGGTCTGGCGCAAGACGCCCAGCAGGACGAGCGCGCGCTCGCGCTGCTGGCCCGCACCGAAGCTGCACTGCCGCTGGCCGACGCCCCATGGCGCGCCGTGCTCGCGGCGCGCCGCGCCGATGCCTGGCTCAACCTGGGCAACGTGGCCGCCGCGCGCGAAGAGGCTGCCCGTGTCGGCGGCAGCGGCTTCTACCCGCAGCTGGCCGAGCGCCTGGCCGGCTTTCCGTCTGCTGCCTTGGGCAGCACCGCGCCGCAGCGCACACTGATCCCGCTGGCCATCGTCACCCAGCACTGGATGACCTGTGCGCCCGCCACGCTGACCGCCCTGGCCCGCTACTGGGGACGCGAGGCCGACCACCTGGAGGTGGCGCAGGCCATCTGCTACGACGGCACGCCGCAGGCCTCAGAGCGCGAGTGGGCGGTGGCGCAAGGCTTCTGGGTGCGCGAGTGCAAGCTCGACTGGCCCACCGCTTGCGCCCTGGTGCACGCCGGCGTGCCCTTCGCGCTGGCCACGCAACACGTCGGCAGCGGCCACCTGCAGGCCGTGGTGGGCTGCGACCTGCTGCGCAAGACACTGCTCGTGCGCGACCCCAGCCTGCCGCTGCATGCCGAGTACGAGGCCGAGAAACTCTTCGACGCCCAGCAGGCCGCCGGCCCGCGGGCGATGGTGATGCTGCCGCCCGAAGCGCGGCACCGGCTGGAGGGCATCGAGCTGCCCGAGGCGCCGCTGTGGGACCTGGGGCACGCCGTGCTGGCGGGCTTGCAGCGCCATGACCGTCCGGCGGCAGCCGCCGCGCTGGCAGCGCTGCAGGCGCAAGCCCCCGAGAGCGACAGCGCCTGGCGCGCACAGCGCTACATCGCCATCTACGACGGCGACGAGCCCCGCATCCTGGCCGCTACCGAGATGCTGCTGGCGCGCTACCCGAACGACAGCAGCCTGCAGCTCAGCCGGCTGAGCAGCCTGTTCGAGGTGCACGGCCAGGCCGCCGGCGAGGCCTACATGGCGGAGCTGGTGGCGCGCCCCTGGCCCGACCCCCTGCTGCTCGCCCGCTGGGCCGCACGCCTGGCGCAAGACGGCCGCCGCCTGCCGCAGGCCTTCTCAGCGGTGCGCCGCGCGCTGCGGCGCGACGGACACAACGGCCGCGCCTGGAGCGAGCTGGCCGATCTGCAATGGGCGGCCCTGGGCTCGGCCGCCGGGGCCGCACAGGCCTGCGAGCCGGCGCGCATCTGCAGCACGCTGATGCCCACCGAAGAGTGGGCCGCGGCCGCCTACGCCCGCGCCTGCCGTGTGGCCGGCCGAGCCGAAGAAGGCCTGGCCTGGCTGCGCGAGCGCGAGCGCATCTGGGGCGACCGCTCCGGGCGGCCCGCGCTGACCCTGGCCGAAGAGCTGGACGCGCAGCAGCGCGACCTGGAGGCCGAAGCCGCACTGGCTGCCGCGCTGCAACGCCGCCCCACCGACACCCCCTTGCGCCTGGCCCTGGTCGAGCGCGCGCTCTACGCCAACCGGCTGGATGAAGCCGGGAGGCTGCTGGCCGCTTGCGCCGAGGCCGACGCCCATGCCCCGGCGCTGCTGCGGCTGCGCGCGCTGCTGCAGGAAGCCCAGGGCGCCCTCGCGCCTGCACTGGCCACGGCCGAAGAGGCCGTGGCGCTGGAGCCGCTGCACCTGCCGCACCACCGCCTGCTGCTGCGCCTGTTGCGCCGCCAGCATGGCGACGCGCAGGCCCTGGCGCTGTGGCGCCCGCGGGCCGACGCCCATCCCGCCCATGTGGGTCTGCAGCGCCTGTTGTACGACGCGCTGCCCGACGAAGCGCAGGCCGTGTGGCAGCAGCTGGAGGCCATGCACCGGGTGCACCCGGGCCTGCCCTGGCTGCAACGCGAACGCGCGGTGCAGGCCTCGCGCCAGGGGCGGCATGACGAGGCCGTCGTGCTGGCGCAGACGGCGCTGGAACATGCGCCATCGGCACCCATGGCGCATGACGTGCTGGCCTATTGCGTGCAGCGCCGTGACGGCTATGCGGCAGCGCTGCCGCTGCTGCAAGAGGCGCTGCGCCGCGACATCGAAACCGAGGCTGCGCTCTACCGCCTGCTGCAGGCCCCGGACGCCCAGGCGCAGCGCAGTGCCACCGACTTCGTCGCCGAGCAGCTGGGTGAGCAGATGCTGTTGGGCGACGGCCTGCTCATCTTCCAGTCCGAGGCAGGGCAGGCTTGGCCCCCGGCGCAGGTGCTGGCCTTGCTGCAGGCCCAGCAGCGCCGGTGGCCGGGGCTGTGGCACGGGCCGGTGGCCGTGGCGCGGCAGCTGATGCAGATGCAGCGCCTGGACGAGGCCCTGGCCTTGCTCGCCGGCGCGGCCGAGCGCTTCCCGCTGCTGCCGCGTGTGCACCTGGAACACGCCGAGGCCTTGCGCCTGGCCGGCCGCATCGACGAGGCGCTGCAGGCCAACGCCCAGGCCATCGCCCTCAGCCCGGGCTGGAACCGCGCCCTGCGCCTGCAGACCGACCTGCTGTGCAAGCACGCGCTGAAATGGGACGAGGCCGAAGCGCTGCTGCAGCGCGCGCTGCAGACCCGCGACGGCTGGGCCGATGCCGACCTCACCGGGCTGCTGGCCTGGGTGCACGAAGGCCAGCAGCGCCCGGTGGAGGCCATGGCCGTGGCGCGGCGCGCGCTGCGCCTGGACCCTGCACAGAACTGGGTGTGGGCGCTGGTGCGCCGCCTGTGCGATGCGGCCGAGACGCCGGCTGTCTTCGACGCCGTCATCGACGAAGTGGTGTCCAGCCGGCCGGGCGACGCGGCCGCGTGGCTGGTGCGTGCCGAACGCAGCCGCGATGACCTGCAAGCCCTGCAGGCCGCGGAGCAGGCGCTCGCGCTGCAGCCGCGCCAAGAGGCCGCGTGGCAGGCGCGCTTCGAGCGGCTGCTGCGCCTGGGCAGGCTGGCCGAGATCGGCACCGCGCTGCAACAGCTGCCCTGGCCCGACGCGGCCCCGGTGGCGCTGCGTGCCTGGGGCCCGCGCGTGGCGTGGGAGCGCGCCGAGCACGACGCTGCCGTCGCTGCCTTGCGGGCCTTGTGCGCCGAAGCGCCGGCAGACGAGGCCCTGTGCGTGATGCTGGCCGACTGGCTGGACGAACGCGGCGACCACCCCGGCTATCTCGCACAGGCCGAGGCGCTGTGCGCCCTGGCGCCGCTGGAGGCGCGTTCGCACGGCTACCGCGGACATGCGCTGGTGAAGCTGCAGCGCTGGGCCGAGGCGCTGCTGCCCTTGCAGCGGGCGCTGGAACTGGCCCCGGGCTACGTGTTCGCTGCGCGCCAGCTCGCGCAGGCGGCGCGCGAGGCTGCGGCGCCCGATCTGGCCGAGCCCGCGCTGCAGGCCCTGTGGCCGCACATGGAAGACGTGGGCACCGCCTGCGACGGCATCGAACTCGCCGTGGCCGCACGCCGGCCCGAGCGTGCCGAGGCCTGGTTGCAGCGCCTGTTCGAACTGGACGAATTCGACATCGACCGCACGCGCGAAGCGCTGCGCTGCTGGCGCGAAGCCGGCTGGGGCGACAGGCTCGCGCCGCTGCAGCAAGCCCAGGTGGCGCGCGGCGGCGGGCCGGTGGGCCTGGTGCTCGACACGCTCGATCAAGAGGCTGCGCGCTCGGGGCTGGGCGAAGGCTTCATCACCGCGGCCCGCGTGACCCGCCGCGCGCTGCACTGGCAGCAGGGGGCCGAAGGCCCGCACCTGCTGTTGGGCCTGATGCGCTGGCTGGCAGCCCGCGAACAGCCGCAGCTGCTGGGCTGGGTGCTGCGCCGTTGCGAGGCCCCTTTGCGTGCCGACGACCGCTGCTGGGGCGAAGCCAGCTACGCGCTGTGCAGCCTGCACGAGTTCCGTGCCGTCGTGCGCTGGCTGCACGACTGGCCGCAGCGCGAGAGAGCGCCGGCCTATGCGATGGCCAACCTGGGCGGCAGCCTGGTCGTGCTGCGGCAGTGGGAGGCACTGCAGGCGGCCGTGCAGCAAACCTTGCAGCGCCTGCCGGAGCAGGAGGACATGCGCCTGTGGCAGCTGCTGTTGCACGCGCGGGCTGGTGATCTGCCCGCACTGCAAGCCGCGCTGCAACGTTGCCACGAGTGGACGCCCGACCCGTGGATGCGCCCCTTGCTGAAGGCCACCGAGGCCTATGTGGCGCTGGCGCTGGCGCGTGCCGAAGGCGGTACCGTGGCGGCCTTGCTCGCCACCGCGCCCCACGGCGGCCCGCCGCAGGCCTGGGCGATGTGGCGCGAACTGCGGCGCATGGCGTTGCTGCGCCACACCCCCTGGCCCCGGCTGGGGCGCTGGCTGCTCGCCGGCTGAAGGCGCCGGGCCCAAGAAAAAAGGCCCCGCCAGGCGGGGCCTTCGTCCAGCGACCAGCCTGAAGGGCCGGTGCGACAACGGCCTCAGGCCGCGGGCGTCTGGTCGAAAGGCAGCTTGAGCTGCGACAGATCCTTGCGCGTCTCCACCAGCACCAGCGGGCCTTCGTCCACCACCACCGGCGGCTTGGGCTCGCGCGGCACGTGGATGGGCTTCGGCTCGGCAGCGATGGCGGCCTGGGCGGCAGCCACCTTCTCGGCGTCGCTGCCCACCCACTGCAGGCCGGCCTGCTCGGCCAGGGCGTGCAGGTCGGCCAGCGGCAGCACGAAGGGCTCCACACGCACAGGCATGGGGGCCGGGGCGGCAGCCACGGGTGCCGGCGCCGGAGACGGCGCCGGAGCGCTCGGGCGCGGTGCCGGCGCAGGGGCAGCCACCGGGGCTTCGGCGTCTGGCGTGGCGATGGCAGCAGCCGGTGCGGCCTCGCCGTCGTCGTGCATCGCCGGCATCAGGGCAGCGGCGGCGGGTTCGAACTCGCCTTCTTCGCGCACGGCGCCTTCGGCACCCTGGCCACCTTCGCGCTGGCGGTCACGGCCACGGCCACCGCGGCGGCGGCGGCTGCGTTCGCCACGCTCGGCGCCTTCGGCGCTGTCGCTGCCTTCCTCAGTGGCGGCAGCCACCTCGGTGCCGGCTTCGGCGCTGGCCGGGGTCGGGCGGGCCTCGCCCTCCACCGACGCGGCGCCTTCTTCGGTGCTGCCTTCGGCGGAGTTCTCCGCGCCGTTCTCGGCACGGCCGTCACGGTCGCGGCCCCCGCGGCGGCGGCGGCGGCGGCCGCCTTCGCGTTCGCCTTCGGCCGCGGCTTCAGCGCCCGGCACGGTTTCGGCACCAGCAGCCGGCGTAGCGGCCACGGCGGCGAGCAAGGCCTCGTCGGCGGCCACGGCCGCGGCGTTGCGCTCGGGGCGCGGGCCGCGGCGGTCGCCATTGCGCTCACCACGTTCGCCACGCTCGCCGCGCGGTGCGCGTTCCTCGCGCGCCGGGGCTGCAGCGCCCTCGGCCGCCAGGGCTTCGGGGCGCGGCGTGCGGTTGTCGCGGCTTTCGCGGTTGTCACGGCCTTCGCGACCCTCACGGCGGCCGCCTTGTTCGTTGCGGTCGCGGGAGCCGCGGCCGCCGCGTTCACCACCGCGTTCACCGCCACGGTCGGCCTGGCGTTCGTTGCGCTCGCCACCGCGGCCACCGCGCTCACCACGGCGGCCGTCACGGCCACCGTCGCGCTTCTCGGGCGCGGGGGCGGCTGCGGGCGTCACCACCGGCGCGGCCACAGGGGCCGGTGCCGGGGCGGGTGCGGGGCTGCCACCGAAGAGGCGGCTCACCCAGGCGAAGAAGCCACCACCGGCGGCCGGTGCTGCCACAGGTGCGGACACCACCGGGGCCGCCACAGGCGCAGCCACCGGGGCCGGTGCGGGCACGGGCGCGGGGGTGGGTGCGGGCGGTGCCGGCTGGTCGGGCAGCACGCCCTTGATCAGCGGTTCCTGCTTGGGCTTGGCCTTTTCGCGGCGCGTGATGCCGACCTCGTCGCTCGGCTCCTCGATCATCGTGTAGCTGGCCTGCAGCCCTTCCAGGCGCGGGTCGTCGTGGCGCAGGCGCTCGAGCTTGTAGTTCGGCGTCTCCAGGTGCTTGTTGGGCACCAGCAGCACGGTCACGCGCTGCTTCAGTTCGATCTTGGTGATCTCGCTGCGCTTCTCGTTGAGCAGGAAGCTGGTCACTTCCACCGGCACCTGCACGTGCACGGCGGCGGTGTTCTCCTTCAGCGCTTCTTCTTGAATGATGCGCAGGATCTGCAGCGCCGAGCTCTCGGTGTCGCGGATGTGGCCGGTGCCGTTGCAGCGCGGGCAGGTGATGTGGTTGCCTTCGCTCAGGGCCGGGCGCAGGCGCTGGCGGCTGAGTTCGAGCAGGCCGAACTTGCTGATGCTGCTGAACTGCACGCGGGCCCGGTCGGAGCGCAGCGCGTCGCGCAGGCGCTGTTCTACCTCGCGGCGGTTCTTGCTCTCTTCCATGTCGATGAAGTCGACGACGATGAGCCCGCCCAGGTCGCGCAGGCGCATCTGGCGCGCCACCTCGTCGGCGGCCTCCAGGTTGGTGCGCGTGGCGGTTTCCTCGATGTCGCTGCCGCGCGTGGCGCGCGCGCTGTTCACGTCCACGCTGACCAGCGCTTCGGTGTGGTCGATGACGATGGCGCCGCCCGAGGGCAGGTTCACCGTGCGGCTGAAGGCCGTCTCGATCTGGTGCTCGATCTGGAAGCGGCTGAACAGCGCCGCGTCGTCGCGGTAGCGCTTCACGCGGTGTGCCGTTTCGGGCATCACGTGCGTCATGAACTGCAGCGCCTGGTCGTAGATGTCGTCGGTGTCGATCAGGATCTCGCCGATGTCCGCGGTGAAGTAGTCGCGGATGGCGCGGATGACGAGGCTGCTTTCCTGGTAGATCAGGTAGGCGCCCTTGCCGCCCTTGGAAGCGCCGTCGATGGCGTCCCAGAGCTTGAGCATGTAGTTCAGGTCCCACTGCAGCTCTTCGGCGCTGCGGCCGATGCCGGCGGTGCGCGCGATCAGGCTCATGCCCTTGGGGTAGTCGAGCTGGTCGAGGTTTTCCTTCAGCTCTTCGCGCTGCTCACCCTCGATGCGGCGGCTGACGCCACCGCCGCGCGGGTTGTTGGGCATCAGCACCAGGTAGCGGCCGGCGAGAGAGACGAAGGTGGTGAGTGCGGCGCCCTTGTTGCCGCGCTCTTCCTTCTCCACCTGCACGAGCAGGCTGTCGCCTTCCTTCACCGCGTCCTGGATGCGCGCGTTCTTGACGTCGGCGCCGTCGCGGAAGTAGTTGCGGCTGATTTCCTTGAAGGGCAGGAAGCCGTGGCGGTCTTCGCCGTAGTCGACGAAGCAGGCTTCGAGAGAGGGCTCCACGCGGGTGATGACCGCCTTGTAGATGTTGCCCTTGCGCTGTTCGCGCCCTTCGATTTCTGTTTCGAAGTCGAGCAGTTTCTGCCCGTCGACGATGGCCAGGCGCCGCTCTTCCGGCTGCGTGGCGTTGATCAGCATGCGTTTCATGTGCACTCCTGCGTGGCGCCACCCTTCAGGCGGGGGCGCCCGTTCTCACATCGATGCACGAAAAACGCGGAAAAACCGGCGGCGCGAAATGCCCTGGACTGCTTAGCTGCCGCCGGGTGAGGGCGGTCAGCAGCGCAGCGTTGGCGCGTGCGCTTCGGGCGCGGCTGCAGCGGCATGCGGCGTCGGCCCTGACCGCCGCGGATCGCGCGGCGATGCCCCCGCGCGCAGGCCGGGGCACGGGGCCGCGGCGCTGTCAGGCGCATGTGGGGGTTGGCGGGAGACGGGGAGTGCATGGGCTGCAGCTTTGCGCACCGGGCGCGGGTGGCAGCCACTCTTGCGAGGCGGGCTGCCACCGGGGTTGTTCACGGATGCCAGGACGCTTTGGACCTGGCGGGTTCTTCTTCGTTCTTCTGCCGCCGGTTGCCGTGTACCGCCGGGCGCCTCCTGGGGCCCCGGCCCGCACACCAACCACTGGCGTTGCATCACCATCGTTTGCGGGCGGCCCGAAACATCGTCCGCCCCGCAGTCCACGTTAACACCGGCAAGGCCCGGGTAAACTCCGATAAATCAAGCACTTACAGCGCAAACGTGGAGCCGCGGATTATAGGGGCCAAAGCCCGGGCCTCGGCCGACCATGAAGCACCGTCGGTGCGCCACCTCACCGTGGACGCCGAGTCGGCCGGGCAGCGGCTGGACAACTTCCTGATGCGCGTGCTCAAAGGCGTGCCCAAGACGCACGTCTACCGCGTCATCCGCTCGGGTGAGGTGCGCGTGAACAAGGGCCGCGCCAGCGCCGACACCCGCGTGGCCGAGGGCGACGAGGTGCGTGTGCCGCCGGTGCGCCTGCCCGAGCCCAGCAGCGCCCCCCCGGCGCCGGCGCGAGAGTTTCCGGTGCTGCTGGAAGACGAGCACCTGCTGGCCATCGCCAAACCGGCCGGCGTGGCGGTGCACGGCGGCAGCGGCGTCAGCTCGGGCGTGATCGAGCAACTGCGCTCTTCACGACCCACCGCGCGCTTCCTGGAGCTGGTACACCGGCTGGACAAGGAAACCTCGGGTGTGTTGCTGCTGGCCAAGAAACGCAGCGCGCTGACAGCCTTGCAAGACCAGTTCCGCAACCGCGACACGGGCAAGACCTACGCCGCGCTGGTGTTCGGCGCCTGGCCCGACAAGCTGAAAGTCATCGACCAGGCGCTGCACAAGGGCCTGGACGCCCAGGGCGAACGCCACGTGCGCGTGGTGGCCGCCGACCACGCCGACGGCCGGCGCAGCATCACGCTGGTGAAGGTGGCGCAGCGGCTGCAGGCCGGCGGCGAGACGCTCAGCCTGCTGGACGTGACGCTCAAGACCGGGCGCACGCACCAGATCCGCGTGCACCTGGCCAGCAACGGCTGCGCCATCGTCGGCGACCCCAAGTACGGCGATTTCGCCCGCAACAAGGCGTTTGCGCGGGCCACGCGCTTCGAGCGCATGTTCCTGCACGCGCGGCAGCTGGCCTTCGATCACCCTGCCACGGGCGAGCGCATCACCTTGGTGGCACCGCTGCCCGCCGACTGCGAGACACTTTTGCACCCATGAACACAGCCCCCCGCCGCCGCTTCGACCTCATCGCCTTCGACTGGGACGGCACGCTCTACGACAGCACCATGCTCATCGTGCGCTGCATCCAGAACGCCTGCCGCGACCTGGGCGTGGCGGTGCCGACCGACGAAGCCGCGGCCTACGTCATCGGCCTGGGCCTGCACGACGCGCTGCAGCACGCCGTGCCCGGCCTGCCGGCCGAGCGTTACCCCGAGCTGGGCTTGCGCTACCGCCACCACTACTGGGCCGAGAAGGACAGCCTGGTGCTCTTCCCGGGCACGCTGGAGATGCTGCATGCGCTGAAGGCCCGTCAGCATTTCCTGGCCGTGGCCACTGGCAAGAACCGCCGCGGCCTGGACGACGCGCTGCAGTTCGCGCAGCTGCACGGCCTTTTCGACGCCACGCGCACGGCCGACGAGACCGCCAGCAAGCCGCACCCGCTGATGCTGCAGGAGCTGATGGCCGAGCTGGACGTGCCGCCCGAGCGCACGCTGATGATCGGCGACACCACGCACGACCTGCAGCTGGCGGCCAACGCCGGCACGGCGCGCGTGGCGGTGAGCTTCGGCGCGCACGAGCCGGCGGCCTTCGAAGGCCACGGCCCGCTCTTCATCGCGCACAGCACGCAGGAGCTGCACGCCTGGTTGCTGGACAACGCCTGAGGCCGCGCCATGGAAGCCGCACCGCCTGACGCCACCGCGCCTGACGCCGGCTTGCCGCTCTGCGCCTCGCACACGCTGGAAGAGAAGGGCCGCGCCTTTCTCTGGGACGTGCGGCAGTACGGCCGCAACGAGGTGGCCTTCGTGATGCGCTTCGAGGGCCAACTGCGCGCCTACCTCAACCGCTGCGTGCACGTGCCCACGCAGATGGACTGGCAGCCTGGCGAGTTTCTCGACATCGAGAAGCGCTACATCCTGTGCAGCCTGCACGGCGCGGCCTATGAGCCGCACGGCGGCCGTTGCATCGGCGGGCCCTGCGGCCGGGGCCGCCTCACCCCCGTGGCCGTGGCCGAGCGCGACGGCCAGGTGTATTGGTATCCTTCCCGCGACATCGTGCCCGCGCCCTTGGCCGAGCCCCCCGCCGCAGGCCAGGACGGCCCTTCCGCCGCCCCTGCAGCCCCTGCGGCCCCAGAAAGCCCCCCATGAGCAGCCCTGACACCACCCCGCCTGGCGGTCCGGTGGAGCCCCCCTTCGAACCGCCGCTGGCTGCCGCCGCCGCGCCGTCGCCAGCGCCTGCAGCCGCCAAGCCCGCGCTCGAAAGCAGCCTGGAACGCGTGGCGATGGAAATGCTGCGCCAGCAGCGCAACGAGCGCCGCTGGCGCGTCTTCTTCCGCCTGGCCTGGCTCGGCCTGGTGGCCGCGGTGCTGTGGCTCAGCTTCTTCCAGCACGGCAGCGCGCCGGCGCACAGCACGCCGCACACGGCGCTGGTGGAAGTGCGCGGCGAGATCGCGGTGGACAGCGAAGCCAGCGCCGAGCGCCTGGTGGGCGCGATCAAGAGCGCCTTCGAAGACCCGGGCGCACAGGCCGTGGTGTTGCGCATCAACTCGCCCGGCGGCAGCCCGGTGCAGAGCGGCATCGTCAACGACGAGATCCGCCGCCTGAAGGCCAAGCACAACAAGAAGGTCTACGCGGTGGTGGAAGAGGTGTGCGCCTCGGGCGCGTACTACATCGCCGCGGCGGCCGACGAGATCTACGTCGACAAGGCCAGCATCGTGGGCAGCATCGGCGTGCTGATGGACGGCTTCGGCTTCACCGGCGCGATGGAGAAGCTGGGCGTCGAGCGGCGCCTGCTCACCGCCGGCAGCAACAAGGCCATGCTCGACCCCTTCAGCCCCGCCAACCCGCAGCAGACGGCGATGGCGCAGGCCATGCTCGACCAGATCCACCAGCAGTTCATCACCGTGGTCAAGCAAGGCCGCGGCGAACGCCTGAAGGAAGGACCCGACACCTTCTCGGGCCTGTTCTGGAACGGCGAAGAGGCCGTGAAGCTGGGCCTGGCCGACGGCCTGGGCAACCTCGATTTCGTGGCGCGTGAAGTCGTCAAAGCCGAAGAGGTGATCGACTACACCCCGCAGGAAAACGTGGCCGAGCGCCTGGCCAAGCGTTTCGGCGCCAGCATCGGTGCTGGCGCCGTGAAGGCGCTGCGTGAATTGCCGGTGGTGAAATGAGCGCGCTGGTGCCCACCCCTGCCTCGGCCGAGGCCGAGCGTCCGCTGGGCGAGCGCCTGGCCGTCGCCGCGCAGCACCTGCTGCCCAAGCAACTGCTCACGCAGTTCGCCGGTGCCGTGGCGCGGCGCGAAGACGGCGCGCTCACCACGGCCATCATCCGCCGCTTCATCCGCCGCTACGGCGTGAACATGGCTGAGGCCGCCAACCCCGACCCGGCCAGCTACGCCAGCTTCAACGAGTTCTTCACGCGCCCGCTGAAACCCGGCGCGCGCCCGCTGGCGGCGGCTGAGCTGGTGTGTCCGGTGGACGGCGCCATCAGCCAGTTCGGCGCCATCGACGGCGAGCAGATCTTCCAGGCCAAGGGCCACCGCTACAGCGCCACGGCGCTGCTGGGCGGCGACAGCGCGCTGGCCGCGCATTTCCACGGCGGCCACTTCGCCACCATCTACCTCAGCCCCAAGGATTACCACCGCATCCACATGCCCTGCGCCGGGCGGCTGCTGCGCATGATCTACGTGCCGGGTGAGCTGTTCAGCGTGAACCCGGCCACCGCGCGCGGTGTGCACGGGCTGTTTGCGCGGAACGAACGTGTGGTGTGCGTGTTCGACGGCCCGCAGGGTCTGTGGGTCAACGTGCTGGTGGGCGCCACCATCGTCGGCAGCATGGCCACGGTGTGGCACGGCGTGGTGAACCCACCGCGGCCCGGCACCGTGCGCGACTGGCGTTATGCCGACCAAAGCATCGAGCTGGCCCAAGGCGCCGAGATGGGCCGCTTCCTGCTGGGCAGCACCGTGGTGCTGCTGTTCCCGAAATCACCCGACCTGCGCTTCAACCCGGCCTGGGCCCCGGGCGCGCCGGTGCGCCTGGGCCAGGTGATGGCCACGCACGCGACGGCGCTCTGATGCCGGCAGCCCCCAGCCGCCGCGCGCGGCTGTTGCTGTGGACGGTGCCGGCGCTGTGGAGCAGCAACTACATCATCGCGCGCGCCGCCGATGGCGTGATCGCGCCGCACGCGCTGGCCGCCGGCCGCTGGTTCCTCGCGGCGCTGGTGCTGCTGCCCTTCGTGGCCGCCGTGCTGTGGCAGCACCGCGCGGCGCTGCGGCGCGAGGCGGGTCAACTGCTGGTGCTGGGTTTCTTCGGCATGTACATCTGCGGCGCCTGGGTCTACCAGGCCGGGCGCAGCACCAGCAGCACCAACATCGCGCTGATCTACGCCATCACGCCGATGGCCATTGCCGCGGCCAGCGCCTGGACGCTGGGCGAGCGCATGCGGCCCGCGCAGTGGCTGGGCGTGCTGCTGGCGCTGGCGGGGCTGCTGTTTGTCATCGCGCGCGGCGAGCCGGAGCGGCTGATCGGGGTGCAGTTCGTGGCCGGTGACGCCTGGATCACCGCCTGCGCCATCAGCTGGACGGCCTACTCGGTGTTGCTCAAGCGCTGGCCTTCGGCCCTGCCGCCGCTGGCCGGGCTGGTGGCCGTCATCGCGGGCGGGCTGGTGGTGCTGCTGCCGGCGGCGCTGGTGGAAGCCGTGGTGGCGCCGGGCCCGGCCTGGAGCTGGGGTGCCACTGGGCTGGTGGTGCTGGGCGCGCTGCTGCCGGGGGTGCTGTCTTACGGCGCGTACTCGCTGCTGCAGCGGGAACTGGGCGCCTCGCGCACGGCGATGATGTTGTACCTCTCGCCGCTGTACGCCGCGGTGCTGGCCTGGTGGCTGCTGGGCGAAGTGCCGGGCTGGTACCACGCGGTGGGCGCGGCGCTCATCCTGCCCAGCATCTGGCTGGCCACGCGCGGCGCGCCTTCGGGCGCCGCTGAGTCTCAGCCGAAGAGCCCGGGCGCAGCCACCTCGTCGTCGTCTTCGGCGTAGAAGCAGCTCGGGCAGACGGCGCGGTAACGCTCGTTGCCGCCAATGACGACCTGCTCGCCTTCCTTCACGCGCCGGCCTTCGCCGTCCACACGCAGGTTCATGCTGGCCTTGCGCGCGCAGGCGCAGATGGTCTTCATCTCTTCCAGGTCGTCGGCCAGCGTCAGCAGCGCGGCCGAGCCCGGGAAGGCCACGCCGCGGAAGTCGCTGCGCAGCCCGTAGCAGAGGATGGGCGGCCCGCCGCGGTGGGCCAGGCGGTGCAACTGCTGCACCTGCTCGTGCGTGAGGAACTGCGCTTCGTCGATCAGCACGCAGGCGATGCCGGCGCCCAGGCCTTCCAGATCGAAGATGGTCTCGGGCCCGAAGGTCTCCACCTGGCGCTGCAGGCCCAGGCGCGAGCCGATCACGCCCACGCCGGTGCGGTTGTCCAGCGCCGCGGTGAACAGGCGCACGCGCATGCCGCGCTCTTCGTAGTTGTAGGCGGCTTGCAGCAGGTTGGTGCTCTTGCCGGCGTTCATCGCCGCGTAGCGGAAGTAAAGCTTGCTCACGGCCGGCACTCTACCCGGCGGCAGCTCGCTCTCACGTCACCAGCAAGCCGCGTTTCTCGATGAAGGACACGACCTCGGCCAAACCTTGCTGTGTGCGCAGATTGGTCATCACGTAGGGGCGGCGGCCGGCGTGGTCGGGCCGCATGCGCTTCGTGTCGGCTTCCATCACGCCGAGGTCGGCGCCGACATAGGGCGCGAGGTCGGTCTTGTTGATCACGAAGAGGTCGCTCTTGGTGATGCCGGGGCCGCCCTTGCGCGGGATCTTCTCGCCGGCGGCAACGTCGATGACGTAGATCGTCAGGTCGCTCAGCTCGGGGCTGAAGGTGGCCGCGAGGTTGTCGCCGCCGCTTTCGATGAAGACGATGTCGGCGTCAGGAAACTGCTCCAGCAGCCGGTCCACCGCTTCCAGGTTGATGGAGGCGTCTTCGCGGATGGCGGTGTGCGGGCAGCCGCCGGTTTCAACGCCGACGATGCGCTCCGGCGCCAGCGCGCCGGCCACGGTGAGCAGGCGCTGGTCTTCCTTGGTGTAGATGTCGTTGGTGACGACGACGAGGTCCCAGCGCTCGCGCATGGTCTTGCACAGCATCTCGACCAGCGTCGTCTTGCCCGAGCCCACCGGCCCGCCCACGCCCACGCGCAGCGGGGGCAGCTTCTTGGTGCGGCCGGGGATGTGGTGCAGCTTGGTGTGGTTCATGCGGGGCATGATGCACGAAGCGTGCAAGGCCCCGGTGCGGTCACTTCATCGTGTATCCGCGGCCGTCCATGCAGGCCTCGACCGCGCGGTGGAACACGCTGGCATCGGCCATCGCCGCCGGCTGCGTGGTGGCCCAGCGGTTGCACGCCTGGCGGTCGGCCTCGGTCTGCTCGGGGCTCTGGCCGTTGCGCGGGTAGATGACGGGGTCGGGCTTGCTGGGCTGCGTGGGCAGCGTCTCGGCGGCTGGCACGGGCGCAGGGCGCGGTGCTTCCACCACCAGCGGCGCGGCCAGCACCACGGGCGGGGCCACCAGCATCCAGCTGCTGCCCCAGGGCTGGTAGTAGTGGCCACCATGGCGCCAGTAGCGCCCGCCGCCGATGACGACGCTGACCGCGCCGCGCGGCAGGTGCCCGTACACGCGCCCGTAGCCCGGCCCCCAGCCGCGGTGCCCGTGGCCATGGCCGACGATGGGGATGTTCAGGCCGATGGAAACATCGACACCGGCCCGGGCCGGTGCCGGGCCGAGGGCCAGCAGCGCGCCCAGCGCCAGGGCGGCAGCAGCGGGGAGAGAAAAGCTCGTGGCCATGGTCGTGTCCTTTCGGTGTGCGAGGCAGGGCAGGGGGCTGATCATGCAACGGCGGGCGGGGCCGCGGGGGCCCGAGCCGGCAAAGATCTGTGAACGCATGGCGCTCAGCTGCGGAACAGCCGCGAGTACTGCGCTTCGTGCTGCGCGCTCAGGATGGCCAGCATCGGGCTGTAGGCTTGGCGCTCGGCGGGCGGCAAGGCCAGCGCCTGGTCGACCGCGGTGGGTAACTCGGCCGCCAAGCGCTGCAGCAGGCGCTGCGCCGCGGCTTGGCCCAGTGGCACGGCTTTCATCGCGGCCTGGGCCATGTTCTCGGCCCAGCCCCAGCCGAAGGCCAGCAGGCTGTCGCGCGCCGGCGCTTGCGCCAGCACGGCGGCCAGCGCGAAGGCCGTGGGCCACAGCGGCGCGGGCGGTAGCGCGGCCAGCTGCGCCAGGCGGGGGTCGGCGGCATGCGGGCTGTTCTTCAGCCAGTCGAGCAGGCTGCGGCCCATCTGCTCGGCCTGGGCGCGGAACTCGGCGCTTTCGCGCGTGGAACGCAGCCAGTCGTTGACGGCCTGGGCTTGCATGGCGTCGTGTGCGGACCAGGCGGCGTGGGCTTGCGCCAGCGCGGGCAGGTCGCTGCGCGCCAGCGTCAGCTGCAGCTGGGCCGAGAGCCAGCCGGCGGCCTGCGCTTCGTCGCTGACGTGACCGGCTTCGACGGCGGCTTCCATGCCTTCGGAATAGCTGAAACCACCCACCGGCAAAGCCGGCGAGGCCAGCCACATCAGCTGCAGCAGCGTGGCGGCGGGGGCGGCCACGGGCGGTGTGTCAGTGCTTGTGGTCGTGGTCATGGCCGTGACCGTGGTCGTGGCCGCAGCCCGGGCCGTGCACGTGCGGTGCCGGAGCGGCGCTGACGGCGATGGCGATGGGCTTGCCGCGGGCCGGGGCCGGCGCGTGGGCGTGGCCGTGATCGTGGCCGTGGGCCTCACCGTGCGCGTGGCTGTGCCCCCCCGCCTGGTAAGCCCCGCCCTCGGGCTCGAAGCCGGCCTGCTCGTCCGTCACCGTCAGGTGCATGCGGCGCAGCATCTCGGCCAGCACGGGGTCGGGCTCGAACTGCAGGCGGTCGGCGCGCAGGTCCACCGGCACGTGGCGGTTACCCAGGTGGTAAGCGGCGCGCAGCAGGTCGAAAGGCTGGCCATGTTCGGCGCAAGGCCGCACCACCATCACCGGCTGCGGCGCGGCCTGTACCGCAACCAGCGAGCCGTCTTCGGCCACCAGCACATCGCCGCCGCGCACCACGCTGCCGCGCGGCAGGAAGACGGCCAGCGTGCGGCCCTGGCTGTCTTCGGCGTCGAAGCGGCTCTTCTGCCGCGTGTCCCAGTCCAGCGCCAGCGTGGCGGCGCGTTTCACGAGCACGGGGGCCAGGCCGCGGCCCTGGGCGATGAGCTTGTTGACGGTGATCATGGTGATCCTGAGCGGGGCGTATTGCGGGGGCAGGGTGGGGTGGTTAGTATAACGTTCGTTATAACGGAGTTGAGACCATGACCGCACTGAAGCTCACCCAGATCGGTAACTCGGTCGGCGTCATCCTGCCCAAGGAAGTGCTGGCGCGGCTGAAGCTGGAGAAGGGGGACACGGTGTTCGTCACCGATGCGGCCGATGGCATCAAGCTCACGCCCTACAACCCCGCTTTCGAAGAGCAGATGTCGCTGGCGCGCGGCGTCATGAAGAAGCGGCGTGACGTGCTGCGCGAGCTGGCCAAGTGAACGCCGACACCTGGGTCTGGATCGACCCTCGTGTGCTGCTGGCGGTGCATGAAGAGCAACTGGCCGAGCACGGCGGCGCGCCAGGCACGCGTGATTTGGGCCTCTTCGAATCGGCACTGGCGCGCCCGAGAAATCTGGTGCTCTACGGCGAGCCTGATGCGGCCGCGCTGGCCGCCGCCTACGGCTGCGGCATCGCGCGCAACCACCCTTTCGTCGATGGCAACAAGCGCACGGCCTTCGTCGCGATGGAACTCTTCCTGGCGCTGAACGGGCTGGAACTCATGGCCGATGACGGCAGCTGCGTGCTCACCATGCTCGCCGTCGCCGCCGGCTCCATGGACGAAGCCGCCTTCGCCGCTTGGTTGCGCACGCACAGCGCCCCCCGCGCCTGATTCGCCTGAACCGCCAGCCCCGCGCTCAGAACAAGAAGTACTTCTGCGCCAGCGGCAGCTTCGTCGCCGGGTCGCAAGTCAGCAACTCACCATCAGCCCGCACCCGGTAGGTCTGCGCGTCGATCTCCATCTTCGGCAGCCAGGCGTTGTGCACCATGTCGGTCTTCTTCACGCTGCGGCAGCCCTTCACCGCGGACAGCGGGCGCTGCAGCCCCAGCCGGCGGCCGATGTCGGCCTCCAGCGCGGTGTGGCTCACGAAGGTGAGCGAGGTCGCCTGCAGCGTGCGCCCGTAGCTGCCGAACATCGGCCGGTAGTGCACCGGCTGCGGCGTCGGGATGCTCGCGTTGGCATCGCCCATCAGCGCCGCCGCGATGAAGCCACCCTTCAGGATGAGGCTGGGCTTGACGCCAAAGAAGGCCGGGCGCCACAGCACCAGATCGGCCCACTTGCCCACCTCGATGCTGCCCACCTCGTGGCCGATGCCGTTGGCCAGCGCCGGGTTGATGGTGTACTTGGCGATGTAGCGCTTGACGCGGAAGTTGTCGTGGCGCGCCGTGTCAGGCCCCAGGCTGCCGCGCTGGCCCTTCATCTTGTGCGCCGTCTGCCAGGTGCGGATGATGACTTCGCCCACACGGCCCATGGCTTGGCTGTCGCTGCTCATCATGCTGATGGCGCCCAGGTCGTGCAGCACGTCTTCGGCGGCGATGGTCTCGCGGCGGATGCGGCTCTCGGCAAAGGCCAGGTCTTCGGCGATGCTGGCATCCAGGTGGTGGCAGACCATCAGCATGTCCAGGTGCTCGTCCACCGTGTTCACGGTGTAGGGCATGGTGGGGTTGGTGCTGCTGGGCAGGAAGTTGGCCTCGCCCACCACGCGCAAGATGTCGGGCGCGTGCCCGCCACCGGCGCCTTCGGTGTGGAAGGCGCAGAGCGTGCGGCCGCGCGTGGCGGCGATCGTGTCTTCGACGAAGCCGCTCTCGTTGAGCGTGTCGCTGTGCAGGCTGACCTGCGTGTCGGTGACCTCGGCCACGTCCAGGCAGTTGCTGATGGCCGCGGGCGTGCTGCCCCAGTCTTCGTGCAGCTTCATGCCGATGGCGCCAGCGGCGATCTGCTGGCTCAGCGCCTCCGGCCGCGCGGCATTGCCCTTGCCCAGGAAACCCAGGTTCATCGGGAAGGCCTCGGCCGCCATCAGCATGCGGTGCAGGTTCTCGGGGCCGGGCGTGCAGGTGGTGGCGAAGGTGCCCGTGGCCGGCCCGGTGCCACCGCCCAGCATGGTGGTGACGCCGCTCATCAGCGCCTCTTCGATCTGCTGCGGGCAGATGAAGTGGATGTGGCTGTCGATGCCGCCGGCGGTGACGATCATCCCCTCGCCGGCAATGATCTCGGTGCCCGGGCCGATGACGATGTCCACGCCCGGCTGCACGTCGGGGTTGCCGGCCTTGCCGATAGCGGCGATGCGGCAGCCCTTGATGCCGATGTCGGCCTTGACGATGCCCCAGTGGTCGATGATCAGCGCGTTGGTGATGACGCAGTCGTGCGCCTCGTGCACGCCGGGGCCGTTGACCGTCTGGCTCTGGCCCATGCCGTCGCGGATGGTCTTGCCGCCGCCGAACTTCACCTCTTCACCGTAGCCGCCGGCCTTCAGCGTGAAGTCGTGTTCGACCTCGATGACGAGGCCGGTGTCGGCCAGGCGCAGGCGGTCGCCCACGGTGGGGCCGTACATCTCGGCGTAGGCGCGCCGGCCGATGGTGCGGCTCATCAGAGGCCTCCGTTCGTCAAGCCACGGAAGCCCCACACCTGGCGCCGGCCGCCATAGGCCACCAGCGTGACGGTGCGTTCCTGCCCGGGTTCGAAGCGCACCGCGGTGCCGCTGGCGATGTTGAGCCGGCAGCCGCGGGCGGCTTGGCGGTCGAAGTGCAGCGCCGCGTTGGTCTCGGCAAAGTGGTAGTGGCTGCCCACCTGGATGGGCCGGTCGCCCGTGTTGGCCACCAGCAGGGTGAGTTTGTCGCGGCCGGGGTTGAGCTCGTGCTCGCCCTCGTCGATCAGCAGTTCGCCGGGCGTCATCGCTTCGCCTCCGGCTTCACTTGCGGCGGATGTACCAGGCCAGGCCCAGCACCGCGGCGGCCAGGCCCAGCAACATCAGCACGTCCTGCGTGTGCCAGTGGTGGCTGCCGGGCATCCCGTGGCCTTCATGGGCCTGGGCCGCGGTGGCGAAGCTGGCGGTGGCCAGCCAGGCGAGGGGGCGTTGCAGTTTGATCATGGTGGTGCGTGCTTGTTGCGTCATGCAATGGGTTGGTGCACGGTCACCAACTTGGTGCCGTCGGGGAAGGTGGCCTCGACCTGGATCTCGGTGACGATCTCGGGCACGCCCTCCATCACCTCGTCGCGCGTGAGCACGGTCTTGCCCTCGCTCATCAACTGCGCCACGGTCTTGCCGTCGCGCGCGCCTTCCATGATGGCGGCGGTGATCAGCGCGATCGATTCCGGTACGTTGAGCTTCAGCCCTCGCGCCTTGCGGCGTTCGGCCAGCAGCGCAGCGGTGAAGATCAGCAGCTTGTCTTTTTCACGCGGAGTCAGATCCATGGGCAACCCGTCAGCACATTGGGTGCCAATGTAAGCCGGCGCACCCGCTTGGCCCGCAACGTGCAAACCCGCAGGCCCTGATGTCGACGATGCCGCCTCCCGCCCCGCAGCAACGTGTCATCAAGGTCAGGCGCGACTACAACGCCTGGGTGGCCAGCGAGACGCTGGAAGACTACGCGCTGCGTTTCACGCCGCGTTCTTTCCGCAAGTGGAGCCCCTGGCGCGTGGCGCACACCGCGGTGGGCGGGGCGGCCAGCTTCCTGGTGCTGGAGGCGCTGGGGGCCACGCTGCTGCTGCAGTTCGGCTTCGTCAACGCCTTCTGGGCCATCCTGGCCACGGCCTTGATCATCTTCGCTGCCGGGCTGCCCATCAGCGTCTACGCCGCGCGCCACGGGCTGGACATGGACCTGCTCACCCGCGGCGCCGGCTTCGGCTACATCGGCAGCACCATCACCAGCCTCATCTACGCCAGCTTCACCTTCATCTTCTTCGCGCTGGAAGCGGCCATCATGGCCTACGCGCTGGAGCTGGCCTTCGACATCCCCCCGGCCTGGGGCTACCTGCTGTGTTCGCTGGTGGTCATCCCGCTGGTCACGCACGGCGTCACGCGTGTCAGCCTGCTGCAGATGTGGACGCTGCCGATCTGGCTGGTGCTGCTGGTGCTGCCTTACGTCTACGTCTTCCAGGCGCACCCCACGCTGGCGAGCGACCTGCGCGCCTATGCCGGGCTGGATGGTCAGGGCGGCACCTTCAACCCGCTGCTCTTCGGCAGCGCGCTGACCGTGGGCGTGGCCCTCATCACGCAGATGGGCGAGCAGGTCGACTACCTGCGCTTCATGCCCGAGAAGACCCGCGCCAACCGCTGGCACTGGTGGGGCGCCGTGCTGCTGGGCGGGCCGGGCTGGGTGGTGCCGGGCGTGCTGAAGATGCTGGGCGGCGCCTTGCTGGCCTTGCTGGCGCTGAAGCTGGCCGTGCCGGCCGACCGCGCGGTGGACCCCAACCAGATGTACCTGGCCGCCTACGAGATCGTGTTCAACCATTACGGCTGGGCGGTGGCGGCCACCGCGCTGTTCGTGGTGGTGAGCCAGCTCAAGATCAACGTGACGAACGCCTACGCCGGCAGCCTGGCCTGGAGCAACTTCTTCGCGCGCGTCACGCACAGCCACCCCGGCCGCGTGGTGTGGATGGTCTTCAACACGCTGATCGCGCTGATGCTGATGGAGCTGGAGGTCTTCAAGGCCATCGGCGGCGTGCTGGGCCTTTACAGCAACATCGCCATCAGCTGGATCATGGCCGTGGTGGCCGACCTCGTGGTCAACAAGCCGCTGGGGCTGAGCCCCAAGGGCATCGAGTTCAAGCGCGCCCACCTCTACGACATCAACCCCGTGGGCGTGGGCGCCATGGGGCTGGCCTCGGTGCTGTCGATGGCGGCCCACCTGGGCGCCTTCGGGCCGATGGCCGAGGCCTTCTCGGCCGTCATCGCCATGGCGGTGGCTTTCGTCACCGCGCCGCTGATCGCCTGGGCCACGCGCGGCCGCTACTACATCGCACGCGGCCCTCTGGCGGCCCCTGGCGAGCCCGGGCGCTACCTCGGCAGCGCGCTGGCCGGGCCGCTGCGCCGCTGCGTCATCTGCGAACGCGCCTACGAAGGCGAAGACATGGCCGGCTGCCCGGCCTACGGCGGCCCCATCTGCAGCCTGTGCTGCAGCCTGGACGCACGCTGCCACGACCTGTGCAAGCCTGCGGCCGCGCGGGCCGGCGTGCAAATGGGCGCCCTGCTGCGGCGGCTGACCCCGCGCAGCTGGTGGCCGCAGCTGGAAACCGGCCTGGGCCGCTACCTGCTGGTGATGGCGGTGGTGGCGCCGGCGCTGGCCGCGCTGCTCTACCTGCTGTACGAGGTGGAGCTGCGGGCGCTCAACACCGCCGGCGCGGCCGCGGCGGCCGCCGCGGTGCCGGCCTTGAAGACGGCCTTCGTCAAGGCCTACTGCGCGCTGCTGCTGGTCTCGGGCGTCATCGGCTGGTGGCTGGTGCTCACGCAGATCAGCCGCCGCGTGGCGCAGGAAGAGAGCAACCGCCAGACCGAAGCCCTGGTCAAGGAAATCGACAGCCACGCCCGCACCGACGAGGAACTGCAGCGCGCCCGCCTGGCCGCCGAGGCGGCGCGCGGTCAGGCCGAGGCCGCCAACCAGGCCAAGACGCGCTACATCAGCGCCATCAGCCACGAGCTGCGCACGCCGCTCAACAGCATCCTGGGCTACGCGCAGCTGCTCGACGAAGACCCCACGCTGCCCGTGCACCGCAAGCAGGCCGTGGGCGTCATCCGGCGCGGCGGCGAGCACCTGCTGGGGCTGATCGAAGGCACGCTGGACATCGCGCGCATCGAAGGCGGCAAGCTCACGCTGGAGCCCAAGCCGATGCGCCTGCGCGAGAGCCTGCAGCAGATCGTGCACATGTTCGAGCTGCAGGCGCTGCACAAGGGCCTGCGCTTCGAGCACGACATCGAGGGCGCGCCGGTGCTGGTGCGGGCCGACGAGCGGCGGCTGACGCAGATCCTCATCAACGTGCTGGGCAACGCCGTGAAGTTCACGCAGCGCGGGCGCGTGGCCTTCCGCGCGGCGCACCTGCGCGACATGGCGGTGTTCGAGATCGAGGACACCGGCCCCGGCATCGCGCCCGAAGACCTGGAGCGCATCTTCGAGCCCTTCTCGCGCGGCGGCCAGCCGGGCAGCGCCGGCGCAGCCCCGGGGGGCGGCACGGGCCTGGGCCTGACCATCGCGAAGATGCTCACC
Organism: Rubrivivax sp.; assembly: GCA_051861265.1. GTDB lineage: Bacteria > Pseudomonadota > Gammaproteobacteria > Burkholderiales > Burkholderiaceae_C > Rubrivivax. The sequence goes on from JBHYDA010000004.1 coordinate 278,034, forward strand.
GACCTGATGGGCGGCGAGCTCACCGTCAGCACGAAGCTGGGCGAGGGCACGGTCTTCCGCGTGCGCCTCTTCCTGCCCGAACTGCGTGGCCAGCGCGTGCCCGGCCCGCGCCCGGTGCGCAGCGGCTACGAGGGGGCGCGCCGCCGCCTGCTGGTGGTGGACAACGAAGAGGTCGACCGCACGCTGCTGGCGCGCCGCCTGCAGGCCCTGGGTTTCGATGTGCTGGAAGCCGGCTCGGGCCAGGCTGCGCTGGCGCTGTTGCAGGAGGCCCGCAGCGCCGAGCCGCCAGCGCCGGTGCACGGCATCCTGATGGACCTGGCCATGCCGGGCATCGATGGCTGGCAGACCATCCGCACGCTGCGCGCGCAAGGCCTGAGCGATGCGCCGGTGGCCATCGTTTCGGCCAATGCCTTCGACAAGGGACTGGAGAACGACTGCGGCATCGAGGCCACCGACTTCATCACCAAACCTGTGCGCTTCGATGAGCTGCTCGACTGGCTGGGCCAGCACCTGGGGCTGCAGTGGCTGGCGGCGGCCTCGCCTGCGCCGGCGCCGCCCGCTGCCGCAGTGGCCGATGCGGCGCTGCCCACGCGTGCGCAGCTGCTGGCGCTGCAGGAGATGGTGAGCCTGGGCTACCCGCGCGGTGTGCAGCAGGCGCTGGCGCGCATCGAGACCGAACGGCCAGAATGCGGGGCTTGGCTGGCGTCCGTGCGGGCGCTGGCGCAGGCCTTCCAGTTCGAAGGCCTGCAGGCCCAGATCGAGCTTGCCCTTGCCCGTGCCGAACCCGCCTGATCCACAGCTGCCGCCCGACGGCCTGCCCGTTGCCGATCCCCTGGGCCGTGCGCGCAGTGCCGGCGTGGTGCTGATCGTCGACGACGTACCCGACAACCTGGCCGTGTTGCACGACGCGCTGGACGCCGCCGGCTACACCGTGCTGGTGGCCACCGACGGCGCGCGTGCGCTGCAACGCGCCGCGCAGGCCGACCCCGACATCGTGCTGCTGGACGCGGTGATGCCCGGCATCGACGGCTTCGAGGTCGCCCGGCGCCTGAAGGCCGGGCCCGAGACGGCGCACATCCCCATCGTCTTCATGACCGGGCTGACCGAGACCGAGCACGTGCTGGCGGCCTTCGAGGCCGGCGGGGTGGACTACGTCACCAAGCCCATCCGTGCGCCCGAGGTGCTGGCGCGCATGGCCGCGCACATGCAGGCCGCGCGCCAGGCGCGGCAGGCGCGCAACGCGCTCGACGCCTACGGCCACGCCACCATCGCCGTGCGCCTGGGCGCCGCGCCGGCCGATGCGCCGCGCCTGGTGTGGCAGACGCCGCTGGCCCGCCAGTGGCTGCCGGCCTACTTCGACGCCGTGCCCGACCAACTGCCTGCGCCGCTGCATGCGTGGCTGCTCGACGCCGCCGCCGGTCGTGAGGTGCGCCCACTCAGCACCGCGCGCGGCGCGCGCCAGCTGGTGGCCACGCTGCAGGGCCGCACGGTGGACGAAGACTGGCTGGTGGTGCTGCGCGAGGTGAGCGACGCGGCGACCGTGGAAGCCACGATGCAGGCTTTCGGCCTGACGCTGCGCGAAAGCGAGGTGCTTTACTGGGTGGCCAAGGGCAAGACCAACCGCGACATCGGGGACATCCTGGGCAGCAGCCCGGCCACCGTGAAGAAACACCTGGAGCGCATCTATGAAAAGCTGGGTGTTGAAACGCGCACGGCCGCGGCGGCCATGGCGCTGCAGCGGGTGCGCGAGCTCTCGCGCAGCTGAGCTGGCGCCGTTACAGAAAACCGGCGTTCTGCCGAAAACGCTGCGATGAGGCCTTGGCGCGCTTGGGCGCAGACGTTGCAGATCGACCACGACGTGCTCGCGGAGCACCGCGGGAGCCTGGTCGCGCGGTTCTGTCGCCTGGGGGGTTGGGCCATCGCCGCCACGGGCGGGGTGCACCTGCTGCAGGGCAACCTGGCCATGGTGCTGCTGAACGCCGCGGTGTCGCTGCTGTTGCTGCGCAACGCGGCGCGGCTGCGCGCGGCGCAGACACCGCTGGTGCCCTTCGAACTGCTGGCGGTGCTGCTCATCGCGGCCATCCTCACGTCCACCTACCTGCAAGGCATGCCGGGCCTGGTGTGGTCCTACCCCATGCTCTTCCTGCTGTTCTTCGCACTGCCGCACCGCAGGGCGCTGTTGTTTTGCGGCCTGCTGGTGGTGCCCGTGTGCGTGATGGCGCAGTTGACGCTGGGCACCGGGCTGGCGCTGCGGGTGCTGTTCTCGCTGGCCTTCGTGCTGCTGATGATCCTGATGGTGCTGCGGCTCATCGGGCAACTGCAGAAGACGCTGATGCTGCAGGCCATCACCGACCCGCTGACCGGCTGCTACAACCGCCGCCACCTGCAGGCGCAACTCGACAACCTGAGCCTGCCCGCGCAAGCCGCGCCGGGCCCCGGCCCGGTGCTGCTGGCCATCGACGTCGACCACTTCAAGCGCATCAACGACCGCCACGGGCACGGCCGCGGCGACGAGGTGCTCAAGGGCCTGGTGCGCCTGATCGGCTCGCGCCAGCGCCTGGGCGATCTGCTGTTCCGCACCGGCGGTGAGGAGTTCATGCTGCTGCTGCCGCGCGCTTCCGAGGCCGATGCGCAGCAGGTGGCCGAGGCGCTGCGGCAGCGCGTGGCCGGCAGCGGGCTGCTGGGTGCCGAGCCACTGACGGTGAGCATCGGCGTCAGCGCGCTGGCGGCGGTGCGCGATGTCGAGGCCTGGCTGCGCGCCGCCGACGCTGCGCTCTACGAGGCCAAGCGCCGCGGCCGTGACCAGGTGGTGATGGCCGGTGCGCCGGACGCCGAGCTGGCGGCCTGAAGCGCAGCGGGTCTCAAGCCTGCAGCACCAGCAGCCGCATCGGGTGCGGTGCCTGGGCCAGCCGCGCCAGCAACACCGCCTGGGCTTCTTGCTGGTGCGCCATGCCGAGCGCCGGGCCCGCCACCAGCAGCGTGGGCCGGCGGGGCGTGAACTGCCGCAGCGCCTGCAGACCGCCGCTGCCGGGGCGCAGCCAGCCGGCGTCCCAGGGGTCGGTGGGCTGGCGAGGGCGCCACACCGCCACATCGTTGAACTTGGTGCGCAGCCGCAGGGCCAGCCGGGCGGCGGTGCCGCGGCAGGCGCGCAGTTGCAGGCTGCCATCCACCACCAGGCACAGGGCGTGGGCCAGGTCTGCGCCGGCCGGGCCGGTGTCGCCTGGCAGGGTGTGCACGGCCCACTGCGCAGTCTGGTGACACCAGGCCAGCAAGGCCGGCCAGTCAGCGCGCGCCTGGGCCGCCTGCAGCGCCGGTTCGGCCAACGGCAGCGGCGGCTCCAGCGCCTGCAGGTCGTAACGGGCCGACAGGGTGCGCAGGAAACCGGGGTGGCTTGGGGCTGGGGGCATCGGCATGGACAAGAACGCAGGCCCTGAGCTTAGCCGGCGCGACCTGGGCAGAATGCGGCGGCGGCACCCTTTCGGCCGCGCTCTTCCCTGACGACGATGCCCGCGCTCACCTGGTCCGACGCCCTCGCCCTGCAACAACCCGAGATCGACGACACGCACCGCGAGTTCGTCGAGCTGCTGGCCGGCGTGGAAGCCGCGCTGGGCGGCGACGCCACCCAGGTGGCCACGGCCTTGGACGCCTTCGTGCAGCACACCGAAGCGCACTTCGCGCAAGAAGAGCGCTGGCTGCAGGAGATCGGCTTTGGCGCCGACCACTGCCACGGCAAGGAGCACCGGCAGGTGCTGGAGCTGGTGCACGAGGTGCAGCGCCGCCTGTTGCAGCAGGGCGACGTGGCCGTGGTGGGCGCGCTGGTGCCGGCGCTGGCGCAGTGGTTCCCGGTGCACGCGCAGAGCATGGACTGGGGGCTGGCCCAGGCGATGCAGGCGGTGCAGGCCGCGAAGGCGGGCAACCCGGCCGAGGCCTGAGCCGGCCAGAGCCGGTCAGATCCGACCAACAGCCGCACCCATACGCCGTCCGGCGTATTTCTCGCGCGGGGCCGGCCCCGCATCCTCCTGGGCATTCACCACCCCAACCACAGCCAGGAGCGAGAGACCATGACCACCACCCGCCGCCACGTCGGCAAGACCCTCATCGCCGCGGCCGCCGCCGCTGCCACCTTCGGCCTCAGCACCAGCGCCTTCGCGCAGGAGACCATCAAGGTCGGCGTGCTGCACTCGCTCTCCGGCACCATGGCCATCAGCGAGACGGTGCTCAAGGACACCATCCTGATGGAGATCGAGGCCATCAACGCCAAGGGCGGCCTGCTGGGCAAGAAGCTCGAACCCGTGGTGGTGGACCCGGCCTCGAACTGGCCGCTCTTCGCCGAAAAGACCCGCCAGCTCATCAGCAAGGACAAGGTCGCCGTCATCTTCGGCTGCTGGACCAGCGTCTCGCGCAAGAGCGTGCTGCCGGTCGTCGAAGAGCTCAACGGCCTGCTCTTCTACCCCGTGCAGTACGAGGGTGAAGAACTCAGCAAGAACGTGTTCTACACGGGTGCCGCGCCCAACCAGCAGGCCATCCCCGCCGTGGAATACCTGATGAGCAAGGACGGCGGCAGCGCCAAGCGCTTCGTGCTGCTGGGCACCGACTACGTCTACCCGCGCACCACCAACAAGATCCTGCGCGCCTTCCTGAAGAGCAAGGGCGTCGCCGACAGCGACATCATGGAGGAGTACACCCCCTTCGGCCACTCTGACTACCAGAGCATCATCGCCAAGATCAAGAAGTTCGCGGCCGAGGGCAAGAAGACGGCGGTGGTCTCCACCATCAACGGCGACAGCAACGTGCCCTTCTACAAGGAGCTGGGCAACCAGGGCCTGAAGGCGACCGACGTGCCGGTGGTGGCCTTCTCGGTGGGTGAAGAAGAACTGCGCGGCGTGGACACCAAGCCGCTGGTGGGCCACCTGGCCGCCTGGAACTACTTCCAGAGCATCAAGAACCCGAGCAACGACGAGTTCATCAAGCAGTGGAGCGCCTACGCCAAGGCCAAGGGCATCGCCGGCCACAAGGACAAGCCGCTGACGAACGACCCGATGGAAGCCAGCGTCATCGGCTTCCGCATGTGGGCGCAGGCCGTCACCAAGGCCAAGAGCACCGACACCGACAAGGTCATCGCCGCGATGGCCGGCCAGACGGTCAAGGCGCCCTCGGGCATCGTCAGCAAGATGGACGAGAAGAACCACCACCTGCACAAGAGCGTGTTCATCGGTGAGATCAAGGCCGACGGCCAGTTCAACGTGGTGTGGAAGACCAAGGGCCCGGTGAAGGCCCAGCCCTGGAGCCCGTACATCCCCGAGAACAAGGGCAAGAAGGACGAGCCGGTCGTCGCCGCGAAGAAGTAAGCCGGTGAAGCTGCTGCGCACGGTGTGCGCAGCGCTGTGGTGTCTGTTCTGGGCGGGCTCGGCGCTGGCGCTGAGCCCGGACCAGACCTTGCGCATCGCGCAGGGCGAGAGCGACGACCGCATCGCTGCGTTGAACGAGGTGGTGCTGGCCGCCGACCCGGCCCTGGCCGCCTACGTGCAGGCCCTGCTGGCCGACGAGGTGAAGCTCGCCGGCGGCAAGGTCTACATCGTGCGCGGTGATCAGGTGACCGATGCGGCCAGCGGCGCCGCAGCCACGCTGCCGGCCGATGCCGAAGACGTGGTCAACCCCAACCGCGTGCGCCGCGAACTCGAAGCCGCACTCTCCGCGCTGAACCTGTTCTCCCCCGATCGCGCCGTGCGCCTGAAGGCCGTGGTGGAACTGAAGGAGCAGGCCGACGAAGGCAAGCTCGCGCTCTTCGAGAAAGCCGCCAAGAGCGAGACCGACCCCGAAATCCGCGCCGCGCTGGCGATGCTGAAGGCCACCGCGCTGATCGCCAGCAGCGACAAGGCTCAGCGCCTGGCCGCCGCGCAACTGCTGGCCGACAGCGACCAGCCTTCCGTCAAGGGCCTGCTCATCGAGCGCCTGGCCGCCGAGGAAGACGGCGAGGTCAAGGCCGCACTGCAGCGCACGCTGGACACCGTCAACGCGCGCCTGGCCTGGGGCGAGCGACTGGGCCTGCTGTTCACGGGCGTGAGCCTGGGCAGCATCCTGCTGCTGGCCGCCTTGGGCCTGGCCATCACCTACGGGCTGATGGGCGTCATCAACATGGCGCACGGCGAACTGATCATGATCGGCGCCTACGCCACCTGGGCCGTTCAGAACCTGTTCCGCCAATACCTGCCGGGCTTCTTCGATGCCTACATCCTGGCAGCCATCCCCTTGAGTTTTCTCGCCAGCGCCTTGGTGGGTGCGGCCATGGAGCGCAGCGTCATCCGTTTCCTCTACGGCCGGCCGCTGGAGACGCTGCTGGCCACCTGGGGCATCAGCCTCATCCTCATGCAGTGCGTGCGCACGCTCTTCGGCGCGCAGAACGTCGGCGTCGAGAACCCGAGCTGGCTCAGTGGCGGCGTGCAGGTGCTGCCCAACCTCGTGCTGCCCTACAACCGCCTGGCGATCCTGGCTTTCGCGGCGCTGGTGCTGCTGGGCATGGCCTTGCTGATCGGCAAGACGCGCCTGGGCCTCTTCGTGCGCGGTGTCACGCAGAACCGCCGCATGGCCGCCTGCGTGGGCGTGAACACCGCGCGTGTGGACACCTACGCTTTCGCCTTGGGCGCCGGCATTGCCGGCCTGGCGGGCTGTGCGCTCAGCCAGGTGGGCAACGTGGGGCCGGATCTGGGCCAGGGCTACATCGTCGACAGCTTCATGGTGGTGGTGCTGGGCGGCGTGGGGCAGATCGCCGGCACGGTCTACGCGGGCCTGGGCCTGGGGCTGATGAACAAGGTGCTCGAAGGCTGGCAGGGCGCGGTGCTGGCCAAGATCATGGTGCTGCTCTTCATCGTGGCCTTCATCCAGAAACGGCCGCAAGGCATCTTCGCCCTCAAGGGCCGGAGCGCTGAATGAGTGCGCTGCCTGACGCGACTTTCGCGCCGAAGCACTCGCTGCTCGGCGCCAAGGGCTGGGCCGCGGTGCTGGCGGCCGTGGTGGTGATCACGGTGCTGGTGCCGGTGCTCAACCTGATGGTGCCCGAAGGCAGCGCGCTGCACCTGAGCGACTTCTACGTCACGCTGCTGGGCAAGATCCTCTGCTACGCCATCTGCGCGCTGGCCATGGACCTGATCTGGGGCTACACCGGCATCCTCTCGCTCGGCCACGGTCTTTTCTTCGCCCTGGGCGGCTACGCGATGGGCATGTACCTCATGCGCCAGATCGGCACCGACGGCCAGTACAAGAGCGAGATGCCCGACTTCATGGTCTTCCTGAACTGGAAGGAGTTCCCGTGGCACTGGGCCGTCAGCGACAGCTTCGTCGCGCAGATGCTGCTGGTGGTGCTGGTGCCGGGCTTGCTGGCCTTCGTGTTCGGTTACTTCGCTTTCCGCAGCCGCATCAAGGGCGTGTACTTCAGCATCATCACGCAGGCACTCACCTTCGCTGCCATGCTGCTGTTCTTCCGCAATGAAACCGGCTTCGGCGGCAACAACGGCTTCACCGATTTCAAGCGCATCCTCGATGTGCCCATCACCACCGCCGGCATGCGCGTGACGCTGTGCGTCATCACCGGGGTGGTGCTCATCGGCTTCTTCCTGATGGCGCGTTTCATCGTGCAGAGCAAGTACGGGCGCGTGCTGCAGGCCATCCGCGACGCCGAGACGCGCGTGATGTTCACCGGCTACAACCCCGTGGCCTACAAGCTCAGCATCTGGACGCTGAGCGCCGTGATGTGCGGCGTGGCCGGCGCGCTTTACGTGCCGCAGGTGGGCATCATCAACCCCGGCGAGATGAGCCCGGCGGCCAGCATCGAGATCGCCATCTGGGCGGCGGTGGGCGGCCGGGCCACGCTGATCGGGCCCATCCTCGGCGCGTTTTTCGTCAACGGTGCGAAGAGCTGGTTCACGGTGGCGTTTCCGGAGTACTGGCTGTTCTTCCTGGGCGCGCTGTTCATCGCCGTCACGCTCTTCCTGCCGCAGGGCCTCATCGGCCTCTTCGCCAAGCTGCGCAGCCGCAGGCCGGAGGACCGCGCATGACGCCCGACCTGATGGAGGCCGGCGCCGCCAAGCTGGCTGCCTACCGCAGCAAGACCACCAGCGTGGTGGAAGGCGAGCAGGTCTACTTCGGCCAGGGCGTGGCGCTGTATGTGGACGAGATCACCGTCAGCTTCGACGGCTTTCGCGCGCTGAACAAGCTGTCGCTCACCATCAATGTGGGCGAACTGCGCTGCATCATCGGCCCCAACGGCGCGGGCAAGACGACGATGATGGATTGCATCACCGGCAAGACGCGGCCCGACAGCGGCACCGTCTTCTTCGGCAGCAACGTCGACCTGCTGCGCCTCTCCGAGCCGCAGATCGCGCAGATCGGCGTGGGCCGCAAGTTCCAGAAGCCCACGGTGTACGAGCAGCTCAGCGTCTTCGAGAACCTCGAACTCGCGTTGAAGGCCGACCGCGGCGTGCGCGCCGCGCTCTTCCACCGACTCGGCAGTGAGCAGTTGGGCCGTATCGAAGAAGTGCTGAAGCTCATCCACCTGCAGCCCGAGGTGCAGCGCACGGCCGGGCTGCTGAGCCACGGCCAGAAGCAGTGGCTGGAGATCGGCATGCTGCTGATGCAGGACCCGAAGCTGCTGCTGCTGGACGAACCCGTGGCCGGCATGACCGACGAAGAAACCGAGCGCACCGCCGAGCTCTTCCTGACGCTGGAAGGCAAGCACAGCCTGGTGGTGGTGGAGCACGACATGAAGTTCGTCGACCAGCTCACGCAGGGACGCAAGAAGGTGACGGTGCTGCACGAGGGCAGCGTGCTCGCGGAGGGCTTGCTGAGCGACGTGCAGGCCAACGAGAAAGTGGTGGAGGTCTATCTTGGCCGCTGACACCACCAGCCCGGTGCTTCAGGTCGAGGGCCTGAACCAGTACTACGGCGGCAGCCACATCCTGCGCAACCTCGGTTTCGAGGCGCGCCTGGGCGAGGTGACGGTGGTGCTGGGCCGCAACGGCGTGGGCAAGACCACGCTGCTCAAGAGTCTGATGGGTGTGGTGCCCGTGAAGACCGGGTCCGTGAAGCTCGCCGGCCAAGACATCACCAAGGCCCCGAGCTACGAACGCGTCAAGCGCGGCATCGGCTACGTGCCCCAGGGCCGCGAGATCTTCGGCCGCCTGACGGTGGAAGAGAACCTGCGCATGGGTCTGGCCGTCAAGCCTGGCGGCACAGCCATCCCGGCCGAGCTTTTCGAGCTGTTTCCCATCCTCAAGCAGTTCCTGCACCGCCGCGGCGGTGATCTTTCGGGCGGGCAGCAGCAGCAACTGGCCATTGCGCGCGCCCTGGCCGCCGGCCCGCAGCTGCTGATGCTGGACGAGCCCACCGAGGGCATCCAGCCCAGCATCATCAAGGACATCGGCCGCGTCATCCGCATGCTGGCCGACCGCAAGACCATGGCCATCGTGCTGGTGGAGCAGTACTACGACTTTGCTGCCGAGCTGGCCGACCAGTACCTGGTGATGGAGCGCGGCGAGATCGTGCAGCGCGGCCGCGGCGCCGACATGGAAGCCGAGGGCGTGCGGCAGAAGATGTCGATCTGAGGCAGCGCGGCGCGTTTAGGAAGTCTTAGCAAGGCTTAGCGCCAACGGACCTGCAGCTAAAGGACTTGCCGCGGCGGCTTCGACACAGTGCACAGCAGGGCAGCGCGAAACATTCGCATGCCCGCGAACCTGCCAAACCGGCGGGTCGAACAACCATCCAGGAGTTGTGCATGAACCTGCAGATCGAGTACCCCGCCGCCCACGCCAGCCGCCGCCCCGAGCCTGCGTCCGGCTTTCGTGCCCAACTGCCGCTGGCGCTGTTCGACCAGATCGAGTGCGGCCTGATCGTCTGCGACGAGCGCGGCGTCATCCATTTCGCCAACCATGCCGCTGGGCAGGAACTGGCCAGCCAGCACCTGCTGCAACGCCAAAGCGACACGTTGAGCCGAGCGCCAGGCGTGAGCGGCGATCTGGACGGCGCCCTGCGGCTGGCCCTGCAGCGGGGCCGCCGCGGCATGGTGCGCCTGGCCGCCGCGGGCGACCAGTTGATGGTGTCGGTGCTGCCCCTGGCGCTGCCGGAGGCGGACGAGCCCCTGGCCCTGCTGGTGCTCGGCCGGCGCCAGCCCTGCTCGGACCTGGGCCTGGAGATGCTGGCCAGCAGCTACGGCCTGACGCTGGCCGAGCGCCGCGTGCTGGCAGCCCTGATGCGCGAGGCCCGGCCCATCGAGATCGCCCGCGAGCATGCCGTGGCCCTCAGCACGGTGCGCACCCAGATCTCGTCCATCCGCGCCAAGCTGGGCACGCGCAGCGTCGAGGGCCTGCTGCTGCTGGCGGCGCAGGTGCCGCCGGTGACCGGGGCGCTGCGCATGCCTTCGGCGACCTACGCCCCCGCGGCGCTCGCGATGCAAGCCCTCACGGCCATGGCCTGAAGGGGCGGCTGGCGCTTCAGCCTGCCACCATCGCCAGCAGGCCCACCAGCCCCAGCCCCAGCGCCGCCAGCGCATCGCCCGCGATCAGCCCGCCGCCCACCAGCGAGACAGTGCTCATGTCGGCCGGCAGCGCGTCGTCTTCTGTCTTCTGCCCGCCGCGGTGGCGCAGGGTGTCCACGGTGCTGGCGATCACGCCGCCCAAAGCGAACCAGGCCGAGGTGGCCAGGCCCAGGAAGGTGCCGAAGGAATAGGCATAGGGGCTGGGCAGCACGATGGCGTCGAGTGCGAAATCGGCCGCGCGCGTGCCGGCGTTGCGCTGCGCCCAGCTTTGGTAGGCCGCGCTGCCGAAGACCAGCTTGCGCACGATCTGCACGCCCAGGCCGATGGCCACGCCGATGACGATGGCCCAGCGTTGGTAGGGCTTGTCGTCGGTCAGGCTGCGCAGCGCGCCCACGAACTTGTAGGTCATGGCCGAGACCCATTGCGAGGGCTGCTCGTCGGCCTTCATCACGGTCTGGTCGAGCGAGAGCACGGGGTAGGCCGTCATGAACAGTTGCGCGAAGGCCACCGTCATCACCGCGCCCACCACCAGCCCCAGCACCTGGAAGCGGAACTGGATGGTGCGCGGTGTGCCCAGGCGCCAGCCGGTGCTGCGGTCTTGCTGCATGTCGCCGGCCACGCTGCAGGCCACGAGCAGGATGCCGCCGGCCATCAGGCCCACGGTCGGGTCCTTCAGGCCCAACGCCGCCATCAGCACCACGGCGGTGACGAAGGCCGAGCTGATGGGGTTGCTGTCGCTGATGCCCAGCGAGATGCCGTTGACCATCGCGAACAGGAAGACCAGCACCATCGCGAAGGCCATGAAGAACACCGGCTGGTTCAGCACGCTGGCGCCCACCCACACCAGCACCGCGCCCCAGAAGATGATCCACGCGATCAGCCGGCCGAAATGCGTGCGCTGCCAGTCGGGTTGCGGCGGCACGGCCACGCGTTCGGCCGGCGGGCTGCGCCACTGCCGCCAGGCCTGCGCCAGGATCTGCCCGATGTCGAGCAGCGCCGCACCCATGATCAGACCGAGGCCGATGAGGAAGGTGATCTTGCGGAAGGGCTCTCCCGCCTGCAGCCAGCCGATGCTGATGAAGTAGGGAATGAGCAGCGTGCCCGTGAGCCCGGCCACCAGCGCCGCCACGCCGATGCGGGCGCCCACCAGCAGGCCGGCGCCCAGCGTGGACGTGGACAGTTCAATGGCGCCCAGGAAGGCCAGCTTGGCCGCGCCCAGGCCGCCGATCACGCCCAGGCCCATGCCCGAGCCCAGCCGCGCGATGGACCGGCGCAGCAGCACGGGGTCGGTGAGCGCGCGCAGGATGTTGGCCACCGCCAGGCCCGAGGGGAAGGTCAACTGCAGCCGGTCGACGAGGATCGGCGTGTAGAGCATGCCGACGCCGGCGCCGAACATGCCGATGGCGCCCATGAAGAGCATCAGCTGCCACAGCGGCGGTTGCGGCAGGCCCATCCACACCATGGCCTGGATCAGCACGCCCATGCCAGCCATGCCGGCCACCGAGGCAGCGGCCGTCTGCATGTAGTTGGCGCCGTGCTTGCCTTCGGGCCCGTAGCCGAAGGTGACCGTGGAGCCCAGGATGCCCGCCAGCACCTGCCCGCCGACGAAGAAGCCGATGCTGAAGTTCATGTACGAGGCCGTCACTCCGCCCAGCGGGCCGAGGATGAAGATGCCCAGCAGCGCCAGCATCACGTAGTAGCGCGGGCTGTTCATCGGCGGCAGCCAGCGCCAGCGGGGGGCGGTGGGCGCGGCGGCGGGGGAGGTCGGGTTCATGCGCAGATGGTCCTACAACAACCAGGGCTATCGAAGGGCCGGGAGTGTAGGCGCGCGGGACGGATAATCCGCGTGTGAAGTCAGCCAGACCGCCGCTGGTGCGAGCGTGGAAACACGGCACTGGAGGAAGGTCCGGACTGCACAGGGCGGCGTAGCAGCCAACGGCTGTCCACCGCGAGGTGAGGATCAGAGCAACAGAGACGAGCCGATTCAGTTCGGGTGAAACGGGCAATCTCTACGCGCAGCAATACCAAGTAGGCACACGTTGACTCGGCCCGAGGAGTGTGCGGGTAGGTAGCACCGAGCCGGGAGGCGACTTCCGGCCCAGAGGAATGGCGGTCACGGCCGGCTTTCGCAAGAAGGCCGGCTGCACAGAATCCGGCCTATCGGCTGACTTCACACTTTTGCCGGCACGCCGCCTCGCGCGGCGGCCCCGGTCTCAGGCCGGCACCACCAGCGTGTGGCGCGCCATCCAGCGCAGGCCGTTGTCCAGCGTGGCGGGCTGCAGCGCCATCGTCAGCCCGGCGCGGTCGGCCGTCTTCAGGCGGCGCCACAGGAAGTCGCTTTCGTTCCCCGGGTCGGCCGACACGAAGAGCTGCGAGGTCAGCTCGCCGAAGCTCGCATGCCGCAGCTTGAAGTGGATGTGCGGCGTGCGCCCAGGGTAGGGCACGGGTTTGATGGTGCGCAGCCGCGCCATGCCCTGCGCGCCGCTGCGTGTGGCGCCGAAGCCCTGGAAACCGGGGTCGAAGCGGCCGGGTTCGGCCTTCACGCGCGGGTGGCGGTAGTGGGCCAGCGCATCGCACTGCCAGATCTCGATCTCGGCCTGGTCGATGAGCCGGCCCGCGGTGTCGGCCACCACGAGTTCAACGCCCAGGTGTTCGCCCTGTGCCTGCAGCAGCTGCTCGCCCATTCGCACGCGCGAGAGGTCGGCGTCCTGGTCGGGCCAGGCCTCGCGCCAGGCCCGTGGCGGGTAGAAGGGGCCTTCGGTCATCTCGGCCAAGGCCCGGCGCGATGAAGCCAGCGCGGGCCCGGCCAAGGCCGTGGCGGCGGCGGCCACCAGCACGGCGCGCCGGCGGGGGTGGTGTTCGGTGGGCATGGCTGCATTGAAGCACCGAAAGCCAGGCTCGCGCCTAAACTGCCCTGCTTGACCCCGCCCCGATGAACCCCGACGCCAAGCTCCTGTGGCCCGGCCCCCGCTGGACGCTGGCCCTGCTGCTGGCCTGTCTGGGCATGCTGGGGCCGTTCTCGATCGACACCTACCTGCCCGCCTTCTCGGGCATCGCCACCTCGCTGGGCGCCACGCCGGTGCAGATGCAGCAGACGCTGTCGAGCTACCTGCTGGGCTTCGCGGTGATGAACCTGTTCCACGGCGCGCTGTCCGACAGCCTGGGCCGCCGGCCCGTGGTGCTGGCCGGGGTGGCGCTGTTCACGCTGGCTTCGCTGGGCTGCGCGCTCAGCCAGACCATCGGCCAGCTGGTGTTCTTCCGCGCGCTGCAGGGCATGTCGGCCGGGGCGGGGATGGTGGTCTCGCGCGCCATCATCCGCGACATGTTCCCGCCGGCCGATGCGCAGCGGGTGATGTCGCAGGTGACCATCTACTTCGGCATTGCACCGGCGGTGGCGCCAATGATCGGCGGCTTCCTCTACGCGCACACCGACTGGCACGCCATCTTCTGGCTGCTGGTGCTGCTGGGCGCGGTGCTGCTGGCCAGCATGTGGCGCTGGCTGCCCGAGACGTTGCACGTGCAGGCGCGCCAGCCCTTCGAGGCGGGCCACCTGATGCGCGGCTACTGGCAGATGGCCAAGAGCCCGCAGTTCATGGCGCTGGTGCTGGCCAGCGGCATCCCCTTCAACGGCATGTTCCTCTACGTGCTGGCGGCGCCTGTCTTCCTGGGCGAGCACCTGGCGCTGGGGCCGACGCAGTTCTTCTGGTTCTTCGTGCTGACCATCAGCGGCATCATGGGCGGCGCGGCGCTCTCAGGCCGCCTGGCCGGCCGCATCAAGCCGCGCCACCAGATCCGCCACGGCTTCGTGATCATGCTCGTCACCTCGGTGGTGAACGTGACGCTGAACCTGCTGTTCGAGCCGCACTGGGCCTGGGCGATGCTGCCGGTGGCGGTGTTCTCCTTCGGCTGGTCGCTGATGGTGCCGGTGGTCACGCTGATGACGTTGGACCAGGTGCCCGAGCGCCGCGGCATGGCCAGTTCGGTGCAGTCCTGCATCGGCAGCCTGGCCAATGCTGCAGTGGCGGGTTTGCTCGTGCCGCTGGTGATGCACAGCCCGATCGCGTTGGCGGTCACGTCGCTGGGCTTGATGGCGATCGGCATCGTCGCCTGGGTGTGGGTCAAGCCGAGGCTGCCGCAGGGCGCTGACTGACAGAACCCGGGCCCGTTCGCGGCCGGGCACAAAAAAAACCGGCCGCGAGGGCCGGTTCTTCAGGGGGGGTGTTGTTTCAGGCGCTGCGGCGGCGCGCTGCACCGGCCACGGCCGCCAGGCCCAAGCCCAGCATCAGCCAGGTGCCGGGTTCCGGCACGGCCAGCACCGAGCCGCCGACGAACTGCGCGGGCAGATCACCGAGTTCGGAGTTCACGAGCACGCCATCGGCGAAGTTCAGCGCGCTGGCACCCAGGCCCGCGACGTTGAAGTTCAGCGTGGCCAGCGTGCCGTTGCCGTTGACGCCAGGCAGCAAGCCCAGCAACGTGCCCGCCGTGAAGCTGATGCTGCCGGCCGTGTTGTCGATCGCGCCGGGCACGAAGAAGACCGTGCCGCCGCCAGACAGGAAGCTGCCGTCGCTGCTGCCCGTGGCTTGCAGCACCGCAGGGTTGAAGAGCAGCGAGAACTGGTAGGCGTAGAGGTCGAGTGCGCCGGTGATGTTCACCGACACCTGCACCGTGCTGCCGACGTTGACCGGGTTGGGCGTAACGTTCAGCGATACCGTGGCCTGCGCCTGGGCACTGCCCCAGGCGGCCAGACCGAGAGCGGCTGCAAGCAGCGTTTGTTTGCTCAGCTTCACCATGTTCATCCGCGGGGCTCCCTGCGTGGCTGTCTGGGTGTTGAAGTACAGGGCCTGTCGGCCGCCGCACCTGATGTCGATGTTGGATGGTGTCACCTCTGCCGGCCGCTGTCGCAGTCTGGCGCTCCTGAACCCCGCATTCAGGGGATGAAGCTAACGCGTGTCTGGCACGAAGCGCAGCCGCGCCACCAGGGCGTCGAGCGAGGCTTCGAGCGCTTTCAAGGCCTCTGGGCCGGCGTCTTCACGGCGGAAGACGCTGTGTTCACCGCTGGCGTGTCGCACCGTCAGGCGCGTCCAGGCGCCGTCGGCCAGGGTTTCGTCCTCGTAGCTCGCTGCCATGGCGAAGAAGCCTGCCGCCACCAACGCCTGCGCCAAGGCGTCGAACTCTGCGGCGGGCAGGGCGGCGCTGGTGCTGCTGTCGGCGGTGCGGTGCCGGGCCTTGCCGACGCGGTGGGCCACGGCTGGGCCGCCGCGGGGCAGTTCGAGCCGCAGCGCGCTGGCGCAGCCGTGGCAGTCGCGTTCCAGGCTCACGTGTTGGATGCTCGCCGCGCTGGGTGCGGGCGCCGGTGCAGTGCGGGCGGGTGTGTTCGGCGTCATGGCCGTGCGGCCCTCGGCAAGGGGTGGGTGAGGCGGTGTCAGCGCGCTGGCGGTCACGCTGCACAGCAGCATCAGACACAGGCCCAGGACCTTGCGAAAGCTCGCGCTCGGCGGGTGAACGCGACCCCTGAATGAGGGGGGGAAGGTGCCGAGAGCGTAGATGTTGGAGGCGCTGCGAGTCATAGTGAATGGGTGGAGACCACGGCGCAGTGTGCGCCTGCGGTATCCGCTGCGTTTGCGGCATTACCCCGATAAGGCATGGAGCCGCCCGCAACGCAGGATTCCATCCATGCCATGCGCCGCAAGACCGCATGGCCGTACTTTCCCAACCGCCCGGCATCCGGCCTCCAGGAGGGCCCAGGTTGCTGCAGGCCCCGCAGAGGATCCCCGATGAAGATGTCACGCAAGTCCGTCATGCCCTTGGGCGCATTGGCTTCGGCCGCCGTCTTGACGCTGGGCGTTGCTGCGCCGCAAGACGTCAGCGCCCAGGCGCGAGGCACGGCCAGCAACAGCCGCGCCACGCCCGTGGCGGCTGCCACGGCTGCGGCGCATCCGTCGCGCGCCTTCTGGCAAGACGTGCGTGGCGTGGCTGCGTCGGCACGGGGTGCCGAGGTGGCGGTGAAGGCCACAAAGATGCGTACCGTCACGCTCGATCGCGCCAGCCTGGGCGGGCTGCTGCAGGGCGCCCCGGCCGAGTTCAGTGCGGCCGCGCGCCAGACCCCGCTGGTGATGGTGCTGCCCGATCCGGCAGGCGGCTTCCAGCGTTTCAGCGTGGTCGACTCGCCCATCATGGAACCCGGTCTGGCCGCGAAGCATCCGCACATCAAGACCTACAGCGGCCGCGGCATCGACGACCCCAGCGCTTCGCTGCGCCTGAGCGTCACGCAGCTGGGCATGCAGGCGTCCGTGCGCTCGGCGAAGGGCGCCTGGTACGTGGAGCCCTACTTCCGCGGTGACGAGAGCGTCTACGCGAGCTACGCCCGCGCCGATCTGCCGGCCCGTGTGACGAACTTCAGCGAAGGCCTGCTGCGCGTGGCCCAGGTGTCGCTGTCGCGCGGCAAGTACCACGCCGGCAACGACGTGCTGGTCAACGGCATGGGCTTCGCGCCCAACAGCACCGTCACGCTCAGCGTGCGCCTGGCCGGCGAACAATCGGCTCGCCAGACCGTCTACGCCACCGCCAGTGAAGACGGCACGCTCTCCGCCAGCTTCAAGGCCGACCCCTACCGCGCCACGGGCAGCTACGAGGTCACCATCAGCGACGGTCGCACCACCACCACCAGCGTCTACGAAGTGGTGGCCGACGGCTCGCCGCTGATGGCTTCGGTGGGCAACCAACTGCGCAGCTACCGCATGGCGCTGGTCACCGACCCGGCCTACGCCACCTTCTTCGGCGCGGCCAACGTCACGGCGGCCAAGGTGCAGCTGATGAACCGCGTGAACCAAGTCTATGAAGACGAGCTGTCGGTGCGCATGGTGCTCGTGGCCAACAACGACGTGCTGAACCTGAACACCGCGGCGCAGTTCTCGCAACCCAACGGGCCTTGCGGCGGCACCTCCTGCTACGCCACGGCCTCCGTCAACTGCACCAGCGCCGTGCTGACGCGCACGCGCACGGTGGTGGGCCTGCTGATCGGCGCCAGCAACTTCGACGTCGGCCACATCGCGGTGGGCGCTGGCGGTGGCGGCATCGCCAGCCTCGGCGTGGTGGGCCTGGCCGCCAAGGCGCAGGGCTGCACGGGCCTGCCTTCGCCCGATGGTGATGCCTTCGCGATCGACTATGTGGCCCACGAAATCGGCCACCAGTTCGCCGGCAACCACACGTTCAACAGCTCTGTCTGCGCGGGCAACCGCAGCGCAGCCAACTCGGTGGAGCCGGGCAGCGGCACCTCGATCATGGCCTACGCGGGCATCTGCGGCACCGACAACACGCAGGCCAACAGCGACCCGTATTTCTCGCAGCGCAGCTTCGACGAGATCACCACCCACATCGGTGCGGCCGAGCAGCAGCTCACCGAGGTGCAGCAGGCGGCGCTGACGAACTTCATCACCAACGGCCAGCAGTTCGTGTTGCGCTACAACGGTGCCGATTCGGCCCCCATCGTGCGCGGCACCAACTTCACCACGGCGGGCATCCAGGCCGCGGTGCAGGCCATCGCCGGCTGGCCGGCCGGTGGCACGGTGTCCATCAGCGGGCTCACCGACACCGGCTTCACCATCGGTTTCGGTGGTGCGCTGGCTGGCGTGAATGCGGCCAACCTGGAACTGGTGGGTTGCACGGGCGGTTGCACCGGCTATGTGGGTGAGATCACCAAGGGCAGCACCAGCACGCGCGGCGGCAGCACAGTCATCGCCACAGGCAACTCTGCCCCTGTGGTCACGGCGCCTGCGGCCTTCACCATCCCGTTGCGCACGCCCTTCGCGCTGAAGGGCAGCGCCACCGACCCCGATGGCGACACCGTGACCTACATGTGGGAGCAAAACGACCGCGGCGGCAGCGCAGCCACTGCGCTGACGAACAACACCAAGGTCGACGGCCCGCTGTTCCGCCAGTTCGGCACGCGCGCGGTGTTCAACGCCAACCTCTACGCGCCGGCGGGTCAGAACCAGACCACGACCGACCCGACGCGCGTGTTCCCGGACCTGCCGCAGATCCTGGCGAACGTCACCAACGCGGAAGCCGGCACCTGCGCGGCCTTCACCGGCAATGCCCAGGTCGACTGCTTCTCCGAGTTCCTGCCGACCGCGAGCTACACCGGCTTTGCCGGCGTGAACGCCAGTCCGGCGCGCCTGAACTTCCGCCTCACGGCGCGTGACGGCCGCGGTGGTGTGAACAGCGCCAACACCGTGCTGACCCTGGCCGCGGGCACCGGCCCCTTCCTGGTGACCTTCCCGAACGCCGCCGCAACGCTGGAGGCGGGCTCGCCCGTCACCGTGACTTGGGACGTGGCCGGCACCAGCGCTGCGCCCATCGGCACCGCGAACGTGAAGATCTCGATGTCGGTGGACGGCGGCCTGACCTTCCCGTACGTGATGGCAGCCAGCACGCCGAACGACGGCACGCAGAAGGTCACGGTGCCGCTGGTCAACGCCACCACCGCGCGCATCAAGGTGGAGGCCGTCGACAACGTGTTCTTCGACATCTCCAACACCAACCTCACGGTGGTGCTGCGTGCCGACCTCACCGGCGACGGGCTGGTGGATTGCGCCGACCTGGCGGTCGTGAAGGCGCTCATCGGCAAGCGGGTCGGTGACCCTGGCTTCGACCCCCGCGCCGACTTCAACAGCGACGGTGTCATCGACGTGCGCGACCTGAGCTACGTGGCCAACCGCGCCACGGTGGGCGTGCGCTGCAACTGATGCAGCGCTGAAGCGCAGGCCCGGTCAGGGCCTGCGTGTCGCCGCTGTACCCCCAACCTCCGCCCGGCTTGCCGGCGGAGGTTTTTTCTTTGGGGGCTGCCTCCGTCAGGGCGGGCGGGGCATCAAGTCAGCGCTGTTTTCGGCCGATATGAAGCCGAGGAGCCTTGACCATGACACCGCAATCGAATCCTGCCCGCCCTGGGCCTGCGCTGGGCAGCTTGGTGCTGGCCTGCGCCCTGGCCTGCGTGGCTGCGGACAACGCCTGGGCGGAAGGCGCAGCGCACAGCGCGCCCAAGGCGGCGCCCACCCGGTCCGCGCCGCCCAACGCCGCGGCCGGCCGCTCGCCCACGACCATCATGGCGCCGGCCACGCGCCGTGCGCCGGCAGCCGCCCCCGCGCCGGTGCCCGATGACGTGCCCTTGCCGGCCGACGCAGCACCCGCCAGCAGCGACCCACTGGAGCACCTGCGCCAGCGCCTGGCCGATCGTCTCGTCGCGCCCAAGGGCGCGACTGCCAGCGGCTCCTTCGACGTGCGCATCAGCACCCGCAGCGGCCTGCAGCCCCCCAGCGCGGCTGCAGCCCACGGTGCCGCGCCCGGCCGCGCGCGCGGCGGCAAGGTGGCGCACGGCCCGGGCGCCGGTGCGGTGCACTGGGGCTACGACGGCGAACACGGTCCCGCGGGCTGGGCTTCGCTCAAGCCGGAGTTCGGGCTGTGCAAGACAGGCCAGCGCCAGAGCCCCATCGACATCCGCGGCGGCCTGGCCGTGAACCTGGAGCCGGTGAAGTTCAACTACCAGGACAGCAAGTTCAGCGTCGTCGACAACGGCCACACGGTGCAAGTGCAACTGCAGCCCGGCAACACCATCGACATCGGCGGGCGGAAGTTCGAACTGCAGCAGTTCCACTTCCACCGGCCGTCTGAAGAGCGCATCGACGGGCGCCAGTTCGAGATGTCGCTGCACCTCGTGCACAAGGACGAGCAGGGGCGCCTGGCCGTGGTGGCGCTGCTCTTCGACGAAGGCCCCGCCAACGCGGTGGTGCAGGATGTCTGGAACAACCTGCCACTGGAGCGGGGCGATGCGCGCCCGGCACGCCTGCCGCTGGCGCTGACCGAACTGCTGCCCGACGACCGCCGCTACTACACCTACATGGGGTCGCTGACCACGCCGCCTTGCTCCGAGGGCGTGCAGTGGGTGGTGATGCGGGCGCCGCAGTCGCTCACGGCCGAGCAGATCGGCATCTTCTCGCGCATCTACCCGATGAACGCGCGCCCGGTGCAATCGGCCTCGGGCCGCCGCATCCTGCAGTCGGACTGACTAAGCTTGGTCCGGCCCGGCCCCAGGGCCGGTGCGCCGCGCAAACAGCAGGAGTGGCCACAGCCACAGGCTCGCGAACCACAAGGCCACGCGGCCGGCTGATAGCGGCCGGGTCTCGTGCTGCGCCACCTTGGCGAAGAGCACGCCGGCCCCCACCACCACATAGAGCAGCAGCGCGCCGTAGAAGGCGACGCGCGCGCCGTAGCTGCCCACGAACAGATCGCCCAGCACGCGGCCCGCGAACGCCGCCGTCAGCACGGCCAGCACCAGCGCCAGGGCCACGCCGGCCAGCGCGTGACGCAGCTTCCACAAGGGGTCTTGGTAGGACATGGCGCCAGGTGCAACGTGAGGGCAGGGCCCCGATTGTTTCAAACTTGCCTGCCTGGGCTGGCGGGTTGCCGGCGGCCCGGCCGCATCCGTGTCTCTGGGTTTGTCGTACAACCACCCACCTGCCCGGACTTGCCGGGCCTGTTGATGTGACCCGAGAACCCATGCGCCTGTCTTTTGCTCCCCGCCTTACCCCGCTGGCCCTGGCTGCCGGCGCCACCTTGGGGCTGCCCGCCCTGGCCAACCACGGCGGCCCGGTCACCGGCGCGCCGCAGACCATCATCGTGCAGGGCAGCCACTACGACAACGCGGTGGGCACGCAGGATGCCGCCTCGGCCGGCACCATCCGCCGCGCGCTGTTGCAGAGCCGGCCCGCGCAGCGCCCTGGCGAGGTGCTGGAGTTCGTGCCCGGCGTCATCGTCACGCAGCACTCGGGTGACGGCAAGGCGAACCAGTACTTCCTGCGCGGCTTCAACCTCGACCACGGCACCGACTTCGCCACCCGCATCAACGGCATGCCCGTGAACATGCCCACGCACGGCCACGGCCAGGGCTACAGCGACATGAACTGGCTGCTGCCCGAGCTGGTGGACCGGGTGGAATACCGCAAGGGCCCGTACTTCGCGGCCGTGGGCGATTTCGCGGCCGCAGGCTCGGCCGACATCGAGTACCTGCACAGCGTGGCCGCCCCCTTCGCCCAGCTGACGCTGGGTGAGAACGGCTACCGCCGCGGGGTCACCGGGGCCTCGGGCGCGGTGGCACCCGGCCTCACGGCGCTGGGCGCGGTGGAGCTGATGAACACCGACGGCCCGTGGACGGTGCCCGAACGCGTGCGCAAGCTCAACGGCGTGTTCATGCTCAGCGGCGGCACGCGTGCCCAGGGCTGGCACGCCACGGCCATGGCCTACCGCTCGCGCTGGACCGCCACCGACCAGGTGCCGCAGCGCCTGATCGACGCCGGCACCTACCAGGGCCGCCCCTTCGGCCGCTACGACAGCCTGGACCCCACCACGGGCGGCGACAGCCAGCGCAGCAGCCTGTCGGCGCAGTGGCACAACGACGGCGCGGCCGGGCGCACCAGCGTCTCAGGCTATTTCATCCACTACGACCTCGATCTGAACTCGAACTTCAGCTATGCGCTGGAGCGCCCGGCCGATGGCGACCAGTTCAAGCAGACCGACAAGCGCACGGTCTACGGCATGGACGCCGAGCACATCGTCAGCCACGACCTGGGGCCCTTTGCGGCGCGCACCCTGGCCGGTGTGCAGCTCCGCCACGACCGCATCCGCGTGGGCCTGTACGACAGCGTGGCGCGTCGCATCACGAACACCGTGCGTGAAGACCGCGTGCAGCAGACGCAGCTGGGCCTGTTTGCGCAGACCTCGGTGGAGTTCACGCCCGAGTGGCGTGCCGTGCTGGGCCTGCGGGCCGATCGCCTGCAGGCGCGCGTGAACGCACTCACGCTGCCGGCCAACGGTGGCAGCGCCACCGACACGCAGCTCTCGCCCAAGCTCACCGTGGTGTGGGCCGCGACGCCGCGCACCGAGCTCTTCTTCAACGCCGGCCGCGGCTTCCACAGCAACGATGCGCGCGGCATGACGGCGCGCTTCGACCCCAAGAGCGGCGACCCGGCCGACCCCGTGCCGGCCCTGGTGCCGGTGACGGGCGCCGAGATTGGCCTGCGCACCGAGGCCGTGCAGGGGCTGCAGAGCTCGGTGTCGGTGTGGGGCCTGCGCTCGGCCAGCGAGCTCGTCTACATCGGCGACGCCGGCGCGACCGAGGCCAGCCTGGGCAGCCGCCGCCACGGCATCGAGTTCAGCAACCGCTGGCAGCCGGTGCCCTGGTTCCTGTTCGATGCCGACCTGGCCTTCAGCCATGCGCGGCTGAAGGATGGCAGCCGCATCCCCAACGCCATCGACCGCGTGGCCAGCGTGGCCGGCACCGTGAAAGACCTCGATGGCTGGACCGCCAGCCTGCAGTGGCGCTATCTGGGCCCGGGCGCGCTGGCCGAAGACAACAGCGTGCGCTCGATCCCGGCGTCCACCTTCAACTTCCGTGTGACCAAGGCGCTGGGCAAGCTGGTGGGCCACCCCGCCAGCGTGACGCTGGACGTCTTCAACCTCTTCGACCGCCGCGTCAACGACATCCAGTACTTCTACGAATCGCAGCTGCCCGGCGAGGCCGCGCCCGTGGGCGACCGCCACGTGCACCCCGCCGAACCGCGCAACCTGCGCCTGACGCTGCAGGTGAGCTTCTGATGCGCCGCCGTTTGCAAGCTGCGCTGGCCGCCGCGCTGCTGGGCGCCGGCGCAGCCGCCAGTGCGCACGACAGCTGGTTCGCGCCTTTGCCGCGCACCGACCGCGGCGAGGCGGTGTTCGCCTTTGGCACCGGCAACCAGTTTCCGCAGCAGGAGGTCACCATCCCGCTGACGCAACTGCGCAGCCACGGGTGCCAGGGGCCGGGCCAGCGCGCCGCGCCGATGCGCTGGGTGGCCGACCGGCCCACGGCCCTGGTGCTGCGTTCAGCGCGGGCCGTGCCGGCCGCCGCTGCGCTGACCTGCTGGGCGCAGCTGCACCCGATCGACATCGACATCGATGACGCCACGGTGGAGGTCTACCTCAAGGAGGTCAGCGCCCTGCCGTCCGTGCGCGAGCGCTGGGCGGCGCTGCGCGCGCGTGGCGTGCGCTGGCAGGAGAGTTACACCAAGGTCTCGCGCATCGAGGTGAATGCCCTGGAGAGCGCGGCCGGCATGGCGACCGTGCCCGAGGCGCTTGCTGGGCTGGCGATCGACCTGCGCGTCGAAAGCCCGCTGCCACTGCGCGCCGGCGACACGCTGCGCGCGCAGCTGCTTCGCGATGGGCAGCCCCTGGCTGGCCTGCCGCTGGAACTGCGCAGCGACTTGAGCCCGCTGGGCGTGTGGCGCCAGACCGATGCCGAGGGCCGCATGAGCGTCCCCGTGCCGCTGGCCGCGCGCTGGGTGCTCCGGGGCGTGGAACTTCGGCCCTCGGAGAAGCAGGCCGATGCCTGGGACAGCCGCTTCATCACGCTGGCTTTCGAGGTGCTGCCGCGGCCCTGAGCGGCTGTTGGGGCGGTGATTCCTGGCACCCCCCTAACTTGAACACCGCTGGGGTGGGCGACCACCCCCTCCAGCGGCCTTGCGACCCTGGGAATGAGGGGTTCGCGCTGGTGTCAGGAAGACCATCATGGCCGTGCAAGTTTCACGGGCATGGCGTCTGTGCCGCCCCGACACCTCTCAACCCAGGAGTTCGCATACATGAAGGTTACGCAAGTCGCTCTGGCCGCTGCACTGTTGGCCGTTTCCGCCGCTGCCTCCGCCCAGACCACCACCTACACCACCGCGGCCACCTTCCTGGCCAACGTGGCGCCCGGTTCCTACACCGAAGGTTTCGCTGACCCGTTCTTCAGCGGCGACCCCTCGGCCACCTTCACCGGCAACGGCTTCACCTACACCGTGTCGGCACCGGGCGGCCTGTACGGCAACGGCACCCTGATCGGCACCAACCTGCCGACCGAAGCGCTGACGGTCACCTTCAGCGGCGCCACGGTCACCGCCATCGGCGGCAACTTCTGGTCCACCAACATCAGCGACGTGTTCCAGCCGGTGCCCGTGACGCTGACGCTGAGCGACGGCACGATCACCACCTTCACGCCCAGCAGCGAGACCGTGGGCAGCTTCCGCGGTTTCACGTCGACGGTGGGCATCACGTCCATGCAAATCACGTCGACCACGGGCGTCTACGCCGGCATGGGCAACCTCACGGTGGGCGTGGCCGCCATCCCCGAGCCCGGCACTTGGCTGATGATGGCCCTGGGTGTGGGCGCGCTGCTGCTGCGCAATTCGCGCCGCAACACGCAGGCCTGAACGGCCCACATTGGCGCCGCCACGCTGCGGCGCGCCTGATTCAGAGCCCGGGCTGGTCCCGGGCTTTTGCTTTTCTGGGGCCTCGCGGGCTTGCGCAGCAGGCCGGCCGACGATCCGGCCACGGGGCCTGAAGTCCTCAGAAACGACTTTCAGTCACCCTCCCAAGTCCTTCATTCAGAACAACTTTCTCCCTCTGCTGACTTCCACTTCGGCGCCTAAGTGCTTGATTTGATTGATTTTTTGGGGGCGCGGCACATTGACCCGGCCCCCAGCGCTCAGTTAAAGTGGGAGTTCGTGGTGTTTAGTGGGGGAAAGTGGCTGTCATGGTGTTCCGCGGGGGTCCGGTACTGACGTTGGACGGCAAGGGGCGCATCACCGTGCCCAGCCGCTGGCGTGACGTGCTCATGGCCACCGTGCAGGGCCAGATGGTCGTGGCCAAGAACCCCGACGGCTGCCTGTCGCTGTACCCGCTGCCCGTGTGGGAGAACTTCGAGAACAGCGTGCTGTCTCTGGCCACCGAGAACGACGCCTGGCGCCGCTTCTTCATCGGCAGCGCCACCGAGGTGGAACTCGACGGCGCCGCGCGCGTGCTCATTCCGCCCGAGTTGCGGGAATGGGCCGGCCTGGTGGAGAAGGTCAAGTTCATGGGCGTGGGCTCGCATTTTGAGCTCTGGGACAGCGCCCGCCACGAGGCCCGCGAGGCCGAGGCCATGGCCCAAGGCCGGCCCGAAGCGCTGCGCAACCTGGTCATCCGGTGAACACGGCCCCTGCATGGCGCCACACCACCGTGCTGCTGAACGAGGCCGTCGAGGCCCTGGTGACGCAGCCCGATGGCATCTACGTGGACGGCACCTTCGGCCGCGGCGGGCACAGCCGTGCAGTGCTGGGGCTGCTGGGCCCGGCCGGGCGGCTGCTGGCCTTCGACAAGGACCCCGAGGCCATCGCCGCGGCGCAAGAGATCACCGACCCGCGTTTTGCCATCTGCCACGCCAGCTTCGACAGCATGGCCGAGGAACTGGCCGCACGCGGCATCACCCAGGTGGCGGGCGTGCTGCTCGACCTGGGCATCAGCTCGCCGCAGATCGACAACGGCGAGCGCGGCTTCAGCTTTCGGTTTGACGCCCCGCTGGACATGCGCATGGACACCACGCGCGGCGAGACGGCGGCTGAATTCCTGGCACGTGCCGACGTGCGTGAAATCACGGAGGTGATACGTGACTATGGCGAAGAACGGTTTGCTGCTCAGATTGCAAAGGCGCTTGTCGCTCGCCGCGAAAGCGGCCATCCCGTCTTGCGCACCGGCGAGCTTTCCGCGCTCGTGGCTCGCACCGTCAAGACCCGCGAGCAAGGCCAGGACCCTGCAACGCGCACGTTTCAAGCTCTACGGATTCACGTCAACGCCGAGCTTGAGGCGCTGCAACAAGGGCTGAAGGCGGCGCTGTCGCTGCTGGCCCCCGCGGGGCGCCTGGTGGTGATCAGCTTCCATTCGCTGGAAGACCGCATCGTGAAGACCTTCATCGCCAGCGAAAGCCGCGAGGTGGTGGACCGCCGCGCGCCCTTCGCGCCGGCCAAGGCGATGCGGCTGGACGCGCTGGCGCGCATCAAGCCCAGCGCCGAAGAGATCAGCGCCAACCCGCGCGCACGTTCGGCCGTGATGCGCGTGGCCGAGCGCACGCTGGCGGCCTGAAGGCAGAGCGAAGCACATGGGCCTGAAGCTCAACCTGCTGCTCGTGGCGGCCTTGCTCGCCAGCTGCCTGGTGCTGGTGAAGACCAGCTATGAATCGCGCCAGCTCTTCGCGCAGCTGGACGCCGCGCGCGCCGAGCAGCGCCAGCTCGACGCCGAGTACAAGCGCCTGGACGCCGAGGCCCAGGCCCAGGGCACGCACCTGCGCGTGGAGCGCACCGCGCGCGAAAAGTTGCTGATGCGCACCGCCACGCCGGGCGTGACGGCCTACGTGGTGGATCCGCTGGCCGTGGCTGCCAGCGCGCCTGCTGTGGCCCCGGGGGCCAGCCGATGAGCACCCCCACCACCGTGCGCAGCGTCAACTACGCCACCAGCCCGCTGCTGGCGAGCAAGACACCGCCCTGGCGTTCGCGCTTCGTGGTGCTGCTGGTGGGCCTGGCCTTCCTGGTGCTGCTGGGCCGCGCGGTGCACCTGCAGATCATCGCCACCGATTTCTACCAGGCCCAGGGCGAAAAGCGCTTCGTGCACAAGCAGCCGCTGCCGGCCAGCCGCGGGCGCATCCTCGACCGCAACGGCCTCGTGCTGGCCACCAGCGTGGCGCTGCCTTCGGTGCAGGTGGACATCAAGACCTTCAGCAAGGACGTGGCCCAGCGCAAGGCCCTGGCGAAGAAGCTCGACATGAGCCTGGCTGAACTGAACGACCGCGTCGACGGGCTGAGCAGCGGCGCCGTGGTGCTGCGCCGCCACGTGGAAGAGGCCGCCTGGCAGGACATCAAGGCCATGGGCCTCAAGGGCGTGCAGGAAGTGCGCGAGTACAAGCGCCGCTACCCCGAGGGCGAGGCCGCCGCGCACGTGGTGGGCTTCACCAACATCGACGGCAAGGGGCAGGAAGGCATCGAGCTCGGTTTCCAGACCCAGCTGCTGGGCCAGGCCGGTCAGCGCCAGGTGGTGCGCGACCGCCTGGGCCGCGTGGTGGAAGACATCGGCGACCAGGCCAACCCGGTGCACGGCCAGGACATCACGCTGGCCATCGACAGCAAGGTGCAGTTCTTCGCCTACCAGCGCGTGCGCGACGCCGTCTTCGAGCACAAGGCCAAGGCCGGCAGTGTGGTGGTGCTGGACGTGCAGACCGGCGAGGTGCTGGCACTGGCCAACTACCCGAGCTACGACCCCGCCAACCGCAAGAACTTGAGCGGCGCGCAGCTGCGCAACCGAGCGCTGACCGACATCTTCGAGCCCGGCTCGACGATGAAGCCTTTCGTCGCCGCGCTGGCGCTGGAGACCGGCCGCGTCACGCCCGAGACCCCCATCAACACCGCACCGGGCCGCATCACCATCACCGGCAGCACCATCAACGACGCCCACCCGCACGGCGTGCTGACGGTGGCCGAGGTCATCCAGAAGAGCAGCAACGTCGGCACCGTGAAGCTGGCACTGGCCATGCCAGCGCGCGAGCTCTGGGAGATGTACACCGCCATCGGCCTGGGCCAGAAGCCGCGCATCGACTTCCCTGGCGCCGTCACGGGCCGGCTGCGCCCCTACAAGACCTGGCGGCCCATCGAGCACGCGACGATGAGCTACGGCTACGGCCTCTCGGCCAGCCTCTTCCAGCTGGCGCGCGCGTACACGGTGTTCGCGCGCGACGGTGAGCTGATCCCCGTGACCATCCAGCGCACCGACACGCCCACCGGTGGCCAGCGCGTGATGAGCGCCAAGACCGCGCAGCAGGTGCGCCAGATGCTGCTGATGGCCACCAGCGCCGGCGGCACGGGCACCAAGGCGCAGGCCATCGGCTACTCGGTCGGCGGCAAGAGCGGCACCGCGCGCAAGCAAGAAGGCAAGGGCTACGGCAACAAGTACCGCTCGTGGTTCGTGGGTCTGGCGCCCGTGGGCAACCCGCGCATCGTGGTGGCGGTGATGGTGGACGAGCCGGGCAAGGGCGTCTACTACGGCGGCGAGGTGGCCGCGCCGGTGTTCAGCCAGGTGGTGCAGCAGACGCTGCGCATGATGAACGTGGCGCCCGACATCGACGTGAAGGCGCAGATCAGCGCCAAGCCCGTGCCCAGCGAAACGGAGAGCTTCTGATGCTCACGCCGCTGACCACTGCCCAAGACGCCGCCGTCTGGCTGGCCGCGCGCGTGGCGCTGCAAGGCGGTGCCCGCCTGCGCTGCGACAGCCGCGCCGTGCAGCCGGGGGATGCTTTCATCGCCTGGCCCGGCCAGGCCACCGACGGCCGCCGTTTCGTGGCGCAGGCGCTGGCCGCCGGCGCCGCGGCCTGCCTGGTGGAGGCCGAGGGTGTGGAAGCCTTCGGCTTCAGTGACGCGCGCATCGCCACGGTGCCCGGCCTGAAGGCCGCCACGGGTGAGATCGCCGACCTGTGCATGGCGCAGCCCAGCGCCGTGCTCGACGTGGTGGCCACCACCGGCACCAACGGCAAGACCAGCACCGCGTGGTGGACGGCGCAGGCCCTCACGCGCCTGGGCCGGCGCTGCGGTGTCATCGGCACGCTCGGCGTGGGTGAGCCTGACAAGGTCGAAGCCACGGGCCTGACCACCCCCGACCCGGTGACGCTGCACCAGGCCTTCCGCGGTTTCGTCGACCTGGGCTTCTCGGCCTGCGCACTGGAGGCCTCCAGCATCGGCCTGGTGGAGCAGCGCCTGAACGCCGCGCGCATCGACGTGGCGCTGTTCACCAACCTCACGCAAGACCACCTCGACTACCACGGCAGCATGGCGGCCTACGGCGAAGCCAAGCGCCGCCTCTTCGGCTGGCCGGGCTTGCGCGCCGCGGTGATCAACACCGACGACGCCTGGGGCGCGCAACTCGCGGCCGAGCTGCAGCAGGCCGGCACGCTGGACGTGTGGACCGTCTCGCTGCAAGGCCCGGCGCGCCTGCAGGCCCAGGGCCTGCACTACGAAGCCGCGGGCCTGGCCTTCACACTGGCCGAAGGCGCGGCGCAGGCCGAGGTGCACACGCAACTGGTGGGCGAGTTCAACGCCAGCAACCTGCTGGTGGTGCTGGGAGGCCTGCGCGCTTTGGGCGTGCCGCTGGCCGACGCCGCGGCCGTGGCCGCGCAGCTGACCCCGGTGCCCGGCCGCCTGCAGCGCGTGCCGGCCGTGGCCGGTGCGGGCGTGGAAGTGGTGGTGGACTACGCCCACACGCCCGACGCGCTGGCCCAGGTGCTGCGCGCGCTGCGCCCGCTGGCCGCGGCGCGCGGCGGCCGGCTGTGGTGCGTGTTCGGCTGCGGTGGCAACCGCGACGCCACGAAACGGCCGCTGATGGGCGGCATCGCGGCGGCGGCGGCCGACCGCGTGATCGTCACCAGCGACAACCCGCGTTTCGAAGACCCTCAGGCCATCGTCGAGCAGGTGCTGGCCGGTGCGGCCGGCGCGGCGCATGTCGCCGGGCTGGTGGACCGCCGCGCTGCCGTGGCCCAGGCCCTGGCCGAAGCCGGCCCGCACGACGTGGTGCTGCTGGCGGGCAAGGGCCACGAGGATTACCAGATCGTCGGCGCCGAGCACCTGCCCTTCTCCGACCTGGTGGAAGCCGAAGCCGCGTTGCGTGCGCGTGCTGTTGCAGGGGTGGCCGCATGAACGCGCCGCTGCTGATGACCCTGGCCCAGGCCCACGCGTTGCTGCCTGGCAGCACGCTGGTGGGTGATGGCGCCACGCCACTGCAACGCGTGCACACCGACACGCGCAGCACGCAGCCGGGCGACCTGTTCGTGGCGCTGCGCGGCGAGCGTTTCGACGGCCACGCTCACTTGGCCGCGGCCCGCGCCGCAGGTGCTGCAGCCGCCATCGCCGAGCACGGCCTGGACGAAGCCGGCCTGCCTGGTTTGCTGGTGCCCGACACCCTGCTCGCGCTGCAGCAGCTGGCCCGCGGCTGGCGCGCGGCCCACACGCTGCCGCTGGTGGCGGTGACGGGCAGCAACGGCAAGACCACCGTCACGCAGATGGTGGCCGCGATGCTGCGCGCCGCTCACGGCGATGCGGCGCTCGCCACCGCCGGCAACCTGAACAACCACATCGGCGTGCCGCTGACGCTGTTGCGCCTGAATGTCGGCCATCGCGCCGCGGTGGTGGAGCTGGGCATGAACCACCCGGGCGAGATCGCGCTGCTGGCCGGTATCGCCCAGCCCACGGTGGCGCTGGTGAACAACGCGCAGCGCGAGCACCAGGAGTTCATGGCCACTGTGGAAGCCGTGGCGCGCGAGAACGGCAGCGTCATCGACGCGCTGCCGGCCGAAGGCACGGTGGTGATCCCGGCCGACGACAGCTACACGCCGCTGTGGCGCGAGATGGCCGCTGCGCGCCGCGTGCTGAGCTTCGGCCTGCAGCCGGCTGGCGATACGGCCCACCACGTGTGGGCCCGCGCCACCTGGCAGGCGGGCAACGAGAACAGCGCCGAGCCGCCGCACTGGCAGTTGCAGCTGCACACGCCGCGCGGCGGCATCGACACCACGCTGGCGCTGGCCGGCCGCCACAACGTGCTCAATGCCGCGGCCGCCGCGGCCTGCGCCATCGCGGCCGGCTTGCCGCTGCTGGCGGTGGGCCAGGGGCTGGCGGGTTTTGCCGCCGTCAACGGCCGTTCGCAGCTGCTGCGCCTGCGCCTGGACGGGCAGCCCGTGACGCTGGTGAACGACAGCTACAACGCCAACCCCGATTCGGTGCTGGCCGC
Organism: Rubrivivax sp.; assembly: GCA_051861265.1. Classification (GTDB taxonomy): domain Bacteria; phylum Pseudomonadota; class Gammaproteobacteria; order Burkholderiales; family Burkholderiaceae_C; genus Rubrivivax. The sequence goes on from JBHYDA010000004.1 coordinate 309,193, forward strand.
CATCCGCGTGCTGGCCGAACTGCCGGGCCCGCGCTGGCTGGTGCTGGGCGACATGGGCGAGGTGGGCGACGAAGGCCCGCGTTTCCACGCCGAGGTGGGTGCCGCGGCGCGCGCCGCCGGCATCGAGTTCTTCTGGGCGGCCGGCGCAGCTTGCGCGCATGCAGGCGCTCATCGTCATTTCGGCAGCGCCGCCGGTTTGCTGAGCGCGCTGCCCGCAGCGCGCCCGGCAGCGGCCTCGGTGCTGGTCAAGGGTTCACGGTTCATGAAGATGGAGCAGGTCGTGCAGGCACTGCAGCAAATCTCTGCGGCGCATTCCTCGGCAGCGCCGGGGCAGGAGAAGCAGGCATGCTGATGAGCCTGAGCCAGTGGCTGATGCAGACCTTCCCGGAGCACCTGGGTTTCCTGCGCGTCTTCCAGTACATCACCTTCCGCGCGGTGCTGGCGGCGATGACTTCGCTGCTCATCGGCCTGGCCTTCGGCCCCTGGGTGATCCGCAAGCTGACCGAGATGAAGATCGGCCAGCCCATCCGCGAGTACGGCGTGCAGGCCCACCTGGGCAAGAAGGGCACGCCCACGATGGGCGGCGTGCTGGTGCTCATCGGCATCGGCGTGAGCACGCTGCTGTGGTTCGACTGGAGCAACCGCTTCGTCTGGGTGGTGATGCTGGTCACCTTCGGCTTCGGCGCCATCGGCTGGGTGGACGACTACCGCAAGGTCGTCAACAAAGACCCCGAGGGCATGCGCAGCCGCGAGAAGTTCTTCTGGCAGAGCCTGATCGGGCTCATCGCCGCGCTGTACCTCGCCTTCAGCGTCAGCGAGACGAACGCGCTGCGCACGGTGCAGCTCTTCTTCGACTGGGTGGCCAGCGGTTTCAGCAACACGCTGCCGCCCAAGGCCGACCTGATGGTGCCCTTCTTCAAGACGGTGAGTTACCCGCTGGGCGTGTTCGGCTTCATCTTCCTGAGCTGGTTCGTCATCGTCGGCTGCAGCAACGCGGTGAATTTCACCGACGGGCTCGACGGCCTGGCCATCATGCCGGTGGTGATGGTGGGCAGCGCCTTGGGCGTGTTCGCCTACGTGGTGGGCAACGTCAACTTCAGCCGCTACCTGCTCTTCCCCTACATCCCCGGTGCCGGCGAGTTGCTGATCTTCTGCGCCGCCATGGCCGGCGCGGGCCTGGCCTTCCTGTGGTTCAACACCAGCCCGGCGCAGGTGTTCATGGGCGACGTGGGCGCGCTCTCGCTGGGTGGCGCCCTGGGCACCATCGCCGTCATCACGCGGCAAGAGATCGTGCTCGGCATCATGGGCGGCATCTTCGTGGCCGAGGCGCTGAGCGTGATGATCCAGGTGAGCTGGTTCAAGTACACGAAGAAGAAGTACGGCGAGGGCCGGCGCATCTTCCTGATGGCGCCGCTGCACCACCACTTCGAGAAGAAGGGCTGGGCCGAGACGCAGGTGGTGGTGCGCTTCTGGATCATCACCATGCTGCTGTGCCTGGTGGGCCTGGCCAGCTTGAAGCTGCGGTGACAGGGCGGCCATGTTCTTCCTGAAAGATCTCCCCGTCCTCGTGCTGGGCCTTGGCGACAGCGGCCTGGCCATGGCGCGCTGGTGCGCGCGCTGCGGTGCGAACGTGACGGTGTGGGATTCGCGCGAGCAGACCCCCGGCGACGCCGCGCTGGCCGCCGAGTGGCCGGCCGTGCAGCGCCTGCGCGGTGAACTGCTGCCCGCGCAAGTGAGTGGGGTGCAGCTCGTGCTGAAGAGCCCGGGTCTGGCGCCCAGCGATGCGCGCGTGGCGCCGCTGCTGGACGAGGCGCGGGCCATCGGCATCGCGGTGCTGGGCGAGCTCGATCTCTTCGCACGCGCGCTGACCGACCTGAAGGCCGCCTGGGGCTACGCGCCTAAGCTGCTGGCCATCACAGGCACCAACGGCAAGACCACCACCACGGCGATGACCGCGCTGCTGGTGGCGCGCGCTGGCCGCCGTGTGGCGATGGCCGGCAACATCGGCCCGACGCTGCTGGGCACGCTGAGCGAGCAGTTGACCGAGCTGCCTGAGGCGCCTGTGGCGGTGGTCGAGGCCGAAGAGGCAGCGGAAGCCGAGCCCTTCGAAGTCGCAGAAGCCGCCGCCGTTGCGGCCCAGGCTGCTGAGCCTGAAGTCGCCGTGCAGCCCGAGACCCCTGCCGATACCGCGCCCGTCGCGCTCCCCGACGACGACGTGCCCGTGGCCGAGGTGCTGGCGAAACTGCTGCCCGCCGTGCCGGCCGAAGCCGAGCCCGGCCCCGCCGACGCGCTGCCGCAAGTGTGGGTGCTGGAGCTCAGCAGCTTCCAGCTGGAAGGCGGCGGCACCGGGGTGCGCGGCTTCGAGCCCGCGGCCGCCACGGTGCTGAACCTCACGCAAGACCACCTCGACTGGCACGGCAGCATGGCCGCCTACAGCGCTGCCAAGGCGCGTGTCTTCGGCCAGCAGGCGGTGATGGTGATCAACCGCGACGACCCGCTCGTCGAGGCCCTGGTGCCGCAGCCCGTGGTGCCCGTCAAGGGCAAGGGCAAGCTCGCACCCAAGCCCAAGCCGTTGCTTCGCGACATCTGCCGCTTCGGCCTGAACGCACCGCAGCACCCGGGCGACTTCGGCCTCATCGAAGAAAACGGCATGGCCTGGCTGGTGCGCGCGCTGCCTACGGAAGAAGGTCTCAAGCGCAAGAAGGGCGAGGTCGACGAGATCCACCTGCAGCGCCTGATGCCGGCCGATGCGCTGCGTGTGCGTGGCCGCCACAACGCCGCCAACGCGCTGGCGGCGCTGGCGCTGGCCACGGCCATCGGCTGCCCGCTGGCGCCCATGCTGCACGGCCTGCGTGAGTACGCGGGCGAGCCGCACCGCGTGGAATTCGTGGCCCGCGTTCCCGTGGACGGCGACCAGGGCAGCGGCGAGGTGGAAGCCTTCGACGACAGCAAGGGCACCAACGTCGGCGCCACGGTCGCGGCGCTCAACGGCCTGGGGGCCGACAAGGCGCCGGGCCGGCTGGCCGTGATCCTCGGCGGCGACGGCAAGGGGCAGGACTTCACGCCGCTGCGCGCGCCGCTGGCGCAGCACGCGCGCGCCGTGGCCACGTTGGGCCGCGATGCGGGTGCCATCGAAGAGGCCCTGCTCGGCCACCTCGGCCCCGTGCCCGTGCAGCGGCACGACACGCTGGAAGCCGCCGTGGCCTGGTGCTTCGAGCAGGCCCACCCGGGCGACGCCGTGCTGCTGAGCCCGGCCTGCGCCAGCCTGGACATGTTCCGCAACTACGCGCACCGCGCCGAGGTCTTCGTGGCCGCGGTGCAGGCGCTGGCGGCCGAGCGGGGGGCGCTGGTGTGAACGCGATGTCGGCCACGCTCGCCACCGTGAAAGCCTGGTTCGCTCCGCGCGGCGATGGCACGGGCGCGCTGCCCGTGCGCGACAGCATCCATGTCGGTGGCGACCGCCCGGTGCGCTTGATGGCCTTCGACCAGACCCTGGTGGCCGTGGTCTTTGCGCTCATCGCGCTGGGTGTGGTGATGGTCTATTCGGCCAGCGTGGCCTTGCCCGACAACCCCAAGTTCGCGAACTACACCGAAACCTTCTTCCTGCGCCGGCACGTGGTGTCGCTGTGCATCGCCTGCGTGGCTGCGCTGGTGGTGGTGCAGGTGCCCATGAGCGTGTGGGAGAAGCACGCGCCGGTGATCTTCCTCATCGCGCTGATCCTGCTCGTCATCGTGCTCGTGCCCTTCATCGGCAAGGTGGTGAACTTCTCGCGCCGCTGGATCCCGCTGGGCTTCATGAACTTCCAGCCGAGCGAACTCGCCAAGCTGGCCATCGCGCTCTACGCCGCCAACTACATGGTGCGGCGCATGGACGCGCGCGAGAACTTCTTCCGCGCCGTCACGCCCATGGTGGTGGCGGTGGCCTTCGTGGGCGTGCTGCTGATGCGCCAGCCCGACATGGGCGCCTTCATCGTCATCGCCACCATCGCGCTGGGCATCCTCTTCCTGGGCGGCGTGAACGCGCGCATGTTCTTCCTGATGGCCGCGGTGATCATCTGCACCGTCGCGCTTTACCTCTACTTCGACGACCTGCGGCGCGAGCGCATCCTGGCCTACCTGGACCCCTGGAACCCGCTGTACGCGCAGGGCAAGGGCTACCAGCTCACGCACAGCCTGATCGCCATGGGCCGCGGCGAGATCTTCGGCCAGGGCCTGGGCGCCAGCGTCGAGAAGCTGCACTACCTGCCCGAGGCGCACACCGACTTCCTGCTCGCCGTCATCGGCGAAGAGCTGGGTTTCGTCGGCGTGGCCACGGTCATCCTGATGTTCTTCTGGATGACGCGGCGCATCTTCCACATCGGCCGTCAAGCCATCGCGCTGGACCGCGTGTTCGCCGGCCTGATGTGCCAGGGCATCGGCATCTGGATGGGCTTCCAGGCCTTCATCAACATGGGCGTGAACCTGGGCGTGCTGCCCACCAAGGGCCTGACGCTGCCGCTGATGAGCTATGGCGGCAGTGCCATCCTGATGAACATGGTGGCGCTGGCGATGGTGCTGCGCGTGGACATCGAGAACCGGGCGCTGATGCGCGGGGGCCGCGCATGAGCCACCTCGTCGTCATGGCCGCCGGCACGGGCGGGCACATCATCCCCGGGCTGGCGATCGCGCGCGAGATGCAGAGCCGCGGCTGGACGGTCAGCTGGCTGGGCACCTCGCACGGGATGGAGAACAAGCTCGTGCCGCCCTCGGGTCTGGCGATGGACACCATCACCTTCAGCGGCCTGCGCGGCAAGGGCCTGCTGCACACCGCCACGGGCGGGCTGCGGCTGCTCAAGGCCTTCTTCGACTGCTTCGGCATCCTGCGCCGCCGCGGTGCCAACGCGGTGCTGGGCATGGGCGGTTATGTGTGCTTCCCCGGCGGCTTGATGGCCAGCCTGCTGAACAAGCCGCTGGTGCTGGTGAACGCCGACGCCTCGCTGCTGCTCAGCAACCGCAGCCTGCTGCCCGTGGCCGACCGCGTGGCCTTCGGCTTCAGCGGCCCGGCGGTGCAAGGCGTGAAGAACGCGGTCGTCACCGGCAACGCCGTACGCGCCGAGATCGAGGCGCTGCCCGCGCCCGCCGCGCGCTGGGCTGGCCGCAGCGGCCCGCTGCGCCTGCTGGTAGTGGGCGGCAGCCTCGGCGCGCAGGTGCTCAACCGCACGCTGCCCGCGGCGCTGGCGCTGCTGCCGGCCGAGCAGCGGCCGCAGGTGGTGCACCAGACCGGCACGGCGCAAGAGGCCGAAGTGCGCGCCGCCTATGTGCAGCACGGCGTGCCCGCCGAAGTGCGGCCCTTCATCGACGACATGCCGGCGCAGCTGGCCGCCTGCGATGTGATGGTGTGCCGCGCGGGTGCCGTGACGGTGAGCGAACTCTGCGCCGCCGGCGTGCCCGCGGTGCTGGTGCCGCTGATCGCCAGCACCACCGCGCACCAGCGCGACAACGCCAGCTGGATGGCCGGGCAGGGCGCGGCGCTGCACCTGCCGCAAACAGAACTCAGCCCGCAGGCGCTGGCCGAGACGCTGCGCGCGTTGTCGCGCGAAGGTTTGCTCGCGATGGCCGAGAAAGCCCGCGCGCTGGCCCAGCCGCGCGCCGCGGCGCGCGTGGCCGATCAGATCGAGGCGCTGGTGAAGAAGCCGGGGGCACGCACATGAAGCACGCCCTCAAGCACATCCACTTCGTCGGCATCGGCGGCGCCGGCATGAGCGCCATCGCCGAGGTGCTGCACCAGCAGGGCTACCGCGTCAGCGGCTCCGATCAGGCCGAGAGCGCCGTCACGCGCCGCCTGGCCGGCTTCGGCGTGCAGGTGCACATCGGCCACGCCGCTGCGCACATCGCCGGCGCGCAGGCCGTGGTCACCAGCACCGCGGTGAAGGCCGACAACCCCGAGGTGCTGGCCGCGCGTGACGCCCGCGTGCCCGTGGTGCCGCGCGCCGTGTTGCTGGCCGAGCTGATGCGCCTGAAGCAGGGCATCGCCATCGCCGGCACGCACGGCAAGACGACGACCACCTCGCTCACGGCCAGCGTGCTGGCCAAAGGCGGGCTGGACCCCACCTTCGTCATCGGCGGGCAGCTGCTGGCCGCAGGGGCGAATGCGCGCCTGGGCAGCGGTGATTTCATCGTCGTCGAGGCGGACGAGAGCGATGCCAGCTTCCTCTTCCTGAACCCCGTGATCAGCGTCGTCACCAACATCGACGCCGACCACATGGAAACCTACGGCCACAGCCTGGAGCGGCTGCACACGGCCTTCGTCGATTTCCTGCACCGCCTGCCCTTCTACGGCCGCGCCGTGCTGTGCAGCGACGACGCCGGCGTGCGCGCCATCCTGCCGCGCCTGGAGCGCCCGGTGCTCACCTACGGCACCGACGAAGGCGCCGCGGGTTTCGAACATTTGCGCGCGGTGAATGTGCAGGCGCTGGCCGGCGGCCAGATGGCCTTCACCGCACGGCAGGCCGGCCATGCCGACCTGGCCGTGACGCTGAACCTCGCCGGCCTGCACAACGTGCGCAACGCGCTGGCCGCCATCGCCGTGGCGCGTGAACTGGAAGTGCCTGACGCGCCCATCGCCGCTGCGCTGGCCGCCTTCGCCGGCGTGGGCCGGCGTTTCCAGCGCCACGGCGAGCTGCCCACCGCCGACGGCGGCCACGCTCTGCTGATCGACGACTACGGCCACCACCCGGTGGAGATGGCCGCGGTGCTGTCGGCCGCACGCGGGGCCTTCCCGGGCCGTCGGCTGGTGCTGGCCTTCCAGCCGCACCGCCACACCCGCACGCGCGACTGCTTTGCCGATTTCGCCACCGTGCTGCAGGGCTTCGACGCCGTGCTGCTGACCGACATCTACGCCGCCGGCGAGGCGCCCATCGCGGGCATCAGCAGCGCTACGCTGGCTGCCGCGGTGCAAGGTGCCGGAAGCTCGGCACAAAGCGTCGGCGACATCGCCGCACTGCCGGCCGCGCTGCACACCACGCTGCGCGGCGGCGACGTGCTCATCACCATGGGCGCCGGTTCCATCGGCGGCCTGCCGCGACAACTGATGCAAGAGGGGGCCGCTGCATGAAGGCCGAGATCCAATCCCTGGGCAAGGTCGCCGTCCTGATGGGTGGCCGCAGCGCCGAACGCGAGGTCTCGCTGATGTCGGGCGGTGGCGTGCTGGCCGCGCTGCGCAGCCAGGGTGTCGATGCGCACGCCTTCGACCCGGCCGAACGCGAGCTGAACGAGCTCAAGCGCGAAGGCTTCCAGCGCGTGTTCATCGCGCTGCACGGCCGCCACGGCGAAGACGGCACGGTGCAAGGCGCGCTGGAGCTGCTGGGCATCCCCTACACCGGCAGCGGCGTGATGGCCAGCGCCATCGCCATGGACAAGGTGATGACCAAGCGCGTGTGGGTGGCCGAGGGCCTGCCCACGCCGCGTTGGCAGTGGCTGGCGCCCGAGCGCCAGGCGCGCGAAGACGTGATGGCCGTGCCCGATGCCATCGGCCTGCCGCTGATCGTGAAGCCGCCGCGCGAAGGCAGCAGCATCGGCATCAGCAAGGTCAGCGGCTACAGCCAGATGCAGGACGCCGTGACCCTGGCCGCCCAGTACGACCCCGACGTGCTCTGCGAAGAGTTCATCGAGGGCATCGAGCTCACCTGCCCGGTGCTGGGCGAAGGCGCCAGCGCCCGTGCGCTGCCGGTCATCGCCATCGAGGCGCCGGAAGGCAAGTACGACTTCCAGAACAAGTACTACACCGACGTCGTGCAGTACCGCGTGCCCAGCGGCCTGGCGCCCGAAGAAGAGGCCGAGGTGCAGCGCCTCACGCTGGCCGCCTACCGCACCCTGGGCTGCCGCGGCTGGGGCCGTGCCGACCTGATGCTGCGCGCCCGCGACCGCAAGCCCTTCCTGCTGGAGATGAACACCAGCCCCGGCATGACCGGCCACTCGCTGGTGCCGATGTCGGCGCGCGCCGCGGGCATCAGCTACGAGGCGCTCTGCGTGCAGCTGCTGCAGGCGGCCACGCTGGACACGCCCGCCAAGCCCGCCCAGGCCTGATCGAAAAAGCCATGCCGCGCAGCGCCACCCTCCGCCACCCGACAGCCGCCGCCCCGCTGGCGCTGCCGGTGGACGTGCGCCTGATGAACGGGCTGGCGAGCGTCATCTTCGTGCTGGCGGCTTTCGGCGCGGTGGCCGCGGGCGTGTTGTGGCTGGTGCGCAGCCCCTTCTTTCCGATTCGCGCCATCCAGCTGGACGGCGAACTGCAGCGCAACAGCGTGCCCACCATCCGCGCCAACGCCGCGCCGCAACTGGCGGGCAACTTCTTCAGCGTCGACCTGCAGGCCGGGCGCGAGGCCTTCGAGACCGTGCCCTGGGTGCGCCGCGCGGTGGTGCGCCGCGTCTGGCCCGACGTGCTGGCGGTGCGCCTGGAAGAACACCGCGCGGCGGCCTTGTGGGAAGGGCAGGGCGGTGAAGAAGGCGCCAGCGCCGAGCGCCTGGTCAACAGCTTCGGCGAGGTCTTCGAGGCCAACGTCGGCGACGTGGAAGACGACAGCCTGCCCGTGCTGGCCGGCCCCGAGGGCAGCGCCGCCGCGATGCTGGCTTTGCTGCAGCGTGTGCAGCCCACGCTGGCGCGGCTGGAGATGAAGGTGGCGCGCGTGCAGCTCAGCGGCCGCGGCAGCTGGCGCCTGGAGCTGGACAGCGGCGCCGCGTTGGAACTCGGCCGCGGCAACGAAGCTGAACTCGTGGCGCGCAGCGAGCGTTTCGTGCGCACCTACACGCAAGTGGCCGCGCGCTGGCAGCAGCCGCTCGAATACGCCGACCTGCGCCACGCCGACGGTTATGCCGTGCGGCTGCGCGGCGTGAGCACCAGCCCGCCCAAGGGCTCCGCCCCCATCGGCGCGGTCAAGAACAACTAGAGGACAGCACATGGCCAAAGAATTCAAGGACATGGTGTTCGCCCTGGACATCGGCACCGCCAAGGTGATGGTCGTCGCAGCCGAGGTGCTGCCGGGCGGCGAACTGCGCGTGGCCGGCCTGGGTGTGGCACCCACGCACGGGCTGAAGCGCGGCGTGGTCGTCAACATCGACGCCACCGTGCAGAGCATCCAGCAGGCGCTGAAAGAAGCCGAGATGATGGCCGCCTGCAAGATCACCAGCGTCTACACCGGCATCACCGGCAGCCACATCCGCGGGCAGAACAGCACGGGCATGGTGATCGTGCGCGACAACCGCGAGGTCACGCCCACCGACGTGGCGCGCGTGGTCGAAACGGCCAAGGCCATCAGCATCCCCAACGACCAGCGCCTGCTGCTGGTGGAGCCGCAGGAGTTCGTGATCGACGGGCACGAGGTGAAAGAGCCCATCGGCATGAGCGGCAGCCGGCTCGAGGTGAAGGTGCACATCGTCACCGGCGCGCAGAGTGCCGCCGAGAACATCCTGAAGTGCGTGCGCCGCTGCGGCCTGGAGGTGGAGCGCCTGGTGCTGAACCCCAGCGCCAGCGCCGCGGCCGTGCTGACCGACGACGAGAAGTCTCTGGGCGTGGCCGTGGTCGACATCGGCGCCGGCACCACCGATGTGCAGATCTACACCGATGGCAGCGTGCGCCACACGGCCGTCATCCCCATCGCCGGCGACCTCATCACCAGCGACATCGCGATGGCGCTGCGCACGCCGACGAAAGACGCCGAAGAGATCAAGGTCGAGCACGGCGCCGCCAAGCAACTGCTGGCCGACCCCGGCGACCAGATCGAGGTGCCGGGCCTGGGCGACCGCGCGCCGCGGCTGCTCTCACGCCAGGCGCTGGCCGGCGTGATCGAGCCGCGCGTGGAAGAGATCTTCAGCCTGGTGCACCAGGTCATCCGCGAGAGCGGCTACGAAGAGCTGCTCAGCAGCGGCATCGTCATCACCGGCGGCAGCGCCGTGATGCCGGGCATGGTGGAGCTGGGCGAAGACATCTTCCTGAAGCCGGTGCGCAAGGGCCTGCCGCAGTACCACGGCGCGCTCTTCGACATGGTGGCCAACCCGCGCAGCGCCACCGTGATGGGTTTGTTGGAAGAAGCCCGCGTGGCACGCGCGCGCGGTTTCAAGGCGGCGGCGCAGGCCGGCTCGGTGAAGAACCTGGTCGGCCGCGCCAAGGATTGGTTTCTCGGGAATTTCTAGGAGGGGTGCATGCATGACACGGCATAGATCGGCGAACCCACAGCACCTCGTTTTCGCAACGCAACGGCAACTGCAACTCACTCAAAGCTAGGAGGCTCACATGCCCATCGAAATGATCGACGAATTCGACGAAGGCACGCAGATCAAGGTGATCGGTGTCGGTGGCGGCGGCGGCAACGCTGTCGAACACATGATCGCGCAGGGCGTGCAGGGCGTGGAGTTCATCTGCGCCAACACCGACGCGCAGGCGCTGCACCGCAGCGCCGCCGGCACGCTGGTGCAGCTGGGCAAGACCGGCCTGGGCGCCGGCAGCAAGCCCGAGGCCGGCCGCGTGGCGGCCGAAGACGCGGTGGAAAGCATCCGCCAGGCCATCGAGGGCAGCCACATGCTCTTCATCACCGCCGGCATGGGCGGTGGTACCGGCACGGGTGCGGCGCCCGTGATCGCGCGCGTGGCCAAGGAGATGGGCATCCTGACCGTGGGCGTGGTCACCAAGCCTTTCGACTTCGAAGGCAAGCGCCGCGGCAAGCAGGCCGAAGACGGGGTTTCCGAGCTGGAAGCCAACGTCGACAGCCTGATCGTGGTGCTCAACGAGAAGCTGCTGGAAGTGATGGGCGACGACATCACGCAGGAGCAGGCCTTCGCGCACGCCAACGACGTGCTGAAGAACGCCGTGGGCGGCATCAGCGACATCATCCACATGGATGCGCAGGTCAACGTCGACTTCGAAGACGTCAAGACCGTGATGAGCGAGCCCGGCAAGGCCATGATGGGCACCGCCGTGGCCAGCGGCCCCGACCGCGCCAAGAAGGCCGCCGAGGCCGCGATGGCCTGCCCGCTGCTGGAAGGCATCGACCTGCGCGGCGCGCGCGGCGTGCTGGTGCTGATTGCCGCGAGCAAGAGCACCTTCAAGCTGGCCGAAAGCCGCAACGCGATGAACGCCATCAAGTGCTACGCGGCGGATGACGCGCACGTGATCTTCGGCGCCGCCTACGACGAGAGCCTGGGCGACCAGCTGCGCGTGACCGTCATCGCCACGGGCTTGAGCAGCGCCCGCAAGGCCGCCGTGCAGCCGCCGCTGACGGTGGTGCAGCAGCCGCAGCTGGCCCCGGCCCAGCCCGTGCTGCGCACCGGCACCGACAACCTGCCCATCCTGAACCACGTGGCCCAGCCTGGCCCGTCGGTGCAGATGCAGGCGCCCACGGCCACCAGCTACGACACGATGAACACGCCCAGCGTGTGGCGCAGCGCGCGCAGCCAGGCCGCGGCCAAGGTGGACGCGCTGGCCAGCAACGGCATGGACGAGATCGAGATCCCGGCCTTCCTGCGCAAGCAGGCTGACTGATCTCCGGTTTGTCCGGCCCCACGGCAGGCCTGGCGCCGCCGGCCACCGAACACCCGCCCCGGCGGGTGTTCGTGCTCGGCGCCACCGGCACCATCGGCCAAGCCACGGTGCGCGAGTTGCTGCGCCGGGGGCACGAGGTGGTGTGTTTCGTGCGCCCGCGGGCGGGTGTGGGCGGCGCACTGGAACCGGCGCAATGGGCGCAGCGCCTGCCTGGTGCCGAATGGCGCGTGGGCGAGGTTCAGGACGCCGCCTCGCTGCGCCAGCAGGGGCTTCGCGGCGAGCGCTTCGACGTGCTGCTGAGCTGCCTGGCCTCACGCACCGGCGTGCCGGCCGATGCGTGGGCCATCGACCACCGTGCGCACGTGCAGGCGCTGGCCGCCGCGCGCGACGCCGGCGTCACGCAGGTGGTGCAGCTCTCGGCCTTGTGCGTGCAGAAGCCGCGCCTGGCCTTCCAGCAGGCCAAGCTGGCCTATGAGCGTGAGCTGAGGGCCTCGGGCCTGCGCTGGTCCATCGTGCGGCCCACCGCCTTCTTCAAGTCGCTCTCGGGCCAGGTGGCGCGGCTGCAGCAGGGCAAGCCCTTCCTCGTCTTCGGCGACGGCCGCTTGACGGCCTGCAAGCCCATCGGCGACGAAGACCTCGCGGCCTATCTGTGCGATTGCCTGCACGACCCCACCAAGGCCGACCGCGTGCTGCCCATCGGCGGCCCGGGCCCGGCGATGACCCCGCGTGAGCAGGGCGAAGCGCTCTTCCGCCTGCTGGGGCGGCCGCCGCGTTTCAAGCAGGTGCCGCCCGGCCTGCTGCTGGGCATCGCCACCGGCCTGGGCTGGCTGGGCCGCATGTGGCCGGCCGCGGCCGCAAAGGGCGAACTCGCCCGCATCGGCCACTACTACGCCACCGAGTCGATGCTGGTGTGGGACGCCGAACGCGGCCGCTACGACGCCGAAGCGACGCCCTCCACCGGCACGCAGACGCTCATCGACTATCAGGCGCAGCTGCTGTCAGGCCAGGTGGTGCTGGAGCGGGGCGATCACGCCGTGTTCTGAGGCCGCGGCGCGGTTTTGCGCTCGGCGCGCAAGGGCAGCAATAGCAGTTGCGGCAGCGAGCGCGTCGAGGTGCTGTCGAGGCCCTGCACGCCGAAACCCAGCGCTGCGTGGTCGGCCCCTTCCACACGGCGCAGCGTGCCGGCCAGGCGGTCCCACACGCTCAGCACGGTGCCGAAGTTCAGGTTGTAGAGGGCCGGTTCTTCGGCGTGGTGCACGCGGTGCAGGTCCGGGGTCACCATCCAGCAAGACAGCCAGCGTTCGGCCCGCGCGGGCAGGCGCGCGTTGGCGTGGCAGAAAAGGTTGTGGATGATGAAGACGGCCTCAGCGGCGAGAACCGCCCAGGGGTGCACGCCGAGCAAGGCCACGAGCGCTGCCGTCACGCAGGCATACAGCAAGGCTTCTGCCGGGTGGAAACGCACGCCCACGGTCACATCGAAAGCTTCGTCGCTGTGGTGGACGCGGTGGATGCGCCACAGCCAACCCCAGCGGTGCATGGCGGCATGGCTGACCCAGCGGGCGGCGTCCAGGGTCACGAACAGCAGCACGGCCTGCAACCAGAGCGGCGCGCCGGCCGCCAGCAGGCCTGGCCAGGGGCTGGCGCTGACGCACCAGGCGGTGACGGCCCCGGCCACCGGCACGATGGCGTAACCGCTGGCGTGGGTGCACACCCACAGGCCGAAATTGGTGGCCCAGCGCCCGCCAAGTTGCGGCGAGGCCGCCTGCCAGGGGCGCTTGTGCTCCCAGGCCGCCACGGCCAGGAAGCCGACGAGCATCAAGGCGAGGAAGAAGACCCCGGGGCTGGGGCCGTTCTCGCCCACGGGCTCACTTGCGCTTGTTGCGCGCCACGACGACGCCGATGACGCCGGCCAGGGCGATCAGCGCCCAGGTGCCGGGTTCAGGGATGGGCTGTGGGCCCGTATCGCCTGCCAGGGCGTGTGTGGTCATCAGTGCCAGGGCGCTCAGGGCCAGGAAGCGAAGGGTTTGCATGACAGGCGTCCGGTGTGTGAATGTCTCGAGTCGAATTGTCGGCGTACCCGGCTGGCCACCGACCCCTTGGTCTGGGTGTTCTGGGGCGCATCAGCCCACTGAATCGCATCTGAACGTGAATTCCTGCAAGCCAGACGCCTGTCCCTGGGCTGGGTACGATCCGCCGCTGCCGCTTGTTTCGGAGTCGCCCGCATGTTTTTCGCCGCCCGCATTTTTCAGCCCTCTAGTGCCCGCTATGCCTGCGTGCTAGGGCTGCTGGCTGCCGCCGCGAGCCCCAGCATCGCCCAGCAGAAGCTCAACTTCACCACCAACTGGTACGCCCAGGCCGAACACGGCGGCTTTTACCAGGCGCTGGCCACAGGCCTGTACAAGAAGGAGGGCCTGGATGTCACGCTGAAGATGGGCGGCCCGCAGGTGAACATCATGCAGTTGCTGGCCGCCGGCCAGACCGACTGCGTGATGGGCTACGACATGCAGACCCTGGCCGCCTGGCAGCAGGGCGTGGGCGCGGTGACGGTGGCCGCCACCTTCCAGAAAGACCCGCTGGTGCTCATCGGCCACCCCGAGAGCTTCCAGCGCCTGGAAGACCTCAAGGGCAAGACCATCCTCATCTCGCCCGCCGGCTTCACGGTGCAGTGGCCCTGGCTGAAAGAGAAGTACGGGCTCGATGACCGCCAGCGCCGGCCCTACAACTTCAGCATCCAGCCCTTCATCGCCGACAAGAACGTCGTGCAGCAGGGCTACCTCAGCAGCGAGCCCTACGCCATCGAGAAAGAGGCAGGCTTCAAGCCCAAGGCCATCCTGCTCAGCGACCACGGCTGGCCGCCCTACAGCCAGACCATCGTCTGCATGGAGAAGACCCTGAAAGAGCGTCCGCAGGCCGTGGCCGCCTTCGTGAAGGCCACCATGCTGGGCTACAAGAGCTACCTGCAGGGCGACCCGAAGCCGGGCAACGCACTGATCAAGCGCGACAACCCGACCATGACCGACGACCGCTTGGCCGTGGGCATCCGCCTGCTCAACGAAAGCGGCATGGTCTTCGGCGGTGATGCCGCCACGCAAGGCGCCGGCATCGTCACCCAGGCGCGCATGAAGAAGACCTTCGATCTGATGGTGCAGCTCAAGCAGGTCGACCCGAAGAAGGTGGACCTGCAACGCACCTACACGACCCAGTTCGTGAAAGACCTCAAGGTGATGCCCTGACGGGGCCGGCGTGAGCGACAAAGCGGCGATGGCCGCCCCCGCCGTCGAGGTGCTGGGCGCCGAGAAAACCTACGCCGGCGGCACGCAGGCGCTGCGGCCGGTGCAACTGCGCGTGGCGCCCGGCGAGTTCCTCACGCTGCTGGGCCCCAGCGGTTGCGGCAAGAGCACGCTGCTGAAGATGGTGGCCGGCCTGCTGGCGCCCAGCGGCGGCGAGTTGCGGCGCTGGGGCCAGCCGGTGCGGCCGGGCGCGGCGGCCGGTACCGAACTGGGTTTCGTGTTCCAGGAGCCGACGCTGATGCCTTGGGCCCGCGTGGCCGACAACGTGCGCCTGCCGCTCGATCTGGCCGGCCTGCCGCGCGAGCAGGCCGATGAACGCGTGCATGCGGCCTTGGCGCTGGCGGGCCTGCAGGGCTTCGAGCAAAGCCTGCCGCGTGAACTGAGTGGCGGCATGAAGATGCGCGCCTCGCTGGCACGTTGCCTGGTGACGCGGCCGCGCCTGCTGCTGATGGACGAGCCCTTCGGTGCGCTGGACGAGATCACGCGCTACCGCCTCGACAGCGATCTGCTGCATCTGTGGCAGCAGCAGGGTCTGACGGTGATCTTCGTCACCCATTCCATCCACGAGGCGGTGTTCCTGAGCCAGCGCGTGCTGGTGATGGCCGCGCGGCCCGGGCGGGTGGTCGACGAGGTTCGCATCGACGAGCCCTACCCGCGCAGCGCCGATTTCCGCGTGAGCACCGCCTTTGCGGAACATGCCGCGCGCCTGCAGCGCAGCCTGCTGGGGGCCAGCACCGCATGAACGAGGGCGCACGCAAGCTTGTCTGGCCGCTCGCGGTGGCCGTGTTGCTGCTGGCGCTGTGGCAGGGCGCGGTGGTGGTGTTCGAGGTGCCGGTCTTCCTGCTGCCCTCACCGCTGCGCGTGGCGCAGGCGCTGATGGAAGACGCCGGGCTGCTCTTCGCAGCGCTGCTCAACACGCTATGGATCACGGTGCTGGCCTTCGCCCTGGCCGTGCTGCTGGGCACGCTGATCGCCTTCGCCTTCGTGCAAAGCCGCGCCATCGAGATCGCTTTCTTCCCCTACGCGGTGCTGCTGCAGGTGACGCCCATCGTCGCCATCGCGCCGCTGATCATCATCTGGGTCAAAGACCCGACGGCCTCGCTCGTGGTGTGTGCCGCGCTGGTGGCGCTGTTTCCCATCATCAGCAACACCACGCTGGGCCTGCGCAGCGTCGACCCCGGGCTGCTGGCTTACTTCCGCCTGCAAGGCGCCACGCGCTGGCAGACACTGCGGCGCCTGCGCATCCCCTCGGCCTTGCCCTACTTCTTCGGCGGCCTGCGCATCAGCAGCGGGCTGGCGCTCATCGGCGCTGTGGTCGCCGAGTTCGTGGCCGGTACGGGCGGCACCGGCACTGGCCTGGCTTTCCAGATCCTGCACGCGGGCTACCAACTCAACATCCCGCGCATGTTCGCGGCGCTGGCGCTCATCGCCGTGGCCGGCGTGCTGCTGTTCGCGTTGATGGCCGGCCTGTCGCGCTGGGCGCTGTCCGGTTGGCACGAGAGCGAAACGGGCGACGCGGCGCCGGGCTGAGCCCGGCGGCTGTGGCGCTCAGGCGGCCTTCAGCCCCAGCATCGCCCGGCCCACCGATTCGGCCACCTCGATGCCGTCTACCCCGGCAGACATGATGCCGCCGGCATAGCCCGCACCTTCACCCGCCGGGTACAGGCCGCGCGTGTTCAGGCTCTGGTGGTCGCGTCCGCGCGTGATGCGCAGCGGCGAGCTGGTGCGTGTTTCCACGCCCGTGAGCACGGCGTCGGGCATCGAGAAACCCTTGATCTGCCGCTCGAAGGCGGGCAGGGCTTCGCGGATGGCGTCCAGCACATACACGGGCAGGCTGGGCTGCTTCGGGTCGGCCAGGTCGGTGAGGTGCACGCCGGGCTTGTAGCTGGGCAGCACGCTGCCGAAGACGGCGCTCTTCTGGCGCTTGATGAAGTCGCCTACCAATTGGCCCGGCGCGAGGTAGTTGCCGTTGCCGAGTTCGAAGGCGCGGCTTTCCCAGATGCGCTGGAAGGCCACGCCGTCCAGCGGATTCACCGGTCCGTCGACCTTGCCGTCCTGCCGGTAATCCTGCGGGTTGATGCCCACCACGATGCCGGCGTTCGCATTGCGCTCGTTGCGGCTGTACTGGCTCATGCCGTTGGTGACGACACGGTTGGGTTCCGACGTGGCGGCCACCACCGTGCCCCCGGGGCACATGCAGAAGCTGTAGACGGCGCGGCCGTTGCCCGCGTGGTGCACCAGTTTGTAGTCGGCCGCGCCCAGGATGGGGTGGCCGGCGCTCGGCCCGAAACGCGCGCGGTCGATCACGCCCTGCGGGTGCTCGATGCGGAAACCCACCGAGAAGGGTTTGGCCTCCAGGTAGACGCCGCGCTGCTGCAGCATCGCGAAGGTGTCGCGTGCGCTGTGGCCCAGGGCCAGCACCACGTGCTCGGCCTCGATCTGCTCGCCGCTGGCCAGGGTCAGGCCACGCACCTGACCTGCCTCGATGTGCACATCGGTCACGTGCTGCTGGAAGCGGATTTCGCCGCCCAGCGCCTCGATGTCGGCGCGCAGCTTCTCCACCATGCCCACCAGGCGGAAGGTGCCGATGTGCGGCTTGGCGACGTAGAGGATTTCCTCCGGCGCGCCCGCCTTCACGAACTCGGTCAGCACCTTGCGCGTGAGGTGGCGCGGGTCGGAGATCTGGCTCCAGAGCTTGCCGTCGCTGAAAGTGCCGGCCCCGCCTTCGCCGAACTGCACGTTCGACTCGGGGTTCAGCACGCTCTTGCGCCACAGGCCCCAGGTGTCCTTGGTGCGCTCGCGAACCTCTTTCCCACGCTCCAGCACCAGCGGGCGCAGGCCCATCTGCGCCAGGATCAGCGCGGCGAAGATGCCGCAGGGCCCGAAGCCGATGACCACGGGGCGCGGCCGGCCGCGCGTGGCGAAGTCGGCGGGCGCGTGCCCCACGAACTTGTAGCCGGTGTCGGGCGTCACACGCACATGCGGGTCGCCAGCAAACCGTGCGAGCACGGCGGCTTCACCCTCGACCTCGCAGTCGATGGTGTAGCTCAGCACGATCGCGGTCTTCTTCCGCGCGTCCCATGCGCGCTTGAAGACCGTGAAGGACTTCAGCGCTGCATCGGCGATGCCCAGACGTGCGAGAACGGCCACGCGCAGCGCAGCCTCCGCATGGTCGAGCGGCAGTCGGAGTTCAGTGATGCGCAGCATGGGATGCCGTGTGCTGCACCCGGCCCGCCGTCGGAGTGGACGGGCCTCCAGCCCGGCCCGGCCTGCGCGTGGAGGCCAGGCGCCGTGGGCTTCAGCCGCCCTTCTTGGGGCGCTTGCCGGGGTTCTTCTTGCTGCGGGTGTGCGAACCGCGCTCGAGGCTGCTCTTCTGGCCGCGGTGCACCGTCACGGTCACGCCAGCGGGGGCGGGGGGGCGGGGCGTGGCGCGCTTGTCGGCTTCGGTACGGATCTTCTGGGCCATGATCGGCTTTCAAGGAAATTGGGGTCGAACCCGCGATTAGGCCACAGCTTCGCCCCGCCCCGCCAGCCGCGGGCCTGCGGCCTGCGTCGAAACCGCCACGCTGCGCGCGTGTCCGGGCGTGCCGCACGGCACGGCGGGCCTGGCTGAAGATGGGCCGACCGATGGCCGACAATCACGCCCATGATCCAGCAGCGCACCTTGAAAGCCCTGACCCGCGCCGTCGGTGTCGGCGTGCACAGCGGCCAGAAGGTCGAGCTCACGCTGCGCCCGGCCCCGCCCGACACTGGCGTGGTCTTCCGCCGTGTCGACCTGCCCGAGCCCGTGGACATCCCTGTCGACGCCTTCGCGGTCAGCGACACGCGCATGGCCAGCACCATCAGCCCCGGCGGCAACCCCGACGCGCCCAAGGTGCAGACCATCGAGCACCTGATGTCGGCCTGCGCCGGCCTGGGCCTGGACAACCTCATCGTCGACATCACGGCCGAAGAAGTGCCCATCCTCGACGGCAGCGCCGCCAGCTTCGTCTTCCTGCTGCAGAGCGCCGGCATCCAGCTGCAAGACGCGCCCAAGCGCTTCCTGAAGGTGCTCAAGCCCGTGGAGATCCGCGAGGGCGAAGGCCCCAGCCTCAAGTGGGCGCGCCTGGAGCCCTTCCACGGCTACAAGCTCAGCTTCGAGATCGAGTTCAACCACCCCGCGGTCGACGCCACGGGCCGGCGCGTGGAGTTCGATTTTTCCGGCGGCCAGTACAAGCGCGACATCGCGCGCGCCCGCACCTTCGGCTTCACGAAAGACGTGGAACTGATGCGCTCGCGTGGCCTCGGCCTCGGCGGCAACATGGACAACGTGATCGTCATCGACGACGTGAAGGTGCTCAACGCCGAGGGCCTGCGCTACGACGACGAGTTCGTGAAGCACAAGATCCTCGACGCCATCGGCGACCTGCACATCGCCGGCAAGCCGCTGCTGGCCAGCTACGTGGCCTACAAGAGCGGCCACGCGCTGAACAACAAGCTGCTGCGCAAGCTGCTGGCCGACCCCGGCGCCTACGAGGTGGTCAGTTTCGAGCGCGAAGCCGATGCGCCGCGCGGCTTCGCCGAACTGGCGCCGGCCTGGTAAGGCGCCGCCATGCTCATCTTCCGCCTCGTCTTCGGCCTGCTGCTGGTGTGCGGGCTGCTGTGCTTCGCGATGTACATCGGCACCGGGCAGGCGGTGTGGCGCCGCCGCGGCATCGTCATCGTGAAGTGGACGGTGCTGGCGGCGTTCGGCTTCTTCGCGGTGCTGATCCTGGAGCGGCTGGCGCTGGTGCTCTGAGGCCGGCGCCGCGCTGCCGTTGGCGGGCTCAGCGCCCGCTGGCCTGGGCTGCGCTGCGGCGTTCACCGACCTTGATCTTCAGCGTCAGCGCCTCGGCACCGCGCTGCACCTTCAGCGCAGCGGCCTGATCGGGCGGCAGCGCGGCAACGGCGGCAAAAAGGTCGCCGACGTTGCGCACCTCGCGCTCACCCACCTGCACCACCACATCGCCCGGGCGCAGGCCGCCCTGCGCGGCAGGGCCGTTCTGCAACACGCCGGTGATCAGCACACCCTGGCGCACGGGCAGGTTCAGGCTCTCGGCGAGTTCGGCCGTGAGGTCGCGCGGCTCCACGCCTATCCAGCCGCGGCGCACCTTGCCGTCGCGCAACAGTTGCTCCATCACCTGGCGCGCGGTGTCCACCGGCACCGCAAAGCCGATGCCCAGGCTGCCGCCGCTGCGGCTGAAGATGGCGGTGTTGATGCCCACCAGCGCGCCGCTGGCATCCACCAATGCGCCACCGGAATTGCCGGGGTTGATGGCTGCATCGGTCTGGATGAAGTTCTGGAAGCGCGAGCTGCCGGCGTCGCTGCGGTCGAGCGCGCTGACGATGCCGGCCGTCACCGTCTGCCCGACGTTGAAGGGGTTGCCGATGGCCAGCACCGCATCACCGACCTGCAGCGCCCGCACATCGCCCAGCGCCATCACGGGCAGCTCGCCGAGTTCGATCTTCAGCACGGCGATGTCGGTCTCGGGGTCGCTGCCCACCAGGCGCGCGCGGGTCTGGCGGCCGTCGGTCAGTTGCACTTCGATCTCGCTGGCGTCTTCCACCACGTGGTGGTTGGTGAGCAGGTAGCCCTCGGGCGAGACGATGACGCCCGACCCCAGGCCCACCTGCGGCGTGGCCGGGCCGTCACCGAAGAAGAAGCGGTAGCGCGGGTCGCTGTGCGGGTTGTTGCGCGCCATCTTGGTGGCGCTGATGCTCACCACCGCAGGCGCCGCCAGGCGGGCGGCCATCGCGTAACCGCTGCTGCTGGCCGCCGGGCCGGCCGGCCGCGCCACCTGGAAGAGCGTGGGGCTGGGCAACATCGCCCCGGCCACCCCGCCGGCGCCTCCGGGCAGCCAGTCGGGCTTGAGTGTCAGCAGCACGAACAGCACCGCCACCGCCACCGTCACGGCCTGCGAAAAGACGAGCCAGGTTCTGCGCCACATCGAAGGAGGTTTCTCACGCGTGCCCGACAATGCGCGCCATGGCGAATCGGGCGGAAATCGATGAATACCTGCAGCTGCTGCTGCAGCCACAAGCCTTCAAGGATTATGGGCCGAACGGTCTGCAGGTTGAGGGTTCACCCGAGGTGCGTCGCATCGCATCCGGGGTGACGGCCAGCTTGGCTTTCATCGACGCGGCCATTGCCGACGGGGCCGACACGCTCATCGTGCACCACGGCCTTTTCTGGCGCGGGCAGGACGGGCGACTGACGGGCTGGTTGGGCGCGCGCGTGCGCCGCCTGATGACGGCCGGCGTGAACCTCTTCGCCTACCACCTGCCGCTGGACGCGCACGCCGAGCTCGGCAACAACGCGCAGCTCGGGCTGCGGCTGGGGCTGCAGGCCGACGGCCGCTTCGGCGAGCAAGCGCTGGGCCTCATCGGCCCGGCGTCGGGCCCACTCGCTACCTTGCCAGCGCTGGTGCAGGCCGCGCAGGCCACCCTCGGCCGCGCGCCCGTGGTGGTGCCCGGGGATGGCCGTGCGCTGCGGCGTGTGGCCTGGTGCACGGGCGGTGCGCAGGGCTACTTCGAAGACGCCATCGCGGCGGGGGCCGATGCCTTCATCACGGGCGAGATCTCCGAGCCCCAGGCACACTTGGCGCGCGAAACCGGTGTGGCCTTCATCGCCTGCGGGCATCACGCCACCGAGCGCTACGGCGCGCCGGCCGTGGCGGCGCAGGTGGCGGCGCACTTCGGCGTGCCGCATCGCTTCATCGAGATCGACAATCCGGCATGAGGACGCGCAACTGCGCCTGCGCGCAGGTGCGCGCTGCATGCCGGGCCCGAGCTCTGGGAGGGCCGGCATGAAGCCCTTGCTCGTGACCATGGGCGATGCGGCCGGCATCGGCCCGGAGATCATCGCCAGCGCTTTCCGCCAGGGTGCGTTGGCCGATGCCGTGGTGCTGGGCTGCCCCGAGGTGCTGCGCCGTGCCGGCAGCCCGATGACGGCGCTGATCGACCGCCCGGGCGACCTGGCCGCCGTGCCGCCGGGCTGTCTGCCGGTGTTGCGCCCGCCCGGTTTGCCGGCGGGCCTGGTGGCGCTGCCGTTGGGGCAGATCGACGCGCGCAACGGTGCGGCCGCAGCGCGCTGCATCGAACATGCCGTCGCACTGCTGCAGGCCGGCGAAGGCGGTGCGCTGGTGACAGCGCCCATCCACAAGGAGGCGCTGGCCGCGGCAGGCGTGCCCTACCCGGGCCACACCGAGATGCTGCAGGCCCTGGCCGCGCAGACCGGCCAGCCGCTGCCGCCGGTGCGCATGATGCTGGCCAACGAAGAGCTGCGCGTGGTGCTGGTGACCATCCACCTCTCGCTGCGCCGCGCGCTGGACGCCGTCACCTTCGACGCGGTGCTCGACACGCTGCGCATCGCCCACCGCGCCGCGGCCGCCTGGGGCCAGGCGCGGCCGCGCATTGCGGTGGCAGGCCTGAACCCGCATGCCGGCGAAGGCGGGCTTTTCGGGGATGAAGAGATCACCACCATCGCGCCCGCCGTGCAGGCCGCGGTGGCGGAAGGCATCACCGCCAGCGGCCCCTACGCGCCCGACACCGTGTTCATGCGCGCGCGCCGCGGCGAGTTCGATCTGGTGGTGGCCATGACGCACGACCACGGGCTCATCCCGGTGAAGTACCTGGGCGTGGAGCAGGGCGTCAACGTCACGCTGGGCCTGCCTTTCGTGCGAACCAGCCCCGACCACGGCACCGCCTTCGACATCGCCGGCCAGGGCCGGGCCGATGCGAGCAGCCTGCGTGCGGCGGTGCAGATGGCGCGCCGGCTGGCCGCGGCCGCTTGATCAGCGCGTGGCCGGCGCGGCGCCGCTGAGCGCCGAGAGCTGGCGGCGCGCCCGCGCGGTGGCGCGCTCGATCAGGTAAGCGCTCTCGAAGGCCTTGAGCCGGCCTGTCTCGCACAGGCGCGTGAGCATGCGTTGCGTCAGCGAGATCGTCTTCCGGTGCCGCCCGCCGTGGCTGAAGATGTAGAAGCTCTTGGCCGGGCTGACGTGCGAGAGGCGCACCTTCTTCCAGTCGCCGTCCAGTTGCATCTGGTAGGCGAAGCCGATCTCCAGCTGGGTCACCAGGGCCGCCCCTTGCGGGGTTTCTTCGGCATCGGCGGCCGGCAGGCCGGGCGCCAGTGGGCGGTTGTCGGGCGGCGCTTCGGGCTCGGCGCTGAGGTCGATGTCGACCTCGCCCGACCAGTTCACTGCCGCTTCGCTGACCAGGCCCACCCGCTGCGCTTCTTCGCTGCTCAGCTGCTGCGGCATCTCTTCCGTCAGCACGGGCAGGTTGGTGCTGGCCGAGAGCTCGTCGCGCGAGGGCGGCGGGCGCTTGAGCGCACGGTCGACCTCGTGCGCCATCAGGTTGATGTCGAGCTGGCTGGTCGGCGCGTGCTTCAGCGCGTTGGCGTGCGCCGGCATCAACTGGCCGAAGAAGTCGCGCCGCGCCTCCTCGGGCCAGCCGATGAGGTTCATGCCTTCGGTCAGGTCCTGCATCAGCTTGGGCAGCTGGGTCAGGAAGGCCTTGCGCAGGGCCGGCGTGGCCTTGGGCTGCACGCTCAGGAACAGATCGCGCGCCACGGTGCGCAGACGCTGCGCCAGGGCACCGTCGGCGCCGCCTTGTTCGGCGGCGCGCAGCAGCACCTGGCTCCAGACCTTGCTGATGAAGTCACGCAGGAAGGGCGGCGCCTGCACGTCCTTCAACTCGCCCTGCAGGCGCTGCGCGTAGAGCTGGCGCAGGCGCTGCTGCTCTTCCTTCTCGGTCAGCAGCGCGGCGGCGGCCTGGTCGGGGCCAGCCTGACGAGCCAGATCGGCCGTGAAGGCCTCCAGGGCGGCGAGCTTCTGCTCGTAGACGTCGATCTGTTCGAAATCGCCGTCCACCACCTCGTGGATCAGCGCCTTCACCTTGGCCAGGAACTGCTTCGCGCCTTCGTCGCCGAAGTCTTCGAAGGCGGCACCCAGCGAGGCGATGCGGTTGATGAAGCGCCGCACCGGGTGCTTGCGCGACGAGAAGAAGCTCGGGTCGCCCAGCGCCGCGCGCAGCACGGGCAGCTGCAGCCGGGCGATCTGGCGCGCCATCTGCGGCGGCACCTTGGGGTCGGCCAGGATCTGATCGAAGAGGAAGCCGATGACGTCGATCACCATGTGATCGAGCGCGCCTTTGGAGGCGCCGCGCAACTCGTCACGGTGGGCGCGGATGAGGTTGGCCGGCTGCTGGTACTCGCCGCCGTCACCGGCCACGTCGCCGTAGTCGCTGACGTAGGCGCCGCTGGCTGCCGGCCCGTCGACATAGGCCAGCCGCCGGATCAGCGTCATCATGCCGGGGTCGACGTGGCCGAACATGCCGCCACGGGGCGCTGGCATGGCGCCGCCGCGGCCGGGATAGGCGCCGGGGCGTGTGGAACTGCCGAAACCGCCCGTGCGCTGGCCGCTGTCAGGCCGGCCACCCAGGCCGCTGGGGCGGCTGGACTCGGCCTCGGCACCAGGGTCGGTGCCGGCGAAGGCGCCGCCGCCCGGCGCGCGCGGTGCGCGGTTGCGCACGGTCAGGCCCACGGGCTGCACGCCGGCACGGCGCAGGTCGTTCAGGATGTCGGCGTAGCACCCGCGCAGCAGACCGCCCAGCGAACGACTGATCTCGGTGGTGAGCACCTTGCGCACGTCGGCGCGGTCGGAGACGGTCTCGATGCCGCGCAGCATCGCGTGGCCGACGAGGTCGGGCTTGAGCGGGTTGCGGTCGCGTTCGCCGCCGGCGTCGCCGATCATGGCGCTGACAAAGCCGTCGAGCTCGCGCAGTTCCCACTCGCAGGCGGCAGAGACATCCATGCCAAAGCGCTCGGCCGAGATCTGCGCTTCGACCTCCTTGTCTTCGACGAGGCTCAACGAGGCCCAGTCGGTGTGGCCCGAGAGCGACGGTGTGTGGGGGCTGCCCGTGCGCGTGCGGGCATCCAGGCCACCCTCGCGCGTGGCTGCGGGGCCGCCCACGGGGCCCAGTTCGCGGAGCACGCGCTCGTCCAGGGCGTCATTGAAGGCCAGCGCGAACATCGCCGACTTTCGATTGAGTTCGAACTGCGCGCCCAACAGGCCGTCGCGCTGGTAGGCGTTGCTGGCGGCCAGGGCGGCCAGGCCGAGGCTCTCGATCGTGCGTTCGGCAGCCTCGCGCGCCGCAAGTTTCAGGCGCTGCACGGCCGCCTCCAGCGGCGCGGGCAGGCGGTGAATGGGGTTGGGCTTCATCAGAGGTTGGCGAGGGTCTGCGCGCGGGCCACAGAGTAACCGCCAAGTATGCGGCATCGATCCTGAAGCCGCGGGCCGTGCAGGGGCCCTGGGCGGGGCGTTGTCGTCATGGCGTCACCGATGGTTGCCACTCGGTACATCTTTCGGCACCTGAAGCGCTTTCTGAATGGCCGCGGTGCGCGCTCGGCATTGGCGGCACGTCAGCCCGGCGAAGGCCGCTCGGCTAGAATGGATGGTTGATCTGAACCCTGCAGCTGCACCGAGGAACTTCATGAGCGACGCCACCGTCGAAAACACCGTGGGCCCGACCGTCGACAAGGGTCGCCGGACCTGGATCGCCATCACCGGCTGTGCAGGCGCTGTCGGCGGCGCGGCAGTGGCCGTGCCCTTCGTCAGCACCTTCGCCCCTTCCGAGCGCGCCCGTGCCGCCGGCGCGGCCGTGGAGGTCGACATCAGCGCCCTGCAACCCGGTGAGAAGCTCACCGTCGAGTGGCGCGGCAAGCCGGTGTGGATCATCCGCCGCACGCCCGAGCAGCTGGCCACGTTGGCCAAGGTGGAAGGCGAACTCGCCGACCCCAAGAGCGACCGCAAGGCCTACCCGACGCCTGCGTACGCCAAGAACCAGCACCGCTCCATCAAGCCCGAGTTCTTCGTCGGCGTGGGCATCTGCTCGCACCTGGGCTGCTCGCCCTCTGACAAGTTTCAGCCAGGCGCGCAGCCTTCGCTGCCTGACAACTGGGCGGGCGGTTTCCTCTGCCCCTGCCACGGCTCCACCTTCGATCTGGCCGGCCGCGTGTTCAAGAACAAGCCGGCGCCCGACAACCTGGAAGTGCCGCCGCACATGTACCTGTCGGACACCACGCTGTTGATCGGCGAAGACAAGAAGGCCTGAGTGCCCCGCGCACCCCGCAGTAACCCCTGAAGACCGAGGTCAAGATGGCTGAATTCAAGGAAGCGCCGGCCGGTTCGTCGCCGCTGACGCAGACGACGGTGTGGCTCGAGAACCGTTTCCCGACCGCCTTTGCTGGCTACAAGCAGCACTTGTCGGAGTACTACGCGCCGAAGAACTTCAACTTCTGGTATTTCTTCGGCAGCCTCTCGCTGCTGGTGCTGGTGATTCAGATCGTGACGGGCATCTTCCTGGTCATGCACTACAAGCCCGACGCGGCCAAGGCCTTCGAGTCGGTCGAGTACATCATGCGCGACGTGCCCTGGGGCTGGCTGGTGCGCTACATGCACAGCACGGGCGCCAGCGCCTTCTTCGTCTGCGTCTACCTGCACATGTTCCGCGGGCTTATCTACGGCAGCTACAAGAAGCCGCGTGAGCTGGTCTGGATCTTCGGCTGCGCCATCTTCCTGTGCCTGATGGCCGAAGCCTTCATGGGCTACCTGCTGCCCTGGGGTCAGATGTCGTACTGGGGTGCCCAGGTGATCATCAACCTGTTTGCGGCCATCCCCTTCGTCGGCGAAGACCTCTCGCTCCTGATCCGCGGCGACTTCGTCGTCGGCGACGCCACGCTGAACCGCTTCTTCGCCTTCCACGTGATCGCTGTGCCGCTGGTGCTGCTGGGCCTCGTGGTGGCGCACCTGCTGGCGCTGCACGACGTGGGTTCGAACAACCCCGACGGCGTGGAGATCAAGGCCAAGAAGGATCCGAAGACCGGTATTCCGCTCGACGGCATTCCCTTCCATCCGTACTACACCGTGCACGACATCATGGGTGTGTCGGTGTTCCTGATGCTCTTCACGGCGGTGATCTTCTTCGCCCCTGAGATGGGCGGCTACTTCCTGGAATACAACAACTTCATCCCGGCCGACCCGCTGAAGACGCCGGCGCACATCGCCCCGGTCTGGTACTTCACGCCCTACTACTCGATGCTGCGTGCGGTGACCGACGACATGGTCAACGTGCTGGCCGCACTGACGGCCCTGGCCGGGGTGCTGGCCTTCCTGAAGGGCGGCTTCACGGGCATCTGGAAGTGGGTGCCGCTGGGCGCTGCCATCGTCGGCGCCATCCTGCTCAAGACCTTCGACGCCAAGTTCTGGGGCGTGGTGGTGATGGGTGTGGCCGTGCTGATCATGTTCCCGCTGCCCTGGCTGGACCGCAGCCCGGTGCGCAGCATCCGCTACCGCCCGAGCTGGAACAAGTGGCTCTATGCCGTGTTCGTGATCAACTTCTTCGTGCTGGGCTACCTGGGCATCAAGCCGCCGTCGGAGATCGGCACCTTGGTCTCGCAGGCGGGCACGCTGTTCTATTTCGGCTTCTTCCTGCTGATGCCCTGGTGGAGCCGCATCGGCGAGTTCAAGGCGGTGCCTGACCGCGTGACCTTCCAGCCTCACTGACCGCGCGGCATCCAGAAGAACACCATGATGAAGAACCTCATCCAAACGCTGCTGCGGGCCCTGACCGTTTCGCTCGTCCTCATCGGTTCGGCACAGGCCGCCGGTGGTGGCATTGAATGGGACAAGTTCCCGTCGAAGCGCGTGAACGACATGGCAGCGCTGCAGAACGGCGCCAAGCTGTTCTCGAACTACTGCCTGAACTGCCATGCCGCCGGCTTCATGCGCTACAACCGGCTGCGCGACATCGGCCTCACCGAAGAGCAGATCAAGGACAACCTGATCTTCACGGGCGCCAAGGTCGGCGAGGTCATGCACGTGGCCCTGCAGCCCAAGGACGCCAAAGAGTGGTTCGGTGGCGTGCCGCCCGACCTGACGCTGATCGCGCGTTCGCGCTCTGCCGCCGGCAAGGGCACGGGTGCCGACTACATCTACACCTACCTGCGCACCTACTACCGCGACGAGACCAAGGCCACGGGCTGGAACAACGCCGCCTTCCCGGGCGTCGGCATGCCGCACGTGCTGTGGGAACTGCAGGGCCAGCAGCGCGCGGTGTATGCCGACGAAAAAGACCCGCACGACGCCACCAAGACCGTGCACGTGTTCAAGGGTTTCGAGCCCATCACCGCCGGCACCATGAACACGGCCGACTACAACAACGCCGTGGCCGACCTGGTGGCCTATCTGCAGTGGATGGGTGAGCCGGTGCAGAGCAGCCGCGTGCGCCTGGGCGTGTGGGTGTTGCTCTTCCTGGCGGGCTTCACCGTCATCGCGTGGCGCCTGAACGCCGCGTACTGGAAGGACATCAAGTAGTGCGATCCGCCAGGTCCGGCCGTCCCGGCGGGGCCTGCAGCGCAGTGGGGGCAAAATGCACCCACTGCGTTTTTGTTTTTTGAAGAGATAACGAAAGGCCCCACGCCATGATGGTGCTGTACTCCGGAACGACCTGCCCCTATTCGCACCGCTGCCGCTTCGTGCTGTTCGAGAAGGGCATGGACTTCGAGATCCGCGATGTGGACATCTTCGCCAAACCCGAAGACATCGCACTGATGAACCCGTACAACGAGGTGCCCATCCTGGTGGAGCGCGACCTCATCCTGTACGAGAGCCACATCATCAACGAGTACATCGACGAGCGTTTCCCGCACCCGCAGCTGATGCCCGGCGACCCGGTGGCGCGTGCACGCGTGCGCCTGTTCCTCTTCAACTTCGAGAAGGAACTGTTCAGCAACGTCAACCTGCTCGAAGGCCGCGGCGTGAAGGCCACCGAGAAGCAGCTGGAGAAGGCCCGCGAGCAGATCCGCGACCGCCTCACGCAGCTGGCGCCCATCTTCCTGAAGAACAAGTACATGCTGGGTGACGACTTCAGCATGCTGGACGTCGCCATCGCGCCGCTGCTGTGGCGTCTGGATTACTACGGCATCGACCTCAGCAAGAACGCGGTGCCGCTCTTGAAGTACGCCGAGCGCATCTTCTCGCGCCCCGCCTACATCGAGGCGCTGACGCCCTCGGAAAAGGTCATGCGCAAGTGATGCGCGGCTGAGAGCTGCCGACATGGCCGTCACACCTGACAACCAGGGCACCTCGACCCGCCCCTACCTGCTGCGCGCGTTGCACGACTGGTGCACCGACAATGGCTTCACGCCCTACGTGGCGGTCTTCGTCGGCCCCGGTGTGCAGGTGCCGATGGAGTACGTGAAGAACAACGAGATCGTGCTCAACGTCGGTTTCGAGGCCACCTCGAGCCTGCAATTGGGCAACGAGTTCATCGAGTTCAAGGCGCGTTTCGGCGGGGTCTCTCGCGAGATCCGGGTGCCGGTCGACCACGTCGTGGCGATCTATGCCCGTGAAAACGGGCAGGGCATGGCTTTCCCCGTGCCGACCGATGCGGCCACCCGCCAGGGCGAAGCGGCCACCGAGCCGGCCGCACCGCGAGGCCTGCGCCTGGCGCGAAGCGACGACGATGAAGGCCGCGAGGCCGCGCCCGCATCGCCGTTGATGGGTACAGAAGCCCCCGCGCCGGACGGCCCGCCCGAACCTGCCGGCCCCGCGCCCAGTGGCCGCCCGGCCCTGAAGCGCGTCAAGTAAGCGCCCCTGCCGCCCGCCGAGGCGCGCGGCCTAAAATCTGTCTCGCGTGCCGGCTTAGCTCAGTTGGTAGAGCACCCGCCTTGTAAGCGGAAGGTCTTCGGTTCGATTCCGAAAGCCGGCACCATCGTCCCGTCGCCCTTGCGACCCTGCCTGCCAGGGCGCTGATCAGGGCCCCGTCGGCCCGCTCAGGTCTGGCGCGGCAGCACCTTCACCTTCACGGCCACCGCGTGCCCGTGTTGCCGCAGCAAGCTTTCCACGGCCGGCAGCAACTGGCGCAGCTTTGCCGCTGCGGCGGCATTGGCCACCAGAAGCACCCAGCCCTCGTCATCCAGCGGGCCCGCCCGTACCACACCTCGCAAGCCCGCTGGCAGCACTTCGGCGGCCAGGGTCAGCAAAGCCTGGCTGGCGCGCACGCGCTGCAGGAGGCCGCCCAGGGTCTCGTTGATGCGCAGTGCAGCTGCCAGCGGCAGGGTGTGGGGGGGGCTGGGGTGTGCCATGCCAGCCCGAGTCTATCGGGCCGCACTGCCCCGTCGCGCCAGGGGCTGCAGGGGGATCTGGAGCCTCGGTAGGCGGGTGATAAACTGCCGCGCTTTGCCCTGAGGGCGCCAGGCGAGGGCGTTCTCGCGGCCCGCCTGCAGTCCGCTCACGTCCACCAGCCGCTGGTGCCCTGCGCGATTGCAAACGGCCCGCGAAGCCCCAGATAGCCCTGCCGCAGCCCCCACTTCGCCCCGTCCGTGAGCCTTCTTCCCCAGGCCACGTGGCGCCGGCCACCGCAACACGAGAACCCGACGCCGCATGTTTCCCAAGATCCTGACCCAGATTTTCGGCAGCCGGAACGAGCGCCTCCTGAAGACCTACAGGCGCCTCGTGGACAAGGTCAACGGCATGGAGGCGCAGTACGAAAAGCTCAGCGACGCCGAACTCCGCGCCAAGACCGACGATTTCCGCCAGCGTGTGGCCGCCGGCGCCTCGCTGGACGACATCCTGCCCGAGGCCTTCGCGGTGGTGCGTGAAGGTGGCAAGCGCGCGTTGAAGATGCGTCACTTCGATGTGCAACTGATCGGCGGCATGACGCTGCACCAGGGCAAGATCGCCGAGATGCGCACCGGCGAAGGCAAGACGCTGATGGCGACCCTGCCGGTCTACCTGAACGCCCTGGCCGGCAAGGGCGTGCACGTGGTGACGGTGAACGACTACCTCGCCCGCCGGGATGCCGAGTGGATGGGGCGCCTGTACAACTTCCTCGGCCTCACCGTGGGCGTGAACGTGCCCGGCATGGGCCGCGAAGAGAAGCAGGCCGCCTACGCGGCCGACGTCACCTACGGCACGAACAACGAGTTCGGTTTCGACTACCTGCGCGACAACATGGTGATGGACACGCGCGACCGTGTCGCGCGCGGCCTGAACTACGCCATCGTCGACGAGGTCGACTCCATCCTGATCGACGAAGCCCGCACGCCGCTGATCATCAGCGGCCAGGCCGAAGACCACACCGAGATGTATGTGCAGATCAATGCCATCGTCCCGGCGCTGAAGAAGCAGATCGGCGAGGCCGATGTACGCACTGGCGAGGGCGTCATCGAGGCCGGCGACTTCACGGTCGACGAGAAGACGCACCAGGTCTTCCTCACCGAATCGGGCCACGAGAAGGCCGAGCAGCTGCTGCTGCAGGCCGGCCTGCTGGCCGAGGGCGCCAGCCTCTACGACCCGGCCAACATCGCGCTGATGCACCACGTCTACGCGGCGCTGCGGGCCAACCACCTCTACAACCGCGACCAGCACTATGTCGTGCAGAACGGCGAGGTGGTGATCGTCGACGAGTTCACCGGCCGCCTGATGACGGGCCGGCGCTGGAGCGACGGCCTGCACCAGGCCGTGGAGGCCAAGGAAGGCGTGCAGATCCAGAGCGAGAACCAGACGCTCGCCTCGGTCACCTTCCAGAACTACTTCCGCATGTACGGCAAGCTGGGCGGCATGACCGGCACGGCCGACACCGAGGCCTACGAGTTCCAGGAGATCTATGGCCTGGAGACGGTGGTGATCCCGCCGAACCGGCCCACCATCCGCAAGGACGACAACGACCTCATCTACAAGACGGCCAAGGAAAAGTACGACGCCGTCACGCGCGACATCCGCGATTGCCACGAGCGTGGCCAGCCGGTGCTGGTGGGTACCACCAGCATCGAGAACAGCGAGCTCATCAGCGAGCTGCTGACCAAGGCCAAGCTGCCCCACCAGGTGCTGAACGCCAAGCAGCACGCGAAGGAAGCCGAGATCGTGGCCCAGGCCGGCCGGCCGGGCGTGATCACCATCGCCACCAACATGGCCGGCCGCGGCACCGACATCGTGCTGGGCGGCAACGTCGAGAAGCAGATCCAGTTTCTCGAAGAAGACGCCAGCCTGTCCCCCGAAGAACGGGCCACGCGCGCGCAAAAGCTGAAGGACGAGTGGCAGGCCCTGCACGACCAGGTCAAGGCTGCTGGCGGGCTGCGCATCGTGGCCACCGAGCGTCACGAGAGCCGGCGCATCGACAACCAGTTGCGCGGCCGTTCAGGCCGCCAGGGCGACCCCGGTGCCAGCCGCTTCTACCTGAGCCTGGACGACCCACTGATGCGCATCTTCGCGGGCGACCGCGTGCGGGCCATCATGGACCGCCTGAAGATGCCCGAAGGCGAGGCCATCGAAGCCGGCATCGTCAACCGCAGCATCGAAAGCGCGCAGCGCAAGGTCGAAGCGCGCAACTTCGACGTGCGCAAGCAGTTGCTGGAGTACGACGACGTCAGCAACGACCAGCGGAAGGTGATCTACCAGCAGCGCAACGAAATCCTCGAGGCGCAGAACCTCGACGAGCAGATCACCAGCCTGCGCCAAAGCGCCCTGACATCGGTGGTGCATGCCCATGTGCCGCCGCAGTCGCTGGAAGAGCAGTGGGACCTGGACGGTCTGGAACGTGTGCTGCGCGACGAGTGGCAACTGGAACTGCCGCTGAAGGCCGAAGTCGACAAGAGCGACTCCACCACCGACGAGGACATTGTCGAGCGCGTGGTGGCGGCTGCCAATGCGCACTTCCAGGCCAAGATCGACATCGTCGGGGCCGAGCAGTTCACGCCCTTCATGCGCATGGTGCTGCTGCAGAGCATCGACAGCCACTGGCGCGAGCACCTGGCGGCGCTGGACTACCTGCGCCAGGGCATCCACCTGCGCGGTTACGCGCAGAAGAACCCCAAGCAGGAATACAAGCGCGAGGCTTTCGAGCTGTTCAGCCAGCTGCTGGACGTGGTGAAGATGGAAGTCACCCGCATCCTGATGACGGTGCGCATCCAGAGCCAGGACCAGGTGGCCGAGGCTGCCCAGGTGATGGAAGCCCAGGCCAGCCAGCTGGCCAACGTGACCTACACCCACCCCAACGAGGACGGCAGCGTTTCGCAGGAAACCGACCCCGCCACCCTTGCGCAAGAGGTGCCGAAGGTCGGTCGCAACGATCCCTGCCCCTGCGGCAGCGGCAAGAAGTACAAGGCTTGCCACGGTCGCCTCGCCTGAATTTGAGCCGGAGACGCCGGGGCGGCAGTGCCACCGGCTGATCGCCAGCCTCGGGGCCCTTCGGGGCCCCGTGCGTTTCCAGGGTTAACCACCCCCCGCAGCTGCGGGTTGTGACCGCCGGGGGTGCTGCCTATCGTCATTCATTGCCTTTCCTTCTCTGGAGGTGTGACGTGACGATTCGACGAACTGCAAGCGCGCTGCTGCTGGCTGCCTTGGCCACCGCGGCCCAGGCCAACACCGTGCTCTCCGAGAGCTTCGACAACGTGGCGACGTTGCCCGCCTCGGGTTGGGCGCAAATCAACCTGAGCACCGCGCCGGTCGGCCAGCCCTGGTTCCAGGGCAACGCGGGCATCTTCGCGGCGGCCTCGGGTGCCCCCAACGCCTACATCGCTGCCAACTTCCTCAGCACCGGCAGCACCACGGGCGCCATCAGCAACTGGCTGATCACGCCGGAGATCGCGCTGGACGCCAGCAGCGTGCTCAGCTTCATGTTCCGCGCGGCGGGCGATGGCTTCCTCGACAAGGTCGAGGTGCGCCTGAGCACCAACGGGGCCAGCACGAACGTGGCCGACTTCTCCTCCGTGATCGGCAGCTTCCAGGCTTCCACCGACACCGGCTGGATCGGCTTGAGCTACACGCTGGGCAGCGTGGCAGTGCCCACCACCGGCCGCTTGGCCTTCCGCTACGTCGTCGACAACGTGGCCAGCGCCGGCAACTACATGGGCATCGACGATGTCGTCGTCACGTCGGCCATCCCGGAACCCGGGACTTGGCTGTTGATGGGTATGGGCGTGGCGGGGCTCCTGCTTCGCCGCCGTGTCATCGCTTGAAGGGCCACCACACATGAAACGCACGTTCGCAGGTTCGATCGGGGTCGCTGTGGCGGCCCTGGCCATGGGCACCGCCGCTCAGGCCCAACAGGTTGAAGTCCGCTCCGAGGGCGCGGCCCAAGCCCGCGCCACGATGGAGGCCTCGATGAAGGCCGCCGCACGCGGCCAGAAGGTGGGCATGCTCACCGGCAAGCTGAACCCGCAGCCGCAAAAGCTGCCCGGCGGCGTGGTGGCGCAGGAACTCGACGCCACCACCATGGTGTACTCGGTCGCCCGCATCAACGCCGATGGCGTGGTGGAGATGGTTTGTGTGAACGGCGCCGAAGCCGCCGCCAAGGCCCTGAAAGCGCCGGCCTTCGCCAAGCGCGTGAGCCAACTGTCGAAGGAGCAGACCCATGTCAGCAAGTAAGCGCGTCAGCTTCCAGGCGCTGCTCGGCGCCACCGTTTTCGCGGGTGCGCTGGTGACTGCCGGCCAGGCTCAGGCCCAGGCCACGATCATCATCAACAACATCAATGCACCCGGTATCGGCTTCAATGATCCGACGCCGGCCGTGCCGGTGGGTGGCAACACAGGCACCACCATCGGGCAGCAGCGCCTGATCGCCTTCACCTACGCCGCCAACATCTGGGGTGCGACGCTCACCAGCACGCAGCCCATCATCATCAACGCGCAGTTCACCGCGCAGACCTGCACCGCCACCAGTGGCGTGCTGGGCAGTGCCGGTGCGACGCAGATCTTCCGCAACTTCGCCAACGCGCCGAAGCTCGACACCTGGTACAGCTACGCGCTGGCCAACCGCATTGCGGGCAGCTACCTCGGCACGGCCAACGCGCCGCAGATCAACTCCAACTTCAACGCGAATCTCGGCACGCCGGGTTGCCTGGAGGCTTCCGGCTGGTACTACGGCCTCGACAGCAACCAGGGCACGCTGATCGACTTCGTGGCCGTGCTGCAGCACGAAATGGCCCACGGTCTGGGCTTCCAGACCTTCACGAACGGCCAGACTGGCGCGCAGAACGGCGGTTTCCCGGCGATTTGGGACCACTTCCTCTTCGGCACCACCGCCGGCAAGCTTTGGAAGGACATGACCAACGCCGAACGCGCGGCTTCGGCCATCAGCGTCAATGGCCTCGTCTGGACGGGCGCGAACGTCACTGCGGCGGTGCCCAGCGTGCTGCGCATGGGTCAGGCTGCGGTGGTGGTCAGCGGTGCGGGTGCAGGCAGCGCGGCTGGCACGTACATCGCTGGTGATTCGTCTCTGGGCCCGGCCATCCTGGGCCCGTCGATCAGCGGCCAGATCATGCCGGTGCTGGAGCAAGGTGCCGGCACCGGCGCAGGTTGCCTGCCTTTCAATGCGGCCAACACCACTGCGGTCAACGGCAGGATCGCGTTGATCGACCGCGGCGTCTGCGGCTTTGCCATCAAGGCCAAGAACGCGCAGAACGCCGGCGCCATCGGGGTGATCATCGTCAACAACACGACGGGTGCGCTGGCCCCGGGGGGCTCCGACGCCACGGTCACCATCCCGGTGCTGGGCATCACGCAAGCCGATGGCGCCATCATCAAGACGGCGCTGAACACCCGCTCGCGGGCGCGTTCTGGCGTGACCGGCAGCTTCTCGGTGATCGGCACGCAGTACACCGGCGCCGACCCGCTCGGCCGTGCGCTGATGTTTGCCCCGAACCCGTTCCAGGGCGGTTCTTCGGTGTCGCACTTCGACTCTTCGATGTTCCGGAACCAGCTGATGGAACCGGCGATCAACCCCGACCTCACGCAGTCGGTGCTGCCGCCCATCGACATGACCTACCGCCTGTTCCAGGACATCGGCTGGGAAGTGGGTCCGAACCCGCCGGCGCCCACGCGCGGCGCGCGCTGACCCGCCGCCTACCCCTGGGCCCCGGCGCAACGCCAGGGCCTCTGAGAACCCCGCCTCGGCGGGGTTTTTTCATGGGCTCGGCCCAGGTGCAGCAGGCAGGGGGCCTCACTACAATTCGCGGCCCCTGACCCCCTCGCCGTGCTGAGAGATGCCATGCCCGTGAACCTGTCGGCCCCTGATCCCCAAAGCCTGTTGCCCGTGCCCGGGGTGCGCATCGGCGTGGCCATGGCTGGTGTGCGCAAGGCCAACCGGCGCGACCTGGTGGTGTTCGCGCTCGACGAAGGCAGCCTGGTGGCCGGCGTGTTCACCAACAACCGCTTCTGCGCCGCGCCAGTGCAGTTGTGCCGCGAACACCTGGCGGCCTCGCCGGCGGTGCGGGCGCTGGTGGTCAACACCGGCAATGCCAACGCCGGCACGGGTGCGGACGGCCTGCAGCGCGCACGCCGCACCTGTGCATCGCTGGCCGGGTTGATGGGCCTGCAGCCTGCACAGGTGCTGCCCTTCTCCACCGGCGTGATCATGGAAACGCTGCCGGTCGAGCGCATCGAGGCCGGCTTGCCCGCTGCACTGGCCGCGCTGCAGCCGGCGGCCTGGGGCGAAGCCGCCGCCGGCATCATGACCACCGACACCCTGCCCAAGGCTGCATCGCGCCAGGTGCAGGTGGGCGGGCGCGCCGTCACGCTCACCGGCATCAGCAAGGGCGCGGGGATGATCCGGCCGAACATGGCCACGATGCTGGGTTTCCTGGCGACGGATGCCGTGATCGACGCCGCCACATTGCAGGCCCTGGCGCGCCACGCCGCCGACGCCAGTTTCAACCGCATCACCATCGATGGCGACACCTCCACGAACGACAGCTTCGTGCTGATCGCCACGCAGCAGGCGGGCCACGCGTGCATCACGTCGCTGGATTCAGCGGACGGGCAGGCCTTGGCCGCGGCCGCGGTTTCGCTGTCGCAAGAGCTGGCTCAGGCCATCGTGCGCGATGGCGAAGGCGCCACCAAGTTCATCACCGTGCAGGTGGAAGGCGGGCGCGACGAGGCCGAGTGCAAGCTGGCCGCCTACGCCATCGCGCACAGCCCGCTGGTGAAAACCGCCTTCTTCGCCAGCGACCCCAACCTGGGCCGCATCCTGGCTGCCGTGGGCTATGCCGGCATCGGCGATCTGGACCAGGGCCTGATCGACCTGCACCTCGATGAAGTGCATGTGGTCACCCAGGGCGGCCGCCATCCGGCTTACCGCGAAGAAGACGGCCAGCGCGTGATGAAGCAGGCCGAGATCACCGTGCGTGTGCACCTGCACCGCGGCCCGGCCGAAGCCACGGTGTGGACCTGCGATCTGTCTCACGACTACGTGAGCATCAACGCCGATTACCGTTCATGACGCCCTCCGCCTTGGCGGCGGTGGCCTGAGGGGCTGCCCCTGCCCTTGATCCCGAAGCTGCCGGAAGGCGACCTGCTGCGCGACGCCACCTACCGGCGCCTGTGGTTGTCCATCGTCACCAGTTCCTTCGGCAACCAGGTGATGATGCTGGCGCTGCCGCTGACCGCGGCGGTGCTGCTGCAGGCCACGCCCACGCAGATGGGGCTGCTCACGGCCATCGAGTTGCTGCCCTTCCTGCTGTTTTCGCTGCCCAGCGGCGTGTGGCTGGACCGTGTGCGCAAGCTGCCGGTCTATGTGGCCGGCGAAAGCGCCATCGCCGTGGCCGCAGCCAGCGTGCCGCTGGCGTGGTGGATGGGCTGGCTGAACATGGGCTGGCTCTACGTGGTGGGCTTCATGCTCGGCGCGGTGCACACGGTGGCCGGCACGGCCGCCCAGGTGGTGCTGACGCAGGTGGTCTCGCGCGACCGCCTGGTCGAAGCGCACGCCAAGAACGCGCTGGCCACCTCGGGGGCCGAGGTGATGGGGCCGGGCCTCGCCGGCGCGTTGATCCGCATCTTCGGCGCGCCGCTGGCGCTGCTGGTGAACGCCGTGCTGCTGTTGAGCTCGGCGCTCATCCTGCGCGGCATCGCGATCACCGAACGCCGCGAGCCGCGGCCGCCCGGCCACTTCTGGCGCGATCTCGCGGTGGGCCTGCGTTTCGTCACCGGCACACGGCTGCTGCTGACGCTGGGCGTTCTGATGGCCGTCTGGCAGATGTGCCACTACGCGGCGGTGACGGTGCAGATCCTCTTCGCCACGCGCACCTTGGGCCTGAGCGAGCACGCCGTGGGCCTGTGCTACATGGGCATGGGCGTGGGCACCATCGCCGGCAGCGTGCTCGGCCGGCGTGTGAGCGACCGCATCGGCCCCGGGCCCTGCCTGGTGGTGGGCTACGCCATCTGCGGCCTGGGCTGGCTGCTGCTGGCGGTGGCGCCGGCCAACGCCTGGGGCGTGGCGGCCTTCGCGCTGATGCTGATGAGCTTCACCACCGGCGCTGTCTTCATCTTCATCAATTTCCTGGCCCTGCGTCAGGCGGTGACGCCCGAGCCGCTGCTGGGCCGCATGACGAGCACCATGCGCTGGATCTCGCTGCTGGCCGCCGCGCCCGGCGCGCTGCTGGGCGGCTGGCTGGGTGATCACTACGGCCTGCGCTCGGCGCTGGCCTTTGCAGGCGGCGTCTCGATGCTGTTGGTGGTGGTGGCCTGGCGCATGCCCTTGATCCGCGAGCTGAAGGCCCTGCCCGAGCAGGAGCGCGAGTCCGAATGGCTGGGGCTGGAGGCCGAGGTGCGCCGGCCCGAGTGACGGGTGGGGGTGGGCGGCGCCGCGCGTGCCCGGCTCAGCCCGATGTCCGCCGTGGTTCGGCCGGCCGGTAGCGGTCGACAGCGTCGGTGATCAGCCCGTCCACGCCCAGCGCCTGAAGGCGCTGCACCTCGGCGTCGTCGTTGACCGTGTAGCAGAGCGCGCGCAGGCCGGCGGCATGCAGCGCAGCGCGCAGGGGGCCGTCCATCAGCCGGTGCTGGGTGACGACCGCCACGCAGCCCAGGGCTTGGGCCCGGGCCACCGGATCGGGCGGCAGGGTGTCGAGCAGCAGCGCGCGGGGCAAGGTGGGCGCGGCGGCCTGGGCCGCCTGCAAGGCAACCTCGGCGAACGAGCTCAGCAGGGGCGGCACGGCAGCGCCGGCCCACAAGGCGGCGCAGGCTGCGGCCACGGCTGCGCCGGTGGCGGACTCGGTGCCCGGGGTGGGCTTGATCTCGACGTTGAGCGTGCAGTCATTCGCCTGCACCCAGGCGGCCACCGCGGCCAGCGTCGGCAGGCGTTCGCAGGCGTAGGCCGGGCTGTGCCAGACGCCGGCGTCCAATGGTGCGAGTTGTGCCCAAGGCAGGTCACCGGCCCGGCCGTGTCCGTTGGTGGTGCGTTCCAGCGTTGCGTCATGCAGCAGGAAGGGCACGCCCTCGGCGCTGAGCTTCACGTCGCACTCGAAGGCCCGGTAGCCGTGCGCCGCGCCGAGCCGGAAGGCGGCCAGCGTGTTCTCGGGCGCCAGCTTGCCGGCGCCGCGATGGGCCAGCCAGCAGGGGTAGGGCCAGGGGGACATGGTGGCATTCTCGCGCCGGCCCGGAGCCAGAGGCGGCACCCTGGCGTGGGTTTGCGGCGGCCACCCGGGCGCCGGCGGCGGGTTTTGGGAGAATCCGAGGGTCTGCCCCAGGCGGGTGGCGTCTGCGCTGTGCTTGCGCGGCTGTCTCGCCCGCCCTCTCGAAAGCCCCATGAACGCACCGCTGCCCTTGTCTGCGCCCCTGCACGCCACCCCGGCGGGCCTGCCTGAAGACGGTGATGCATCGGCGGCAGGGGCCGCGCGCCTGCGAGAGATTCCCTACAACTACACCTCGTTCTCCGACCGCGAGATCGTGCTGCGCCTGCTGGGCACGCGCGCCTGGGAGATCCTGAACCTGCTGCGGCAGGAGCGCCGCACCGGCCGGAGCGCGCGCATGCTCTACGAGGTGCTGGGTGACATCTGGGTGGTGCAGCGCAACCCGTACCTCGAAGACGACCTGCTCGACAACCCCAAGCGCCGCGCGATGCTGATCGAGGCGCTGAACCACCGCCTCAGCGAAGTGGCCAAGCGGCGCGATGCCGCCACGGCGGCCGCCGGCACCGAGGCCGACCCGCAGCGCGATGCGCTGGTGGGCGAACTGCTCACGGCCGCCCGAGGTGCGGTGGAAGCCTTCGCCGCGCACTTCCGCGCCGTGTGGGACCTTCGCAAGGCCACGCGCCGCGCTCTCGGCCGCGCCACGGCCAAAGACAACATCAAGTTCGACGGCCTTTCGCGCGTCAGCCACGTGACCGACGCCACCGACTGGCGCGTGGAGTACCCCTTCGTGGTGCTGACGCCCGACACCGAGGCCGAGATGGCCGCGCTGGTGAAGGGCTGCATCGAACTGGGCCTGACCATCATCCCGCGCGGCGGCGGCACGGGCTACAACGGTGGCGCGGTGCCGCTGACGTGGAAGAGCGCCGTCATCAACACCGAGAAGCTCGAAGCGTTGGGCGCGGTGGAGATGAAGCTGCTGCCGGGTCTGCGCGAGCCGGTGGCCACCATCACCAGCGAAGCCGGTGTCGTCACGCAGCGCGTGGCCGATGCGGCCGAGAAGGCAGGCTTCGTCTTCGCGGTGGACCCCACCAGCGCCGAGGCCAGCTGCATCGGCGGCAACATCGCCATGAACGCCGGCGGCAAGAAGGCCGTGCTCTGGGGCACGGCGCTGGACAACCTCGCCAGCTGGCGCATGGTGACGCCGCAGGCGCAGTGGCTGGAGGTCACGCGCCTCGATCACAACCTCGGCAAGATCCACGACGCCGAGGTGGCCAGCTTCGAGCTGAAGTACTTTGACGCCAGCGGCCAGGTGCTGCAGCGCACCGAGCGGCTGGACATTCCCGGCCGCGTCTTCCGCAAGGAAGGCCTGGGCAAGGACGTCACCGACAAGTTCCTCGCCGGTCTGCCCGGCATCCAGAAGGAAGGCTGCGACGGCCTCATCACCAGCGCGCGCTGGGTGCTGCACCGCATGCCGGCGCACACGCGCACGGTCTGCCTGGAGTTCTTCGGCAACCCGAAGGACGCGGTGCCGAGCATCGTGGAGATCAAGGACTACCTCTTCGGTTTGAAAGACCAGGGCGTGCTGCTCGCAGGCCTGGAGCACCTGGACGACCGCTATCTGAAAGCGGTCGGTTACGCGACGAAGAGCAAGCGCGCGCTGCAGGGCAGTGGGCTGCCGAAGATGGTGCTGATCGGCGACATCGTTGGCGACGACGAGAACGCCGTGGCGCGTGCGGCCAGCGAGGTGGTGCGCATCGCCAACTCGCGCGGCGGCGAAGGCTTCACCGCCGTGAGCGCCGACGCGCGCAAGAAGTTCTGGCTCGACCGCAAGCGCACCGCCGCCATCGCCAAGCACACCAACGCCTTCAAGATCAACGAAGACGTGGTGATCCCGCTGCCGCGAATGGGCGAGTACACCGAGGGCGTGGAGCGCATCAACGTCGAGCTCAGCCTGCGCAACAAGCTGGAGCTGGTGGGGGCGCTGCAGAACTTCTTCCAGCGCGGCGCGCTGCCGCTGGGAAGAAGCGACGATGCCGGCGAGATCCCCGGCGCCGAGTTGCTGGAAGACCGCGTGCAGCAGGCCCTGGCGCTGCTGGCCGAAGTACGTGCGCTGTGGCAGCACTGGCTCGATCAGCTCGACGTGGTGCAGGGCGAAGGCAGCGGTGCCGAGGGCCAGACCTGCTTCCAGATGCTGCAGGACTGGCGCTGGCGCGCGAGCTGGAAGACGCAGATCCTCAAGCCGCTGCAGGCGCTGTTCGCGGGCGACGCCTTCAAGCCGCTGCTCGACGAATGCCGCCGCATCCACAAGGAAGTGCTGCGCGGCCGTGTGTGGATCGCGCTGCACATGCACGCCGGCGACGGCAACGTGCACACCAACATCCCCGTCAACAGCGACAACTACGCCATGCTGCAGACGGCCCACGAGGCCGTGGCACGTGTGATGGCGCTGGCGCGGCGGCTCGGCGGCGTCATCAGCGGCGAGCACGGCATCGGCATCACGAAGCTGGAGTTCCTGAGCGACGACGAGCTGGCGCCTTTTGCCGACTACAAGCGGCGTGTGGACCCCGAGGGCCGCTTCAACCGCGGCAAGCTGCTGCGCCTGCCTGGCGGCGAGGCCGACATCGCCGGCGGTGCGCCGCGCCGCGCCGACCTGAGCGCGGCCTACACGCCCAGCTTCGGGCTGATGGGGCACGAGTCGCTCATCATGCAGCAGAGCGACATCGGCGCCATCAGCGAGAGCATCAAGGACTGCCTGCGTTGCGGCAAGTGCAAGCCGGTGTGCGCCACGCACGTGCCGCGCGCCAACCTGCTGTACAGCCCGCGCAACAAGATCCTGGCGACTTCGCTGCTGATCGAGGCTTTCCTGTACGAAGAGCAGACGCGCCGCGGCGTCAGCGTGAAGCACTGGGAAGACTTCGAGGACGTCTCCGACCACTGCACGGTGTGCCACAAGTGCGAGAGCCCGTGCCCGGTGAAGATCGACTTCGGCGACGTCACCATGGCCATGCGCAACCTGCTGCGCAAGATGGGCAAGCAGAGCTTCCGCCCGGGCAAGGCCGCCGCCATGACCTTCCTGAACGCGACCAACCCGCAGACCATCAAGTTCATGCGCAGCGCGATGGTCGACGTGGGCTTCAAGGCGCAGCGCTTCATGAACGGCCTGCTCAAGCCGCTGGCGCGGCAGCAGACCTCGGCGCCGCCGGCCACGCTGGGGCGTGCGCCGATCAAGGAACAGGTCATCCACTTCATCAACAAGAAGATGCCTGGCGGCCTGCCCAAGCGCAGCGCGCGCGCCCTGCTCGACATCGAGGACAAGGACTACGTGCCCATCATCCGCAACCCGGCCGCCACCACGGCCGAGACGGAGGCCGTGTTCTATTTCCCGGGCTGCGGCAGCGAGCGTTTGTTCAGCCAGGTGGGGCTGGCCACCCAGGCCATGCTGTGGCACGCCGGTGTGCAGACCGTGCTGCCGCCG
The DNA here is from genome assembly GCA_051861265.1 of Rubrivivax sp. Classification (GTDB taxonomy): domain Bacteria; phylum Pseudomonadota; class Gammaproteobacteria; order Burkholderiales; family Burkholderiaceae_C; genus Rubrivivax. Next base: position 351,891 of record JBHYDA010000004.1, read on the forward strand.
GGCTACCTGTGCTGCGGCTACCCGCAGCGCGGCGCGGGCCAGGCCGACAAGGCCGAGAAGCTGATCACCGACAACCGCGTGCTCTTCCACCGCGTGGCCAACACGCTGAACTACCTCGACATCAAGACCGTGGTGGTCAGCTGCGGCACCTGCTACGACCAGTTGCAGGGCTACAAGTTCGAGGAGATCTTCCCCGGCTGCCGCATCGTCGACATCCACGAATACCTGCTGGAGAAGGGCATCAAGCTCGACGCCTCGCAGCAGGCCGGCTACCTGTACCACGACCCCTGCCACAGCCCGATGAAGCAGCAGGAGCCGATGAAGACGGTCAAGGCGCTGGTCGGCCCCAACGTGCTGAAGAACGAGCGCTGCTGCGGCGAAAGCGGCACCTTGGGCGTGACGCGGCCGGACATCAGCACGCAGGTGCGTTTCCGCAAGGAAGAAGAGCTGCAGAAGGGCGAAGCGGCGCTGCGCCAGATGATGGCCGCCACGCCGGGGCTCAGCACCGCAGCGCAGGCCAACGTGAAGATCCTCACCAGCTGCCCGAGCTGCCTGCAGGGCCTGAAGCGCTTCGAGGACGACATGAACAGCGGCCTGCTGGAAGCCGACTACATCGTCGTCGAGATGGCCCGCCTGATACTGGGTGAAGACTGGCTACAGGCCTACGTGGCCAAGGCCAATGCCGGTGGCATCGAACGCGTGCTGGTCTAATCGAAACATGAGCAGTACCAGCCCCCAGCCCACCCACCTGACCCTGCACCAGACCTCGCGCGTGATGGAGGTGGGTTTCGACGACGGCTGCACCTTCCGCCTGCCCTTCGAGCTGCTGCGCGTGTATTCGCCCTCGGCCGAGGTGCAGGGCCACGGCCCCGGGCAGGAAGTGCTGCAGACCGGCAAGCGCGAAGTCAGCATCGTCGACATCAGCACGGTGGGCCACTACGCGGTCAAGCCGGTGTTCAGCGACGGCCACGAGAGCGGCCTCTTCAGCTGGACCTACCTTTACCAGCTGGGTGCTGAGCAGGAACAGCGCTGGGCCGACTACGAAGCCCGGCTGCAGGCCGCCGGCGTCGACCGTGACGCGCCCATGCCCGGCAAGGCCGGCGGCAGCGCCTGCAGCAGCCACTGAACCGAAGGACAAGACCATGGCGCAGACCCACTTCGGCTACCAGACCGTCGACGAGAGCGAGAAGGCCCGCCATGTGCGCGGCGTCTTCGATTCGGTCGCCTCGAAGTACGACCTGATGAACGACGTGCTGTCCATGGGCCTGCACCGCGCCTGGAAGGCCTATACGGTGGCCGTGGCCGCCGTTCGCCCGGGCATGCACGTGCTGGACATCGCTGGCGGCACTGGCGATCTGGCGCGCGCCTTCGCCAAGGCCGCCGGCCCCACGGGCCGGGTGGTGCTGACCGACATCAACGAGGCCATGCTGCGCGTGGGCCGCGACCGCCTGCTCGACGAAGGCCTGGTGCTGCCCACGGCGGCCTGCGACGCCGAGCACCTGCCTTTTGCCGACGCCAGTTTCGATCTCGTGAGCGTGGCCTTCGGCCTGCGCAACATGACCCACAAAGACCGCGCGCTGGCCGAGATGGGCCGCGTGCTCAAGCCGGGCGGCCGCCTGCTGGTGCTGGAGTTCAGCAAACCGATCGCGGCGCTGCAGAAGCCCTACGACTGGTACTCGTTCAGCTTCATGCCGCTGATGGGCAAGCTGGTGGCCAACGACGAGCAGAGCTACCGGTACCTGGCCGAGAGCATCCGCATGCACCCCGACCAGGCCACGCTCAAGGGCCTGATGAAGGACTCTGGCTTCGGCCACGTCGACGTGCACAACCTGGCCGGCGGCATCGTCGCGCTGCACGCGGGCATCAAGTGCTGAACCGGCTGCGGCGCCTCAAGAGCGCTGCGCCATGGCGGCGGGCGCGGGCCGCGCAACGGGAAGCGCGGGCGCGGCAGTTGCAAGTTGACGAGTTGCTGCAACTGGCCCGCCTGAGCTTCATGCGGCTGCAGCTGGCCTGGGACACCGCCGACCTGCGTGCCCTGGGTGAACTTGCCACCCGCCAGCTCCTGGACGAGTTGCGCGACCAGCTCGCGCAACGCGGCCCCGGGCCCAACCACACCGAGGTGCTGCAGCTGCAGGCCCGCCTGCTGTCGCTGGACGACCTGCACGAAGCCATGCTGGCCAGCGTCGAGTTCACGGGCCTGATCCGCGAACACCAGGCCCACGAGGCCGCGCCCTTCCGGGAGCTGTGGATGCTGGCCAGCGTGAAGGCGGCCGGTCCGGGCTGGAAGCTGGCCCGCGTGCAGTCGCTTTCCTGAGGTCACCATGGTCCGCGCCACCCCGCTGGCCCCTGGCGAAAAGGGGTGTCTCCGGTGTCCGCGCGTGACGTGAACTTGTGCCATCCGAGGGCCCCGTACAGGGGGTCTCCCAGGCCCATTTTCAGCGGGGGGCAGCGGTTACACTGGTCCGCTTTTCGAGGGGTCGCACCGGCCGCTCGATGCCGGGCAGGCTGCCTGAGAACGCCCCCCGACCCTTGGGCGGGTGGCGTCCGCAACACCCAAGGACAGATCGCATGAGGCTGAAGATGTTCAAGACCCCCTCGCTGGCCCGACGCAGCACCCGCGTGCTCGCCCTTACCCTGCTCGCCAGTGCTGCCGTGATGGTCGCTGGTTGTGGCGAGAGGAAGGACAAGGCCGCCAGCCAGACCGCGGCCAAGGTGAACAAGGACGAGATCACTGTCCATCAGATCAACTTCGTGCTGCAGCAGCAGCGCGGTCTGAAGCCCGAGCAGGCCGATGCGGCCAGCCGTCAGATCCTGGAGCGTCTGGTCGACCAGCAGCTCACGCTGCAGAAGGGCGAAGACCAGAAGATCGACCGTGACCCGCGCGTGGTGCAGCAGCTGGAAGCCGCGCGCCGCGAGATCCTGTCGCGCGCCTACCTGGAGAAGCTTGGCGAGGCCGCGCCCAAGCCGACCCCGGAAGAGATCAAGAAGTACTACGACGAAAAACCCGCGCTCTTCCGTGAGCGCCGCATCTACAGCATCCAGGAAATCACTGTCGAGGCGCGCCCCGACCAAGTGAATGAACTGCGCGAGCAGCTCGCGGGTGCGAAGAACATCAACGAGTTCGTCGAGTACCTGAAGGCCAAGGAATTCCGCTTCAACGGCAACCAGGCCGTGCGTGCGGCCGAGCAACTGCCGCTGAACAGCCTGGACGCTTTCGCGCGCATGAAGGATGGCCAAGCCATGCTGGTGCCGGGCGCCAATGGCGTGCAGGTGATCGTGCTGGCCGGTTCGCGCAACCAGCCCGTTGGCGAAGACCAGGCCCGCCCGGCCATCGAGGCGTACCTGCTCAACGAGCGCAAGCGCAAGCTGGTCGAAGACGAGCTCAAGGCCCTGCGTGCCGCGGCCAAGATCGAATACGTCGGCAAGTTCGCTGAAGCGGCCGCCTCGGCGCCCGCCGGTGCCGCGCCGGCCGCTCCGGCGGCCAGCGCGGGCCTGTCGGCCACCGACATCACCAAGGGCATGGGCCTGAAGTGATGAAGCCTGCCCTGATGAAGCTGCTGGCCGCCCTCGCGCTCGGCACTGCCGCGCTGCTGGGCTGGGCCCCTGTGGCTCTGGCGCAGACCGCTGCGGCCCCGGCAGCAGCGCCTGCCGCCGAGTACCGCATCGGCCCGGGCGACGTCCTGCGCGTGGTCGTGTACCAGAATCCCGATCTGCAGCTGGAAACGCGCGTCACTGACGCAGGCCTCGTGAGCTACCCGCTGCTGGGCAGCCTGCGCGTTGCCGGGCTCACGATCAACGATCTCGAGCGGCTCATCGCCGACGGCCTGCGCAACGGCAACTTCGTGCGCCAGCCCCAGGTGACCGTGGCGCTGCTGCAGGTGCGTGCGCACCAGGTCAGCGTGCTGGGCCAGGTCAATCGCCCCGGTCGCTACCCGCTGGAAACGGCCAACATGCGCTTGACGGAAGTGCTGGCCACGGCCGGCGGCGTCGCGCCCTCGGGCTCCGATCTCGTGGTGCTCAGCGGTCAGCGCGAAGGCAAGCCCTTCCGTGCCGAGATCGACCTGCCGACGCTCTTCGCCGCAGCCGGTGGCGAGAAAGACCTGCCGGTGCTGAACGGCGACACCGTCTGGGTCGACCGCCAGCCCATCGTCTACATCTACGGCGAAGTGCAGCGCCCGGGCCCGATGCGCCTGGAGCGTGAAATGACGCTGCTGCAGGCGCTGGCCACCGGTGGCGGCCTGACCCTGCGCGGCACTGAAAAGGGCGTGCGCGTGCACCGCAAGGCTGCCGACGGCAGCGTGACGGTGCTCACGCCCGTCATGACCGACAAGCTGCGCGAGGGCGATGTCGTCTTCGTCCGCGAGAGCCTGTTCTGATTCCCCACGGAGTGCTTGCATGACCTTCGGTCAGTTCCTTGCCATCCTGCGCGCGCGCTGGGTGGTTGCCGTGGCGGTGCTGGCTGTCACGGTGCTGGGCACCTTGGCGGTGAACCTGCTGATGCCCAAGCAGTACAAGGCCACGGCGAGCGTCGTGGCCGATTTCAAGCCCGATCCGCTGTCGGCCGTGATGCTGGGCGGCATGCAGTCGCCGGCCTTCATGGCCACGCAGGTGGACATCATCAAGAGCGACCGCGTCGCGCAGCGTGTGGTGCGCAACCTCAAGCTCAACGAGAACCCGCAGATCCGCCAGCAATGGCAGGACGAGACCGGCGGCCAGGGCAGCATCGAGAGCTGGCTGGGCACCGTGTTCCAGCGCCAGATGGAAGTGCTGCCCTCGCGCGAGAGCAGCGTCATCGAGATCAGCTACCTGGCACCCGATCCGCGTTTCGCCGCAGCTTTGGCCAACGCCTTTGTGTCGGCCTACACCGACACGGCCATCGATCTGCGTGTCGACCCGGCACGCCGATATTCCAGCTTCTTCGAAGGCCGCGCCAAGGAAGCGCGCGAGGCCCTCGAAGCCGCGCAGACCAAGCTCAGCACCTTCCAGCGCGAGAAGGGCATCGTCGCCAGCGACGAGCGGCTGGACGTCGAGAACGCGCGCCTCAACGAACTGTCGAGCCAGCTCACGCAGGTGCAGGCGATCTCTGCCGAGTCGGGCAGCCGCCAGGCCCAGGCGCAGTCGGGCCAGGGCGAGCGCATGGCCGAGGTGCTGAACAACGCCCTCGTGGGCGGCCTCAAGGCCGAGCTCTCGCGCAGCGAGGCCCGCCTGCAGGAGCTGAACACGCGCCTGGGTGACAACCACCCCGCGGTGCAGGAATCGCGCGCCAACATCGCCGAGTTGCGCCAGCGCCTGGAAGCCGAGACCCGCAAGGTCACCAGCAGCGTGGGCGTGGGCAACACCATCAACCGCCAGCGCGAAGGCGAGATCCGCCGCTCGCTCGATGCGCAGCGCGCCAAGGTGCTGCAGCTCAAGCAGGTACGTGACGAAGGCATGGTGCTGCTGCGCGAGGTCGACAACGCCCAGCGCACCTACGACGCCATCCTGCAGCGTCTGACGCAGACCAGCCTGGAAGGGCAGGCCACGCAGAGCAACATCAACCCGCTGTCGCAAGCCGAGGTGCCGCTGTACCCGGCCTCGCCGCGCGTGGTGCTGAACACGGCCATCGCTGCCTTCGCGGGCTTGCTGCTGGCCGTGGGTGCCGCGCTGGTGCTTGAGCTGCTCGACCGCCGCCTGCGTACCGTCGACGACGTGGCTACCGCGCTGGATCTGCCGGTGATCGGTGTGATGCCCGAGCCCGGCGCCAAGCTCGGTTTGCGCCGGCTGCAGGCCACCTTGACACAAGAGCGCCTGCTGGCGCCCCTGCCTCCCCCCGGAAAGTCTGCGTGATGGCCAAGTTCCGCGATAACGCCCCTGTCGACGCCGTGCTGGACGGGCCGCTGCCCGGTGAGGGCCCCGCGCCCGACGTGGCGGCCGACCCGGCCAACGAGCGCTCCATCGGCGACATCCTTGCCGAACTGCGGCAGCTCAGCGCCGAGCAGGTGGAGAAGGTCCTGCAGCTGCAGCGCAAGGACGGCGTGCGCTTTGGCGAGGCGGCCGTGGCCCTGGGTCTGGCCAGCAAGGACGACGTGCTGTTCGCGCTGGCGCAGCAGTTCCACTACCCCTACGCCTCGGAAGAGAAGCGAACGGTCAGCTCCGAGCTGGTGACGCTGAACGAACCTTTCTCGCCGCGTGCCGAGTACTTCCGCGCCCTGCGCACGCAGCTGATGATGCGCGTGCTGGGCGACACCGATCAGCGCCGGGGCCAGGCCCTGGCGGTCATCAGCCCCGACAGCGGCGATGGCAAGACCTACTGCGCCGCGAACCTGGCGGTGTCGCTGGCCCAACTGGGCGGGCGCACGCTGGTGGTGGACGCCGACATGCGCTCGCCGCGCCTGCACGAGGTCTTCAGCCTGCCCAACCGCGCGGGGCTGTCCAGCATCCTCTCTGGCCGTGCCGACAAGCAGGTGATCCAGCAGGTGCCAGCGGTGCCCAGCCTCTTCGTGCTGCCGGTAGGCACGACGCCGCCGAACCCGCTGGAGCTGCTGGAGCGGCCCGCCTTCGGCCTGCTGATGCGCGAGCTGGCGGCGAAGTTCGACTACGTCATCGTCGACACCCCGGCCGCAGCGTTGGGCTCGGATGCCAGCGTCGTGGCGGCGCGTTGCGGCGCCGCGGTCGTCGTCGGACGGCGCCACGCCAGCCGCCTGGCCAGCCTGCAAGAGCTGGTGGGCAGCCTCGCAGGCAGCCCGGCCAAGGTGGCCGGTGTGGTGATCAACGAGCACTGAAGTCCCGCCCGTGCCCATGCTGTTGAACCGCGGTCAATCCTTCGCTCTGCCGCCGGCCTCCAGTTGGCCGGCGCTGCTGATCGGCGCGGCGCTGCTGCTGTTGCTGGTGCCCAGCTATCTGATGTTGGCCGACCGGGTGTGGGTCACCGACGAGCAGGGCCACGGGCCCATCATCCTGGGCGTCACGTTGTGGCTGGCCTGGCAACGGCGTCAGGCCCTGTTCGACCTGCCGGATGCGCCGGCTTGGCTCGCGGGCAGCCTGACCTTGCTGGTGGGCCTGCTGCTTTACGTGGTGGGCCGCTCGCAGGGCGTGGACACGATCGAGATCGGAGCCCATATCCCATTGCTGGCCTCGGCGTTGCTCCTGACGCGCGGCTGGGCCGGTTTGCGCTGGGGCCTGTTCTTCCTGTTCTTTCTGCTGTTCATGGTGCCGCTGCCGGGCCTGATCGTGCAGGCCATGACCACGCCGCTGAAGATCGTCGTCAGCTACGCCGCCGAGTGGCTGCTGCACCTGGGCGACTACCCGGTGGCGCGCACCGGCGTCATCCTTTATGTCGGCCAGTACCAGCTGCTCGTGGCCGATGCCTGCGCCGGCCTGAACTCGATGTTCACGCTGGAGGCGCTGGGCCTGCTGTACATGAACCTGATGGGCTACAAGTCGGTGGCGCGCAACACGGCGCTGGCCATCCTGGTGATTCCCATCGCCTTCATCGCCAACGTCATCCGCGTGATCATCCTCGTGCTGGTCACCTACTACCTGGGCGATGAAGCCGGGCAGGGCTTCGTACACGGCTTTGCCGGCATGGTGCTGTTCGCCGTGGCGCTGACGCTCATGCTGGCCACCGACAAGCTGCTGGGTCGCTGGTTCAAGGAAAAGCCCGCGCAGCTCGCCGCCCCGGCCCCCGGGAGCCCCGCATGAAGCGGCGCGCCGTGCTGTTTGCCGGGGCTGCCGTGGCGGCTTCGGCCACCGCGCTGGCGATGAAGCCGCGGCGCCGTGCTTCCAAGGATTTCGCCCCCATCCAGCTGGAACAGCAGGTGCCGGCCAGCTTCGGCCCCTGGACCATCGACAAGACGCTGGTGCCGGTGCTGCCCGATCCTTCGCTGCAGGCGGCGCTCGACCAGATCTACGGCCAGGTGCTGGCGCGCACCTACATCAACCGCGCCAACAGCCAGCGCGTGATGCTGTCCATCGCCTACGGCGAGGACCAGGGCACCGACGCGACCGCCGCCCACCGCCCCGAGTTCTGCTACACGGCGCAAGGTTTCTCCGTGGCCTCCATGGGCACGGCCGTGCTCGGCCTGGGCGGACGCAATCTCACGGTCCGCCGGCTGGTGGGCCAGTTGCAGTCGCGCCGCGAGCCCATCACGTATTGGGTGACCTTGAACGACCGTGCCGTGCTGCCCGGTTTCTCGCGCAAGGTCGAGCAGATCATGCTGGGCCTGCGCGGCCAGATTCCGGACGGCATGCTGATCCGCGTCTCCAGCCTGACACCCGACCCCACGGTCGCGTTCAGCCTGCAGGAGGTGTTCCTGAACGATCTGCTGGCGGCGCTGCCGCCTGAGCTGCAGAGCCGTTACTTCGGCGCCAAGGCGGCCTGAGCGCGGGCGGTCACCCGCCCACCGCCGGCCGCACCCCCTCACGGTGATGAGCGCTTCCCAGACCTCCGAACCGCTGCGCCTGCTGGTGGCCGCGCCCATGCTCTACCACCCGCGCTGCGGCAATGGCGGCGGCGTGCTGTGTTTCGATCTGCTGCGGCACCTGGCGCCCCACGCCGAGTTGCACTTCGTGGGTTTCGGCGCCGGCCCTGGCGCCGCGCAGGCCGACGATGAAGCCCTGCAAGCGCTGCAGACCGTCGCGCGCAGCGTGCTGAAGGTCGAGCCGCCGGCCGCACGGGGTGGTGCGCTCGGGGCGCTGCAGCAACTGGCCACGGGCCTGCCACGCGAGGTGCGCGACCTGCGCAGCGCCACGATGCGCGCCCGCCTGGCCGAGGTGGCGGCGCGCGAGCGGGTGCATGCCGTGCTGCTGCAGTTTCCGCACATGGCGCAGTACGTCGACGCACTGCCCGGCCAGCCCGTCGTCATCGACGTGCAGGACGCCTGCATGGTCTCGCGCTACCGCGAATGGCAGGCCAGCACTGGCGGCCTGCTGCGGCGCTGGCGCCGCCTGCACAGCTGGTGGGCCTGGGCCAGGCACGAGCGGCACTGCTACCGGCAGGCGCAGGGCCTGATGGCCCTGAGCGACACCGACCTGGGCGTGCTGCGAGCCTTCGTTCCCGAGGTGCCGGCCTTCCTGAGCGGCGCCGCCTGGGAAACGGCTGCGGCGCCCAGCGGCGGCGCGGCAACACCACAGGCACCGGTGATCTTCATGGGCAATTTCGCGCACGCTCCCAACGCGGACGGCCTGCGCTGGTTGCTGGCCGAGGTCTGGCCGCGCGTGCGGGCAAGCTGCCCGCAGGCACGCTTGCAGGTCATTGGCCGTAACCTGCCGGTGGGCTTCGGCAGCGACGAGCAGGCCGGTGTGCAGGCCGTGGGTTTTGTCGAAGACCTGCGGCCCTGGCTCGCGGCCGCTGCCGTGTCGCTGGTGCCTTACCGTTTCGGCGGCGGCATCAAGATCAAGGCCCTGGAGGCCATGGCCCAGGGTTGCCCGGTGGTGGCCACCCGCGTCGGCAGCGAGGGCTTGCACGCCGTCGACGGCGTGCACATGCGCATCGCCGATGAGCCGCAGGCCTTCGCCGACGCCGTGGTGCAACTGCTGCAGCAGCCGGCGCTGCGCCAGCAGCAGGCGCGGCAGGCGCTGGCGCTGGTGGCCGCGCGTTTTTCGTGGGCGGGCAAGGTCGAGGCGCTGCTGGCCGAACTGCAGGGCGTGGTGCAGGCCCACGCACCGCGCCGGGCCGTGCTGGCGGCCTGAAGGTGCCCATGCAAGCCTCTTTGCGCCTGACGCTGGCCAGCGCCCACGACCGCACCGGCGGCGCAGCCGTGGCCGCCGCACGTCTGCGCGACGGCCTGCGCGGCCTGGGCCACGATGCGCGCCTCTTCGTGCAGACGCAGAGCCTGCCGCACCCGGCCACGGTGGGCCCGCAGGGCGCAGGGCAGCGCAGCCTCAGCCGCGTTCGCAGCGGCCTGGACAGCCTGCCCGTGCGGCGCGCCGGCGGCTCGCCCGAGAAGTTCTCGGCCAGCTGGCTGCCGCGCCGCTGGCCGTCGATGGCTGCCGCGGGCACGGCCGACGTCACGCACCTGCACTGGACGAACGCCGGCTTCCTGAGCGTGGCCGATGTCGGTGCGCTGCGCATGCCGGTGGTGTGGACGCTGCACGACATGTGGGCCTTTACCGGCGGCTGCCAGTACGACGAGGGCTGCGGCCGCCACGTGCAGGGCTGCGGCGAGTGCCCGCTGCTGCAGCGGCGCGGCCCGGGTGATCTTTCGGCCCGCCGCCATGCGGCCAAGCGGCGGCACTGGCAGGGCGTGGATCTCACCGTCATCGCCCCCAGCCGCTGGATGGCGGCCGAGGCCCGGCGCAGCAGCCTGTTCGCCAGCCGCCGCATCGAGGTGCTGGCCAACGGCCTCGACCTGCAGCGCTACAAGCCGCTGGACCGCGCCTTCGCGCGCCACGCACTCGGCCTGCCGGCCGACCGGCGGCTGGTGCTGTTCGGCGCACTGAACCCCGGCAGCGACCGCCGCAAGGGCTACGACCTGCTGCAGGAAGCGCTGGCCCGCCTGGCCACGCAGCCCGGGCAGCAGCACTCGCTGGCGCTGGTGGTCTTCGGCTCGAACCCGCCGCGCCAGGAAACGCTGCACGGGCTGCCGGCCTACCACTTCGGGCACCTGCACGACGACGTGGCCCTGGCGTTGCTCTACGCCGCCTGCGACGTGTTCGTGGCGCCCAGCCGCCAGGAGAACCTGCCCAACACCGTGGCCGAAGCCCTGGCCTGCGGCGTGCCCTGCGTGGCTTTCGACATCGGCGGCATGCCCGACCTCATCGCCCACCAGCAGCACGGCTGGCTGGCCCGGCCCTTCGACACCGCCGATCTGGCCGCCGGCATCGCGTGGTGCCTGGACGAGCCTGCGGGGCGCTGGCCTGCCTTGTGCATGCAGGCCCGTCGCTTCGCCGAAGACGAACTGGCGCTCGAGCGCCAGGCCCAGCGCCATGTCGACCTCTACCGCCAACTGCTGACCGCCCCCCGGAGCCCGGCATGACCGAAACCATCATCGTCCTGGCCACCACCTTCGCCGGCTTCCTGCTGATCGACCCCTTCTTCGGCGGTGCGCTGACCAAGGCCACCATCGCGAAGTGGCCGCTGATCGCGCTGGGCTTCGGCAGCCTGGCCTTCCACCTCGTCGGGCGTGCGCTCACCGACCCGCGGCGCCTGCGCCTGGCCATCTCGGAGGTGCTGCACGACTGGTGGCCGATCATCGTGCTGGCCTTCTTCATCACGGCGGGCAGCGCCTACGCGCGTTTCGCCGACAACATCCGCGAGAGCTTCCTCGGCATGGGCCTGGGCATGTTCTTCCTGCCGCTGATGGCCGTGGCGGTGCGCTCCAGCCGGCACCCGGTGGGCTTCATGCAGGGCCTGGCGGCGGCGCACGTGCTCACCGTGCTGGGCATGATGGTGGTGCTGTTCGCCGACCTGCACGTGTTCCACGAGGAGATCTTCGTGGCGGTGCCGCTCGGCGCCTACCTGCTCGTGGCACGCCCGGTGAAGCTGTGGCGGTTGGTGCTCGGCCTCGGGGTCATGTTCGCTTGCCTGGTCTCGTTCAAGAACACCACCTTCCTGATCCTGCTCGCGGTGCTGGCCTGCTGCGGCCTGGTGTGGATCCAGCGGCTGCTGCGGCGCCACAACCGCATGGGTGTGGTGGCGGCGGTGTACTTCCTGCTGCCCGTGCTGCTGCTGGGTGTGGCGGCGCTGTTCTGGCTGTGGTGGACCAACCGCACCGAGCTGCCCTCGGGCAACGTGCAGTACCGCACCGAGATGTATGGCATCGCCTGGCGCCGCTTCCTCGAGTCTCCGCTGTGGGGCACGGGCTTCACCGATTCTTCGGTGGTGTACTTCGAGCTCTACCGCGTGGCCACGCGCGTGCAGACGCTGCCGACACACAGCGACATCCTCGACCTGCTCGCCCACGGCGGCCTGATCGCTTTCACCCTGTGGGGGCTGACGGTCTGGCGGCTGTTCAGCATCTCGATGGCGGCTGCTCGCCAGCTGGCCTCGGCGCCTGCGGGCGACCCCAACCGGTCCTGGCGCTGGCTCTTCGTGCTCGGCCTCGTGCAACTGGGCGCCTTGATCACCTATGCCGTCAACCCGCCCATGATCAACCCGGTGCATGCGTACTGGATGTGGGGCGCCGCCGGCGTGATGTGGGCGCTGTACCGCCAGCTCGTGGCGCCGCTGGCCGCCCCCGCGCCGGTGCAGCATCTCGTGCCTCGGCACCTGCAGATGTCGCGCTGGGCTCTGCTGCGGGCCGGCTGGGCTTGGTTGCTGGCGACTGCGCGCCGCCGCAAGGTCGCCTGATGGGCGCGCTGCCGCGCATCAGCCTCGTCACCTGCTCGTACCAGCAGGGGCGCTTTCTTGGTGCCACGATGCGCTCGGTGCTGGACCAGCGGTTCGCGGGCCTGGAGTACATCGTGGTGGACGGCGCATCCACCGACGGCTCCGCTGAACTGATTGCCGAGCATGCCGACCGGCTGGCCTGGTGGGTGAGCGAACGCGATCGCGGTCAGACGGACGCGCTCATCAAGGGCTTTGCCCGCAGCACGGGCGACATCCAGGGCTGGCTGTGCTCTGACGACCTGCTCCTGCCCGGCGCGCTGGACACGGTGGCGGACTTCTTCGCCCGCCACCCCGAGGTCGACTGGATCTACGGCGACGCGCTGTGGATCGACGCGCAGGGCCTGCCGCTGCGCGCGAAGAAGGAGATGGGCTGGAGCCGCACGGTCTTCCTCTTCGACCACAACTACCTCGCGCAGCCCTCGGTGTTCTGGCGCCGCTCGCTCTACGAACGCGTGGGCGGCCTGCAGCGCGACTGGAACCTGGCGATGGATGCCGATCTGTGGCTGCGTTTCGCGCGCGTCAGCCGACCGCAGCACGTGGCGCAGTACTTGAGCTGCATGCGCTACTACCCTGAGCAGAAGACGCGCGCTCTGAAGCCGGCCGGCCGCAAGGAAGACGAAGCCCTGCGCCGGCGCGAGGCCCCGACCCTGGCCGCGCTGCCGCGCTGGCCCTTGCGTGCGGCCGCCCGCGGCCTGCGCTGGGGCCTGAAGGCCACCAGCGGCGGCTACACCGCCAGCGTGCCTGCGGCCTGCAAGCCCTGGCTGCAGGCGTTGGAGATCGCGACGTGACATCTGCGCGCTGGGCGGGCTGCTTGCAGGCCCTGGCTTGCTTCGTGGCGGCCTGCGGCGCCTGGGCGAGCTTGCCCGCCTGTGCGGCGGTGTGGGTGGTGGAAGCCCAGGCGCCAGCGGCCCACGACCGCAACGCCGGCCACGCCGGCGCGCCCCTGAAGACCCTGGGTGAAGCGATGCGGCGCCTGAAACCCGGCGACGAGGTCGTGGTCGGCGAGGGTGTGTACCGCGAACTGGTGGTGGTGCCTCGCCTGCCGCCCGGCGGCGATGTGGTCACGGTGATCCGCGCCCGCGAGGCCGGGCGTGCCGTGATCAGCGGCTCCGACCCCGTGGAGGGCTGGCGCCCAGGCGGCGCCGGGCGCTTCAGCGTCGACTGGCGCGGGCGCGCCGAGCCCTCGCAGGTCTACGTCGGCGGCCGGCCGCTGCGTCAGATTGCGGGTACGGTCTTCGGCGGCTACCCCGAGCGGCCCGGCCACGAACTGGCCGACACGCACCGCAGCGAAGGCGGCATCTGGCAAGGCCGCGTGCCCGGCGATTTGCGCAGCCTGCAGCCTGGCGACTTCTTCTACGAAGGCGCCACCCAGACCCTGCACGTGCGCCTCGCCGAAGGCCAGACGCCCGGCAGCACGCCGGCCACGGCGGTGGAGGTGAGCACCCGCCCCTATGTCTTCCTGGCCGAGGCCGCCCACCGGCTGCGCGTGGAGGGCCTGCGCTTCGAGCACGCCAACACTTCCAGCCTGGCGCGCCAGGGCGCGGTGAAGGTCTTCGGTAACCACAACGTGCTTCAAGGCCTGCACATCCGCCGCATGGACGCCGTGGGCCTGCAGCTCTTCGGCACTGGCAGCCAACTGCTCGATTCGGTGATCGAGGACAGCGGCCAGATGGGCCTGAACGCCCGTGGCCGGCAACTGACCATCGCGCGCAACAGCATCCTCAACAACAACCTGCGCGGCTTCAACAAGTGGTGGGAAGCGGGCGGCATCAAGATCATCGGGGACGACGGGCTGCACGACTCGGTGTTCCGCGACAACGTGGTCGCCTTCAACCGCGGTGACGGCATCTGGATCGACTGGGAGAACACCGGCATCCGCATCAGCGGCAACACGGCGGCCTTCAACACCGGCTTCGGCATCCACTACGAAGCCTCCAGCACGGGCTGGATCGACGGCAACGCGTCCTACGGCAACGGCCAGCGTGGCATCTACGTCTTCGAGAGTTCGGACACCCGCGTCGAGGGCAACTTGGTCGTGGCCAACGGGCTGGAAGGCATCGTCGTGGCCGATGGCGAACGTTCGGCCCAGCGGCCGCAGATGAAGCCGCGCAACAACCGCGTCACCGGCAACGTCGTGGGCTGGAACAAGGACATCGAGCTGATGCTCGCGCTGCCCGAGATGAACAACCACAGCGAAGGCAACGTGTTCCTGGCCGAGCGTGCGCCGGCGCTGGTGCAGGGCTGGTCGGGCCTCACCAACCGCCCCGCCCGCGGGCTGGCCAGCTGGCGGCAGCGCAGCGGCTTCGACCTGCAATCGCGCGAGCTCTTGGCGCCGCCGCCGGCGGCGCTGCTGGCGGCCCTGCGCGAGCAGCGCCTGCTGCGACCGCAGGCCTTGCGTGAACTGCTGCAGACCGCGCTGCCGACCCTCTCGATGCCGGCCCCGCCCGCTCCGCCTGCACTGCCGCGCTGATGCGCACGGTCGCCCGCAACTTCATCCTCGTCACGGCCAGCCGTCTCATCGAAGGCGGGGTGCGTTTCCTGACCGTGCCCATCGTGCTGGGCTACTTCGGCCGTGAAGACTTCGGCCTGATGGCCCTGGCCTTCTCGCTGCACGTCTTCCTCACGCTGGCCGATTTCAGCATCAGCGCCAACGTCGTGCGGCGCTTCAGCGACCACCTCGTGGCTGGCGACACCGGCGCGGTGCTGCGCCTGGCGCGTGTGGCCACCTCGGTCTACGTCGGCATCGGCCTGCTGAACCTGGCCGTTGTGCTGCTCGTGGGTGTGTTTGCGGAGCGCTGGTTCAAGCTGGAACCGGCGCAGGCGCAGGCCTTCTTCTGGATGATGTTGAGCCTGGGGGTGTCGAGCCTGCTCACCTGGGCCGGCACCGTCTACCGGCAGGTGCTGCACGCCTCGCAGCAGGTGGGCCTGGACGAGGCCTACAACCTGCTGGCCACCGTGGGCACCCTGCTCGTGCTGGGGGCCACGCTGTGGTGGCGGCTGGACCTCGTCACCTACTTCGCGCTGGTGCTGGTGCCGCCGCTGCTGCCGATGTGGCTGCGCGCGCGCCGCGCGTGCCGGCTGGTGCCGGGGCTGGGCTTCGGGCTCTCCAGCGAGTGGGCGCTCTTCAGTCCCCTTCTCGGTGGCACCTTGTGGCTGCTGCTGATGACGCTGGCGGACATGGCTGCCAACCACTTTCGCCCCATCCTGCTGGCCCGGGCCGACGGTCTGGAAACCGTGACCGACTTCCGCGTGATGCAGCAGGTGGCGGGCTTCGCCACGCTGATGCTCACCGGCGCGATGAACGTGGCCTACCCCGCGGTGGCCCGGCTCGACGCGGCCGCCGACCACGCGCGGCTGCGCCTCGTGCTGCAGCAGGGCAGCCGGGTGCTGCTGGCCGGCCACGTGGCAGTGCTCGTGCCCCTGGCCTTCGGCAGCGCGCTGCTGCTGGAGCTTTACGTGGGCGCCGCCTACCGCGCGCTGGCCCTGCCCCTGGCGCTGTGGCTGCTGAGCTTGCTGGCCCTGCACTACACCATCGTCATGTCCTTCGCGATGTCGCGCGGGCAGACGCGCCTGCTGGCCTTGGGCGCATGCACCAACGCACTGGTCTCGTTGGCGCTGGCCTTCGGCCTGGCGCCCCGGCTCGGCCTGCAGGCCATGGTGGCGTCGTACGCCGCCTACGTGGTGCTGCAGATGCTGCTGATGTACCTGCTGGCCCTGCCCGCGGCAGGCGGCGGCCCGGGTGCAACGCTGGCCATGCAGGTGATGACGCGCCCTCTGGGCCTCGCGCTCGGGGTGGGCCTGCCTGTGGGGGCGGGCCTGTGGGCGGCCGGCCAGCCGCTCTGGTGGGGGGCGCCGCTTTTCCTGGCGGCCTTTGCAGGCCTGATGTGGGGCCCCGGCGGCCTGCGGGCCGACTTTCGCGCATTGCGGGGCCGGGCCGCGTGAGGCGCGGCACGACACTCGAATTTCAAGAAGGACAGCAACGATGTGGGACTGGAAAGAACCGCTGCGACGCCTGAAGCACGGGCGATGGGTCGACCGGCGGCGCTTCTACGAGGTGTGGGAGCAGACGCACCTCGAGAAGCTGCTCGCGGCCTTGCAGGTGGACTGCGTTTTCGACGTCGGCGCCAACCAGGGGCAGTATGCGCAGATGCTGCGGCAGCAGGCCGGCTACCGCGGGCGCATCGTGTCCTTCGAACCCATCCCCGAAGCGGCGGCTGCCGTGCGCCGCCTGGCGCAAGGTGACGCGCTGTGGCAGGTGGAGGAACTGGCCCTGTCCGATACCAGCGGCCAACAGGTGTTCAACATCATGGCCGACACGCAGTTCAGCTCGCTCAGCGCCCCGCGTCACGACGACGTGCAGGGCTTCGAACGCGACAACCGGGTGCAGCGCCAGGTGGCGGTGCGCACGGAGACCGTGCTGGACGCCCTGGCCCGCTTGCAGCCGGCCCTGGGTTTCAAGCGCCCCTTCCTCAAGCTCGACACCCAGGGCATGGACGTGCGCATCGTCAGCGCTGCCGGGCGGCAGGGCTTGCAGGCCTTCGTGGGCATGCAGAGCGAACTGGCGGTGCGCAAGCTCTACGACAACTCCGTCGACTACCGCGACGCGCTGCGCACCTACGAAGACCTGGGCTTCGAGCTCAGCGCCTTCGTGCCCAACAATGCCGGGCACTTTCCGAGGCTGGTGGAAATCGACTGCATCCTCGTGCGCGCCGACCTGATGCCGGCACGCGCGATGTAGCCGCGGCGCGGCCTCAGGGCTGGCCGGGGTCGCGCAGGAAGGCTGGGAGTTCGGCGCTGTCCAGCAGCCGGCGCGCCTGCAGCGCGCTGCGCAGGGTGTCGGGCAGGGCCACGCGTTCGGCCACCGAGGCCAGGTCCTGCTGCGTGGCATTGCGCCAATCCTGCAGGGTTTCGAAGGCCGGCGCGGTGAGGCTCGGAAAGCCCAGTGCCATGCGCGGGCCGAGTTGTTCGCTCTTGAAGACGTTGCTGTCAGACACCGAGCCGTAGCGCAGGCCCGGCAACACCAGCTGCACCCAGTTGCGCTGGTCGTCGTTCCAGGCCACGGCGTTGCCGAGCACGCGGTTGTTCAGGGGCGAGAGCTCGGGGTCGGTCGCCGAGCGCGTGCCGTCCACCACCGCGATGCCTTCCATCGTGTTGCCGAAGACCGCATTGCCCTGCACGGTGCTGCCTGAAGACTCCATCAGGTAGATGCCGCGCAGGCCGTTGCCATAGACCGTATTGCCGCGGATGGTGCCCGTGCGGCTGGCCTCGTAGTGGATGCCGAAGCCCGAGTTGTAGGCCACGGTGTTGGCCTCAATGAGGTTGCTGCTGTTCTTCCAGTCGATCCAGATGCCGTCGCCCTCGTTGTAGACGACCACGTTGTTGCGGATGCTGGCATCGCGCACGTCGCCCGTGCCGATCAGCTTGATGCCGCCGGCCTCCCACCACTTGTTGAAGCCGCGCAGGTTGCTGCGGGTGATGCGGTTGCCCTGCACGACCATGCGGTCGCCGCGGCCGGACAGGCCGACCTGCCCGCAGCCCTCGATGACCGAATCGTGCAGGCCGAGATCGTTGCCGACCAGTTGCACGCAGGCGCCGTCCATGTCGCGCACGTGCACGTTGCGCAGCACGCTGGTCAGGCCTTGCAGCTTGACCGCGCCCTGGCGGTAGGTGGTGCTCGTGTTCGCATGCGCGAAGTCCAGGCCCTCGACCGTGAGACGGGCTGCGGCCTCGGCCTGGAAGACGTGGCGCAGCGCGCTGACTTCAAGGGTCTGGGTGGCCGCCAAGGGCTGTGCGACACGCACCACCAGTCGGCCGCCAGCGGCGTCAAACGTGAAGCTGTTGGGCACGAGTTGCGCCACCCCGCCGGCCACGCGGCCCGGCCAGATGCCGCCTTCGGCGGTGTGCAGGCCGGCCAGGTCGGGCGGGGGCGTGGTCGGGTAGCCACCGAACACCGTGCCGCCGATCTGCTGCAGCGCCTGGCCCGCCAGGTAGACCTGTTGCGGTTCTTCACGCGTCCAGGGCACGGCATAGACGCCCGGGCTTACCAGCGTCCAGCCGCTGACTTCGATCGACCCCTTGACCGTCACGCTGCGCGCCGTGGCCGCGCGCAGGCGTGTCGGGGCCGTGGCACCCGTGAGCGTGGGCACCACCACGGCCTCGCGGTAGGTGCCCGCTGCGATGACGATGTCGTCGCCAGGCCGCAGGCGGGCCAAGGCTGCGCCGATGCTGCGGTAGGGTTGGGCCAGGGTGCCGCCGCCCGTGTCGCTGGCGTTGGTGTGACTGGCATCGACGGTCACCCGGCGCAGGTAGGGTGCTTCGACGGGGTCGGGGGTCTCGGGGGCGGGTGCTGGGGCGGGCAGGGGCGCCAGCGGGGCCGGTGTGCCGGCGATGCCGCTGCGTTCCTGGCTGCTCCCGGCGCCACCACCGCCGCCACCGCAGCCGGCAAGGCTCAGCGCGGCGGTGCAGCACAGGATCAGGAAAGGGCGGCGCTGGGCAGGCGTGCTTTTCATCGGGGGTGCAAGGTCGCGCAGGGCGTGGAGCCCCAGGTCGGGCTCGAGAGGGTGCTCGGGGCT
Source organism: Rubrivivax sp. (assembly GCA_051861265.1). GTDB lineage: Bacteria > Pseudomonadota > Gammaproteobacteria > Burkholderiales > Burkholderiaceae_C > Rubrivivax. Next base: position 370,770 of record JBHYDA010000004.1, read on the forward strand.
GGCGCTCGGAAGAAGCGCCGTCCCCGGGCTCGAAGCATCAACGGGATCTTCGGCTGCGGCGCCCTGCGCCTGAAGGGCGATTTGTAAGCACAGCGCTCGCGCTGTTACGGCTTGCCCGATCGGGGGTGTGCAGGGCTGCACAGAGCGCTGGCTTCGCGGTAGATGGCCCGCAGTTGCTGCAGGTTGGCCAAGCCGGTGAGTTCGACTTCGTAGAGGCGGCGGGCCCGCTCGCCCATGCGCTGCATCTCGGCCGGATGTGCGTCGGCCCAGGCCAGCTTGGCGGCCAGGTCGGTGGCGTCACCCGGGTTGAAGAGCGGGCCGGTGACCCCGTCTTCCACCAGGGTGGCCATGGCGCCGAGCCGGCTGGCGATCACCGGCAGGCCGTTGGCGAAGGCTTCCACCAGCGTGCGTGGGAAGTTCTCGTACCAGATGCTCGGCAGCACCAGAGCCCTGCGTCGGGCCATCTGCGCGTAGACCGCCTCGGGCTGCAGCGGCCCGAGCAGGTGCACGCCAGGTGCGCCGTCGAGCAAGGCGGCGTCAGGGCCGCTGCCGGCGGCGTGTACAGCCGTGCCCGGGGGCGCTTGCGCCAGTGCCTGCGCCAGCACGCCCAGGCCCTTCTCCTGCGAAAAGCGGCCGACGAAAAGAAAGCCTTCACGCGGTTGCAGCGCCGGTGCTGGCAGATCGACGAAGTTGGGCTTGATGCGGATGCGATCGGCCGGCAAACCGCCCTCGATGAACTTGTCGCGGCAGAAGGCGTTGAGCGCGATGTAGAGCGTGACCTTCCGCTGCCAGGTGCCCAGCCCGCGGTGCAACTGCAGCATGCCGGCGACGGCGGCGCTCTGCACGGCCGAGCCGCGGTAGCAGCCGTGCTGCACCGCGCGCCAAGGCACGCGGCCGACGCAGTCTTCGCAGATGCGGCCTTCGCGCAGCAGCAAGGCCTGCGGGCAGAGCAGACGGAAGTTATGCAGCGTCTGCACCACGGGCACACCGGCCCGTGCCGCGGCCCAGTAAACCGAGGGCGAAACCAGCGGGAAGCTGTTGTGCACATGCACGACATCGGGCCGGTGCTGCCCGAACAAGGCCTCCAGATCACGCCCGGTGCGCGGCGACCACAGTGTGTCGCGCGCCAGCGCCAGGCGCGAGGCACCTTGCACCTCGTCGTTGTGGCGGCTGTAGAGCGTGACCTCGTGGCCGTGCTCCCGCAACAGCGCGGCTTCGGCCTCCACGACGGCGTCTTCGCCGCCCCGCTGCTGGTAGGCGTTGTGCACCAGCAGCACGCGCGCTGGTGGCGTGGTGGCGTGTTCCTTCATGCCCGCGAGCCGAGCAACTGTCGCAGCGCCCCCCACACGAAGAGCGTGTTGGTGACGAGGTAGCGGCGCCACAGCCGGCGCGGCTCGCTGGCCAAGCGGTGCAGCCACTCCAGACCGTGCTCACGCATCCACGCCGGCGCGCGGGCCACCGTGCCGGCGTGGAAATCGAAGGCAGCGCCCACGCCCAGCATCACCGCATGCACCCGCCCGCGGTGCGCGGCCATCCACAGCTCCTGCTTCGGGCAGCCCAGGCTCACCCACACCGTGCCGGCGCCGCTGGCGTTGATGGTGCGCACGTGGGCTTCATCTTCCTCGGGAGTGAGCGGCCGGAAGGGCGGCGAAATCGCCCCGGCAATGCGCAGGCCGGGGTGGCGCTGCGGCAGCAGCGTCTGCAGGGCCTGCAAGGTGGTCTCGGTGCTGCCGTAGAGGAATACGGCTTCGCCGCGCGCGGCGGCTTCTTGCAAGTAGTCGGCCATCAGGTCCGGCCCGCTCACGCGTGCTTGGCCGGCCGCGCCGAGCCGGCGCAGCATCCAGGCCACCGGGGCGCCATCGGGCGTGGCCAGGTCGGCTTGCGCGATGGCGGCGTGGAAGGCCGGGTCGTGACGCGAGGTCACCACCGAGTGCACGTTGCAGATGCAGACCACGCGGCTCTCGCGCCGCGAGGCCCAGCTTGCGATGCGCGCGCGTGCTGCCCTCGCGCTGACCACGTCGATGGGCGCAGCCAGCACGGGCAGCCGCTGGCGAGGTGCTTCCGGTGGCAGGGGCATCGGCGCGGGGCCTGGGGCCTTTCAGCCTGCTGCCTGCTGCGCTGCGAACTCGGCGTAGGCCACGCGCAGGCCGTCCTCGAGTTGTGTGCGCGCCTGCCAGCCGGCCGTCTTCATCAGGCCCACATCCATCAGCTTGCGCGGCGTGCCGTCGGGCTTGCTGGTGTCGTAGACGATGCCGCCTTGGTAACCCACCACTTTCGCCACCAGCGCAGCCAGCTCGGCGATGGTGACGTCTTCACCGACGCCGATGTTCACCAGCGGCGGCTCGAAGCGGCCGCTGACGCTCTCGTCGCTGCCCAGCAGCGCCGTGTAGCGCTCGTCGGACAGCTGCATCAGGTAGACGCAGGCATCGGCCATGTCGTCGCTGAATAGGAACTCGCGCCGCGGTGTGCCCGTGCCCCACACCGTGACCTGGGGCGCGCCGCTGGCTTGGGCCTCGTGGAACTTGCGCAGCAGCGCCGGGATGACGTGGCTGTTGGTCGGGTGGTAGTTGTCGCCCGGCCCGTACAGGTTCGTCGGCATGGCCGCCAGGTACTTGGTGCCGTACTGGCGGTTGTAGCTCCAGCACATCTCCACGCCCGCGATCTTGGCCAGCGCATAGGGCCGGTTCGTGGGCTCCAGCGGGCCCGTCAGCAGGTCTCGTTCGCGCATCGGCTGCGGCGCCAGCTTCGGGTAGATGCAGCTGCTGCCCAGGAAGAGCAGGCGCTGAACGCCGCCGAGGTAGGCGCTGTGGATGACGTTGGTCTGGATGGCCAGGTTCTCGCGGATGAACTGCGCCGGGTAGCTGTTGTTGGCGACGATGCCGCCCACCTTGGCCGCCGCCAGGAACACGAACTCGGGCTGTTCCTTCGCGAAGAAGGCGCGCGTGGCAGCTTCGTCGATGAGGTCGAGCTCGGCGTGCGTGCGCAGGATCAGGCCGCTGTGGCCCGCGGCTTGCAACCGGCGCACGATCGCGCTGCCGACCAGGCCTCGGTGGCCGGCCACATAGATGCGGGCGTCTTTCTGCATGACGCCGCTCACTCGTGGTGGTCGTAGGCCTGGAAGCCGGCCAGCTTCACGAGGCTGTCACGCTTGGCGCTGGTGTAGTCGGCCTCCACCATCTCCTTCACCAGCTCGGGCAGCGTGGTCTTGGGCACCCAGCCGAGTTTCACCTTGGCCTTGGTCGGGTCGCCCAGCAGCGTTTCCACCTCGGTGGGGCGGTAGTAGCGCGGGTCCACGCGCACGATCACTTCGCCCGGCTTGCACTTTGCGCGGTTGCCGTCGACCTTGACGACGGTGGCGATCTCCTGCGCGCCCTCGCCGCTGAAGGCCAGGGTGATGCCCAGCTCCGCCGCTGCGAACTCGACGAACTGGCGCACGCTGTACTGCACGCCCGTGGCGATGACGAAGTCTTCCGCCACCTCTTGCTGCAGCATCAGCCACTGCATCTCGACATAGTCGCGTGCATGGCCCCAGTCGCGCAGCGCGCTCAGGTTGCCCAGGTACAGGCAGTCCTGCAGACCCAAAGCGATGCGCGCGATGGCGCGCGTGATCTTGCGCGTGACGAAGGTTTCGCCCCGCAGAGGGCTCTCGTGGTTGAAGAGCACGCCGTTGCAGGCGTACATGCCGTAGGCCTCGCGGTAGTTCACCGTGATCCAGTAGGCGTACATCTTGGCCACCGCGTAGGGGCTGCGCGGGTAGAAGGGCGTGGTCTCCTTCTGCGGGATCTCCTGCACCAGGCCGTAGAGCTCGCTGGTGCTGGCCTGGTAGAAGCGCGTCTTCTTCTGCAGGCCGAGGATGCGGATGGCCTCCAGCAGGCGCAGCGTGCCGATGCCGTCGGCGTCGGCCGTGTACTCGGGCTGCTCGAAGCTCACCGCCACGTGGCTCATCGCGCCGAGGTTGTAGATCTCGTCGGGCTGCACCTCTTGCACGATGCGGATGAGGTTGGTGCTGTCGGTGAGGTCACCGTAGTGCAGCTTGAAGCGGGCGTTGTCGACGTGCGGGTCCTGGTAGAGGTGGTCGACGCGGTCGGTGTTGAAGAGGGAAGAGCGGCGCTTGATGCCGTGCACCTCGTAGCCCTTGGAGAGCAGCAGTTCGGCGAGGTAGGCGCCGTCTTGGCCGGTCACGCCGGTGATGAGTGCGGTCTTGGTCATGCGCAGGTGCAGATGCAGGGTGGAAAGCCGGGAGGGGCCAGAACGGGACGCGGGAAGATATCACCGCCACGGCCGCCCGCATCGCGCGTTCGCAGGGGTTGCACGGGCGTTTGTCCGATTGGGGTTACATTAGTCCCGTAGATTTGAGCAAGACAGTTTTTTGAGACAGTGTTCGGTGTGCCCTGAACAGCCTTCACAGGCGATGCAGGTTTCGGCGGATTTCTTGATCGGTGATCTTCTTGGCCGCATCTGCACTGCGTCAGCGTGTGCTGCGCAGCAACCGTGAAAGGAAATTCAGCATGACTACGCAAACCGGCATCGTGAAGTGGTTCGACGACGGCAAGGGCTTCGGCTTCATCACCCCCGACGGTGGTGGCAAGGACCTCTTCGCCCACTTCAGCGAAATCCAGAGCACTGGCGGCTTCCGCAGCCTGGCCGAAGGCCAGAAGGTGGAATTCGAAGTGAAGCAAGGCCAGAAGGGCCCGCAAGCTGCTGGCATCAAGTCGATCTGATCGACCGGGCCTCGGCCCCATGAAGAACCGCAGCCAAGGCTGCGGTTTTTTCGTTTCTGGGCCCTGATTTCTCCTGCTTCAGCGCAACGGGGGCAGATCGGCTTGCGCCATCGATGGGGCTGCTGCGTCCTTCGCCGCGAGCAGCGCCGCGGCCACGCCCATCGGCAGTGGCCATTGCACGCCGATGGCCGGATCGTCGAAGCGGATGCTGCGCTCGCAATCCTTGGCGTAGACGTCGGTGGTCTTGTAGAGGAAGTGCGTGTCGTCCTCCAGCGCGATGAAGCCGTGCGCAAAACCCTCGGGCACCCAGAGTTGGCGCTTGTTCTCGGCATCCAGCCGCACGCCCGTCCAGCGGCCGAAGTGGGGCGAACCGGCGCGGATGTCGACCGCCACGTCGAAGGCCGCGCCCTGGACCACACGCACCAGCTTGCCCTGGGCATGCGGCGGCAACTGGTAGTGCAGGCCGCGCAGCACGCCAGCGCGGCTGCACGAGTGGTTGTCCTGCACGAAAGCGCGCGGGGCCGGCAGGCCCAGGGCGCCCAGCGCGGCGTGGAAGCGCGGCTCGTTGAAGCTCTCGCTGAACCAGCCGCGCTCGTCGGCGAAAACAGCGGGCTCGACGATCACGACGCCTGGCAGGTCGGTAGGGATGAGCTTCATCGTCAGTAGACCTTTTCGCGCAGCACCTGCATCAGGTACTGGCCATAGCTGTTCTTCAGCATCGGTGCAGCCAGGCGCTCCAACTGCGCGGCGTCAATCCAGCCGCTGCGGTAAGCGATCTCCTCAGGGCAGGCCACCTTCAGGCCCTGGCGCTTCTCCAGCGTGGCGATGAACTGGCCGGCTTCCATCAGGCTGTCGTGCGTGCCGGTGTCCAGCCAGGCGTAACCACGGCCCATGATCTCCACGTCGAGTTGGCCCTGCTGCAGGTATCGCTCGTTGACGGTGGTGATCTCCAGTTCGCCACGGGCGCTGGGGCGGATGGAGGCGGCGATGTCGCAGACCTGAGCGTCGTAGAAGTACAGGCCCGTGACGGCGTAGTTGCTCTTCGGGACCTGGGGCTTTTCTTCGATGCTCAGCGCGCGCTTGTGGGCGTCGAACTCGACCACGCCATAACGCTCGGGGTCGTGCACGTGGTATGCGAAGACAGTGGCGCCTTCGGTGCGCGCCTGGGCGCGCGCCAGCAACGGCGCGAAGTCGTGGCCGTAGAAGATGTTGTCGCCCAGCACCAGCGCGCTGGGGGCGCCGGCCAGGAACTCGCGGCCGAGGATGAAGGCCTGCGCCAGGCCATCGGGGCTGGGCTGCACGCAGTAGCTCAACTGCATGCCCCACCGGCTGCCGTCGCCCAGCAGCGCCTGGAACCGCGGTGTGTCCTGCGGCGTGCTGATGACCAGCACCTCGCGCATGCCGGCCAGCATCAGCGTGCTCAGCGGGTAATAGACCATCGGCTTGTCGTACACCGGCAGCAGCTGCTTGCTGATGGCCAGCGTGGCCGGGTGCAGCCGGGTGCCGGAGCCACCGGCCAGGATGATGCCCTTGCGTTGCATGAATTCTCCTCAGGGGGGCCGGGCTGTCGGCCAGCCGCATTCTCAGCGGCTGCTGATCTCAGCCAGCATGCGCTCCACGCCCGCCTGCCAGTGCGGCAGGCGCAGCCCGAAGGCCGCCTGCAGACGCGCGGTGGACAAGCGCGAATTCAGCGGGCGCTGTGCCGGCGTCGGGTAGTCGCGGGTGGGGATGGCGTGCACGGACTCGGGCTGCGTCTTCAAGGCCTGGCCGTTGGCGTGCGCCCAGGCGATCACGTGGCGTGCATAGCCATGCCAGCTGGTCTCGCCGCCAGCCACGCAGTGGTAGGTGCCGGCCAACGCGGGCTGGGTCTGCAGGCGCTGCAGGGCCAGGGCCGTGATGTCGGCAAGCAGGTCCGCCCCCGTGGGCGCACCGACCTGGTCGTCGATGACCTTCAAGCTCTCTCGCTCGGCCGCCAAGCGCAGCATCGTGCGCGCGAAATTGCCGCCGCGTGCGGCATACACCCAGCTCGTGCGAAGAATCAGGTGGGTGCAGCCGCTGCCGCGCACGCGCTGTTCACCCTCCAGCTTGGTGCGGCCGTAGACGCTGAGCGGCGCGGTGGGCGCGTCTTCATCGCGCGCTTGTGTGCCGCTGCCATCGAAGACGTAGTCGGTGCTGTAGTGCACCAGCGTCGCGCCCAGGGCCGCGGCTTCTTCGGCCACCACGCCGGGCGCGGTGGCGTTCAGCGCGCGGGCAACCTCGGGCTCGCTCTCGGCCTTGTCCACCGCGGTGTGCGCCGCGGCATTGACGATGATGTGCGGCCGCACGTTGCGCACCAGGGCGCGAAGGCTCTCGGGTTGCGAGAAATCGGCCTTCAACGTGCCGGAGCTGTCGAAATCACAGGCGACCACCTCGCCCAGCGGGGCGAGCGAACGTTGCAGTTCCCAGCCGACCTGGCCGTTCTTGCCCAGCAGCAGGATGGTGGTGCTCATCGCGCGGCGTAGTTCTGCGAAAGCCAGTCGCGGTAGCCGCCGCTCTGCACGTTGGCCACCCAGTGGGCATGGTCGAGGTACCACTGCACGGTCTTGCGGATGCCGGTGGTGAAGGTTTCGGCCGGGCGCCAGCCCAGCTCACGCTCGATCTTGCGCGCGTCGATGGCGTAGCGTCGGTCGTGGCCCGGTCTGTCTTTGACGTAAGTGATCAGCCGCGCGTAGGGGCCGGCCGGATCAGGGCGCAGTTCGTCGAGCAGGCCGCAGACGATCTTCACGATGTCGATGTTGGCCTGTTCGTTCCAGCCGCCGATGTTGTAGACCTCGCCAACACGGCCAGAGGCCAGCACGGCGCGGATGGCGCTGCAGTGGTCGCCGACATAGAGCCAGTCGCGAACCTGCTGGCCGTCGCCGTAGACCGGCAGAGGCTTGCCCGCAAGCGCGTTGACGATCATCAGCGGGATCAGCTTCTCGGGAAAGTGATAGGGCCCGTAGTTGTTGCTGCAGTTGGTGGTCAGCACCGGCAGCCCGTAGGTGTGGTGCCAGGCGCGCACCAGATGGTCGCTGGCGGCCTTGCTGGCGCTGTAGGGGCTGTTGGGCTCGTAGGGATGGGACTCCGTGAAGGCCGGTGCGTCAGGGGCCAGGCTGCCGTAGACCTCGTCGGTGCTGACGTGATGGAAGCGCCAATCCGCCTTCTCGTCGCCCTGGAGCGTGCTCCAGTGCGCGCGCGCGGCCTCCAGCAGCGTGAAGGTGCCGTCGACGTTGGTCTTCATGAAGGCGCCGGGGCCGTGGATGCTGCGGTCGACATGGCTCTCGGCCGCGAAGTGCACCAGCGCACGCGGCCGGTGTTCGGCCAGCAGGCGATCAAGCAGCGCGCGGTCGGTGATGTCGCCGTGCACGAAAACGTGACGTGCATCGCCCTGCAGCGATGCCAGGTTCTGCAGGTTGCCGGCGTAGGTGAGGGCGTCAAGATTGATCACGCGCTCGACGCTCTGCGCGAGCCAGTCGAGCACGAAATTGCTGCCGATGAAGCCGGCGCCGCCGGTCACGAGAATGGTCACTTGGGGGCTCTTCCGTAGGTATCTTCAAAGCGGACGATATCGTCTTCGCCCAGGTAGCTGCCGCTCTGTACCTCGATGATTTCCAGCGGCACCTTGCCCGGATTGGCCAGGCGGTGGGTCTGGCCGAGCGGGATGTAGGTGCTCTGGTTCTCGGTCAGCATGATCACCTTGTCGCCGTTGGTCACCTCGGCGGTGCCGCTGACGACGATCCAGTGCTCGGCCCGGTGGTGGTGCATCTGCAGGCTCAAGCTGGCGCCGGGCTTGACCATGATGCGCTTGACCTGGTGGCGCGGGCCGTGGTCGATGCTGTCGTACCAGCCCCAGGGGCGGTGCACCTTCCGGTGCAGCACCTGCTCGCCGCGCTGTTCGCGGCCGAGCTGGTTGACGATGTTCTTGACGTCCTGGCTTTTCTCGCGGCTGGCGACCAGCACGGCGTCGGGCGTTTCCACCACCACCACGTCATCCAGGCCCACCACGCTCACCAGCCGGCTGGTGGCGTGCACGAGCGTGTTGCGGCTGTCGCTGACCATGGCATCACCGACGTGCGCGTTCCCGGCCGCGTCTTTCGGCGCCACCTGCCAGACAGCCTCCCAGGCGCCGAGGTCGTTCCAGCCGGCGTCCAGCGCCTGCATGCGGATGTCGAGCACGCCGGGGCACTTCTCCATCACCGCGTAGTCCACCGATTCGCTGGGCACGGCGATGAACTCGGCCTTGCCCGGTCGCACGAACTTCGCGTCGGTGCTGCGCACGGCCCAGGCCGCGCGGCAGGCGCTGGCGATGTCGGGGCGGAACTTGTCGAGTGCGGCCATCCACACCGAGGCCTTCAACACGAACATGCCGGCGTTCCAGAAGTAGGCGCCGCTGGCGACGTACTTCTCGGCGGTGGCCAGGTCGGGCTTCTCGACGAACTGCGCCACCTTCGCGCCATCGGCACGGATGTAGCCGTAGCCGATTTCGGGCCGGTCGGGCGTGATGCCCAGCACGGTGATGGCGCCCTCAGCTGCCATGGACACGGCGCTGCGCAGCGCGGCGGTGTACGCATCGCCATCGGTCACGGTCTGGTCGGCCGAGGCCACCACCAGCACCGGGTCGAGGCCGCTTTCCAGGGCCTGCAGCGCGGCCAGGGTCACGGCCGGCGCGGTGTTGCGGCCGGCGGGCTCCAGCAGCACGGCGCCCGGCTCGCTCTTGAGTTCACGCAGCTGGTCCAGCACCAGGAAGCGGTGTTCCTCGTTGCCCACGATCACCGGCGACGACACGGCCAAAGCATCGCTGGCCAGCCCGCCCAGCCGCGCCACGGCTTGCTGGAAGAGGCTGGTGTTGCCCGACAGCACGAGGAACTGTTTCGGGAAGCCGGCGCGCGACAGCGGCCACAGCCGCGTGCCCGAGCCACCGGCCATCACCACGGGTTGAACGGCGATCTTGTTCATGCTTCGAATCCTTGGGGGTTCATCGATTGCCAGCGCCAGCTGTCGGCGCACATGCGGTCCAGATCGTGCCGGGCTTGCCAGCCCAGCAGTTCACGCGCGAGCGTGGAGTCGGCGTAGCAGGCGGCCACGTCACCGGGCCGGCGCGGCACCACCTGGTGTGCCAGATCGCGGCCGCAGGCCCGGGCGTAAGCCTGCAGCACTTCGAGCACGCTGTAGCCGCGCCCGGTGCCGAGGTTCACCGTGAAGCTGCCGGGCGCTTCCAGCAGCCGGCGCAGCGCGGCCACGTGGCCTGCGGCGAGGTCGTCGACATGGATGTAATCGCGCACCCCGGTGCCGTCGATCGTGGGGTAGTCGTTGCCGAAGACCTGCAGGAAGGGCCGCCGGCCCACCGCCACCTGCGCCACGTAGGGCATCAGGTTGTTGGGGATGCCGCGCGGGTCTTCGCCGATGCGGCCGCTTTCGTGTGCACCCACGGGATTGAAGTAGCGCAGGCAGCCCGTCTGCCAGCTCGCGTTGGCGGCACCCAGGTCGCGCAGGATGGTTTCACCGATGAGCTTGGTCTGGCCGTAGGGGTTGGTGGCCGAGAGCGGAAAGTTCTCGGTGATGGGCAGCGAGGCCGGGTCACCATAGACCGTGGCGCTGCTGCTGAACACGAGACGGTGCACGCCGTGCTGCTGCATCACGCGGCACACGTTCAGCAGGCCGCCGATGTTGTTGGCGTAGTAGGCCAGCGGCTTCTGTGTCGACTCGCCCACGGCCTTGAAGGCCGCGAAGTGCACGGTGGCGTCGATGCGGTGGCGCTGGAACACGGCTTCCAGCGCAGCGGCGTCGCAGACATCGGCGCGCTCGAAGGTCGGTGTCGTGCCGGAGAGCTCGGCCAGGCGCTTGAGCACCTCGGGCGAGCTGTTCGAGAAGTCATCGACGCCAACCACGTCGAAGCCCGCTTGCAGCAGGGCGAGCCAGGTGTGCGAGGCGATGTAGCCGGTGGCACCCGTCAGTAGAACGGCAGGTTTCATTGCAGCAGCAGTTGGGCCGAGCAGCCGAAGCTGCGCATGTCGAGGTTGGTCACGAGTTCGCCGACGCCACGGCGCTTTTCCTGGCCGTGGTCGCAGGCCAACTGCAGGTTGCGCAATGGCGACCAGCGCACGCCGAGGTTGAAGTAGTCGATGTCGTCCTTGCCGCGTGCGGTCAGCGGCAGGAAGGGGTTCTCCGTCGTGCGGACCAGGTCGCGGCTGTGGCGCATCACCGAACTGGTCAGCGTGATCTTGCCCGTGGCTGCGTAGTCGGCCTGCACGCGCCAGGTGCGGTTGCTGCGGCTGTAGTCGGCCGTGGCGGGCTGGAAGAACACGGCCGTGGCGTAGCTGTCCTGTCCGGTGTCACGCGTGAAGCTGGTCTGCACGAAGAGCTTGCCGGTCGGCTGCCAGGACCACGAGGCATTGCCGGTGACGCCGGAGAAATCACGCCGCTCGTTGAGGTCGTAGCGCGTCTTGCCGCTGCTGATGCGCAGGTCCAGCGAACTCGCACCCGTGGGGCGGTAGGCCGCGGTCAGCTGCAGGTCGTCACGCCGGAAGCGGTCGGCTTGGAAGCCGTCGGCCGTGACGCGGAACTGCGGGTAGCGCCCGCGAGAGGCGCCCAGCGCCACGCCCAGGAGCGTGATGCTGCTCGGGCGCCATTGCAGGCCGAGCGATGCCGAGTCCTGCACGAAATTGCGCGATTGAACGTCACGCCGGTCCAGGGAGTTCTTCACCTCGGTCCGGCCGCCGTTGAGTTCGAAGCTCCAGGCCGTCACCACGCCCACCGAAACCCGTGTGTTCATCGCGCGCACGGTTTCCAGGTTCTTGTCGCCGAGAAAGCCGATTTCGAAGGGGTTGAAGCGCTGCAGGCTGCGCGAGGCGTTGGCCGAGATCGACCCCGAAATGCGCTCGGCGGTCGACCAATCCAGCCCTGCCCGGCCGCTATAGCCGCGGTTGTTGAAGACGGTGTTGCTGTCGTAGCGCGTGTCGCGCAGCGCCACGTTGCCGTAGGCCCGCTGGCGCCCGAAACGCTGGTCGAAGCCGGCCAGCAAGGAGGTGGTCGAGACGGTGTCTTCCTTCTCGAAGCCCGGGGGTGGGTTCTGGCCGATGGCCAGTTCCAGCACGTTGTCCTGCTTCGTGATGCTGTGCGAGCCGCCGATGAACCAGGGGCTGTTCTGCGCTGCGGCGCTGCCGCACCACAACGGCAGCACCAGCGCCAGCGCGGCGGCCAGCGGCGCAAGCGCGGTGGGGTGCTGAGGTCGGCGGCGGGTCATCGGGGTTGGCGCTCCTGGCCTCGAAGGCCGTGGGGTCGTGAGCAAGGCGCGCGGCCGGCGGCACGGGCCGGCGTGCATGCCTAGTAGGCGTTGCGGTCGAAGAACACCAGCTTGATGGTGCGCGCAATGATCTGCAGATCCAGCCCGAGCGACCAGTTGCGCAGGTATTCGAGATCGTATTCCACGCGGGCCTGCATCTTTTCGATGGTGTCGGTCTCGCCGCGGTGGCCGTGGATTTGTGCCCAGCCCGTGATGCCGGGCTTGACCTTGTGGCGCACCATGTAGGCCTTGATGAGCTGGCGGTACTGCTCGTTGTGCGCCACGGCGTGCGGCCGCGGGCCGACGATGCTCATGCGGCCCTGAAGGACGTTGACGAACTGCGGCAGTTCGTCGAGCGAACTGCGCCGCAGGAAAGCGCCGAAGGGCGTGATGCGCGGGTCGTCCTTGGTAGCCTGTGGCACCACGGCGCCGTTGTCCTGCGTGCGCATGCTGCGGAACTTGTAGACGATGATCTCCTCGCCATCGAGGCCATTGCGGCGCTGGCGGAAGATCACCGGCCCCGGTGAGCTCAGCTTCACGCCCGCGGCGATGAGCGCCAAGAGCGGTGTGATCAGCACCAGGATCAGGCCGGACAGCACCACGTCCGACACCCGCTTGACCAGCCGGTTGGTGCCTGTGAAGGGCGTCTCGCACAGGCCCACCACCGGCACGCCGTTCATGTCCTGCAGACGGCCCTGGATGATGCTGATGCCGAAGACATCGGGCACGAAGAAGACGCTGGCGGTGGTGCCCTGCACCTCCTCCAGCAAGGCCACGATGCGCGGCTGGCTGCCCAGCGGCAGGGTGATGTAGACCTCGTGCACGCCGTGCTCGCGGATGTAGGGCGCCACCTGCTTGAGGGTACCCAGGCGCAGACCGGCGGCCTCGGGGTCGACACGGTCGTCGGCGCGGTCGTCGAAGTAGCCCAGGAAGGCCAGGCCGATGTCGCCCCGGGCCTGGAAGGCGCGCGAGACCTTCACGCCCAGGGCGCCGGCGCCCACCACCACGGCGGTGCGCCGGTTCTCGGGTTGCGCTGCGGCGCGCCGCAGCAGCTTGCGGCCGACGAAGAAGGCCACCCACTGCAGCGCCGGCGTGATCAGGCCCCACCAGAGCAGCACCTCGGGCTCGAACAGCCCCAGGCTGCGCGTCGCGTAGCCGCACAGGGCCAGGATTAAGAGCAGGCTGACCCACGAGGTGCTGATGTCGACCGCGAAGTTCAGCGGTCGGTCCCAGAAGCGGTTGCGGCCCGGGAAGGTGAGGGCGAAAACCAGCAGGCACAGCGTGAGGTCCGAGCGCCCGATGGGGATCTCGAACCAGGCCGACACCAGCAAGAAGACCACCACGGTGATCGTCGGCTCGAGGAAGGCCGCGACCAGCGATGTCACCGACTGCGGCGCGCTGTAGAAGGTTCTCTTGTAGCCTCGTTCTTCGAACATCGGGGGGGCAGACAGGGAGGCCGGGGGCCGGGTGGCGCCTGGCCCGGGCGGGCCAGACAGGGGCACTGGAAGAAAGCAAGGGCCCCGGCGCCGCGCCTGCGGAACGCCATCCGTCAATCGTTGGATTCTGGCCCAAAGCCCTGGAGCCACCCGGCCCGCGCCATGGCCTGGGCCGCCCTGTGAACAGGGGGGCCTGCCTACAATCGCGCAATGCTTCACAGTCTGCAAGCGCTGCTCGCGCCCGCCCTCGTCGAACGGCTCACGCTGGTCTTCAACCACGTGCTCAGCGCCGAAAGCGTGGCCACCGACAAGCTGCGGCCGCACGCCGGCCGCACCCTCAGCCTGACGCTGGAGAACTGGCCCAGCCTGCTGCCGCCAGCGCCGGCCTTGGCCTGGCGTGTCACGCCGGCCGGCCTGCTGGAGTGGTGCGGCCTCGAAGGCGCACCGCAGGCCGATCTGCATGTCCGGCTGGACGCCGCGAACCCCGCTTTGCTGCTGGCACGCACCGTGGGCGGCACGCCGCCGCCGGTGCAGATCGAAGGCGATGCGCAACTCGCTGGCGACGTGAACTGGTTGTTGCAGAACTTGCGTTGGGACGTTGCCGCCGACCTCGAACGCCTGTTCGGCGCCGGGCCGGCCCAGACCCTGCAGCAGGCTGGCACCAGCCTGGCCGCCGCCTTGCGCACGGGGCTGAAGAGCCTGGCCGAACTCGGCCAGCGCCTGCGCTCGCGCGGCCCTTGACCGAGCGGCACCTGCACCGATGAAGCAGTTCGGTCGCCTGGTGACCATCGTGGTCACCGTCCTGCGTTTCGGGCTCGACGAGGTCGCGCTCTCGGTCTTCCGCCAGCGTTGGGTGCGTGCGCTGGTGCGCATCGTCACCATCGGCCGCCGGCTCGATGCACCGCGCGGCGAGCGCCTGCGCCAGGGCCTGGAGCGCCTGGGCCCGATCTTCGTGAAGTTCGGCCAGGTGCTGTCCACCCGGCGCGACCTGATCCCGCTGGACGTGGCCGACCAGCTGGCGCGCCTGCAGGACCGCGTGCCGCCTTTCCCGGCGGCGGCTTCGCGCGCGCTGGTGGAAAAGGCCTTCAACCGCCGCATCGACGAGGTCTTCGCCAGCTTCGAGGCCGAGCCCGTGGCCAGCGCCTCCATCGCCCAGGTGCACTTCGCCGTGCTGAAAGACGGCCGCGAGGTGGCCGTGAAGGTGCTGCGCCCGGGCATGCTCAAGGTCATCGACCAGGACATGTCGCTGCTGCACCTGCTGGCGCGCTGGGTCGAGCGGCTCTCTCACGACGCGCGGCGCCTGAAGCTGCGCGAGGTGGTGGCCGAATTCGACGGCCACCTGCACGACGAGCTCGACCTCGTGCGCGAAGCCGCCAACGCCAGCCAGCTGCGCAGCAACATGAAGGGCCTGAACCTCGTGCTGGTGCCCGAGATGGTGTGGGAGCTGTGCACCGCCAGCGTCATCGTGATGGAACGCATGAAGGGCGTGCCCATCAGCCAGATCGAGCGCATCCGCGCCGCCGGTGTCGACATCCCCAAGCTCGCGCGCGACGGCGTCACGATCTTCTTCACCCAGGTCTTCCGCGACGGCTTCTTCCACGCCGACATGCACCCGGGGAACATCCAGGTCAGCCTCGACCCAGCCACCTTCGGCCGCTACATCGCGCTCGATTTCGGCATCGTGGGCACGCTCACCGACACCGACAAGGAATACCTCGCCTACAACTTCATCGCCTTCTTCCGGCGCGATTACAAGCGCGTGGCAGAACTGCACATCGAAAGCGGCTGGGTGCCGCGCGAGACGCGGGTGGACGCGCTGGAAGCCGCCATCCGCACCGTCTGCGAGCCGATGTTCGACCGCCCGCTGCGCGAGATCTCGCTCGGCCAGGTGCTGCTGCGGCTGTTCCAGACCTCGCGCCGCTTCAACGTGCAGATCCAGCCGCAGCTGGTGCTGCTGCAGAAGACGCTGCTGAACATCGAAGGCCTGGGCCGCGATCTCGACCCCGATCTCGACCTCTGGACGACGGCCAAGCCCTTCCTGGAGCGCTGGATGAACGAGCAGGTGGGCTGGCGCGGCCTGCTGCGCCGGCTGGAGCGCGAGGTGCCGGGCTACACCAAGCTGCTGCCGCAGCTGCCGCGCCTGGTGCACCAGGCCCTGCAGCACGCCGCCGACCCCACCGAAAACGCCACGCTGGCCGCGCTGCTGGCCGAGCAACGCCGCACCAACCGCTTGTTGCAGACGGTGTTGTGGGCCGGCGCCGGTTTTGTGGCCGGCGCGCTGGTGGTGCGCTTGTTCACGCTCTGGCAGGGCTGAGCGCCGGCCCAGGGCCCTGGCCTGCTGGCTGCAGGCCGGCCGACTACAATTCTCCCCTTTTGAATCAACGGCTTAGCCATGCCCATCTACGCCTACCGCTGCAACAGCTGCGGCCACGCGCAGGACGTGCTGCAGAAGATGTCGGACCCGGTGCTCACCGTGTGCCCGGCCTGCGGCGCGGCCACCTACGCCAAGCAAGTGACGGCCGCGGGCTTCCAGCTCAAGGGTTCGGGCTGGTACGTCACCGATTTCCGCGGCGGCAACAGCGGCGCGGCCAAGCCTGAAGCCAAGGCCGAAGGCGCCCCAGGCACCAGCGCGCCGGCCGTGGCTGCGCCCGCGCCGGCCGCCGCCAGCGGCGGCACCGAGAGCAAGACCGCCGCCGCGCCGGCCGCCGCACCCGCGCCGACGCCCAGCAGCGGTTCGGCGGCCTGATGCCGCGCCACCGGTTCCCGACGACGCCCGCCGCCCCGGCCTGCGCCCCCACGCCGTGAAGAAGTATCTCGTCGCCGGCCTGCTCGTCTGGCTGCCGCTGGCGGTCACGATCTGGCTGCTGTCCTGGCTGCTGGGTTCGCTCGACGGCCTGTTCGCGGCCGTGCTCTCGGCCAGCCAGGCGCTGCTGCCGGAGTCGGCCCACGCCAGCCTGGAGCGCCTGCGCCACGTGCCGGGCCTGGGCGTGGTGGCGGTGCTTGCGGCGTTGCTGCTGACCGGTGTGTTTGCGGCCAACATCGTCGGCCAGTGGTGGCTGCGCCAGTACGACCGGCTGATGGGCAAGATCCCCATCGTCAAGAGCATCTACAACTCGGTCAAGCAGGTCTCCGACACGCTCTTCAGCAGCAACGGCAACGCTTTCCGCGAGGCCGTGCTGGTGCAGTACCCGCGCCAGGGCTCGTGGACCATCGCCTTCGTCACCGGCAAGCCCGGCGGCGAGGTGGCCGACCGCCTGCCCGGTGACTACGTCAGCGTCTACGTGCCGACCACGCCCAACCCGACCTCGGGCTTCTTCCTGATGATGCCGCGCTCCGATGTGCTGGAGCTCAAGATGAGCGTGGACGAGGCGCTCAAGTACGTCATCTCGATGGGCGTCGTGGGCCCGGGTGCCGAGGCTTTGCCCAACAACGCGGCCGCTGCCACCGCCCGAAATTGACCGGGCTGGCACGGCCCGGCAGCCGGCCAGCCCTGACGGGCCGCACCGCAGCGCGGTGCCGCCGCCCGCACGAGCGCCAGCAAGCCTTGCAACACCCAAGAATTCCTTGAAATCTCCCGAATCTGGAGCGAAAGCATGAGAACCACTTACTGCGGCCTGGTCAGCGAAACGCTGATGGACCAAACCGTGACGCTGATGGGCTGGGCCCACCGTCGCCGTGACCACGGCGGCGTCATCTTCATCGACCTGCGCGACCGCGAAGGCCTGGTGCAGATCGTCTGCGACCCCGACCGCGCCGACATGTTCAAGACCGCCGAAGGCGTGCGTAACGAGTTCTGCCTGAAGGTGGTGGGCAAGGTGCGTGCGCGCCCGGCCGGCACCGAAAACGCCGCGCTGACCAGCGGCAAGATCGAGGTGCTGTGCCACGAGCTGGAAGTGCTGAACCCCAGCGTCACGCCACCCTTCCCGCTGGACGACGACAACCTCAGCGAGACCGTGCGCCTGACGCACCGCGTGCTGGACCTGCGCCGCCCGCAGATGCAGAAGAACCTGATGCTGCGCTACCGCGTGGCCATCGAGGTGCGCAAGTTCCTCGACGAGCAGGGCTTCATCGACATCGAGACGCCCATGCTCACCAAGAGCACGCCCGAAGGCGCGCGTGACTACCTCGTGCCCAGCCGCGTGCACGACGGCATGTTCTTCGCGCTGCCGCAGAGCCCGCAGCTCTTCAAGCAGCTGCTGATGGTGGCGGGCTTCGACCGCTACTACCAGATCACCAAGTGCTTCCGCGACGAAGACCTGCGCGCCGACCGCCAGCCCGAATTCACGCAGATCGATATCGAGACCAGCTTCCTCAACGAGGAAGAGATCCGCGCCATCACCGAGGCCATGATCCGCACGGTCTTCCGCAAGACCATGGGCCTGGAGCTGCCCGTGTACGCGCAGATGACCTACGGCGAGGCGATGTTCAAGTACGGCAGCGACAAGCCCGACCTGCGCGTGAAGCTGGAGTTCACCGAACTCACCGAGGTGATGAAGACGGTGGACTTCAAGGTCTTCAGCGGCCCGGCCACCACGCCGGGCGGCCGCGTGGTCGCGCTGCGCGTGCCGGGTGGCGGCGAGATGAGCCGTGGCGAGATCGACGCGTACACCGAGTTCGTGAAGATCTACGGCGCCAAGGGCCTGGCCTGGATCAAGGTGAACGACGCCGGCAAGGGCCGCGACGGCCTGCAGAGCCCCATCGTCAAGAACCTGCACGACGCGGCCATCGCCGAAGTCATCGCACGCACGGGCGCGTGCAACGGCGACCTGATCTTCTTCGGCGCCGACAAGGCCAAGGTCGTCAACGACGCCATCGGCGCGCTGCGCCTGAAGGTGGGCCACAGCGAATTCGGCCGCAACCACGGCCTCTTCGAAGACACCTGGAAGCCGCTGTGGGTGGTGGACTTCCCGATGTTCGAGTACGACGACGACGGCAAGCGCTGGAACGCCGTGCACCACCCCTTCACGGCACCGAAGGACGGCCATGACGAGCTGATGAAGACCGACCCCGGTGCCTGCATCGCCAAGGCCTACGACATGGTGCTCAACGGCTGGGAGATCGGCGGCGGCAGCGTGCGCATCCACCGCGCCGACGTGCAGGCCCGCGTGTTCGAAGCGCTGAACATCACGCCCGAAGAGCAGAAGGTGAAGTTCGGCTTCCTGCTCGACGCGCTGCAGTACGGCGCGCCGCCGCACGGTGGCCTGGCCTTCGGCCTGGACCGCATCGCCACGCTGATGACGGGCGCCGAGAGCATCCGCGACGTGATCGCCTTCCCGAAGACGCAGCGCGCGCAGTGCCTGCTGACCGGGGCGCCGAGCTTCGTGGACGAAGCGCAGCTGCGCGAGCTGCACATCCGCCTGCGCAACCCCACGCCTGCGGCCTGAACGGTGGGGGCATCGCCCCCGGGTGCAGAATGAAAGGGCGCAGTCTGGCGCCCTTTTTTTGCGCCCTCTTTTGCGCCCCCTTTCCATCCCAGGTGCCCGCGTGAACCAGCCCCGCCCTCCCAAGATCCCGCGCTCGGTGCTGGTGCTCATCCACAGCCCGGCGCTGGAGGTGCTGCTGATCGAGCGCGCCGACCGCCCCGGCTACTGGCAGAGCGTGACCGGCAGCCTCGACGCTGAAGACGAGCCGCTCGACACCACCGCGCGGCGCGAGGTGCTGGAAGAGACGGGCATCGACATCGATGCGGTGGGTGGCGTGCTCATCGACTGGCGGCAAGAGAACGTCTACGAGATCTTCCACACCTGGCGCCACCGCTACGCGCCGGGCGTCACGCACAACACCGAGCACGTCTTCAGCCTGTGCGTGCCGCGAAGCACGCCGGTGGTGCTGGCGCCGCGCGAGCACCTGGCGCACGCCTGGCTGCCGTGCGAAGAAGCGGCCGCGCGCTGCTTCTCGCCCAGCAATGCGGAAGCGCTGCGGCAGTTGCCGCAGCGTGTGGCACGCGGTGCCGCATGAAGCTCAAACCGCTGCAGTCGTCCTTGCTGCCGGCCGCCGTGCCGCACGACGGGGGCACGCTGCGCGTGGCCACCTACAACATCCACAAGGGCGTGCGCGGCCTGGGCCCGCGCAAGCGGCTGGAGATCCACAACCTCGGACAGGCCATGGAGGCCTTCGACGCCGACCTGATCTTCCTGCAGGAAGTGCGCGCCTTCCACACGCGCGAGGCGCGGCGTTTCGACCGCACGCACTTCGGCTGGCCTGAAGAAGGGCAGGCGGAGTTTCTGGCGCCCGAAGGCTACGAGGCGGCTTACCGCAGCAACGCCATCACGCGCCACGGCGAGCATGGCAACGCGCTGCTGTCGCGCTGGCCGATGGGCGATGTGGGCCACCACGACGTCAGCGACCACCGCTTCGAGCAGCGCGGCCTGCTGCACGTGCCCGTGGCCTGGGCCGGCGGCACGGTGCATGCGGTGGTGGTGCACTTCGGCCTGGTGCACCGCAGCCGCGTGCGCCAGGTGCAGCGCCTGGCGCGTTTCATCGAGGCCGAGGTCCCAGCTGGCGAGATGCTGGTGGTGGCCGGAGACTTCAACGACTGGGGCGAGCGGCTCGACGGCCCCATGGCCGAGCTGGGCCTGCGGCGCGCCAGCCCGCCTGGGGCGCGGCGTGGCGACAGCCTGACCTTTCCCTCGCTGGCCCCCGTGTTCGGGCTCGACCGCTTCTACGTGCGCGGCCTGGCCTGCAACTCGATGCTGGTACCGCGCGGCAGCAACTGGGCGCGCATGTCCGACCACCTGCCGCTGGTGGCTGAACTGGTGGTGGCGGGCTGATGCCTGGCCTGGATCTCGGCAGCCTGCGCAGCTGGACGGTGGTGCCAGCGCCGCGTTTCGCCGGCGGCAACCAGGTCGAGCTGCTGCAGGGTGGCGACGCGCTCTTCCCGCGCATGCGTGAAGCCATCGCTGCGGCGCAGCGCGAGGTCTGGTTGGCCACCTACATCTTCCACGACGACCCCGCCGCCACCGCGCTGGCGGTGGCGTTGAAGGAGGCTGCGGGCCGCGGCGTCGCCGTGCACGTGGTGGTGGACGGCTTCGGCAGCATCAAGACGATGGCCGGCGTGCGTGCGCTCTTCGCCGACAGCGGTGTGCGGCTGGAGGTCTTCCGCCCGCTCGACCGCTGGTACAGCTGGCTGCAGCCCGGCCAGCTGCGCCGCCTGCACCAGAAGCTGTGCGTTTGCGACGAGAGCACGGCCTTCGTCGGCGGCATCAACCTCATCGACGACCGCCACGACATGAACCACGGCTGGACCGACACGCCGCGGCTCGACTACGCCGTGCAGGTGCAGGGCCCGCTGGTGGCACAGGTGCACGCCACCACGCGCGCGATGTGGGCCCGCGCCCACCTGTGGCGCGACTGGCGCGACGAGGTGCGTGCCCTGGCCCGCGGCGGCCGGCCCGTGAAGGATGCCGTGAGCCTGGTGCGCCAGCTGCGCGCGCGCAGCCCCGAGGGCCAGGCCGCCGCGGCCGAAGCGGCGCGCGACCCGGCCCCCATGCGCGCCGCCTTCCTGGTGCGCGACAACCTGCGCCAGCGCCGCATCATCGAGCGCAGCTACGTCGAGGCCATCCGCCGCGCGCAGCACCGCGTGGAGCTGGCCGTGCCTTATTTCTACCCGGGCCGGGCCTTCCGCCGCGCGCTGCGCCACGCGGCGCGGCGTGGAGTGCAGGTGCGGCTGCTGCTGCAGGGCAAGGTGGACTACCGCATCGCCGCGCTGGCCGCGCGCGCGCTCTACGACGAGCTGCGGGCCAACGGCGTGCGCATCTTCGAATACACGCCGGCCTTCCTGCATGCCAAGGTGGCCGTGGTCGACGACGACTGGGCCACCGTGGGCAGCAGCAACATCGACCCGCTGAGCTTGCTGCTCAATCTGGAGGCCAACGTCGTGGTGCGTGACGCCGAGTTCGCTGCCAGCCTGCGGTCCAGCCTGGAGCGGGCTTTTGCGCTCTCGCTCGAAGTGAGTGGCATGCCCGAGCGCACCGGCTGGCGCCGCTGGCTGCACCGCGGTGCGGTGGCCTGGGCGGCCAACCTCTACCTCCGCGTGGCGGGCATCACCGGCCGGTACTGAGCGCGCGGCACCCGGCTCGGGTGCTCGACAAGCGCGCTGTGGCGGCCCATGCTGGCGGCACACGCACAACACCCCAGGAGGGATGTCCCATGGCTGTCGTCCATCACTTCGCGCGCCGCGGCCTGTTTGGCGCCGCCCTGGCCCTCGGCATCGGCGCCGGCCTGGCGCCTGCCGCGCTGGCCCAGACCCCGGCCTACACCATCATCGATCTCGGTGTGGTGGGCAGCAGCACCGCCTCGCAGGCCTTCGGCATGTCGACCGACGGCCGCTCGGTGGTGGGGCGCTCGCTGGGCAACCCCACCAGCGCCACCTTGTGGACGGCCGGGGCCGGCCTGCAAGCCCTGCCCAACCTGGCCGGCCGCAACTTCGCGGTGGCCAACGACGTGAACAACGCCGGGCTGGCCGTGGGCAGCAGCACCACCACATCCTTTGGCGCGGGCGCACTGCCGGTGGTGTGGAACAACGGCGCCATCAGCGCGCTCACCATGCCCAGCGGCTACACCGTGGGCCAGGCCAACGGTGTGAACGCCGCGGGCGTGGTGGTGGGCGCGGTGGGTTCGGGTGTGGGCCAGCGCGGGGCGATCTACAACGGCGGGGTGGGCAGCGTCATCACCGCCACCACGGCCAACGGCAGCTACATGACGGTGGCCTTCGGCATCAACGATGCCGGCCTCGTGGTGGGCACGGGCATCGACCCGGCCAACGCCGCCCTCAACGTGGGCATGGTCTACGACAGCGTCACGGGCGTGATGAGCACGGTGGGCGCTTTGCCGGCGGCCAATGGCGCGCTGAACTTCGGCGTGGGCAACGGCGGCCACGTGGTGGGCAGCAGCATGTTCAACCAGGGATCGGGCCAGCCCTTCGTGTGGACGGCCTCGGGCGGCATGACGGCCATCCCGCTGCCGGCCGGCACCAGCCAGGCCAGCGCGCGCGGCGTCAACAGCGCCGGCTGGGTGGTGGGCACGGCCAGCGGCGCCTTCGCGGTGCCCTTCCTGTATGCCGATGGCAGCACCTACACGCTGCAGAGCCTGCTGCCGGCGAACTCGGGCTGGGACATCAGCACCAACACCAGCAGCTCGGCGCTGGCCATCGCCGACGACGGCAGCATTGCCGGCACCGCGGTCTACAACGGGCAAGTGCGCGCGTACCTGATGACACCGGTGCCCGAGCCCGCCAGCGCGCTGCTGTTGGTGGCCGGGCTGCTGGCCGGCGCCGTGGGGCGGCGCCGGTTAGGCTTGGCCCATGCCCGACCCTGAACTGCCGGCAGGCGCCGCCCGCAAGTCTGCCCGCAGGACCGCCCGCAAGACCCTCCGGCCGCGCCCGCCGCGCGAACAGCCCATCGATCTCGCGCTGCAAGGCGGCGGCTCGCACGGCGCCTTCACCTGGGGCGTGCTCGACCGCCTGCTGGAAGACGAGAGCCTCGCGGTCGATGGCGTCTCGGGCACCAGCGCCGGCGCCTTGAACGCCGCCGTGATGGCCACCGGCTGGGCCGAGGGCGGCCGGGCCGGTGCCCGCGCCGCGCTGGCGGCTTTCTGGCACGACGTGGCCACGCCGGCCGGCAGCGCGTGCTTCGGCCGCACCGCCGCCGCGCCGCCGGGGCTGGCGGCCTACAACCTCGACGCGAACCCGTTCTACGTGCTCAGCCAGCAATGGCTGAAGCTCTTCAGCCCTTACCAGTTCAACCCCTTCAACCTGCCTGGCAGCGAGCCCTTGCGCGCCATCGTGCAGCGCCACGTGCGGCCGGCGGCGCTGCGCGAGGGGCCGCTGTCGGTGTTTGTCACGGCCACTTCGGTGCGCACCGGGCAGCCGCGCGTGTTCGGCCGCGAGGCCCTGGGCAGTGAGATCGGGCTCGATGCCCTGCTGGCCAGCGCCTGCCTGCCGCAGCTGTTCCGCGCGGTGCACATCGAAGGCGAGGCGTTCTGGGACGGTGGCTACAGCGGCAACCCGGCGCTGTGGCCGCTGGTCTACGAAACGCCCACGCTGGACGTGCTGCTCGTGAAGATCAATCCGCTGGTGCGGGAAGGCGTGCCCGACACGCCGGCGGAGATTGCCGACCGTGTCAACGAGATCACCTTCAACGCGGGCCTCGTGGGCGAGTTGCGGGCCATCGGCTTCGTGCAGCGCCTGGTGGCCGAAGGCCGGCTCGAGCCTGGCCGCTACAAGGACTTGCGCCTGCACATGGTGGCCGACGACGAAGGCCTGGCGCCGCTGCACCCGTCGAGCAAGCTGAACACCGAGCGCAGTTTTCTGGAGGCGCTGCACAGCCTGGGCCGCGCGGCCGCCGAGCGCTGGCTCACCGCGCACCGTGCCGATGTCGGTCAACGTTCCACGCTGGACCTCGACACCTTCCTCGCTCCGCACCGTGGCTGAAGACCTCATCGTGCAGCGGCCCGAGGGCCTGTACTGCCCCGCCGGCGATTTCCACATCGACCCCTGGCGCCCGGTGGCGCGTGCCGTCATCACGCACGCCCATGCCGACCACGCGCGGCGCGGCCATGGCGCCTACCTGGCCACGGCCATCAGCGAAGGCGTGCTGCGTTCGCGCCTGGGGCCCATCACGCTGCAGGGCCTGGCTTATGGCGAGGCGGTGCTGATCAACGGCGTGCGTGTCTCGCTGCACCCGGCCGGGCACGTGCTGGGCTCGGCCCAGGTGCGGGTGGAACACGCGGGCCAGGTGTGGGTGACCTCGGGTGACTACTTCACCAGCGGCCACACGCACGACACCAACACCACCTGCACACCTTTCGAGCCGGTGCGCTGCCACTGCTTCATCACCGAGAGCACCTTCGGCCTGCCCATCTACCGCTGGCGCCCGCAGGCCGAGTTGATGGCCGAGATCAACACCTGGTGGGCCGCCAACGCCGCCGCCGGCCGCGCCAGCCTGCTGCTGGGCTACAGCTTCGGCAAGGCGCAGCGCCTGCTGGCCGGCGTGGATGCCGGCATCGGCCCCATCGTCGTGCACGGCGCGGTGGAGCCGTTGAACGAGGCCTACCGCGCAGCCGGCGTGGCGCTGCCGCCCACGCTGCGGCTGGAAGCGGTGCAGGACAAGACCTTGCTGCAGCGTGCGCTGGTGGTGGCGCCGCCGGCCGTGCTGGGCAGCGCCTGGGCGCGCAAGCTGGGCGAGCAGAGCGATGCCTTCGCCAGCGGCTGGATGCAGCTGCGCGGCGCGCGCCGCCGCCAGGGTGTGGACCGGGGTTTCGTGCTCTCAGACCACGCCGACTGGCCCGGCCTGCAACAGGCCATCGCGGCCACCGGCGCCAGCCGCGTGATCGTCACGCACGGCTACGAGGCCGTGATGGTGCGCTGGCTGCAGCAGCAGGGGCTGGAAGCGGGCAGCTTCCGCACCGAGTTCGGGGCCGACGATGGCGAGGCGCCGACGGCGCTGGCGGTGCCTGCTGCCGCCAGCGACGTTGAGGATCAGTCGTTCGCCGGCTGACCGACGAGTTGCACGTCCAAGCGCGGCTCTTTCACCTTCGCGTCGGTGCGGCTCTCCACGAAGATGCGCTTCGGGTCGACGCCACGGTCGCTGAGGTACTTGCGCAGCGCCTGCAGGCGCGCCGGGGTCAGGTCGCGTTCACCGGCGTGGCCGGTGCCATCGATGTTCCACGGGCCCACGGGGATCAGCAGTGCCACCTCCACCTGCAGGCCGAGCGCGTTCACGATGAGGTCGGTGAGCTGGGCCTTGGCGCTGTCGGTGAGCTGGTCGCCTTTGAACAGGCCCTTGGCCGGCAGCGAGACCGTGCGCGACTTGTCCTTCTGCTCCACCAGTTGAGCCGGCGGCGGCTTCACCACGGGCTGATCGCCGGGGGCGGCGCGCGCCGAGGTGGCGGCCACCGTGGCCAGCGTGGCGCCCAGCAGCAGGGCCAGCGTCAGGCGCAGGGCAGGCTGGGCCAGGGGCTGGGAACGCGGAACGGCGGTCTGGCGAACGGCGTGCTGTCTCATGGGGCTCCCTTCGAGGACGTCGGTGCATTGTGCCTGCGCGGGCTGGGCGCGGCGCGGTGTGCATCATGCGGACATGCGCCGTTTTGCCGAGCTTTACCAGGCCCTGGACGCCAGCACCGCCACGCAAGCCAAGGTGGGGGCCTTGCGCGCCTATTTCCAGAGCGCGTCGCCGGCCGATGCCGCCTGGGCGGTGTACTTCCTGGCCGGCGGCAAGCCGCGCCAGGTGGTGCCCACGGCGCTGCTGCGCGAGCTGGCTTGCCAGCAAGCCGGCGTCGACGATTGGCTCTTCGAGGCTTGTTACCAGGCCGTGGGCGACCTGGCCGAGACCATCGCCCACATCCTGCCGCCCGGCCCCACCGACGCGGCCGTTGAAGACCTGGGCCTGGCCGTCTGGGTGGAAGAGCGCCTGCTGCCGCTGCGCGGGCTGGCCCCGGCCGAGCAAGCGGCACGCCTGGCCGCGGCCTGGCAGCAGCTGGATGCGGCCGGGCGTTTTCTGCTCGTCAAGCTGATCGGCGGTGGCTTCCGCGTGGGCGTGAGCAGACTGCTGGTGCAGCGTGCGCTGGGCGAGCACGCCGGTCTCGACGCCAAGCTGATGGCGCAGCGCCTCGTGGGCTGGACCGAGGCCCGCCGCACGCCCAGTGCCGAGCGTTATCTGGCGCTGCTGGCGCCGGCCGGCACGCAGGCCGCGCCCGACGGCCAGCCCTATCCCTTCTTCCTGGCGCACGCGCTGCAGGCCGAGCTGGCTGACTTCGAAGGCCAACTCGGGCCACCGGGTGACTGGCTGGTGGAGTGGAAGTACGACGGCATCCGCGCCCAGGTCGTCAAGCGCGCGGGGCAGGTGTGGATCTGGTCGCGCGGCGAAGAGCTGGTCACCGAGCGTTTCCCCGAGGTGGTGGCCGCGGCCACGCCCTGGCCCGACGGCACGGTGGTCGACGGCGAGCTGCTGGTGTGGCCGGCCGGGGCCGAGCAGCCGGGCTCGTTTGCGCAACTGCAGCCGCGCATCACGCGCAAGACGCTGCCGAAGAAGCTGCTGGCCGATGCGCCGGTGGTGCTGCTGGCCTACGACCTGCTGGAGGCCGACGCACAAGACCAGCGCGAACGGCCGCAGCACGAACGCCGCGCCGCGCTGCTGGCGCTGGCGGCAGGGCTGCCGGCCGAGGTGCCGCTGCGCGTCTCGCCCGAAGTCACGGCCAGCAGCTGGCCGGCGCTGGCTGCGCTGCGCGAAGGCGCGCGCGAGCGTGGTGTCGAAGGTTTCATGCTCAAGCAGCGCAACAGTGCCTACGGCAGCGGCCGCACCAAGAGCGAAGGCACCTGGTGGAAGTGGAAGCTGGCGCCGCTGGCGGTGGACGCTGTGCTCGTCTACGCCCAAGCCGGCCACGGCCGCCGCGCGAGCGTCTACACCGACTACACCTTCGCGGTGTGGAGCCGTGCGCCGGCCGATGCCGACGAAGCCCGCGCCGTGATCGAAGCCATCGCGCGCAAGGAGCCCGCGCCGCCGCGCGACAGCCCGGCGCTGCAGCTGCTGCCCTTCGCCAAGGCCTATTCGGGCCTGAGCGATGCCGAGTTCGCGGCCGTGGACCGCGTGATCCGCGCCACCACGCTGGAGAAGTTCGGCCCCGTGCGCAGCGTGGTGCCCAGCCTGGTGTTCGAGATCGGCTTCGAGGGCCTGCAGCGCAGCCCGCGCCACAAGAGCGGCGTGGCCGTGCGCTTCCCGCGCATGCTGCGCCTGCGGCCCGACAAGCCGCTGCACGAGGCCGACACGCTGGCCAGCCTGCTGGCCTTGAACCCGGCCGCGTGAACAGGCCCGCGGGCCTGTGGAAGGCCCCCGCCCGGGTGTGGGGGCGGCGGGCCCCGCCACCGGAATCCGCGCGTAAAGTGGGTTCGCGCGCCGGCAGGGTGCCGCCGCGCGACAGGGAGATGCACAACCATGAAGACGATGTTGCGGCGCACCGCCGCCTTGCTGGGCGCGCTGCTGCTGGCGGCCAGCGCCCAGGCCCAGATCAGCGATGCCCAAGCCGAGGCGCTGATGCGCCTGTCGGGCCAGTGGGCGCAGCTGGAATCGCTGAGCGAACAGATGCGCAGCGGCCTGCTCGAAGGCCTGGGCAAGGACACGAACCCGCCGTCCGAGGCGCTGCAGGCCAAGGTGAAGGCCGCCGCCGCGCAGGCCTTCACGGTGGAGCGTGCGCGCCAGCTCGCGCAGCGCAGCGTGGCCGAGAACACCCGCACCGAGCACCTGGCCGAGCTGATGCGCTGGTACGAAAGCCCGGTGGCCCGCCGCATCACCCAGGCCGAGGTGGAAGACACCGCCCGCGCCGAGAGCGACATGAAGGCGCGCACCCAGCGCGGCATGGCGCTGGTGCAGGCGGCCTCGCCCAAGCGTCAGCAGCTGCTGGTGCGCCTGGTGGAGGTGACGCGCGCGCCGCGTGCCGGCGCCGACATCATCATCAGCCTGGGCGTGCAGCTGCCGCTGGCGCTGGCCCGCCTGGTGCCGCCGCCGCAGCCCATCGAAGAAGCCCAGCTGCGCGCCACGCTGGAAGACCAGCGCGCGCAGCTCACGCAGGCCTTCGAGATCATCACGCTGGCGGGCTTCGCCATCGCCTACGAAGGTCTGCCCGACGACGCGCTGGAGGCTTACGCCAAGTTCATGGCCACCTCGGCCGGCGAGCACTTCAACGATGTCGGCGTGGCGGCGCTGGAAGCGGCCATGCTCGGCTCGGTGGCGGCGCTCAAGCCCTGAAGCCCTGGGAGGGCTAGGCCCCGAAGGCCGGAACTGAGGGCGTTCCGGCCTGCTGATCGGGGTCAAGGCGGGCGCGGTGCTGCCTAGCATCGCAAGGAAGCCCATAAAGAGGAGCCGCATGGACTCCAGCCTTGCCCCTACCCCTGCCGCTGCTGCCGCGCCGGCACTGACGCTCTACGTGCCCGACCCGCACGAGGCGCTGCTGCACGCCGCGCGCAATGGCACGCTGCCTCTGCCCGAACTGCTGCAGCAAGCCAACGCGCTGCAGGCCGCCGGCCAGCCGGAGGCTGCCGCCGCGCTCTACGACGCCTGGCTGGCCCACGGCCAGGGCGCGCTGCGCCACATCGCCGCCTTCAACTGGGGCGCGGTGCTCTCGCAACTGGGCCGCAGCGAACAGGCCGAAGCCGCCTACCGCATGGCCCTGCAGACCCTGCCGGGCTTCGCCCCGGCGCACCTGAACCTGGGTCACCTGTGCGAGCGCCGCGGCGACGTGGAAGCCGCGCTGGCGAACTGGCGTGCCGTGTTCGAGGCCCAGCCCGTGCCGCCGCAAGAGCACCTGCTGCACGCGCTGAACAACAGCGCCCGCTTGCTGGAAGTGCAGCGCCGCTACCCCGAGGCCGAGGTGCTGATGCGCCGCAGCCTGGAGATCAAGGCCGAGCAGAACGACGTCATCCAGCACTACGTGCACATCCGCCAGAAGCAGTGCGCCTGGCCGCACTACCAGCCGGTGGGCGAAGTCACGCCCAACCAGCTGCTGATGGGCACCTCGCTGCTGGCCACCATGGGCCTCTCCGACGACCCCGCGCTGCAGTTGCTGAGCAGCGTGCGTTTCGTGCACGAGAAGGTGCCCAAGCCGCCCGCGGCGCCACTGCACAAGCAGACGCCGCCTCGCACCGGCAAGGTCAAGATCGGCTACCTCAGCGGCGACCTGCACATGCACGCCGTGGGCCTGCTGACGCCCGAGCTCTTCGAGCTGCACGACCGCAGCAAGTTCGAGGTGTGGGCCTTCTGCTGGACGCCCGATTCGGCCCAGCCCGTCTTCCAGCGCCAGCGCCAGCGCATCCTGAAGGCCATGGACCACGTGGTGCGCCTGGGCGGGGTGGACGACACCAGCGCGGCCAAGCTCATCGCGCAGGCCGGCATCGACGTGCTGGTGGACCTGCAGGGCCTGACCGCCGGCGCGCGCCCGGCCATCCTGGGCCACCGCGCCGCACCGGTGCAGGTCAGCTACCTCGGCCTGCCCGGCACCAGCGCGCTGCCAGGCGTGGACTGGATGCTGGCCGACCGCTTCGTGATGCCGCCCGCGCTGCTGCCCTACTGCACCGAAAAGCCCATCTACCTGCCGCACTGTTACCAGGTGAGTGACCGCCAGCGCGAGGTGGCGCCCATGCCCACGCGCGCCCAGTACGGGCTGCCGGAAGACGCCTTCGTCTTCGCCAGCTTCAACAACAACCACAAGTTCACGCCCGAGATGTTCGGGGCTTGGATGCGCATCCTGGCGCAGGTGCCGAACAGCATCCTCTGGCTGCTGGCCGACAACGACACCGCGCGCAACAACATGCAGGCCGCCGCGGCAGCCGCGGGCCTGGCGCCCGAGCGCCTGCACTTCGCGCCGCGCGTGGCGCCAGCGGAGTACCTGGCGCGCTTCCAGCTCATCGACCTGATGCTGGACACCTTCCCCTTCAACGCAGGCACCACGGCCAGCGACGCACTGTGGATGGGCACGCCCATGGTCACGCGCGCCGGCCGCACCTACATCAGCCGCATGGCTGGCAGCCTGCTGAACGCCATCGGCCTGCCCGACCTCGTCACCGAGAACCTGGCCGACTACGAGAAGCTCGCCGTCACCCTGGGCCGCAACCCGGCGCGCGTGAAGTCCATCCGCCGCTACCTCAACGAGCACGGCCGCAGCAGCCCGCTGTTCGACCTGCCGCAGATCGTGCGCGACATCGAGAGCGAGTTCGAGCGCCTGGCGCTCGCGGCACGCACCCCGTGATGGCGATGAACGGCCCGGGCTGACCCGCGATGGACGAGCACAGCGCAGCACTGGCTGGCGGCCCTGCGCCGCCTGCAGCGGTCTCGGGGGTCGACCTCGAGAACGACGCGCTCGCGCACGCCCTCTCGTGGCTGACGCGCCACCACGGGCGTGAACGCACGCCCGAATCGCTGCTGGCGCAGATGCCCGTGGCCAGCCGCCTGGGACCGGATGAGGCCGTGCGCGCGTTGCGCGAGGCCGGCTACAGCGCCGGCGTCATCCAGCGCCCGGTGGCCGAGTTGCACGAGTTGCTGCTGCCCGCCGTGCTGCTGCTGCAGGGCGGCGACGCCTGCGTGGTGGTGGCGCGCCACCCCGACGGCGTCTACGACATCGTCATGCCCGGTCGCCAGCACCACGCCTGCACGGCCACGCTGGACGAGCTGCAATCCGAATACACCGGCTTCGCGCTGGTGTGCACCCCCGTGCCGCAGAGTGCCAGCGCGCAGGGCACGGGCCAGATGCCGCTGCTGGCGGCCCAGGGCAGCCACTGGCTCTGGGGCACGCTGCGCCGCTTCGTGCCCTACTACCGCGGCGCGCTGCTCGCGGCCATGCTCAGCAACGTGCTGATGCTGGTGACGGGCCTGGCCACCAGCGTCATCTACGACAAGGTCATCCCGCACCAGGCCTACGTCACGCTGTGGGCGATTGCGGCCGGCTGCGGCCTGGCGCTGGGCTTCGACATGATGGCGCGGCAGCTGCGCGCCTACCTCATCGACATGGCCGGCCGCAAGACCGACCTCATCATCGGCAGCCTGCTTTTCCGCCAGACCCTGGCGCTGCGCATGGAGAACCGGCCCGCTTCGGCCGGTGCCTACGCGCACATCATTGCCCAGGTGGAGATGATGCGCGACTTCTTCGCCTCGGCCACGCTGAGCGCGGTGTCGGACCTGCCCTTCATCCTGATCTTCGTGGCGATGGTCTTCGTCATCGGCGGGCCGCTGGGCTGGGTGCTGGTGATCGCGATTCCCATCCTGGTGATCGTCTCCATCGCCATCCAGAACTCGCTGCGCCGCGCGATGAACG
Source organism: Rubrivivax sp. (assembly GCA_051861265.1). Taxonomy (GTDB): domain Bacteria; phylum Pseudomonadota; class Gammaproteobacteria; order Burkholderiales; family Burkholderiaceae_C; genus Rubrivivax. The sequence continues at coordinate 402,023 of JBHYDA010000004.1, forward strand.
CCAACATGCAGCAGCAGGCCGACCTGCACGGCGTGGTGGTGGAAGCCGTGGACGGCATGGAAGACCTCAAGGCCGCCGGCGCGCAAGGCCGCTTCCTGCGGCGCTACGAGGAAGCCACCGCGGCTGCAGCCGCCGCGGCGCTGAAATCTCGCAGCATCACCAGCTGGACGATGAACCTCTCGGGCATTGCGCAGCAGCTGGTGACGATGGTCATGCTGGTCTGGGGCGTGTACCTGATCGAGGCCCAGGTCATCACCGGCGGTGCGCTCTTCGGCGCGGTGATGCTGGCCTCGCGCGCGGTGGCGCCGCTGGCCAGCGTCACGAGCCTGGCCACGCGCTACCAGGGCGCACGTGCAGCGATGAACTCGCTCAACCACGTGATGCAGCAGCCGGTGGACCGTGAGCCCGGCAAGACCTACGTGCCGCGGCGCGAGCTCAGTGGCCGCCTCGGCCTGCACGAGGTGGGCTTCGCCTACCCCGTGCCCGCCAGCGTGGCCGGTGCGGTGGCCGGCGGTGAAGGCCCGAAGGTGCTGAAGGGCGTGACGCTGAAGTTCGAGCCGGGCGAGCGCGTGGCCATCCTCGGCCGCATCGGCAGCGGCAAGAGCACGGTGCTGCGCCTGCTGGCGGGGCTCTACCAGCCCACCGAAGGTTATGTCGATGTCGACGGCATCGACCTGCGCCAGATCGACCCCGCCGACTACCGCGCCCGCGTGGGTTTCGTCTCGCAGGACCCGCGCCTCTTCCACGGCACGCTGCGCGACAACGTGCTGCTCGACCGCGCCACCGCCGACCCCGGCCGCCTGGCCGACGTGGCCCGCCTCACCGGCCTGGACCGTCTCATCCAGAGCCACCCGCAAGGCTGGGAGCTGCCCGTGGGCGAGGCCGGCGCGCTGCTCTCCGGCGGCCAGCGCCAGCTGGTGGCGCTGGCGCGCTGCCTGGTGACGCAGCCCAGGATCCTGCTGATGGACGAACCCACCAGCAGCATGGACGCGCAGAGCGAAGCGCTCTTCCTGCGCCAGCTGAAAGATGCCTGCGGCGACTGCACGCTGCTGGTGGTGACGCACCGCCCGGCACTGCTGGAACTGGTGGACCGTGTGCTCGTCATCGACGCCGGCCGCCTGGTGATGGACGGCCCCAAGGCCCAGGTGCTGGCGGCCCTGAGCGGCCAGCGCCCGGCCGCCGCGCCGCAGGCGCCGGGCGGCCCGCCGAGCAACCTGCACATGCACCCGACGGCCAGGCCCGTCGAGCGCGAAGCCTCGGTGTAAGGGGCGGCTGCGGTGTCGATCTTCTCCGAACGCAAGCGCACGCCCGAGCTGCAGCGCGGCGACACGCCCTACATCGGCGCCGTGCAGGCCGCGCACGTGCTCGACCCGGCCCCGGCCGCGATGTGGGCCGTCTACCTGATGCTGGCGGCCATCGCGCTGGCCATCGCCTGGGCGGGCTTTGCGCAGGTGGACATCGTGGCCAAGGCCAACGGCCGCGTGGTGCCCGACGGGCGCGAGCAGGTCATCGCCAGCCTGGAAGGCGGCATCCTGCGCGAGCTGCTGGTGCGCGAGGGGCAAGAGGTCACCGAAGGCCAGGCGCTGGCGATGCTGGACCCCACGCGCTTTGAATCACAGCAGGCCGAAGGCACCGCGCGCCGCCTGGCGCTGCAAGGCACGCTCACGCGGCTGCAGGCCGAGGCCAACGCCAAGCCGCTGAAGTTTGCGGAAGACATCCCAGAGTCTGTGCAGGCCGCCGAGAGCGAAAGCTACGAGGCCCGCCAGCGCGCGCTGAACGAGGCCGTGGACACCACCAACCGCAGCGCCGCGCTGCTGCAGCGCGAGCTGGGCATGGCGCAGGCCATGTCGGCGCGCGGCCTGATGAGCGAGGTGGAGGTGATGCGTGTGCGCCGCCAGCTCAACGACCTGCAACTGCAGACGCAGGAACGCACCAACCGCTTCCGCCAGGACGCCGCGGCCGAGATGGTGCGTGTGCGCAACGAGCTGACGCTCATCGAGGAACAGATGGTGGTGCGCGACGACGCGCTGCGCCGCACGACGCTGGTGAGCCCGGTCAAGGGCGTGGTCAAGACCATCCGCAGCAACACCGTGGGTGGCGTGGTGCAGGCCGGCGCGCCGGTGATGGAAATCCTGCCGCTGGGCCCGCGCGTGCTGGTGGAAGCGCGCGTGAAGCCGGCCGACATCGGCTTCGTGCGCACGGGGCAGACGGTGCAGGTCAAGCTCAGCGCCTACGACTTCACCATCTACGGCGCGCTGGAAGGCACGGTGGTCTCGATCAGCCCCGACGCCATGGGCGACCCTGACAAGGCCACGCTGCCCGAGGGCACCTGGTATCGCGCGATGGTGCGCGCCGACCCTGCCGGGCTGCAGAAGAACGGCAAGCCGCTGAGCGTGCTGCCGGGCATGACGGGCTCGGTGGAGATCCGCACCGGCCAGCGCAGCGTGCTGAACTACATGCTGCGGCCAATGATCAAGTCGCAGGAAGCTTTCCGCGAGCGTTAGGGCCTTGCACCGGGCTCGCGTGTGCCCAGCCGCAGCACCTGGTGCGCGTGCTGCACCGCGGCCAGCCAGGCCGCAGCGGCGAGTGGGTCGTGCAGGGCCAGCGCCTCTTGCAGCCTGAACACCGGCCCGTTGGCATGCGCCAGACAGGCCCGGCGCCAGCACACGGGCAGCGCGGCGTCACCCGCGGTCTGCAGCAGCAGGCGCAGCGTGCGCTGCAAACACGGCACTTCGTCGACCAGGCCCAGCTGCAGCACACGCTGGCTCAGCAGCAGGTAGTGGTGCAGCAGGGCGGGGCCGCGTGTGTCGTAGCCGCAGCGCACGGCCAGGCCCAGGCGGTCCCAGCGTTGCAGCAGGGTGCCGGCACCGCCGGCCACGAGGTAGGGGTTCAAGCGCCGGTCTCCTTCAGGATGGCTTCAGCCTTGCAATGAAAAACGCACCGGGAATTCGACCCAGCTTTCTTCGCTCTGCGCGCCGCGGCGCGCGGGGATGAAGCGGCAGGCCTGGGCCTGCGCCAGCGCGGCTTGGTCGAAGAGGCGCCAGCCGCTGGGCTGCTGCAGCTTCACCTCCGCGGCGCGGCCGTCGGTGCCCACGCGCACGAGCAGGCGCACTTCGCCTTCGATGCCGCGTTCGCGCAGCACGGCCGGGTGCGGTGCGGGCGGGCAGTCGTCGCGGCGGGCCTGGGCTTGCACCAACGCTGGCGCTGGGGCGGTGGCGGCGGGCGCCGCCACGGGCCGCGGGGGCAGGGCGGTGGCGGGGGCTGCGGCCACTGCGGCGGCTGGGGCCGCAGTGGCCACGGCCTGCTGGGCGGGCGGTGCTTCGGGCGTGAGGGGCGGCGCGAGGCTGGCCGTCGGCGCTGGCTGTTCGGTGGGCGCGGGCCGGGGCGCCTGGGGCATCTGAGGGGCCGGTACTGGCGCCACGATGGGCTGCGGTGGTGTCGCCGGCTGGTCGGCCGCCGCGGCCTCGCGCCGCGGTTCGGGCGCTTGCGGGGCCGGCGCCAGGGGCTGCACCAGCGCCACCCGCAGCACGGCCGGGCTGGCGGTGGGCGCCGCGGCCGTGCTGCGCTGGGGTGCCGCTTGCCAGGCCAGCAGCAGGCCCAGCAGGTGCAGCCCCAGCACGCCGGCCGCGGTGACGGGCTGGCGCTTCACGCCAGGCTCACCCCAGCTGCCGCCGCCCGGGGGGCGGCCGCGGCCGGCCGGCGGCGCAGCAGCACCGCGGGGCGGCCGTCGTCGTCCTGCACGGTGTGCAGGCCCACGCCGTAGAGCTGCTCCAGCGCCGGCACCGCGGCGGCGTTGCTGGGCAGGTCGGCCACGATCTCGCCGGCCCGCACCAGCCACAGGCGCTGGAAGGCGGCCAGCGCGAGGTTGATGTCGTGCAGCACCGCCACCAGCGCGTGGCCGCGTTCGTGGCAATAGCCCAGCAGCGCTTCGGTCAGTGCCAGCTGCAGGCCGGGGTCCAGCGCGGCCAGCGGTTCGTCCACCAACAGCCAGCCGGGCGGGCTGTCCCAGAGCTGCGCAAACACACGCGCCAGCATCACACGCGCCTGCTCGCCGCCCGAGAGCGTGTCGAAGCGCCGGCCCAGCAGGTGCGCGGCTTCGGCGCGCTGCAGCGCGGCGGCGGTGATGGTGGCCTGTTGCAAGTCGACGCCGCGCGCGATGCGGCCCAGCGCCACCACCAGCTCCACCGGCATGCCGAAAGCCACGCCGTGCTGCTGCGGCAGCACCGCGCGGCGCTGCGCCAGCGTGGCCAGCGGCCAGGCGTGCAGAGGTTTGCCTTCCAGCAGCACCTGGCCTTCACGCGCTGGCAGCTCGCCGGCCATCAGCTTCAGCAGCGTGCTCTTGCCGGCGCCGCTGGGGCCCAGCAGCGCCAGCGTTTCGCCGGCACGCACGCTGCGGGTGTAGGGGCCGAAGCAGCGCTGGCCCGGCAGGCGCACGGCGGCCTGTTGCAGCGTCAGCACGGTGGGGGTGGTGTTCATGCATGGCCTCCCTGCTGGCGGGCCACGCCGCGCAGCAGCAACAGGAAAACAGGCGCGCCTATCAGCGCGGTGAGGATGCCCACCGGCACCTCGGCCGGCATGGCCACGGTGCGCGCGGCGGTGTCGGCCAGCAGCAGCAGCAGGGCGCCCGCGCCCATCGAAAGCGGCAGCACCGCGCGCTGGTCGGCGCCGGCTGTGGCGCGCACCAGGTGCGGCGCCATCAGCCCGATGAAACCGATGAGCCCGCACCAGGCCACCGCCAGCGCCGAGAGCAGCGCCACCACGGTGATGAGCCGTGTGCGCAGTCGCTGCACGTCCACGCCGACATGCCCGGCCACGGCTTCGCCCAGCGCCAGCGCGTTGAGCGCCGCCGCAATGCGGCGCGCCTGCCAGGCGCCCAGCGCCACCGCCGCAGTGATCACGCCCACCACCGGCCACGAACCGCCGGCCAGCGAGCCCAGCGACCAGAAGCTCAGGCTACGCAGCTGTTCGTCGTTGGCGATGTAGGTGCACAGGCCGACGATGGCCATGGCCAGCGCGTTGAGCGCCAGCCCCGTGAGCAGCAGCCCGGCGATGGAGCCCGGCGTGAGCCAGCGCGCCACACGCTCCAGCGTGAAACACACCGCCAGCGCGCCCGCAAAAGCCGAGGCCGGCAGCACCCAGATGCGCCAGGCCGGCGGCACCTGCAGCGTGGCCGCGGCAAACACCGTGAGCACCAGCGCCGCCGCGCACACGGCGCCGCTGGTGACGCCCAGCAGCCCGGGGTCGGCCAGCGGGTTGCGGAACAGGCCTTGCGCCAGCGCACCGGCCAGGCCGAGTGCTGCGCCCACGGCGGCGGCCAGCAGCGCACGCGGCAGGCGCAGTTCCCACAGCACGTGGGCGGCGCCGGTTTTGTCGGGCTGCAGCAGTGCGGCCCAATCGGCCCAGCCCACACGCACCGCGCCCACGCTGCAGGCCAGCAGCAGCGCGGCCAGCAGCGCCAGGCCCAGCGCCAGCGCCAGACGGCGTGCGCGCTGCGGTGCGCGGCGTTCTGCTGCAGCCGCGGCGCCGGGCGAAGTGCCGGATGAGGCGCCGGGCGGTGTGCTGGCAGGCACAGGCAAGACCGCAGCCATCTTCAGCCCCGCGCCGGGCCGTGCAGCGCTTCGGCCAGCTGCACCACGGCCTGCGGCAGGCGCGGGCCGAAGCCCAGCAGGAACATCGCTTCCAGCGCCACCACGCGCCGCGCGCGGCCGGCGGGCGTGGCGGCCAGGCCCGGCGCGGCGAGCAGGCCGTCGATGCCACCCGCAGCGGCCAGGCCCTGTTCGGTGCCGAGGATGAGGTCGGGCGCGGCGGCGATGGCGGCCTCGGGCGTCAGCGGCTTGAAGCCGGCCACTTCGCCCAGCGCGTTGGTGGCGCCAGCGTAGCGGATCATCGCGTCGGCCGCGGTGTCGCGCCCGGCAATGCGCACCTGGTTCATCGCGTGCGACAGCACGAAGAGCACGCGCGGTGGGCGCCGGTTGGTTGCGGGCGCCTGCAGCACCTGCACACGCGCCATCGCGGCTTGCCATTCACGCTGCAGCCGTGCGGCCAGGGCCCCGCCCGCGGCCTCGCGGCCCAGCAGCGTGCCCAGGCGCTGCGTGCGCGCCCACACCTGTTCGGCGCGGTGCTCGGCGTCCAGCGTGACCAGCGGCACACCGGCGCCCTGCAGCTGGCGCAGCACTGCCGGCGGGCCGGCTTCACCGCTGGCGATGATGAGCGTGGGCTTCAGCGAGAGCACACCTTCGGCCGAGAGCGAACGCGCGTAACCCACGCTGGGCAGCTGCTGGGCCGCAGCGGGGTAGAGCGAGGTGGTGTCCACGCCCACCAGGTCGGCCTGCGCACCCAGCGCGTAGACGGTTTCTGTCAGCGCACCACCCACGGCCACCACGCGGCGCGGGGTCGGCTGGGGCTGGGCTTGGGCCAGGCTCGGCAGCGTGGCGCCCAGCGGCAGCCCGGCACACGCCGCGGCGAGCCAATCGCGGCGGCTCAGCATGCCGCGCACTCCCCGGCCTGCGGCTGCCAGGCCTGGGCCTGCACGGCGCGCGGGTCGACGAGGCTGTCGACCAAGGCGCGCCAGGCGCGCAGCTCGGGCCTCCCGGGTTTGCGTTCACCGAAGAACATCGCGATGGTTTCGCCCTGCGCGTCGAAAAGTTCCAGCGCGCTCACCAGGCCGTCGGCGGTGGGCTTGCGCACGGCCCAGGCCTGCACGATGTGGTCTTCGCGCAGGTGCAGGTTGAAGCCGGGGTCGAGCACGTTGAGCCAGGGGCCCATCACCTCCACGCGTTTCACGGGGCCGGTGTGGATCTGGATCACACCCGGGTTGCCCACGAACACCATGATGGGCAGCGCCTCGCGGGCCGCGGTCTGCAGCACGTCGCGCGCGGCGCTGGCTTCCACACGCTGCGCGTAGGCCGGGTCGGCCAGGCGCAGCGCCTGCGTGCGGCTCACGCCGTGGCGGCGCAGCAGGCTGAAAAGGTCGTGCGTGTCGCGCAGCCCGGCCCAGCCTTCGCGGAAGGCGCTGGTGTCGATGAGCGCATCGGGTGTTTCTGCCGCAGGCGCCGCGGCGGGCAGCACCTGCAGGCCGGGCTGCTGCAGCTCGCAGCGGTGCGTGATCACCAGCGCCGCCCACACGTCCCACTGCGTGCCCGGCCGCACGAAGACCTTGTGCACGGCCTGGCCCTGCGCGTCGAAAAACTGCAGGCTTTGCTGCAGCCCGCGGCCGTTGTCTTCGGCCACGGCAAACCCATGCGCCCAGCGGCTGTAGAAAACACGCAGGTCGATGTCGGGGCCGAGCACCAGGCCCATCTCGCGGCCGGCCGGGCCGTTGGCGCTGGCACCGCTGTAGACGCCGGTTTTTTCGTGCACGCACGAGGCGTTGCGTGTCAGCGCCATCAGCGGGCCGGCGGCTTCCAGCGCGCCCAGCAGCGTGGGCCAGGGGCCGCGCAGGCGCTGCACCTGCAGGCCTTTGACAGAGGCGCCCGGCGCGTATTCGCCGATGTGCGCGGCCAGCAGCTCGGCCTCGCTCACGCCCAGCTGGGCGGCGATGTCTCGGTGGCGCGTGGCGCCGGCGGCGCGGGCGGCGGTGTAGCCGGCGCGCAGGTCGGTCGTCGGCAGAGGGGCGGCTGCAGGGGCTAGGGTTTCGAGCGTGGTCGTCATGGCGGTGCCTTTCAGAAGTCGTGGCGCAGGGCCAGTTGCAGGTGGCGGCCGGGGGCCGTGTAGGCGTCTTTCACGGCGCTGGTGGTGCTCAGGCTGCGCGCGTCGCTCCAGCGCCAGTAGGTGGCGTCGGTGGCGTTGTTCAGCTGCGCCGTCAGCGCCCAGCCGGGGGCGGCCTGCCAGCGCAGACCGAGGTCGAGCACGGTGTAGCTGCCGGGGGCGAAGGTGGTGGCTGCGCGGATGCGCTCGCGCGCCTTGGCTTCGGCGTGCAGCAGGTCGGCCTGCACGCGCCAATCGCCCGCGCTCCAGCGCAGGCCGAGCGCGGTGCGGGCCGGCTCCACGCTGTCCAGCGCTTCTTGCAGGCCGTTGCGTGTGCTGGTGCCGCGGGTGCGGGCGTGCGCAAGGCTCAGGCCGAAGGCGCCGTATTGCCATTCGCCCCGCATCTCGGCGCCGCGGATGCGCGCCTGCGCGAGGTTGATGAACTGGAAGATGAGGGGGTCGGCCGCGGTGCCACTGCCGCCCACGGTTTCCTGGCTGATGAAGTCTTCGTAGCGGTTGTCGTAGGCGGCGAGCTGCCAGCTCAGGCGCCCGCCGGCCATGGCGGCGGCGCCGCGCAAGCCCAGTTCCAGGCTGCGCGCCGTCTCCGGCTTCAGGTTGGCGTTGCCCACGCTGCGGTAGCCCGAGGCCACGTTGCTGAAGCCGTTGTTCACCTGGCCCGGGGCCGGTGCGCGGAAACCTTCGCTCCACTGCGCATAAGGCACCAGCGCCGGGTTCAAGCGCCACACCGCACCCAGGCGCGGTGTGACGGCGCTGCCCGACAAGGCCACGGTCGCGCCGCCGGTGTAGCCGGTGGCGTCGGGGCTGAGGCGGTAGTGGTCGTAGCGCAGGCCGGGCATCAGCGTGAGGCGGCTGCCGGTGCCGGGCACTTCGATCTCGCTTTGCAGGTAGGCCCCGGCGAGTTCGTAGTCGGTGTCGGGGAAGGGCCGCGCGGGAAAGATTTCGCCGAAGGGCGGCGCGGCACTGGGGTTGGGCGTGCCGTCGCGCAGCGCGGTGATGCGCGTGCGGCTGATGTCCAGCCCATAGCCCAGGCGCTGGTTCACCACGCCGCTGAGCGTGCTTTCCAGCTGCGTGGACAAGCCCGCCACGCGTTCGCGGTAGCGGCTGTCGCGCGTGCGGTCGGCGCTGGTGTAGCGGTCTTCGGCGGCGAATTGGCGCGTGAGGCCGTCTTGCACGTAGACGCGCGTCAGCGCCTTCTGCACGAACTCGTCGTTGAGATCGTCGTAGCGGTGTTCGAAAGACAGGCGTTCGCGTTCGGTGGTGTCGCGTGCGTCGAGGTCGATCACGGCCGCGGCGGCCAGCGTGGCGGGCGCGGCCGGGGTGACGGCGCGGCCCGAATAGACCTCGGTCTCGACCTCGCGCCGCAGCACTTCCACCGTGGCGCCCAGGCGGTGCGCGGGGCTGGGCCGCCAGCCCAGCTGGGCCAGCAGCACCTGCTGGTCGTAGTTCAGCGGGTTGGGCGCGGTGCGGCTGCTGTCCAGGGCCTCGTTGCGGCCTTGCGTGCGGGTTTCATGGCCCTGGCGGTGGCTGAGCAGCAGCAGGCCCTCAATGGCGCCGCTGCGGCCGGCCACGGCGCCGGTGACCAGGCCTGAGTCGTCCAGCTGGCTGCCACCCAGGCGCACGAAGCCGCCGAAGCCGCGCGCGTTTTTCGCGCCCGGCTCGCCCAGCACATCGGCCGGCTGCAGCGTGCGCAGGCTCAGGGCGCCGGCCAGGCCGTCGCTGCCGTAGCCGGTGCTGGCCGGGCCGCGCAAGATCTCGGCGCCGGCGGTGGCTTCCAGCGCCAGGAAGTCGCCGCGCCCGGTGGCCAGTGCGCCGAAGCTGAAGCTGCCCGGCACGCGGATGCCGTCCACCAGCATCAGCACCTGGTTGCCTTCCAGGCCGCGGATGTTGATGCCTTCCACGCCGGCGCGGCCGTCGGTGCCGGCGGCCAGGCCGAAGCGCGTGGTGGCCGCACGCACGCTGACATCGACCTCGTTGCGGAAAAGCTCCTTGATGTCGCGCGCGCCGCGGGTGTCGATCTCGGCGGCGTCGAGCACCGTCACGGTGACAGGCACCTCGTCGACGCGGCGCTCGGTGCGCGTGGCGGTGTTGGTCAGCGCCGGCAGGCGCGTGGGGGCCGAGGCCGCAGCGGCCGGGGCGGGTGGTGTGGCGGGGGTCTGGGCGGTGGCCAGCCGGGGCGCGAAGCCCCAGGCGAGCACCAGCGCCAGCGCGACGGGAGTCTTGCGCAGCAGCACGTGGGTTCCTGTGTTTCAGGCACGGGCTGGCAGGCGCTGGCTGGTGCGGGGGGGGGGGTGAGAAGTAAAGAGGGGTTGTCGGGGGCGTCGCCGGGCCGGGTTTACTTGGTGAGGATGAGCTTGCCCAAGGCCGTCAGGCGCAGGCGGTAGAGCGCGTCACCATGGACGATTTCGAGCTCGCGCGCGCCGGCCAGCAGTTCCTCGCTGCTGACGCGGCGCAGCGAGGTTGCCGAGACGGCGCTGGAGGCGGCACTCGCAGCTGGGTACGGGGCTGACTCTGTTCCTGGGTCCGAGCCTGGGGCTTCGCTTGGCGCGGGGGCACGTGCCGGTGCTGAGCGCCGGTCGAAAGCAGTGGGGCGGGCGATGGGCTGGTCCATGCCGCTACTGTAATGCGAATCGTTCCTATTCGCAACGTTTGGGCGTGCGGGCGGTCCGGAAACAAAAAACGGCCCGCAAAGCGGGCCGTTAGTCGTGAGGCAGGGCGGGTCAGCGGCAGCGTTCCAGCCGAGAGGCCTTCACCGGAAGAGACCCAGCCGCTGCGCCTCCAGCGCCGCCTCGGCGCGCGAACTCACGTTGAGCTTGCGGTAGATCTGCTTCACGTAGTCGGCGATGGTGTGGCGGCTCAGGCCGAGCTGCACGCCGATCTCGGGCAGCGTGTAGCCCTTGGCCACGCGCAGCAGCACTTCGCTTTCGCGGTCGGTCAGGTTCACGGCCGGCATCAGGTGGGCCTGCTGCGTGGGCTTGGCCTTGGCCTGGAAGTAGGCCATCACGCGGCGCGCGATGCTCGGGCTGAGCGGCGGCTCGCCTTGGCTGATGCGCTGCAGCTGCTCGGTGATGAGCTCGCGCGCCTGCTCCTTCAGGATGTAGCCGAAGGCGCCGGCCTGCAGGGCGGGGAAGAGGTGCTCGTCGTCGTCGTGGATGGTGACCACCACGCTCTGCGCCTCGGGCTGCTTGTCGCGCAGGCGCGTGACGACATCGACACCGCTGCCGTCGGGCAGGCCCAGGTCGATGAGGGCGAGGTCGAACTTCACGCTGCCGGCCAGTTCCATGGCGTCGTGCACGCGGGCGCTCTCGGAGATGGTGGCCCCGGGAAACACCTGCAGCACCAGCTTGCGCATCCAGGCCCGGATCTCGGGCAGGTCTTCCAACAGCAGAATGGTCTTCATGAGGTGGCAGCACTAAGGGCGAACCCGATGGTATCGGGTGGGCGGGCGGCTCACGCAGGCTGGGTGGCGCTTTCGAGTGGAACCGTGAGCCGTATCACGGTTCCATAGCCGGGGCCCGATTCCACCAGGCACTGGCCGTTGAGCTGCTTGGCCCGGTTCTTCATGCTCGCCAGGCCGTGGCCGCGGTCCATGCGGCCGTCGATCTCGGCGCCGATGCCCTCGCCGTTGTCCTGCACCACGAAGAGCAGGTCGCCCTCGGTGATGGCTGCCGTCACCATGCAATGGCTGGCGCCGCTGTGCTTGATCACGTTGCTGGTGGCCTCGCGCAGGATGCGCGTGGTCTGCACGTAGGCGCGGGCGCTCAGCGTCTGCGGCAGGTCTTCCGGGGCTTCCCACTCGCCTTCGATGCCGGCCTGGCCCAGGCGCGACACCACCTCGGCGCGCCAGTCGCCCAGGGCGTCGGCCAGGCGCACCGGCCGGCCGCTCAGGCCGCGCACGCTCAGGCGCATCTCTTCCAGCGCCTCGCGCGCCAGCGTGCTGATGCGTTCGCTGTCGCTGGTGTGCACGATGGTCAGCAGCTTGGCGCCCAGGTCGTCGTGCAGGTCGGCGGCGATGCGCTTGCGCTCGCGCTCGGTGACCTGCTCCACGCGCAGCTCGGCCATCTGGCGGAAGTTGCGTTCGATCTCGGCCGTGGCCTCGCGCACGCGCTGCTCCAGCACCGTCTTGTCCTGCACCGCGTGGTGCAGCGCGCGGCCGTGCTGCTGCACCAGGCGCAGGCCCACGAGCACGAAGACCACCGGCATCACCAGTTGCGCCACGTGCGCCGCCAGCGGGCGCGTGCCCGACCACTGCGCCGCGAATTCGGTGAAGCCCGCCACCGCCGCTACCGAGAGCAGCGAGCCCATCACCCACACGCTGCGCACGTGGCGCTGGTGCTGCAGGTGCCACAGCGCCGCGGCCACCACCTCCAGCGCCAACACCAGGTACCAGAGGCTGGCCACCTCGTACAGGCGCTGCGGCCCAGCCACCACCAGCGACACCGACAGCAGCGCGCATTGCACCGGCAGCGCGATGTCCACGGTGCGGTGGCGCACGCCGGCGTAGCGCAGCAGGAACTGCACGGCGGCCCAGGTGATGAAGCCCAGCATCGCGCAGACGAGGAACTCGGTGGCCGAGTGCCCCAGCGGCATCTGGCGCAGCCACAGGCGGCTGTCCACCAGCGCCCAGCCCACCGAGAGCGCGCCGAAGTAGGCCAGGTGGCTCTCGCGCCGGTTGATGAAGCCCAGCACGAACATGAAGCCGCCCATCAGCAGCAGCGTGGCGCTCACCGCCTGGGGCGCGTGCACCTGCAGCGCCGTCAGCTGGGCGTGGCGCGCCTCCAGCTCCGACTGCGGGCCCACCACCAGACCCGACAGAGCCCCCGCGCGCTGGCGCGATCCCACCTCGGCCAGCGGGTAGCCCACCACGCGCAGGTCCACCGTGTTGACCTCGCGGTTCAGCAGCACCGAAGGCAGCGGCACCAGCTGCGGGTGGTTGCAGTTGTGCGTGTAGGGCCGGCTCATGCGGCCGCCGCTGTGCACACGCTCGCCGTTGAGGTAGACCTCCAGGTTGCTGCACACGTGCTCGACGAACAGCGCGTACAGCCCGTCCTCGCCCGGCGAGCCCAACGGCGGCAGTTGCACGCGGTACCAGGCCGGGCTGGTCTGCCCGCCGCGCGTGCGGGCCCATTCGTCGGGCAGGCGCACGGTGGTGGCCGGGGCTTGCGACGGGAACTGGTTGCCGATGCCCTGGGTGCGCAACGCGGTGTCGATGTGCAGCATCGGCGGGGGCGGGTTGTGCGCCTCGGCTTGCGGCGTGGCCAGGCCCATGGTCAGCAGGGCCAGCAGGCAGGCGCCGAGCAGGGCCGCCCAACGCAGGGCCAGGGTGGGGCGCGGGCGGGGCAGGGCGGGTGGCATCGGGGGCCGATTCTGCCTGTGCGCCCCGGCGGCGGCGCCGCGCCGGGCAGCGGCGACAATGCGCCCCCGTGCGCCAGGGCTCCACCCAGGGGCAGCGCAGGCCCGCTCCACACCCGCCCGTGATCCGACGCCACACCTTCGAAGACGCCGACAACCGCCGCCTGGCCCACCTGTGCGGCCCGCTGGACGCCCACCTGCGCAGCATCGAGGCCGCGCTCGGCGTGGTGCTGGCGCGGCGTGACGCCAGCTTCCGCATCGACGGCCCGCGCGACGGCGTGGAGCGCTGCGTGCGCCTGCTCGATGCGCTGTACGGCAGCGCTGCCGCGCCCATCGGCGAGCGCGCGCTGCAGCTGGCGCTGATGAAGTACGCCGCCACGGTGCCCGGCGCGCCGCAGGCCCCCACCGTGCTGGCGGGTGCCGACGGTGATGGCGACATCGTCCTGCACACGCGCCACACCGACCTGCGCGGCCGCACGCCCAACCAGGTGCAGTACCTGCAGCAGATGCTGGCCAGCGACATCACCTTCGGCATCGGCCCGGCGGGCACGGGCAAGACCTTCCTGGCCGTGGCCTGCGCGGTGGACGCGCTCGAACGCCACGGCGTGCAGCGCATCGTGCTCACGCGCCCGGCGGTGGAAGCCGGCGAGCGCCTGGGCTTTCTGCCTGGCGACCTGGCGCAGAAGGTCGACCCCTATCTGCGCCCGCTGTACGACGCGCTCTACGACCTGATGGGCTACGACCGCGTGAGCAAGGCCTTCGACAAGGGCCTGATCGAGATCGCGCCGCTGGCCTTCATGCGCGGGCGCACTTTGAACCACGCCTTTGTCATCCTCGACGAAGCGCAGAACACCACGCGCGAGCAGATGAAGATGTTCCTCACGCGCCTGGGCTTCGGCAGCCGCTGTGTGGTGACGGGCGACATCAGCCAGATCGACCTGCCGCGCGGCGTGCCCAGCGGCCTGATCGACGCCCACCGCGTGCTGCGCGGCGTGGACGGCATCGCGCTGACCGAGTTCACCGCCGGCGACGTGGTGCGCCACCCGCTGGTGGCACGCATCGTCGATGCCTACGACCGCGCGCGGGCCAGCGAGGAAGAGCGGTGAGGGCGCGGGCCGTGAGGTTTCCGCTGCAGCTCTCGCTGCAGTTCGCCGACCCTGAGCACCGCGCCCACCTGCCGCGCCACCGCGTGGCGAAGTGGATCCGCTCGGCCTTGCAAGGCCCCGGCGAGATCACCGTGCGCATCGTCGGTGCCGAAGAAGGCCAGTTGCTGAACCGCGACTACCGCGGCAAGGACTACGCCACCAACGTGCTGACCTTCGACTACGAACACGGCGGCGAAGACACCGGCCCCGTGGTGGCCGACCTGGTGCTGTGCGCGCCCGTGGTGCAGGCCGAAGCCGAAGCGCAGGGTGTGACGCTGGAAGCCCACTACGCGCACCTGCTGGTGCACGGCACGCTGCACGCGCAGGGCTACGACCACGAGGCCGAAGACGAGGCGGCCGAGATGGAAGCGCTGGAAAGCGCCATCGTCACCGGCCTCGGCTACGCCAACCCCTACGCGCGTTGACGCCGCAGCCAAGCTTCCCGCGACGGAACCGGCTCCGCCGGGCCGTTCGCGGACGGCCCCCCCGGGGGGTAGCGAGCGACAGCGAGCTTGGGGGCTCTATTTCGTTCCGAACAGGCGGTCGCCCGCGTCGCCCAGGCCCGGCACGATGTAGCCGTGGTCGTTCAGCTCGCGGTCGATGGCCGCGGTGTAGATGGGCACATCGGGGTGGTGCTGCTGCATGTTGGCCACGCCCTCGGGCGCGGCCACCAGGCTCACGAAGCGGATGGACTTGGGCTTCGTCTCCTTCAGCCGGTCCACCGCGGCCACGGCGCTGTTGCCGGTGGCCAGCATGGGGTCGAGCACGATGGCGTCGCGCTCGTGCATGCTGTGCGGCATCTTGAAGTAGTACTCCACGGCCACCAGCGTTTTCGGGTCGCGGTACAGGCCGATGTGGCCCACGCGCGCGCCCGGCACCACTTCCAGCATGCCGTCGAGAAAGCCGCTGCCGGCGCGCATTACCACCACGAACACCGTCTTGCGGCCTTCGATGACGGGTGAGCGCATCTTCTCCAGCGGCGTCTCGATGTCCACCAGCTGCGTGGGCATGTCGCGCGTGACCTCGTAGGCCATCAGCATGCTGATCTCGTGCAGCAGGCGGCGGAAGCTGTTGGTGGACAGGTCTTTCTGGCGCAGCAGCGTGAGCTTGTGCTGCACCAGCGGGTGGCTGACGACGGTGACGGGGGCGGGTGTGTTCATGCTGCGTTCCGAAGGCAAGTGGCGTGCCACGGCAGGGTCAGAAAATGGTGCCGTCGCTCTCGATCTTCAGCGGCGGTGCGCCGTCGGGGCGCAGTTCTTTCGCGATCTCGCGGCCGGCGGCCCAGGTGCCGCCTTCCAGCACGCAGGCCAGCGGCAGTTCTTCCGCCGTTTTGCCCAGGCGCTCGCGCACCAGCACGGCCACTTCGTCCAGCAGCGCCACGGTGAGTGCTCGCCATTCGATGATGAAGTCGTCCTGCGGCTTCCAGGCCTTGTTCAGGGCGCGCGGGTCGCGCGGCAGCAGCACGCCGGCATCCAGCAGCAGGCCGCCGTTGCGGTACTCGGGCAGGCCGGTCAGGGCATCCAGACCCGTCACGGTCACGCCGGCCCACTGCAGCGGTTCCAGCAGCGAGTAGCTCAGCCACTGGCTCAGCTTGTGGAAGGGCACCCAGCCGCCGGTGGTGGGGTCTTTGCGCGGGCCCAAGGCGCCCGTGCCCGAGCCGGCGCCGTCACCCGTGGTGTCGCCGGCCCAGCGGTGCGGCCACACGTCGCCGGCCAGCAGGCCCTGCACGCGGCTGCCGCTGGTCCAGATGGGGCCCAGCACGCGCAGCACCTCGCCCAGCACCTCGGCCGCGCTCACGCTCGTGCGCGTGCCGCCGGCGGTGAGGCGGTCGAACAGCAGGGCCGGGCGGGCTTCGCCGCCACCGCGCTGGGCCTCTTCCTGCAGCGCGGCGCCCAGGCGTTGCATCAGGCCGGCGCGGCCTTCCAGGCCCACCACGGGGTTGGACGGGCTGCTCTGGAACACGGCGCGCAAGCCACTGGCGTCCACGCGCTGCAGGGCTGCGGCGTCCACACGCTGCGGGTCGTCGGCCGTGGCCGAGAAGTTGCCGTTCATGAAGGCGTGAAAGCTGGCCACGCCCAGGCCTTCGGAGCGCTGCAGCACCTGGCCGGTGCCGGCTTCCGTGTAACGCCAGGTGGGGCCGGCGCCGGCATCCAGGAGCACGCTCACCACCGTGAGGTCGAAGTGCGCGCGCGCGGTTGCCAGCGCGCCGCGCGGGGCCAGGCGTTCGTCCAGCGCGGCCTTGCGGTCGGTGCCGCCGGCCTCGAAGTGGCGCCAGCGGCTGTGGTACGGGATCACCAGGTCTGGAAAGCGCTTCAGCGTCAGCGCCGCCACGCGCTCGGCCACGGCCGGCAGGCGGCTGCGGTCGAGGCGGAAATGCTCGCTGACATCGGCCTCCACCGAGCGCAGCACCGCCGCGCAGCGCGCGCGGATGGTGCCGGGGTCGCGCAGCGCGGCCAGCGGGTGGCGCGCGTCGGGCGCGGTGCTCAGCAGGGCGCGGCGTTCGGCGGCGGTGGATTCACGGGTCTCGGGCACGGGGCGGCTTTCACGTTGTTCACTCAAGGCCGCGCCCCTGCACTTGGGCCAGGTCGTCGGCGGTCGGCACGCGGCCATCGGTGAAGTAACCGGCGGCCACCTTGGCCTCCATCTCCACCTTGGCGTCGGCCGGGATCAGTTCGTCGGGGATCTTCACGCGTTCGCCCACCTCGATGCCGCTGCCGGTGATGGCGTCGAACTTGTCGTTGCTCATGCTCACCAGCCGGTGGATCTTCTGCACGCCCAGCCAGTGCAGCACGTCGGGCATCAGTTCCTGGAAACGCATGTCCTGCACGCCGGCCACGCACTCGGTGCGCAGGAAGTACTTGTCGGCGCGGTCGCCGCCCACCTGGCGCTTGCGCGCGTTGTAGACGAGGAACTTCGTCACCTCGCCTAAAGCCCGGCCTTCCTTGCGGCTGTAGGCGATGAGCCCCACGCCACCGGCCTGCGCGCCGCGGATGCACTCTTCGATGGCGTGCGTGAGGTAGGGCCGGCAGGTGCAGATGTCGCTGCCGAAGACGTCGCTGCCGTTGCACTCGTCGTGCACGCGCGCGGTGAGCGTGATGTTCGGGTTGGCGAGGTCGCGCACATCGCCAAAGACATACAGCGTCTGCCCGCCGATGGGCGGCAGGAAGACTTCCAGGTCGCTGCGCGTGACGAGTTCCGGGTACATGCCGCCCGTCTCTTCGAACAGCGCGCGGCGCAGGTCGGCTTCGCTGACCTTGAAGCGCTCGGCCACGCCGGGCAGCCACCACACCGGCTCCACGGCGATCTTGGTGACGGTGGCGCTGGCGTCCTCCAGCAGGATCTTGCCGTCCACCTGCAGGCGCTGGAAGGCCAGGGCCTGCTTGATCTCGGGCAGGTGGATGTGGGCCTTGGTCACCGCGATGGTGGGGCGGATGTCGTAGCCGCGTTCCAGGTAGTCGGCATACACCGTCTGCACGCTTGCGCCCCAGGGGTCGATGCTCACCATCTTGTGCGCGTCGCCCCACACCGGGTAGGGGCCCACGGCGTCGGTGGGCGCGGTGTTGGTGAGGTCGGCGCGGTGGCCCTTGGTGAGGTTGCCCGCGGCCACGGCCAGCGCGCGGTAGACGCCGTAGCTGCCGCTGTGCGTGCCGATGACGTTGCGCTGGCTGCGGTTGCCGGTGCTGCCGACGACGGGGCCGCGTTCCTGCGGATCGGCCGCGCCCCAGCGCAGCGCGGGCGCGCTGTCGGTGCCCTGGCCGGGGTGCGAGGTCAGGCGGATGTGGCGGGTGGCCGCCGGGGGGGTGGGGCTGTCCATGGGGCGGGTGCCGCAGCGGGTGCTGCCGCGGGTTCAGTGGCCGGAAAGATGCGGGAAAGAGGCGGAAGATACGCCAGAACGGCCCATCCGCCCTCGGGATGAGCTTGTGCGTGACACTTACCTTTGGTTTCCTGAGAATCGGGGCCACGCGGACGACCGACGCCGCACCGACCAAGACCAGAGCCTGAAGCTCCGAGGGGAACCCGAATGAAGCACACCTTGCTTGCCGCCCTGCTGCTGGGCGCCCACTTGGCGGCACCCGCCCAGAACACACGTTCGATGGCGCCGCCCATCGTGGTGGAGGTGGTCGATGGCGCGCTGCGCCTCTCGGCCGAGGGCTACACGCTCTCGGGCTCGCAGACGGTGGTGACCTGGCAGATCGGCACCGCCGGCTGGACCTTCTCGTCGAGCAGCATCCGCTTCAGCGACAGCAGCGCGCCTTTCAGCTGCAGCGCGTTTGCTGAAGGGCAGGCGATCCGTTGCATCTCCAACGGGAGCTCGAAGGGGCGTTACGACTACAGCATCGCGCTGCGGGGTGAGGATGGGCGGCTGACGGCGATGCCGCAGCCGAACATCTTCATTTCGATCGACTGATCAGGTCGAAAGGATTGCACTCAGCCGGCCGATGGCTCGGCCGAGTTCCGATTCGGCTCCCGCGTTGGCAGCAGTCGCGAGCAAGACGGCTTCGTTCAAGAAGCCCCGGGCGCGGTCAGTTTCACCGGCAAGACGCTCAACCTCCGAACGCTGTGCATACAGCAAACCGCGGCTGACCGGATCGCCGTGCGTGTCCAAGAGCGGCAGAGCGCGCTCGAGTGTTTCGCGCGCTGCCAACAGTGCACCTGAGCGTGCTTGTGCGGGTGCTCGGTACCCGAGAAGTTGCCCTTCGGTTCGGTGATCTTGAAACTGCCGCGCCAACACCAAGGCCGCATCGAAGCGGTCAACCGCTTGGTCGCTTCGGCCGGCGGTGTCCAGTGCCAGTCCCAGGTTGCCTAGCGCAATGCACTCCAGCCGCCGGTGGCCCAGTTCGCGTGCAGCCACGAGGCCTTCCTGCAATGCGCGTTCAGCGGCCGCGACGTCTCCGGACAGGTAGCTGAGCATCCCGAGGTTGACCAGCGTCATCGCGGCCCGGGTGCGGTCGCCCAACTCTCTGGACACCGCCAGTGCTGACTCCGCGTGGGCCCGAGCCGCCTGGGTCTGGCCGGCCGTGCCTTCCAGGTTGCCCAGGTTCGCCAGCACAGCCGCTTCAACGCGCCGCTCGTGGCAGGCACGGGCCAGCGCGAGCGCAGAGCTGTAGTGCTGGCGCGCTTCGTCCGAGGCGCCCGCTTCGAAGGCCAGGACGCCCATCACGTTGAGCGCTGCGCACTGCAAGGCACCGTCCTGCATCTCGCTGGCAATTTGCACGGCCAGCCGCAGCCCCTCTCGGGCCTGATCGGCCTGGCCACCCCGGGCGAGCATCCCAGCACTGCGCACCGCCACCATCGCCTGGCACCGTCGATCCCCCGCCGCCAGCGCCAGCTCGGTGGCCCGCGCATACCGCGCCAGCGCCGCCTGCCGCTGCCCGGACGCTTCCAGCGCCATGCCCGAGACCGCATGCGCTCGCGCGGCTTCGCGGCCCTGCAGGCCCGGCATGCCCAGCACTTGCTCGGCGATGTCGGCGCCGGCCTTGAAGGGGCCGCGCAGGTTCAGTGCCGCCCAGCCGCCTTCCAGCGCACCGGCGGCCTGGTGCGTATCGCCGCGCACCACCGCACGCCGGCAGGCCACCACCAGGTTGTCGAGCTCGATGCCGCGCCCGGCGCTGGCTGCATTGCTGTTCAGCGCCGCAAACCAGGCCCCGTGCCGCACTTCGGCCACCAACTGCGCCGCCGGCCCGCTGCCGTTGTAGCGCCCCTCGGTCCCCAGGTGCTCGGCCGCGTAGGCCTGCACGCTGCCCAGCAGGTCGTAGCGCTCCTGCCCGAGCGTGCGCACGAAGCTCTTGTCCACCAGGGCCTGCAGCACGTCCAGCGTCCATGGCGGGTCTTCCAGGGCCGAGAGGTCGATCACCGCCTCGGCCGCCTCCAGCGTGAAGCCGCCTTCGAAGACCGACAGCTGCGCCAGCGCCGCCTTCTCGGCCGTGGGCAGCAGGCCCCAGCTCCAGTCGAAGGTGGCGCGCAGCGTGGCCTGGCGGTCCAGCCGGCCACCGCTGCTGGCCAGCAGCTTGAAACGTTCGCTCATGCGCGCCAGCAGCGCGCGCGGGGCCAGCGTGCGCGTGCGCGCGGCGGCCAGTTCGATGGCCAGCGGCAGGCCGTCGAGCAGCCCCACCAGCGTGGCAATCGCCTCGGCGTCGTCGGGGCCGGGCTTGAAGTCGCGGCGCGCGGCTTCGGCGCGGCGCATGAAGAGCGCCTGCGCGTCCTCGCCCTGCATCGGCGCCAGCGCCAGCGTCTCTTCGCCCGGGATGCCCAGCACCTCGCGCGTGGTGACGAGGAAACGCGCGTCCATCGCGCGGTCGAGCCAGCGGCCCAGCGAGGCCTCGGCGTGGCGCGCCAGGTGCTCGAAGTTGTCGAGGATGACGAGGCAGGTGCCGCGCCCGGCGATGGCGTGGCCCAGCTGCACCACCGGGTCTTCCGGCCCCAGCGGCACCTGCAGGCCCTGGGCCACGGCGCTGGCGATGCCTTCGATGCTGCGCGCGGGCGCCAGATCGCAGAACCACACGCCGCCCGGGTACTCGCCCATCCAGGCCCAGCCGTAGCGCGTGGCCACGCGCGTCTTGCCGCCACCGCCGATGCCCAGCAGCGAGACCAGCCGCGCACCGGCGTCGAAGCGCTGCGCCAGGTCTTGCAGCGTGCGGCGGCGGCCGACGAAGGCGTCGCGCTCGGCCGGCAGGCTGTGCGGCAGTTCTCGCAACGGCAGCCACAGCCCGGCGTTCTTGTCGCCATGCCGAACCACGCGCCAGACCTTGGCCGAATCGGGCGGCGGCGTGAAGGGCGCGTCGGGCTCGCCCACCTCGAAGAGCTCGATGGGCACGGGCAGGCCCTTGACCTGCCAGTGCCCGTGCGAGACCACGCGGTGCGTCGTGGGGCCGATGGCGTCAATCGCGGCTTGCGTCAGCAGCGTCTGGCCGCCCAGGGCCGTGGACATCACGCGCGCGGCGATGGGCTTGCTGACGCCGTCCACCTCCACCGGCTTGGCGCCCAGGGCCACGTCTTCGGGCGTGGCCTCGCGCATCACCACCTGGCCCACGTGCAGGCCGGCACGGGCCTTCATCGGCACCGGCAACGTGGTGAGGGCCCGGTGGTAGGCCAGCGCGTAGCCCAAGGCGTCGGCGGCGCTGGCGAAGATCAGCAGGAAGCCGTCGGTCTTGTCGATCTCCTGCCCGTGCCACTGGCGCAGCAGGTCGCGCGCCAGGCGGTCGTGGCGGGCCGAGAGCTGCGCGTAGGCCTCGTCACCCATTTGCTGGGTGAGCGCGGCGCTGTCCACCAGGTCGGTCAGCAGCAGGGCGGGCAAGGGGCTCATGGCGTTGGTGGCGCGAATGCCGGCTTCAGGCCAGGCCGCCGACGGGCAGGCGGGCGCTGCGCTGCAGCCAGTTCTCAGGCGCGTAGGTGGCGCTGGCGTCGGTGACGTGCAGCGTGTAGGCCAGGCGGCTCTTGGGGCTGCGGTTGGGGGCGCTGTAGTGCGGCAGCAGGCCGTGAAAGACGATGAGCGTGCCCGCCGCCACTGGCAGCGCGCGCGCCTCGGCCGTGGTGGGCCAGGGCGTGGCGTTCAGCGGCTGCATGCGCAGCGTGCCGGTGGCGTGCTCGCACATGTACTGCTCGCGCAGCACGCCGTGGCGGCCCTGGTGGCCGCCGGGCATCACCCACAGGCAGCCGTTGTCCAGCGTGGCGTCTTCCAGCGCGAACCAGAAGGTCGTCACCGTCTGCGGCGTGGTGACGAAGAAGCTCGCGTCCTGGTGCCAGCCGACCTCGCCGCCGATGTGCGGCTGCTTGAAGATCACCTGGCTCTGCCACACCTGCGGTTGCAGCAGGCCCAGATCGCGCGCCAGCTCGGCCAGGGCCGGGCCGTGCGAGAAGGCCTGGAAGACGGGGTCGAGGTCGTGCAGCGCGTGGCCGATCTTGTTGATGCTGCGGTCCTTGGGCACCTGCAGCCGGCCTTCGGCGTCGAGCGCCTCTTCCTCGAAGAAGCAGTGCACCGCCTCGGCGCTGGCCAGCAGGGCGGCGTCGGCCACCTGGCTGCGGTCGCGCGTGGAGAAGCGGCTGGTCTGGGCGCTGGGCGTGAAGGCGTCCACCAGCTCGCGGGCGCGCTGGCAGACGGCGGCCACCTCGGCCGCGCTCTTGAAGCCGGGCAGCACCAGGCAGCCTTCACGCTGCCAGGTGGCCAGGTCGGTGGGGTTCAGCATGTGTTGCGTGCAGGCATCGGATGGGGGCTTGCGGGCGCACCGCCGTCCTGGTTTTCAACAAGTTCATGGGGGTGCGGCGGCATCATCGGATGCTACTGGTGCGCGCCGAGGCGTCGCACCCCGGAACACCGTTTTTCTCATCCCCCGGAGCCTGCCCCATGCCTGCGAACCGCCCCTTCCGTCCCATGCCCCACGCGCTGGCCGCCGCCGCGCTGGCCCTGCTGAGCACCGGCAGCCAGGCGCAGACCGCGGCGCCCGCGCCTGCCGGCCAGCTGCAGACCATCACGGTCACCGCCGAGCGCCGCCTGGAGAACATCCGTGACGTGCCCAGTTCGGTGAGCGCGCTGCAGGGCGAGATCCTCGAAGTGCTGAACAGCGGCGGGCAGGACATCCGCCTGCTGGCCGCCCGCGTGCCCAGCCTGAACATCGAAAGCAGCTTCGGCCGCGCCTTCCCGCGCTTCTACATCCGCGGCATCGGCAACACCGACTTCGACCTCAACGCCAGCCAGCCCGTGAGCCTGGTGTACGACGACGTCGTGCAGGAGAACCCCATCCTCAAGGGCTTCCCCATCTTCGACATGGAGCGCATCGAAGTGCTGCGCGGCCCCCAGGGCACGCTCTTCGGCCGCAACAGCCCCGCCGGCGTGGTGAAGTTCGAGAGCGCCAAGCCCTCCACCAAGGGCTTCGAGGGCTACGCGCTGGCCAGCATCGGCCGCTACAGCGCGCTGAACTTCGAGGGCGCGGTCAACGTGCCGCTGTCGCCCACGCTGGCCTTGCGTGTGGCCGCGCAATCGCAGAACCGCGATGACTGGGTGAGCAATGGCAACTCGCGCGGCCCGACTCGTGAGCTGGAGGGCTACAACGACAACGCCGCCCGCCTGCAGATGCTGTTCAGCCCGAACAAGGACTTCAGCGCGCTGCTGAACGTGCACACGCGCGATCTGAAGGGCAGCGCCCGCGTCTTCCGCGCCAACATCATCCAGCCCGGCACCAACAACCTGGCTCCGGACTTCAACGAGAACAAGGTCTTCCAGGACGGCCTCAACAGCCAGAAGGTCAGCAACACCGGCGGCAGCCTGCGCGTGCGCTGGGACCTGGGCAACGGCATGGCGCTGAACAGCATCACCGGCTACGAGACGGTGGATTCACTCAGCCGCGGTGACATCGACGGCGGGTTCGGCGCCGGTTTCCTGGGCGCGGGCAACTTCGGCCCGGGCTTCATCCCCTTCGACGCCGAAAGCGCCGACGGCCTGCCCAAGCACAAGCAGTTCACGCAGGAAGTGCGTGTGGAGAGCACCGGCAAGGGTGCGCTGCAGTGGCTGGCCGGCGTGTATTACTTCGACGAGCAGCTGAAGATCGACAGCTTCAACTACAGCAGCCTGAACGGCAACGCCCAGAACGGCTACGCCACGCAGGACCAGGACAACAAGGCCTACGCCATCTTCGGCAGCGTGAACCTCGACGTCAGCCCGCAGCTCAAGCTGCGTGGCGGCCTGCGCTACACCAAGGACGAGAAGGACTTCTTCGCCGACCGCATCCAGGCGCCGCCTTTCAGCCCCACCTTCATCGGCCGCCGCACCGCCAGCACCAGCGCCACCAACACCAGCGGCGACTTCAGCGCCACCTACGCGCTGAACAAGGACACCAACGTCTACGCCCGCGTGGCCACGGGCTTCCGCGCGCCCTCCATCCAGGGCCGCCTGCTCTTCGGTGACACGCTGTCGGTGGCCAAGAGCGAGAAGGTCACGAGCTACGAAGCCGGCGTGAAGGCCGACCTGTTCAACAAGCGCGCGCGTGCCGCGTTCAGCGTGTTCAGCTACACCCTGAAGGACCAGCAGCTCACGGCCGTGGGCGGTGCCGCCAACTTCAACCAGCTGATCAACGCCGCCAAGAGCACCGGCCAGGGCTTCGAGGTCGACCTGCAGGCTCTCGTGACCGACAACCTGATGCTCACGATGGGCGGCAGCTACAACAAGACCAAGATCCGCGACGGCGGCCTCGCCGTGGCGCCTTGCGGCGGTGGTTGCACGGTGACGGACCCGACCGTGGTGCGCAACGGCGTGACGCTGGCCCTGATCGACGGCAACCCGCTGCCGCAGGCGCCCGAGACGACGCTGAACTTCACCGCGCGCTACACCATGCCCGTGGCCGGTGGCGACTTCTTCGTGCTGACCGACGTGGCCTACCGCAGCAAGATCAACTTCTTCCTGTACGAGAGCCGCGAGTTCACGGGCAAGGCGTTGACGGAAGTGGGCCTGCGTGCGGGTTATGCCTTCGGCGCCGGCAAGTACGAAGCCACGGCCTTCGTGCGCAACCTCACCAACCAGATCCGCGTGGTGGGTGGCATCGACTTCAACAACCTCACCGGCTTCATCAACGAGCCGCGCACCTTCGGTGTGAGCTTCAAGGCGAACTTCTGAAGGTGACTGCGCGCAAGCGCTTCGGCGCGTGGCTGGCGGCTGGGGCCCTGGGGACCCTGGGTTTTGCGACCTGGGCCCAGGCCCAGCCCGCGCTGATCTTCGAACTGGGCGGCAAGAACGACAAGAGCTTCGGTCAGGCCGCCTGGGAAGGCGCCGAGCGCTGGAAGAAGCAGAGCGGCAAGCCCTACCTCGAGTTCGAGATCGCCAACGCCGCCCAGCGCGAGCAGGCGGCGCGGCGCTTCGCGCAGCGTGGCGCCAACCCTATCGTGGGCGTCGGCTTCCCGCAGGCCAGCAGCATCGAGGCGGTGGCACGCGAGTTCCCGAACACGCGGTTTGCCATCGTCGACAGCGTGGTGGCGCTGCCCAACGTGCAGAGCTTCGTCTACCGCGAGCACGAGGGCGCCTTCCTCGTGGGCCTGCTGGGCGCGCTGGCCAGCAAGACGGGCAAGCTGGGCTTCGTGGGTGGGCAGGACATCCCGCTCGTGCGCAAGGTGCTGTGCGGCTACGAGCAGGGCGCGCGCTATGCCAACCCCAAGGTGCAGGTGCTGTGGGCCATGACGGGCACCACCAACGCCGCCTGGACCGACCCCGCGCGCGGCGCCGAACTCACGCGCACGCAGGCCGCACAGGGCGCCGACATCATGTTTGCAGCTGCCGGCACCACCGGCCTGGGCGTGCTGCAGGCCGCGGCCGATCTGGGCCTGCTGGGCATCGGCGTCGACAGCAACCAGAACGGCCTGCACCCGGGCCGCATGTTGACCTCGATGCTCAAGCGCACCGATGTCGCCGTGTTTCAGGCCTTCCAGGGCGTGCAGCCGGGCGTGACGACGCTGGGGCTGAAGGAAGGTGGGCTCGACCTTGCCTTCGACGAGCACAACGCCAAGCTGGTGACGCCCGCGATGCGCGCGCGTGTGGAAGCCGCCAAGGCCGACATCGTGGCCGGCCGGCTGCCGGTGATCGACTGGACGGTGGCGAAGGCCTGCCGCTGATTCAGCCGGTAGGCTCGCGCGCGCACAGCGCCGCGGCTTGCTTCACGGCCAGCGTGAAGGGCGCCAGGTCGCCACGCGCGGCGGCCAGCAGGCTGCCGCCTTCGAGCAGCATCACCACCAGCAGCGCGCGGTCGCGCGCCTGCGCGGGCGTGAAGCCGCCGGCGGCCAGGCGCGCTTCCAGCGTGCCGGCGATGGCGGCGTAGGCCGCGGCCACGGCCTCGCCCAGGCGCGGCGACGAACTCTTCTCGGCCACGAAGGCCGCGAACAACGCACACAGCTCGTGCCGCGTGCGCACCACCGTCTCACCCAGCAGCGTGCCCACGCGCGCCACCAGCTGTTGTGGCGGCAGCGTGGCCTCTTGAGCGGCGACCACCTGCAGCAGGCCCTCGGTGATCAGGCCCACCACGGCCGCGGCGATTTCTTCCTTGCCGCCCGGGAAGTGGTGGTACATCGAGCCCTTGGGCGCCTGCGCCTCGGCCAGGATGTCGTTGATGCCCACGCCGTGGTAACCGTGCCGGCGGAACAGGCGCAGCGCCGCACGCAGGATGCGCGTGCGCGTGTCGGGTTCCGGTGTGGTGCTTCGGCGGGTGGGGCTCACGCGGGGAATGATAGGCCTTGGCCATCAGAAGTACGGCACTAGACAGACCGGTCTAGTCAGCGCTAGCATGGCTGCATGAATGCGAACGCTGCACCTTCAATTTCGTCCCGGGCGCCCGGCGGCCAGGACTTGCCGCTGATCGCTGCTGACGGCACGCGCCTGGCCGCCACCGCCTACCCCGCAGCGGGCCCCGACTGGCTGGTGCTGGGCGGCGCCACCGCGGTGCCGCGCGGCTTCTACCGCCGCTTCGCCGAGCACGCCCAGGCCCGCGGCGTGAACGTGCTGACGCTGGACTACCGCGGCATCGGCGGCTCGCGCCCGGCGCGTCTGCGCGGCTACGCGCCCGACTACGCCGACTGGGCGCGGCAAGACCTTGCCGCCGCCGTGGCCCACGCCGCCGCACGCGGGCCGGTGTACTGGGTGGGGCACAGCTACGGCGGCCACGCGCTGGGCCTGCTGCCACCGGCGCAGCGCGACGCTGTGCGTGCCGCCTACGTGGTGGCCGGCGGGGCCGGTTGGCACGGCTGGATGCCGCGGGGCGAACGTCTGAAGGTGCAGTTGCTCTGGCACGTGGTGGGCCCGGTGGCCACGCGGCTGCTCGGCTACCAGCCGCTCAAGATGATGGGCATCGGCGAAGACCTGCCCACCAGCGTCTACCGGCAATGGAAACGCTGGTGCGGCTACCCGCGCTACTTCTTCGACGACCCCGAGGCTGGCGAACTGGTGCGCGGCTTCTCTGACGTCACCTTGCCCATTGCCGCGGCCAATGCGCTGGACGACTGGTGGGCGATGCCGCGCTCGCGCGATGCCTTTTTCGCCGGTTACCGCAACGCACCGGTCCAGGCTATCGACATCGATCCCCGCGCCGAGGGCCTGCGCGAGATCGGCCACATGGGTTACTTCCGCCCCCAGGTGGGCGCGGTGCTCTGGCCGCGCATGCTGGGCTGGCTGCAAGGGCAGGGCCTGCGCCTGCAGCCGGCGGGCTGAGTTTCAGCTGCAGCTGGCGGCCAGTTCGCCAGCGGCGCGCTGTGCGCGGGCGCGTTGCGCAGCGGGGTAGACCACGGCCTCTTCCAGCGCCATGTGGTCGAGGTAGAGCGCCTCGAAGACCGGCACGGCGGCCTGCAGCAGCGGCAGTTCGTAGCCGTTGAAGCCTTCGGCCACGGCGCGAACGTGGGGCCCGAGCTCGCGCCAATCGAGTTCGATCCAGTGGTGGTCCTGGCTCAGGCGGCGCACCAGGGCGTCGAGTTCGGCGTTCTCCAGCGCATCGAGTTCGGGGAAGACGAGGCGCTCTTCGTTGGCATGGTGGCGCTTGCCCGGGCCGTCGAAGAAATCCAGCACGTCCTGGGCCAGGGCTTCGGCCGTCACGTCCAGGCCTTGCTCGTCCAGGTGCGCCACCAGGCGGCCCAGCTGGCCCAGCATCGTGCGCGCGGCGCGGTGGGTTTCGTCGAGCAGTTCGAAGCCTTCGCGGGCGGCGCGGCGGACGCGGCTGGTGCGTGGCGGTCGCGCCGATGGGCAGCAGGTGTCAGGCTGGTCGGGCTGGTTCGTGCAGGCCGGCAGGCCCTGTGCGAGTGTCATGGCGGGCTCCTTCGGAAGTTCGCCATGACTCTCCGCCGATGCAGGCCCGATACCCTTGCGCCAGGTCAAGCCCGCGCACGGAAGCCGCACAAGAAAAAGCCCCGCGCGGCATCGGTGCCGGGCAGGGCAGTCTGCGCCCGAAGGCGCGGACGGAGGGCGACTTACGGCTTGCTGCTGTCGCGGCGCTCGGCCACCACCACCGGCTTGACGGCTTCGGCTTCCACCAAGCTGGCGTAGAAGAAGGGACCGACCGGCTCGCCGCCCACGTTGGGCAGGAAGGGCGTGTTGCGGTTGCCGGCGCGCACTTCGGCCATCACCTCGGCGCGGGTGCGCAGCGACTGGGCTTGCGCGGCGGGGTTGTAGTCGTTGCTGGCAGTGTCCACGGCGGGCAGGCGCTCGCCACGGATGACGATGGGCTTGAGCAGCTTCACGCCGGCCGGACGGGCGGCTTCGGCAGCCACCGTGGTGGCGGGGGCGGCCTTGCCACTGGCAGCGGCAGGCAGGGCGTGCGTCTGGCCGCTGCTGATGAAGTCGAAGTCCGCACCTTCACCGGCGGCGTGGGCGAGGGTGGCCGAAGCGAGGGCGAAGGCGGCGACGGCGGGGTACACGAAGTATTGGAGCTTGCGCATGATCATTCCTTGAAAGCATCCGAAAGGGTTGTGGGACCGGCTTCGGTGGATGCAGTACCGGGGTCGTCCTTGGGGATGAACTGTAGATAGTTACCCTAGGAAGACAAACCAGCAGTCTGTGAACGCAACGTTCCAGTAATCGGAATAATGAACCGCCCTCTCGCGCGACCCAGGCGCCGCACCCGTCCGCCCCGGGCCCAGAATCGCGCCCCATGCGCTTGCTGAACCTGGGCCGCCGCCCCTACGCCGAGACCGAAGCCGCGATGCGCGCCTTCACTGCCGCGCGCGAGGCCGACACCGAAGACGAGCTCTGGCTGGTGGAGCACGACCCGGTGTTCACGCAAGGTCTGGCCGGCCGTGACGACCACGTGCTGGCAGCCGGCAGCATCCCCGTGGTGCGCACCGACCGCGGCGGCCAGGTCACCTACCACGGCCCTGGGCAGGTGGTGGCCTACCCGCTGCTGGACCTGCGCCGCATCGGCATCTACGTCAAGGAATACGTCTTCCGCCTGGAGGAAGCCGTGATCGAGACGCTGTGGGAAGGCACCGGCGTGGTCGGCCACCGCGTGCGTGGCGCGCCGGGCATCTACGTGCGCCTGGCCGACCCGCAAAGCCACGCGCAGCTGCACACCGAGAGCCTCGACCCCTTCCGCGGACTGGGCAAGATTGCGGCGCTGGGCATCAAGGTCAGCAACCACCGCAGCTACCACGGCGTGGCGCTGAACGTGGCCATGGACCTGGAACCCTACGACCGCATCAACCCTTGCGGCTACGCAGGCTTGCGCACGGTCGACCTGCGCACGCTGGGCGTGGCCGCCACCTGGGACGGCATGGCGGCGCTGCTCGCCGAACACCTGGCGCGCCGCCTGCAGCCGCGCGCATGAATCCACGCGGGTGACCCCCGCCGCTAAAATTTGGGGCATGAGCACCCCCTTGATGCCGCCCGCGCCGCCCGCGCCCCCCGCCTACGACCCCAGCGCCAAGCAGAAGTCGCAGGCCAAGACCTCGCGCATTCCCATCAAGGTGGTGCCTGCCGAGGTGCTGAAGAAACCCGAGTGGATCCGCGTCAAGGCCGGCAGTCCCAGCACGCGTTTCTACGAGATCAAGCAGATCCTGCGCGAGCACAAGCTGCACACCGTGTGCGAAGAGGCCAGCTGCCCGAACATCGGCGAGTGTTTCGGCAAGGGCACGGCCACCTTCATGATCATGGGCGACAAGTGCACGCGCCGCTGCCCCTTCTGCGACGTGGGCCACGGCCGCCCCGACCCGCTGGACGTGGACGAGCCGCTGAATCTGGCCAAGACCATCGCGGCGCTGAAGCTGAAGTACGTGGTGATCACCAGCGTCGACCGCGACGACCTGCGCGACGGTGGCGCCGGCCATTTCGTCGAATGCATCCGCCAGACGCGCGCACTCAGCCCGGCCACGCAGATCGAAGTGCTGGTGCCCGATTTCCGCGGCCGCGACGACCGCGCGCTGTCCATCCTGCGCGAAGCCCCGCCCGATGTGATGAACCACAACCTGGAGACCATCCCGCGCCTGTACAAGGAAGCGCGGCCTGGCTCCGACTACCAGTTCAGTCTGAACCTCTTGAAGAAGTTCAAGCAGCAGGTGCCGGGCGTGCCGACCAAGAGCGGCCTGATGGTGGGCCTGGGCGAGACCGACGAAGAGATCCTCGAGACCATGCGCGACATGCGTGCGCACGACATCGACATGCTCACCATCGGCCAGTACCTCGCGCCCAGCGGGCACCACCTGCCGGTGCGCCGCTACGTGCACCCCGACACCTTCAAGATGTTCGAGGCCGAGGCGCAGAAGATGGGCTTCACGCACGCTGCCGTGGGGGCCATGGTGCGCAGCAGCTACCACGCCGACCAGCAGGCGCACGCCGCCGGCGTGGCCGGCCCGGCACCCAGTCTCGCCACGACCGGCGCGCCTGGCGCGTGAACCCGCCAGGGGTTTCTGACGCGCGCCAGCGCTGGGCCGAGGCCGAGCGCTGGCTCGACGAAGGCCTGGCGCAGCCCGAGGCCGAACGCACGGCCTGGCTGGCCCGCCAGACGATGAGCGAGGCGCTGCGTGCCGAGGTGCAGGAACTGCTGGCCGCCGAAGCCGCCAGCCGAGGCTGGGCCGAAGGTGCAGCCCCCGGCCACACGCTGGCCGACGGTGAACAGGTGGGCGCCTGGCGCGTGCAGGGCTTGATCGGCCGCGGCGGCTCGGGCGAGGTCTACCGCGTGCAGCGCACCGACGGCAGCTACGAACAGGTGGCGGCGCTGAAGCTGCTGCGCCACGCCGACGATGCCGACGAGCTGCGCCGCTTCAGCGCCGAGCGCCGGCTGCTGGCGCGCCTGCAAGACCCGGCCATCGCGCGCCTGATCGACGGTGGCGCGCACCAGGGCCGGCTGTACGCTGTGCTCGAGTTGGTCGACGGCCAGTGTTTCGACGCCCACGCGGCCCCGCTGCCCGTGCCGGCCCGCGTGGCGCTTTTCCTGCAGGTGGTGCAGGCGGTGGCCGCGGCCCATGCGCAGGGCATCGTGCACCGCGATCTGAAGCCGGCCAATGTGCTGGTGGACCAGCAGGGCCGCGTGCGCCTGCTCGATTTCGGCATCGCGAAGCTGGCCGAGCCCGACACGCTGGACACCAGCGACCTGCACCCCACCGTGGCGCTGCGCCTCACACCCGCCTACTGCGCGCCCGAGCAGCTGCAGGGCCAGCCCGTGGGGCCCTCGGCCGATGTGTACGCCCTGGGCGTGATGCTCTACCAGCTGCTGGGCGGCCAGCTGCCCTGGCAGCTGCAGGGCAGTGCGCTGCAGCGCGCCGTGCAGCGCCTGGACGCGGCGCAGCAGCCGGCAGCCCCCAGCAGCCTGGCCGCGGCGGCCGACCGCGCGGCGCTGCGCGGTGATCTCGATGCCATCGTGCTGCGCTGCCTGCGCGCCGAACCGGCGCAGCGTTACTCAGACGCCAGCGCGCTGCGCGACGAGCTGCAGCGCTGGCAGCAGGGCCTGCCGGTGCTGGCCCGCGGCGAAGCGCCGGCTTACGTGCTCTCGCGCCTGGTGCGCCGCCACCGCGTGGCCGTGGGTGCAGGCGCGCTGGTGCTGCTCAGCCTGGTGGGCGGCCTGGCGGGCGTGGCCTGGCAGGCGCGCGAAGCCGCGCGTGAACGCGACATCGCACGCAGCGAGGCCGCCAGCAACAAGGCCGTGCGCGATGCGCTGCTGACGATGTTCCGCGCCGCCGGTGAGCAAGGTGCGGGTGCGGGCGAGCCCACGGCGCGCAAGATGCTGGCGCAAGCGGCCGAGCGCCTGGTGCGTGATCTCGACAGCGACCCCGCCGCCGCGGCCGAGACGCTGCTGGCGCTGGCACAGCTCTACTTCCAGCTCAACGATTACGTGGGCGCCGTGCCGCTGTTCGAGCAGCTGCTGCAGCGCAGCGCTGCGCTCACGCCGGCCGTGCTGGCGCAGGCGCGGCACGACCTCGCGCTGTGCCTGTGGCGCACCGGCCAGGCCGCACGCGCCGGCGAGCTGCTGGGCCAGGCCCAGGCGCAGTGGTTGGCCGAAGGCCCGTCCGCCCGCAACCGCCTGCTGGAAAGCCGCCTGCTCGAAGCCCAGTTGCTGCGCGCGCGCGGCCAGGCCGCCGAGAGCGTGGCGTTGCTGGAAGCGGCGCTGCCGCAGCGCCTGGCGCTGTCTGGCGAACGCCATGTCGACACCGCCACGCTGCTCAACAACCTGGCCACCGCGCGTTACCACGCCGGCCAGCTGGCGCCGGCGCGGCAAGACTACGAACGCGCCTGGGCCATCTGGCAGGCGCTCAAGGCCGAGCACAGCGCCGACGGCCTGAACACGCTGAACAACTGGGCCGCGCTGGCGCTGCGCGAAGGCCGCGCCGACGAGGCCGAGCGCCTCTTCAAGCAGGCGCTGGACCTGCGCCGCGCCCACCTGCCGCCCTCGGCGGCCCAGGCGGCCTTGCAGAACAACCTGGGCAAGATGGTGCTGCGTCGCGGTGCTGCCGCCGAGGCCCTGCCCCTGCTGCAGGAGGCCGTGGCCCTGGCCGAGCAATACGCCGGCCCGGCCAGCCAGCACACGCTCTCGGCGCTGGCCGGCGTGGCCGAAGCGCAAATCGCGCTGGGCCGCTTCGAAGAAGCCCAGGCCACGCTGAACGAACTGCAGGGCCGCGCCGAGCGCCAATGGGGCCCGGCCCACCTGCTCAGCGGCGTGGGCCACCTCACGCAGGCGCGCTGGCACGCGGCGCGGCAAGAGTGGCCGCTGGCCGAGCAGCGCCTGGCGCGGGCCGAGGCCATCTGGGCGGCGCTGGGCGCGCCCGCGGCGCCTTATCTGGCGCAGGCGCAGGCGCTGCGCAAGGGCTGGCCCGCCGCCAACTGAGCCCGGCGCGTTGCGCTGCTCACGCCACGGGTGACGACAGCCCGCCCAGTTCGCGGTGCAGCCAGGCGCGGGCCTTGGCCCAGTCGCGCTGCACGGTGGCCAGTGAAACGCCCAGCGCTTCGGCCGTTTCGCTCTCGTTGTAGCCGGCGAAGTAGCGGCACTCCACGGTCTGGCTCAGGCGCGGGCTCAGCGTGGCCAGGCGGCGCAGCGCGTCGTCGATGACCACCACGCGTTCATCGACATCGGCGGCGGCCACCTGCTCGGCCTCGGCGTCGTCCAGCGACACATGCGCTGCGCCCGCACCGCGGCGCTGCGCCAGGCGTGCGCGCACGTCGTCCACCAGCACCTGGCGCATGGCCATGGCCGAGGCGCGCATGAAGTGCTGGCGGTCGTTCCAGCGCTCCACCTGGCGCAGCTTGAGGTAGACCTCGTGGATCAGCGCCGTGGTCTGCAGCGTTTCCGAGGCCTGCGATTCGTAGCGCACACGCCGTGCCAGGCGCCGCAGGTCGGCATAGAACAGCGGCACCAGCTGTGCGGCGGTTTGTGCGAGGCGGCCTGTGTCGGCTTCGGCTTCGGCGCTGGCGAGCACGGTTTCGGGCGGCTGGGGAGCAGGGCAGGGCGCAGGCATAGGGACCGGTCAGGCAGCGGCGATGGCCGATCCTAGGGGGCTGCACCGGGTCCGTGCTCCCGCCCTTGAGGGGATTGCCGCCGCCTTTGCGTTCTTACCTGCACACCCGCTCACATGCCGCGGGCCCCTTCCCCGACCTGAATGCAGGAGTTGTCAGTGATGCGCACCCGCCGCCAATTGTTGATCGCCACCGCCGCGTTGACCGCCGGCGCCACCCACACCCGCCTGAGTTTTGCCGCCGGCGGAGCGCTGGTGCTGGACCTGGCCGAGCCGCGCCGCCTCAAGGGCCTGCGTGGCGAGGCGCTGCGCGAGGCCTTGCTCAAGGGCCTGAGCCTGAAGCAGGAGGGCGCCATCGTGCCCGCACAGTTGCTGGTGGCGCGGCTGGAGAAGGGCCGCGTCGCCGATGTGTTCGTCTCCGGCCAGTTCAAGGCCGGCGGCGGTCGCCAGGCCAGCCTGGCCGACACGCTGCCCGGCGCACAGTTTTTCCCGGGCGACATGTTCTTTCCTGGTGACATGTTGTTCCCGGGCAACATGTTTTTCCCCGGCGACATGTTCCGCAGCGACGGCCAGCGCCTGGACAAGGACGGCGCCATGCGGGTCTTGCAGGCGCAGGCGCGTGCTGCGATGGGCACGCAGGCCCAGGGCCTGTTCTTCCTGGTGATGGCGAGTCAGCCCGAGGTCGGCGCGCAGGGCCTGGGCGTGCCGCTGGCCAAGGCTTGAGCGGCCGCGGTCGACTCCCCATGACACCGACCCCGCCTTTGCCGGCCGCTGGGCAGCCGGGCGAACCGCAGGGCCTTCCGCAAGGCCGCGTGATCGTGCTCGGCGCCGGCGTCGCCGGCCTGCTGGCGGCACTGGCGTTGCAGGCGCGGGGCCTGGCGGTGACCGTGGTGGACACCACGCCGCCCGGCGACGATGCGGCCGCTCCGCCGCCCGAGCCCGTGCACCGCCTGCCGGCCGCGCTGTGGCTGGATCCGCCCGCCTGGCTGGCTGGCCTGGGCGAGGCGCTGCGCGCGCAGGGCGTGGGCCCGGGCGTTCTGCAGTTGTGCAGCGTCGAAGGCTGCGCGCGCGAACGTTGGCCGCTGCTGCCCGACAAGGCGTCCTTGCACGCGGCGCTGGGCTCTCTGCTGCAGGCGCGCCCCGGCGTGCAGCGCTGGCGGCTGCCGCGTCTGCGTTTGCAGTGGGCGGGTGGCCTGTGGCAGCTGTCGGAGGCTGCCGAGGTGGTGGATGGCCCGCCGGCCGCACCCACGGGTCTGCTGCAGGCCGCCGCGCTGGTGGACGCCAGCGGTGGCCGGCGCGCGCTGCAGACGGCCTTGCTGGCGGCGTGCGGCGATGCCGGCGCGCTGGAGCTCAGCGGCGAGCGGCAGCGTTACCGCAGCTTCACGCTGGCCGCGCCGGCACCGGCCGCCGCGGGCCTGTGGCTGCTGCGCGATCGGCAGGCGCAGACCTGGCTGGTGCACCAGGCCGCCAGCGGCCGGCTGAGCGTCACCGAGCGCCTGCACGGGCCCGAGGCCGGCGCCGATGCGGCGGCCGGGCCCGGCACGGCCAGCACCGCGGCGCTGCTCGCGCGCTTGCTCGCCGCGGCCACATGCTGGCGCCAGAAGACCTTGCTGCAAGTCCTGGCCCGGGCCGAGCCCGCTGGCGCGCCGGCGCTCTACCGCGCCCCGCCGGCCCGGCGCTGGCAGCTGCCCGAAGCCGTACTCGCCGGCCGCCTGCCCTGCTGCGCCGTGGGCGATGCGCTGGTGCAGACCCCGCCCTGGCTCGGCCAAGGGGTGGCGCAGGCCGCGCTGCACGCCCACACTCTGGCCACGCTGCCGGCGGCGGCCGGGTGGCCTGGCCAGGCCGCTGCGGTGCTGGACGGCACCGCAGCGGGCCAGCTGCAGGCCGCGGCCTTGGCGGCCTGGGCTGAAACACTGGCCGAGACCGAGACCCATCCCCTGACTACGGAGACCTCCGATGCCCCAAGCTTTCCGCCTTCTCTGCGCCGGCACCCTGGTGCTGGCCGCCCTGGCGCCCGCGCACGCCCAACAGCTGCAGCTGCGCGCCGGCCTGTGGGAGAACAGCTTCACGCTGAAGACCAGCGACGGCCGCGCTGAAGCGGCCCTGAAAGAGATGCAGGCGCAGATGGCGCAGCTGCCGCCTGAACAGCGCAAGATGATGGAAGCCATGATGGCGCGCCAGGGCGTGGGCCTGGGTGCGCAAGGCAACAGCGTGCGCATCTGCATGACCCAGGCCGATGTGGAGCGCAGCGCGCCGCCGGCTACCGAGGGTGATTGCCAGCAGAAGGCCACGCGCAGCGGCAACATCTGGCAGATCACCTTCCAGTGCTCGGGGCCGCCGCCGTCCAGCGGCGAAGGCCGGCTGAGCCTGCTGACGCCCGCCAGCTACGCGGGCGATTTCAAGATCCGCACCGTCGAAGACGGCCGCCCGCAAGAGGTGCAGATGACGCAGCGCGGCCAGTGGCTGGGCGCCGACTGCGGGGCCATCCGGCCGGTGGGGCAGACCGGGCAGACGGCGCGGCCCGCAGCGCCCCGCTGAGCGCCGGCATGAGGTTTTCGGGCGCGGTTCTGCGTTCTGGCATGGGAGCCCCCACGTCCCCTCCACCCCAGACCGCCGAGCCCCGCCATGAAACCCATCGCCGCCCTGCTTCTGCTGACCGCCACCGGCCTGCTGCACGCCCAGGTCATCGACCCCAAGGAAACGGCCCGTGACAAGGCCACCGACCGCACCAACAACGCCATCGACCGTGGCATCGACCGCACGCTCGACCGCGCCGAGCAAGGGCTGAAGAATCTCTTCCGCAGGAAGGACAAGAACAAGGACACAGCCCCGAAGCCGGCCGAGCCCGCGGCGGCCGCCAACGCCGCGCCGGCCGTGGCCGCAGGCGCCGTGGCCGCACCCACGGTGGCCGCGGGCGCGGCCGGCGCGCTGAAGGCCTATTCGAAGTTCGACTTCGTGCCCGGCGAGCAGGTGGTGGCCTTCGAAGACTTCTCGCAAGACACCTTGGGCGATTTCCCGGCGCGCTGGAACACCAATGCCGGCGGCGAGGTGGTGCGCATCGACGGCCAGCCCGTACCCTGGCTGAAGCTGCCCGACCGCGGCCTCGTCTACCCCGAATTTGTGCAGGCGCTGCCCGAGAACTTCACGATGGAGTTCGACATGATGGTCAGCGACGACCTTTCGGACAACCTCTCCGGCCTGCGGGTGCACTTCCCCACCACCAGCAGCCGCACGCTGAACTTCGACCCCAACTTTGGCAGCGACACGCAGGCGGGTTTCGATCTGCACCCGGTGCCCTCGGGCAGCGCCCACATCACGCACACCTGGGTCTTCGACAAGGCCAAACAGCCGGTGTTGGAAAACAGCGTGCCGCTGCCCTGGAAGCTGGGCGGGCCCAACCGCGTCTCGATCTGGCGCCAGAAGACCCGGGTGCGCCTCTATATCAACGAGAGCAAGGTCTGGGACCTGCCGCGTGCTTTCGACCCCACCCTGTCGTACTCCATGCTGATGTCGACGCAACTCTTCGCCGGGGCCGTGTACGTGAGCAACCTGCGCATCGCGGTGGGCGCGCCCGACATGCGCAACAAGCTCATCACCGAAGGCCGCTTCGTCACGCGCGGCATCCTCTTCGACGTC
Source organism: Rubrivivax sp. (assembly GCA_051861265.1). Taxonomy (GTDB): domain Bacteria; phylum Pseudomonadota; class Gammaproteobacteria; order Burkholderiales; family Burkholderiaceae_C; genus Rubrivivax. The sequence goes on from JBHYDA010000004.1 coordinate 439,252, forward strand.
AACGCCGACCGCATCAAGCCCGAGTCTTACAGCGTGCTCAAGGAGATCGCCGCGGTGCTGAAGGACAACGCCGCCGTGCAGGTGCAGATCGTCGGCCACACCGACAGCGATGGCGAGGATGCCCGCAACCTCGACCTCTCCAAGCGCCGTGCCGAGGCCGTGAAGGCCGCGCTGGCCGGCGAGTTCGGCATCGCGGCCGAGCGCATGGCCGCCGATGGCAAGGGCGAGAGCCAGCCTGCCGAGCCCAACACCACGCCGCAGGGCAAGGCCAACAACCGACGCGTCGAGTTCATCCGCCGCTGAAGCTGGCTCGCGCGGCGCCCGCCGCGCGGGCACCTCAACGCAGGGGCACTTCGGTGAAGTTGAAGCGGCCGCTGAGCTGCGCCAGCGTCTGCCCCTTCAGCTGCTTGGCCAGTACACCCGGTGCCAGGGGCCCGGCATGGAAGCTGCCGCTGAGCGCCAGGCCGCCCTGTTGGGGCAGGCGTTCGATCTTTTCGATCTTCACCACCGCGGCACCGGGGCCCTTCTTGGCGCTGATGAATTCATCGCCTGCGCGCGCACCGGCCGGCTGGTAGCGCAGGCTGGCGCCGGTGAGGGCGTCGGTGTCGGGGTTCAGCTGCAGGTTCAGCTGCACACGGCTGCCATCGGCCGCGGTGGCACTGAGGTTGACGATGGTGAGCTTGGCCAGCGTCACATGCTGTGCCTGCGATTCGTACAGCGTGCGGCCGGCCAGGCTGTCGGCGGTTGCTTGCACGTCGGCCTTGCTCACGCGCGAGGCGGCGCCGATGCCCAGGCGCGCCTGCGCGGCGGCGAGTTCGCGTTCGCCCTGGGCGCTGTTGAGCTTCTCGGCGGTCTTGCGGCCGATGTCGGCGTCCACGGTGGTGGCCAACGAGCGCATCGACACCAGGCCTCCGCCGGCCTGCACGTCCATCGTGCCCTGTACACGCTGGTTGGGCTTCAGCGGCGCGCCGGGCGGCGGCAGCAGTTGCTGCGCGCGGTTGAGCACACCGGTCTGGGCCAGGGCGGGCAGGCTGAGGCTGGCGCAGGCGGCCAGAAGGGCACGGCGCCTGAGCGCAGGGTGCGGGGCGGCATGTGGGACAGGATGGTGCATGACGGGGCTCCGAGGTGGATGCAGAAAAGATGCGTGACCCAGCCCTCAACGGCAAGCGTTCGCCAAACCCCTCAGACTGCGCAGCCTGCCCCTAGTCGTCGGCCGTCTGCTCCAGCACAAGGCGGAACACCACCTCGCCGGGCTGGTTCTGCAGCAGCAGCACGTGGCCGCCGTGCTGCTCCATCACCCGCCGCACGATGAACAGGCCCAGGCCGTGGCCAGCGCTGCCGCTGCCGCGGCTGCCACGCTCGAAGAGGCGGGCTTCCATGCCCGGCTCGATGCCCGGGCCGCCGTCGGCGACGTCGATCATCAGCGCCAGCGGTTCGTCGGAATCCGACACCCGCACCGTCACCGGCGTGCTGCCCGGCCCGTGGCGCAGCGCGTTGACCAGCAGGTTGCGCAGCGCCAGCCGGGCCAGGCTCATGTCGGCCAGCACGGTGCGCGTGGCGGTCTGGCGTTCGATGGCGACGCGGCCCCGCTGCTCCACCGGCACGTCGGTGATGGCGGTGGCCAGCAGCATGTCGATGTCGGTGTCTTCGCGGCGGATGGGCCCGGGCCGCGCCAGCTGCGTGGCCACGGCCAGCGTGTTGTCGATGCTGCCCGTCACCTGGCTCATCACCGCATGGGCCCGCGCCAGGCGCGAGGCCACCGCCGCGTTGCCCACTTCCTTCAGCGCCGCGCTGGCGCTCTGCATCGCGGCCGAGGCGTTGTTCAGCGGCTGGCGCACCTCGTGCGCCAGCACGTCCAGCATCTCGCCGCGTTCGGCCAGCAGTTCGTCGAGCTCGCGGGTCTGCTGCTCGGCGCGCTGGCGCAGTGCCTGCTCCTGCTGCAGTTCGACGCGGCGCTGGCGGTACTCCGACACGTCCTGCAGCGCGCCCACCACTTGCAAAGGCTGGCCGTCTTCGAACTCGCACTCACCGACGAGGCGCACCCACAACGCCCGCCCGGTGGCGCTGACGAAGGGCAGCTCCATGTCGATGCTGCTGCCGTCGGCGAGCGAGCGCTCCAGCGCCGCCGCCACGTCGGCCCGCGCCTGCTCGGGGAAGAAGCCCAGCCCGCGCGCGATGTCCAGCGGCTCGTCCTCGCCGATCTCCAGGATGCGGAAGAGCCCTGCCGATGCGGTGACGGCGCGGGTGGCCACGTCGATGCGCCAGCCCCCGATGCGGGCCACCTGGCCGGTGCGCTGCAGCAGCGCCTCACTCTCGCGCAGGCGCCGCTCGGTCATCTCGCGCTCGTGGCTCCACTCGTGCTCGCGCTGGCGCAGGTGGTGGAAGATCAGCAGCCCCAGCGCGGCCAGCATGGCCATCAGCAGCAGCGGGCCGGCAGCGCGGTCCCACCAGTTCAGCAGCATGCGCTGGTGCGGCATGGTCACCAGCATGGTCACCGGGAAGCTGCCCAGGCGCACGTAGACGGTGGCGTTGTCCTGCTCGGCCAGGGAGCTGCGGCCCTCCACCGTGCCGCGGCGCGGAAAGCCCTGGGCGCGCAGGTGCTCGATGAGCGCACCGGTGCGCGGCGCGCTGTAGGTCGCGTCGTCGCTCACGCCGTCTGGCAGGGGGAAGCGGTTGATGAGGTAGCCGTCGTCGCGCAGCAGGGCCAGCGCGGCGTCGCGCACCACGGGGGCGTCGCTCCAGAAGGTCTGCACCAGTTCCACCGGTGCGGCGGCCACCAGAAAGGCCACCGGCCGGTCCTGGTTGTCGCGCACCACCAGGCGCAGCGGCAGGATCCAGCGCTGGCTCACCGGCCCGCGCAAGGGCCGCGCCAGCTCCATCGGTTGCCCGGGCTGCAGGGTGGCGACGATCTGCGGAAAGTTGCGTTGGCTCTGCACGCTGGGCAGTTGCGTCACGTCGGGTGTGGTGGAGCTGCCGAGGTAGCTGCCGTCCAGCGCCAGCAGGTGCACACCCTGCAGTTCGTCGTGGCGCTCCTTGTAGGCGCGCAACCGTTCGTGCAACTGGGCCGGCTCGGCCAGGCGCCCGCCCTGCATCAGCAAGAGCGCCAGCTCGCTGAGCGAGCGCTGTTGCTGCTGGAAGTAGCGGTCGGTGCCGCGCTCGGCCAGCTCGGCCACGGTGCGCAGGTTCTGCAACTGGTCTTCGCGGTCGGCGCGCCAGGACTGCCATGCGAACAGCAGCACCAGGCCCAGCAGCAGCAGGCCGAGCAGCGTGGTCTGGCGGTGCGAGGGTGGGGGGCTGGCCGGCTGCGCGGCGGAGGGCGGTGGTGAACTGGAAAGCGAGGACATCGGGCCGCGTTGTACCGCAGCCGGCACCTCAGCGGGCCTTGGGGGCGGACGAAAGGGCAGGGTATCTTCAGGACCTTGCAGCCCCGAGCCGCCCGCTTCCTGAAAGCCCCGCCATGACCACGCCCGCCGCCGCCCTTCCTTCCACGCTCGACCCTGCGCTCCAGGCCCTGCTGTGCCGCATGCCCAAGGCCGAGTTGCACATCCACATCGAAGGTTCGCTGGAGCCCGAGCTGATCTTCGCGCTGGCGCAGCGCAACGGCGTGGCCTTGCCCTATGCCAGCGTGGAGGCGTTGCGGGCGGCTTATGCCTTCACCGACCTGCAGAGTTTTCTGGACATCTACTACGCCGGTGCCAGCGTGCTGCTGCAGGCGCAAGACTTCCACGACATGGCCTACGCCTACTTCCAGCGCGCCGCGGCCGACCACGTGGTGCACGCCGAGCTCTTCTTCGACCCGCAGACGCACACCGAGCGCGGCGTGCCCATGGGCACCGTGGTGCAGGGCCTGGTGAGCGCCTGCGAACGCGCGCAGCGCGAGCTGGGCCTGAGCAGCGCGCTGATCCTGTGTTTCCTGCGCCACCTCAGCGAAGAGGCGGCCTTCGCCACGCTGGAAGCCGGGCTGCCCTACCGCCAGCACTTCATCGGCGTGGGCCTGGACAGCAGCGAGCGCGGCCACCCGCCCGAGAAGTTCGCGCGCGTCTTCGCGCGCTGCCGCGAGCTCGGCCTGCACGTGGTGGCCCATGCCGGTGAAGAAGGCCCGCCGGCCTACATCGAGAGCGCGCTCGACGTGCTGCAGGTCGAGCGCATCGACCACGGCGTGCGCTGCGTGGAAAGCCCCGCGCTCGTGCAGCGCCTGGCCGCGCTGCGCATGCCGCTGACGGTGTGCCCGCTGTCCAACGTGAAGCTCTGCGTCTACCGCACGATGGCCGAGCACCAGCTGCCCGCGCTGCTGGCCGCGGGGCTGTGCGCCACGGTCAACAGCGACGACCCGGCCTACTTCGGCGGCTACATCAACCAGAACTTCGTCGAGACCTTCGCGGCGCTGCCGCAGCTGGGCCGCGAACACGCCTACGCGCTGGCGCGCAACAGCTTCGAGGCCAGTTTCGTGCCGGCCGACCAGAAACAGCGCTGGGTGGCAGCGCTGGACGCGGTGTTCGCCGAAGCCTGATCAGGCCCGGGCCGCCGGGCTCTGCGGCGCGTTGGGCGGCGTGCTGGGCGGCTGCGGCATGTTGCGGCGGATCACCGCCACCAGCAGGCTCAGCAGCCCCGCGCACAGCACGATCACCACCGCGCCCACGGCCCACAGCACCCACACCAGCACCTGGCTGAAGCCGCCCAGCCAGCCCAGCGCGGTGCGAGTGAACTCCAGCGTGGCCGTCAGCAGCGCTTGCCAGCCCGGGATCCAGGCCTCGATCAGCGCGCCGAAGGGCACCTGCCCGGCCAGCGAGCCGATGTCGGTGACCCAGCTCGGGTCCAGGCCCAGCAGCGCGCCCACCGCCCAGGCCAGCAGCGACCACAGCGCAAGAACGAAGATGGCAAGCAGCCAGATGGCGATGTGCATGGCGGGCAGGGGGTGGTCTGGAAAAACCGCAGCCTAGCGCAGCACGCCTTGGCCTTGCCGGGTGTCGGTGCACCGATGACGGACGGGGCCGTGGCCTTTCAGCTACCGTGTCGACATGGAACAAACCCTGAGACCCCCCTCGGCCGCCGCGTTGGCCTGGCGCCAGACCCTGCGCGACTTCCGTGCCGGCGAGCTGCGGCTGCTGGCCATTGCCGTGACGCTGGCGGTGGCCGCGCTCACCGCCGTGGGCTTCTTCGCCGACCGCCTGAGCAACGGCCTGCAGCGCGATGCACGGCAATTGCTGGGCGGCGATGCCGTGGTGGGCAGCGACCGGGCCACACCGCCCACGCTGGTGGCCAAGGCGCAACAGCTCGGCCTGCAGGTGGCGCCGAGCGTCGTCTTCCCGAGCATGGCGCGTGCGCCCGACGAACGCGGCGGCGCCACGCGCCTGGTGGCCGTGAAGGCCGTGAGCCCGGCCTACCCGCTGCGCGGCAAGCTGCAGCTGAAAGACAGCCCCACCGCTGCGGTGCAGACCGTGGCCGCCGCGCCCGCGCCGGGCACGGTGTGGGTGGACGCCAGCCTGCTGGACGCGCTGCAGATCCAGGTGGGCGACAAGCTCCTGCTGGGCGATTCGGCCCTGACCGTGGCCCGCCTCATCGTGGTGGAGCCCGACCGCGGCGCCGGCTTCACGAGCTTCTCTCCCCGCGTGATGCTGGCCGAAGCCGACCTCGCCGCCACCGGCCTCGTGCAACCCGCCAGCCGCCTGAACTACCGCCTCGCGGTGGCCGCACCGCCCGCGATGGCCGGTGCGCGCGGCGAGGCCGTGGTGCGCGAGTACGTGGCCTGGGTGGAGCAGCAGATCCAGGCGCAGACGCTGCGCGGCCTGCGCGTGGAAAGCATCGACAGCGGCCGCCCCGAGATGCAGCAGACGCTGGACCGCGCGGAGAAATTCCTCAACCTCGTGGCGCTGCTGGCGGCGCTGCTGGCCGCGGTGGCGGTGGGCATCGCGGCACGCGATTTCGCATCGCGCCACCTGGACGACTGCGCCATGCTGCGCGTGCTGGGCCTGAGCCAGCGCCGCATCGCCACCGCCTACACGCTGGAGTTCGCCTTCGTCGGGCTGCTGGCCAGCGTGGCCGGCGTGCTCATCGGGCTGCTGGTGCACAACGTCTTCGTCTGGCTGCTGGCCGGGCTGGTGTCGGCGGCGCTGCCGCCGCCGGGCATCGCGCCGGCGCTCTTCGGCCTGGGCGTGGGCATGACGCTGCTGCTGGGCTTCGGCTTGCCGCCGGTGCTGCAGCTGGCGCAGGTGCCGCCGCTGCGCGTGATCCGCCGCGACGTGGGCTCGCTGAATGCCTCGTCGGCCGGCGTGCTGGCTGCGGGTGCGCTGGGTTTCGTGGCGCTGCTGATGGCGGTGTCGTCCGATCTCAAGCTCGGCGCCATCGCGGTGGGCGGCTTCGCGCTGGCCATCGGCCTGTTCGCGCTGATGTCCTGGGGCGCGGTGCTGCTGCTCAAGCGTTCGGTGCCCGAGAGCCGCGCGCCGCGCTGGCTGGTGCTGGCCACGCGGCAGATCGCGGCGCGGCCGGCCTTCGCCGTGCTGCAGGTCTCGGCTTTGGCCGTGGGCCTGCTGGCGCTGATGCTGCTGGTGCTGCTGCGCACCGACCTCATCGCCAGCTGGCGCCAGGCCACGCCGCCCGATGCGCCCAACCGCTTCGTCATCAACATCCAGCCCGACCAGGCCGAGGCCTTCCGCGGCGCGCTGGACGGTGCCGGCGTGAAGAACTACGACTGGTACCCGATGATCCGCGGCCGCCTGGTCGCCATCAACGACAAGCCCACGAAAGCCGAGCAGTACACCGACGAGCGCGCCGCGCGCCTGGTGGAGCGCGAGTTCAACTTGAGCCACAGCGCACAGGCCCCGGCGGGCAATGCCGTGGTGGCCGGCCGTTGGGTGCCTGACGAAGCGGGTGGCCTGAGCGTGGAAGAAGGCCTGGCGCAGCAGCTGGGCCTGAAGCTCGGCGACACGCTGCGTTTCGATATCGCGGGGCAGTTTCGCGAAGGCCGCATCACCAGCCTGCGAAAGGTCGACTGGGGCTCGATGCGGGTCAACTTCTTCGTGATGTTCCCGCAAGGCCGCATGGACGACGTGCCGCTGACCTACATCAGCGCCTTCCGGGCGCCGGCCGCTGCGGCACCGGTTGCGGCCGCCTCGGCACCGGCCGGCCCCAGCTTCGACAGCCGGCTGAGCCGCGACTTCCCGAACATCACCAACGTCGACGTCTCGGCCAGCATCGCGCAGGTGCAGCGTGTGCTCGACCAGGTGGTGCGTGCGGTCGAGTTCCTCTTCGGCTTCACGCTGGTGGCGGGCCTGGTGGTGCTGTTCTCGGCCATCTCGGCCACGCGCGAGGCGCGCTCGCGCGAGTTCGCCATCATGCGGGCGATGGGCGCCGGCGGTCGCCTGCTGGCGCAGGTGCAGCGCACCGAACTGCTGGGTGTGGGCGCGCTGGCCGGGTTGCTGGCCTCGCTGGTGGCGATGGTGCTGGGCTGGGCGCTGGCGCGTTTCGCCTTCCAGTTCGCGTGGACGCCCTCGCCCTGGGTGCCCTTGATCGGCACCGCGGCCGGCGCCCTGCTGGCGCTGATGGCCGGCTGGTGGGGCTTGCGCGAAGTGCTGCGCCGGCCGGTGCTGGAAACCTTGCGCCGCGCGGGCGCGGTGTGAAAGCGCCCGGCGAGCCGGGCCTGGCTTAGAAGGTTTCCCAGTCGCCGTCGTTGCCCGCGTCGGCGCGCGAGGCGGGTGCCGGTGCGGCCAAGGGGGCCGGTGCCGGTGCGGCCACCGATGCAGCCTTGACGGCAGTCGGGGCGGCGGGGGCCGCGGCCCGCGGCGCGAGGCTCTTGGCCTGGGCCTTCTTCACCACCGCACGCGCCAGCGCGGCGGGGGCAGCAGGTGCTGGCGATGCTGCAGAGACGGCCGGGGCTGCCGGCACGGCGGTGGCTGTTGCTGAGGGGGCGGCCGGTGCAGCCACTGGCGGGGCCACGAAGGCCGGCTCCGAGCCGCTGCCCAGCGCAAAGCCGCCGATGACCGCAGACAGCTTCTGCGCCTGCTCGCGCAGGCTCTCGGCGGCGGCGGCGCTTTCTTCCACCAGCGCGGCGTTCTGCTGCGTCATGCGGTCGAGGTCGGCCACGGCGCCGTTGACCTG